>JBMOPO010000031.1:0-6584 GCA_049325095.1 Pseudomonadota bacterium | reverse complement strand
CTCCCGGGCGCCTCGGCGACCCACCATGAGAAGATTTCTCAACCACTGAACGGATTCCGGAGGTCGTTCATGTTCGCAAGCTCCCGACCAGTTCGCGGCGCGGATTGTTCAGACCTTCCCTAGCGCACACCGACGACCGCACGACGCGCGTGGACTTGCCGGGGATTGGTGGACACCTCAGATAGGGCGACAATGCCCTGGAGAGGTGACCCATGACAAGAAAGAGACGTTCATTCACGCCAGAGTACAAGGCCGAGGTGGTTGGCCTGATTTGTGATGGTGGAAAGGGGATTACGGCGGTGTGCCGGGATCTGGGATTGCCCGAATCAGCAGTCCGCAGATGGGTCTCGCAAAGCGAGGTGGACGCGGGCCGCGGTGACGCAAAGGTCTTGACCACGGCCGAGCGCCAGGAGCTCGCGCAGCTGCGTCGCGAGAATAGCCAGCTGCGGATGGAGCGCGAAATCCTAAAAAAAGCGACGGCCTTCTTTGCCAAGGAATCGATGTGAGATTTCGATTCATCGCGGCGGAGAAGGCCAACTACCCGGTGACGCTCCTGTGGCGGATATTGAATGTGTCGACCTCGGGCTTCTACGCATGGAGCAAGCGCCCGGAGAGCGCTCGTTCGCGTTCGGACCGGGCACTGGTGGTGGACATCAAGTCGGCGCATCGCGCTTCTCGGGGCAGCTACGGAAGCCCTCGGGTACTTCGGGGGTTGGTGGCCCAGGGACACACGGTGGGCCGGGATCGTGTGGCCCGCCTGATGCGTGAGAACGGGCTGCGGGGCAAGCGTGGCGGGCGGTTTCGCAACACCACCGACTCCAATCACAGCCACCCGGTGGCGCCCAATGTCCTGGAGCGCCGGTTCACGACGCAACAACCGAATGTAGCCTGGGTCGGCGACATCACCTTCCTCTGGACGATGGAAGGCTGGCTGTACCTGGCGGTCATCCTCGACCTGTACTCGCGGCGTGTCGTGGGCTGGGCCACCAGCCACCGTATCGACCAGGCTTTGACCTTGCGAGCCCTGCATATGGCGCTCAAAGCGCGGGTGCCCGGACCTGGGCTGATTCACCACACGGACCGCGGCAGCCAGTATGCTGCCAACGCCTATCAGAAGGTCCTGAAAGCACATGGAGCCATCTGCAGCATGAGTCGCAAGGGTGACTGTTGGGACAACGCCGTCGTCGAGAGCTTCTTTGCGACATTGAAGGTCGAATTTGTCCGCGAAACGCTGTTCCGTACACGAGCTCAAGCGACCAGCGGAATCTTCGAGTACATCGAAGTGTTCTACAATCGCCAGCGCAGACATTCGTCCCTCGATTACGTCAGCCCGCTGGAGTTCGAAAGAAACCATGTTCCGCTGCAAAGTGCAGCTTAAAACCAGGTGTCCACTAAATCCCGGCAAGTCCAAGCGCTGCGAGAGGATCAAAAGGATCTCGCCGCTTTGATGAGCGAGCGGCTGAACCAATCATGACCTATGAGGAGTTACTGAACGACCTGAAAGCCCATGGCAAGCTTTGAGGTCAGCGTCAGGCAGTCCGTTGCCAGGGATCTGCGGCGTATTCCCAAGAAAGAGGTGGCGAGAATCCTCAGGCGCATCGAGTCACTCGCCAGGGCACCCCGACCTCCAAAGGCGGAAAAACTGTCTGGGCAAGATGAAGTATCGAATCCGACAAGGCGTTTACCGGATCCTCTACGAAATCAAAGATGAGGAGTTGGTTGTGGTGATTGTCAAGGTGGGTCACCGACGCGATGTGTACCAGGGCAGCTAATCGGGTAAGGGCGGGTGGTCCGGCTCGCCCGGGTCTGTACTGAATTCTGTGGGCGCCGGTTGCTGAGGTCAGCCTTCGAGCCGCTCGACTCCATCGCTCGAGCGCGGCGCCTTGGTGCCCAGGCCGGATATGAACCTGACCTGCTTTCACGGTGGGTCGGCGCCGAACAGCCGCCACACCCCGTTCAGGCCCGGCGACGCCGCACCAGCAGCGGCGCCGCCGCGGCGAGGAACAGGGCGGCGGCGAGCCCAACCAGCGCCAGCCAGCAGGTGACATCCAGCGGGCGGGTGTGGAACAGCGTCTGGGCGAGCGGCAGATGGGTGAAGCCCAGTTGCAGCAGCACCAGCGCGGCGGCCGCGCCCAGCGCCACCCGGTTGCCGGCGAACAATCCCGCCCAGAAGTGCCCGGTGTCGAACCGGCGCATGGCGAACAGATAGGCCAGTTCGCCGAACGCCAGCATGTTCACCGCCGCGGTGCGCGCGCTGGCCAGATCGCCGCTGCGCGCCAGTTGCCATTCGAAGATGGCGAAGGTGGCGCCCATCATCAGCAGGCTGACGTAGAGGATGCGGCCGAGCAATTCGCGGGTGATGAGGGGTTCGCGCGGCGGCCGCGGCGGCCGGCGCATGACGTCCGCTTCGGTGGGTTCGAAGGCCAGCGCCAGGTCCAGGGTCACGGTGGTGACCAGGTTGATCCACAGGATCTGCACGGGGGTGATCGGCAGCACCAGGCCGGCGAACAGGGCGAGCAGGATTGCGCCCGCCTCGCCGCCGTTGGTGGGCAGGATGAAGAGCAGCGACTTGCGGATGTTGTCGAACACCGTGCGCCCCTGGCGCACCGCGGCGGCCAGGGTGGCGAAATTGTCGTCGGTGAGCACCAGGTCGGCGGCCTCGCGCGCGGCGTCGGTGCCGCGCCGGCCCATGGCCACGCCGATGTCGGCGGCCTTCAGCGCCGGGGCGTCGTTGACGCCGTCGCCGGTCATGGCCACCAGCTCGCCCTGGCGCTGCAGGGTGCGCACCAGGCGCAGCTTGTGCTCGGGGCTGGCGCGGGCGATGACATCCGTGGTCGCCACCCGGGCCGCCAGCGCCGCGTCGTCGAGCGTCTCGATCTCCGGCCCGGTCAGCGGCTGCTCGGCGCGTAATCCCAGGCGGGCGCCGAGCGCGGCGGCGGTGACGGCGTGGTCGCCGGTGATCATCAGGGTGCGGATCCCGGCGCGCCGGCATTCGGCGACCGCGGCGATCGCCTCCGGGCGCGGCGGATCCAGCATCGCCACCGCGCCGAGCAGGGTGAAGCCCGGCCGGATGGCGTCGAAGGCCAACTGCGCCGGTGCATCCTCGAGGTCAAGGCGCGCCAGCGCCAGCAGGCGCGCGCCCATCGCCGCGACCGCCGCCATGCGCTCCTCCCAGGCCGCCGGGTCGAGCGCGCTGCCGCCGGGGCCCCGGCTGCACAGCGCCAGCACGGTCTCCGGCGCGCCCTTGAGGAGTACGAAGCTGCCGCCCTTGTGGTCGTGGTGCAGGGTGGCCATGAAGCGGCGCTCGGCGGCGAAGGGGATGGCGTCCAGCCGCGGGTGGTCGCGCTGCTCGGCGGCGGGGTCCAGGCCGCACTTGAGCGCCAGGGTGAGCAGGGCGCCCTCGGTGGGATCTCCGGCCAGTTGCCAGTCGCCGGTGTCCGGGTCCCGGTGCAGGCGGGCGTCGTTGCACAGCAGGGCGCAGCGTGCCAGCGCGCGCAATTCGTCATCCGCTGCCGGATCGACGGGGCGCCCGGCCGCCTCGAAGCCGCCCTCGGGCGCATAGCCGGCGCCGCTGACGGCGAGCTCGCGCCCGGCCAGCAGCACCTGCACCACGGTCATCTGATTGCGGGTCAATGTACCGGTCTTGTCCGAACAGATCAGGGTCACTGAACCCAGCGCCTCCACCGCCGGCAGCCGCCGCACCACGGCGTGGCGCCTGGCCATGGCGCGGGTGCCGATCGCCAGGGTGATGGTGACGATCGCCGGCAGGCCCTCGGGAATGGCGGCCACCGCGAGTCCCACCACCACCAGGAAGGTGTCGAGCAGCGGCAGCCCGCGGACATAGTGGCCGTAGCCGAACACCAGGGCGCCGGCGACCAGGATCAGGCCGGTGATGCGGCGCGCGAAGCCATCGAGCCGCCGGGTCAGGGGCGTCGCCAGATCGCCCACCGCGGCGACCAGGGCGCCGATGCGGCCGATTTCGGTGGCGGCGCCGGTGGTGACCACTAGGCCCCGGCCCTGGCCGCGGGTCACCAGGGTGCCGGCGTGGGCCAGGCAGCGGCGGTCGCCGACGGCCGCGGCCGCAGCCACCGGCTCGGCGGTCTTGTTGACGGGCAGGGATTCGCCGGTCAGCGCCGCTTCGTCCAGGTGCAGGTCGCGGGTCGCCAACAGCCGGAGATCGGCCGGCACCCGGTCGCCGGGTTCGAGCAGCACCAGATCGCCGGGCACCAGTTCGGCGGCGTCCAGCACCTGGCGCCGGCCGTCGCGGATCGCGGTGGCGCGGCTGGCGAGCAGGGCGCGCACCGCCTCCAGGGCCCGCTCGGCGCGGCCCTCCTGGACGAAGCCGATGGCGGCGTTGATCAGCACCACGCCGAGGATCACCCCGGCGTCGAGATAGTCGTCCAGCGCCAGGGTGATGGCGCCGGCGGCGAGCAGCACATGGATCAGCGGATTGTGGAACTGCAGCGCCAGCCGCAGCGCCGCGGACCGCCGCCGCGGCGCCGGCAGGCGGTTGGGGCCCGACTCCGCCAGCCGGGCCGCGGCTGCCGCGCTGCCGAGACCCTGCTCCGGGTGGCTGTCCAGCCGGGCCAGCGTCTCGGCGGCGGTCAGCGCGTGCCAGATCGGTGTCGGGCGGCGGTCGGGAATCTCCGGTTCCGGCCCGCTGGACATGGGCTGGGGTTCAGGAGTTGTCGGCGGCCGGACAGGGGCCGATGCGCCGGGTGGCGACCCTGGTGTCCAGGTTCAGGGTCATCTCGCCGACCCGCATCCGGGTGCGCAGCTTGCCGCTGCCGCTGGTGCCCTGGGATTGGAAGTCGCCGTCGACCTGGGTCTTGGCGCCGCCCTCGACGGTGCACTCCAGGGAAAAGCGCACGCGGTTGCCCTGCTGGTTCTCACTGAGCACCCGGCAGCCCTGGGTCTGGCGCAGCAGTTCGCGGGGGTTGAATTCGCGGGTGCGGATGCACTCTCTGCGGGTTTCCGTGTGCTGCTGGCCGGTGAGGGCGTTGTCGATCGTCCAGGAGGCCTCCCAGAGGCCGGGCTCCAGGGTGAGGCTGGCGCCCTGCGCGCCGCCGGCCAGGGCCGCGCAGCCGCCCAGCAGCAAGGTTTGGGCCCATCTGGCCGTCGCTCCCATGATCGCTCTCCTCCGGCGCCGTTCGGCGGCCGATTTTAGCCCGGATAGCTCACCGATCTCCTACTGCGACGGCCCAATGACCCGCCCTGACCGGCTTTTGCTCGGTCGAACCGCTCGACATAGTGTCAACTATGCCTGCGCGCTTCTCGGTCGCAAAAGCCGCCCATGACCCGCCCTTGAACCGTCTCGCGACGAACATCGGTGAGCTATCCGGGCTGGCACGGGATGCGCGCCGGAGAGGCCGGGACCCCGGTTGCGGGGGCCGCGCCCGACCGGCGGCGCAGCGCGGCTCGCCGGGGCTTCCCGGTGCGCGACCGGCGCCGCATCGCGACCGCCGGGCGCCGTCGCCCGGGCGGGAAGCTGCGCCCGGGTCGATCATCCCGCCCCGCCGAGGGTGAATTCGGCGACCACCGCCGCATGGTCCGAGGCCGGCTCGGCGGCGCGCGCCCGGGGGTCGTCGCCGATGCTGGGCAGCGGCGAGGCGGCGAGGGTCTGCACCCGCGGCAGATTGCCGGGATCGACCAGGGCGCGACTCGCGAAGATGTGGTCGATCAGTTCCCGGCGCCCCCGGTACACCCGGGTGTAGGCCGGGCCGCCGTCGACCTCGGGCAGCAGCGGCGCCAGATTCCACATGCGAAATCCGTCGCCCTGGTCGGCGCGCGAGAATCCCTCGGTCGCGATTTCCGAACCCGGAGGACCCTGCAGGATCTGCGTGGTAGCGGCGTCGACGCCGTCGTTGAGATCGCCGCAAAAGATCACCGCGGTGTCGCGTCCGGTGCCGGCCAGGATTTCGTTGAGCCGCTGCCGGATCGTGAGCGCCTCGCCGGTCCGGCGAGACAGCGCATAGGCCGCGTAGCGGCAACGCTCCCCCTCATCGTTGGGCTGGAACGGGTGGCCGCGCACCAGACCCGGCCGGCGCTCGTAACCGATGAGCTTGGACTTGAAGTGGGCGGTGAGGATCCTGACCGGGATCCCGCCCAGGGTGATGCCCGCCTCCAGGCCGCCCCGGCCCATCCGGGCGGTGAGCGCTTCGTCGCCCGCGGTGGCCGGGTCGTCGAACACCGGATCCCGGACCTGCACCGGGCGCACCTGCGCGGGGAAGGCCTGCAGGTGGCGGATGTCGGTGAACTCCTCGGTCGACAGCAAGGCCACGCGGATCCCCCGGTCGTCGGGTATCCCGGCCGCCGCGTGGGGCATGGCGTGACCCAATGCGGCCTGCAGCCGGCCGAGGGCATCCTCGGGCCCCACTTCCTGGAGCGCCAGGAGGTGGGGGCGCACCCCGTCGATCAGGGTCGCGAGGGCGCCCAGCTTGCGCCGGAATCGCGCTTCGGCCGGCCCGTCGTCGCGGTCCGGCGCAAACAGGTTCTCGAGGTTCCAGGTCATCACTCTCAGGGTTGCCATGCTGCACCTCGGTGTCGCTGGGCGCCGGCTCCGGAGCCCGGCCGCGAGGGGCCGG
>JBMOPO010000030.1:0-6901 GCA_049325095.1 Pseudomonadota bacterium | reverse complement strand
GGGCTCCCGGGCGCCTCGGCGACCCACCATGAGAAGATTTCTCAACCACTGAACGGATTCCGGAGGTCGTTCATGTTCGCAAGCTCCCGACCAGTTCGCGGCGCGGATTGTTCAGACCTTCCCTAGGCCAGCGGCAGCGCGTTTTCGCAGGTCGGATAAGCCCGTAGGTCGGATAAGACGGCCGTGAGGCCGGCGCATCCGACGCAACCGCCGGCACCCACGCATTTCCGCGATTTTCGCAGGTCGGACAAGCCCGTAGGTCGGATAAGACGGCCGTGAGGCCGGCGCATCCGACAAAAGCTCAATCCCCCGGCCGCCAACCGTTGGTGATCGGGTAACGGCGGTCGCGGCCGAAGGCGCGCTGGCTGACCCGCAACCCGACCGGGGCCTGGCGGCGCTTGTATTCGTTGAGATCGACCATGCGCAGCACCCGGTGGACATCCTCCGCCGCAAAACCCTGGGCGATGATGTCCGCCGCGCTGGCGTCCTGTTCGACATAGAGTTCGAGGATGCGATCCAGCACCGGATAGGGCGGCAGTGAGTCCTCGTCCTTCTGGCCGGGCGCCAGTTCGGCCGAGGGCGGCCGGGTGATGACCGCCTCCGGGATCACCGGCGAGATCCCGTTGCGGTAGCGGGCCAGTTCGAACACCGTCACCTTGGGCACGTCCTTGAGCACGTCGAGGCCGCCGGCCATGTCGCCGTAGAGCGTGGCGTAGCCGACCGCCATCTCGCTCTTGTTGCCGGTGGTGAGCACCAGGCTGCCCTTCTTGTTGGAGATCGCCATCAGCAGCATGCCGCGGGCGCGGGCCTGGAGGTTCTCCTCGGTCTTGTCGGCGGCGAGACCGGCGAACTCCTCGGCCAGTGCGGCCATGCTGGCGTCCACCACGGGCGCGATGTCGATGGTCCGGTATCGCACCCCCAGCCGTTCCGCTTCGTCACGCGCCAGGTTGCGGCTGAGTTCCGAGGTGTAGCGATAGGGCAGCATCACCGCCTCGACCTGCCCGGCGCCCAGGGCATCCACCGCGATCGCCAGGGTGAGCGCCGAATCGATGCCGCCGGAAAGGCCGAGCACCACGCCCCGGAAGCCGTTCTTGCGCACATAGTCGCGCACGCCCAGCACCAGCGCCCGGTATACCGAGGCCAGCGGCTCCAGGGCCGGCGTCACCTGCTGGCGGGCGACTTCAACGTGGCCGCCGGCGACTTCGATCACCGCCGGGAAGACGCCGGTCTCGAACTGCGGCGCCTGCAAGCAGACCGCGCCGCCGGCATCGACCAGCAGCGAGCCGCCGTCGAAGATCAGTTCGTCCTGACCGCCGACCTGGTTGACGTAGACGATGGGCATCCGGCCCTCGCGGGCGCGCGCGGCCAGCACCGCCTGGCGGCGCTCCTGCTTGCCCCGGTGAAAGGGCGAGGCGTTGAGATTGAGCATCAGCCGCGCGCCGGCACCGGCCGCCGCCGCCATGGGCTCGGGCCGCCAGACATCCTCGCAGATGGTGATCGCGGTGCGCACGCCGTGCAGCTCGACGACGCAGGGGGTGTCGCCCGCCACGAAATAGCGCTGCTCGTCGAACACCTGATAGTTGGGCAGGCACTGCTTGTAGTAGCGCGCGATCAGCTCGCCGTCGCGGATCACGCCGGCGGCGTTGTAGAGCCGCTCGCCCTCGCGCCAGGGATAGCCCAGCACCGCGACGATCCCCCGGCAGGCCGCCATCACCTCGGCGAGCGCGCGCTCGACGCGGGCCTGCAGGGCCGGCCGCAACAGCAGATCCTCGGGCGGATAGCCGATCAGCGCGAGTTCGGGAAACACCAGGATCTGCGCACCCAGGGTGTCGCGCGCGGTGGCCACAGCGTCGATGATCTGTCGCGCGTTGCCGGGCAGATCGCCGACCAGGGGGTTGATCTGCGCCAGCGCAATGGTGAGCCGGTTCATGAAACGGAAACCGCAGACTGCGGGCGAGCGGCCATTCTCGACTAAAATCCGATCGCTCGCAAAACCGGCGGGAGGTGCAGTGGCAAGCCGCACAGGCGATCACAGCGCGCCGCTGATCGGCGCGGTCCGGCTCTATGTCCTGTACCGGATCGTCTTCGCGCTGCTGTTTCTGACGCTGCTGCTGAGCGGCGCGGCCCGGGATCTGTTCGACGCCCTGCACCCGGGGATGTATGCCACCGGCGCCTATCTGTTCGCCGCGGGTTCGGCGCTGCTCGCAATGCACGCGCTGGGCCGCGGCTTCGCGCTCGGCGAACGGGAGTTTTTCGCCCACGCGCTGGTCGACATCGCCGCCCTGGGCATGATCACCGCCGCGGGCGGCGGCATCGCCAGCGGCTCCGCACTGCCGATGACCATCGCCATCGCCTGCGCGGCGGCGATCCTGCCGGCGCGGCTCGCGCTGGCGCTGGCCGCCCTGGCCAGCCTCACCCTGCTCACCCAGGAAACCTCCCAGGGAGCGCGCGGCGGCGAGCCCAATCTGTTCGCCGCCGGTCTGCTGGGCGCGCTGCTGTTCGCGGTGGCGGTCGGCGTCAGCCAGCTCAACGCCCGGCTGCGCGATGCCCGGCGCCAGCAGGCGTTGCAGGAGCACGAGACCGCCCGCCTGGAGCAGCTCAACGCGCTCATCGTCCAGCGCATGCGCACCGGCCTGGTGGTGGTCGACCGGTCGGGGGAGATCCAACTCATCAACCAGGCCGCGGTGGGCCTGCTCGGCGGTCACCGGCCGCAGCGGCCCCTGGTGCCCCGGCAGCCGCTCAGCCTGGTTCCGGAGCTCCATCGCCTCTACCAGCGCTGGAAGATCTATCCCTGGCTGCAACCCCCGGTGTTCAGCGCCGCCGGCAATGAAATCCAGCCCAGCTTCACCCGACTCGACCAGGACGACGCCGCCCGCGCGCTGATCTTTCTCGAAGACAACCGCGCCCAGGCGCACCGGGCGCAACAGCTCAAGCTCGCCTCCCTGGGCAAGCTGACCGCGGGCATCGCCCACGAAATCCGCAACCCGCTGGGTGCGGTCAGCCATGCCGCCCAGTTGTTGCGCGAAGCCTGCGCCCCGGACACCCAGGCCGGCCGGCTCGCCGACATGGTCGTGACCCACACCGGCCGGATCAACGACATCGTCGAAAACGTGCTGCAACTCTCCCGCCAGCGGCCGGCCGAGGTGGCGCGCTTCGCGCTGCATCCCTGGCTGCGCGAATTCACCGGTGATTTTCACGCCCAGCCGGGTACCGACGCCGCCCTGGAGGTGGTCGCCGCCGACGCCGAGGTGACCGTGGAATTCGATCCCTCGCACCTGCGCCAGATCCTGACCAACCTGCTGGACAACGCCCTGCGCCACAGCGCCGAGCACTGCGGCGCGCGCTGGGCCCGGCTGCAATCCGGGATCGATCCCGTGAGCGGTCGCCCCTGGCTGGAAGTCCGCGATCGCGGCGCCGGCGTCGCGCCGGAACAGCGCGAGCGGTTGTTCGAGCCGTTTTTCACCACCTCCCACCAGGGCACCGGGCTCGGCTTGTATATTTCGCGGGAACTCTGTGAAATGAACCGCGCCACCCTGGAGTACCGGCCGCCGGAGCCGGCGGCCGCCCCGGACGCCCGGGAGGGAGCCTGTTTCCGGATCGGCTTTGCGCACCCGGGGCGGCATCTCGAACCGACCAAAAAAGTCCGCTGAGGACGGCGGCGAACGGACTTCAACCCGGGAAGCAGGGAACCGAACATGCGCAAAGCGCTGGTCATCGACGACGAACCCGATATCCGCGAACTGCTCGCCATCACCCTGAGCCAGCTCGACCTGCGCGTCACCGCCGCGGCCAGCCTGCGCGAGGGCATGGAAGCGCTCCGGCAGGATTCCTTCGACGTCTGCCTCACCGACATGCGGCTGCCGGACGGCGACGGCCTGGAGCTGATCGACCATGTCCAGCTCAGGTATCCGGAACTGCCGGTGGCCATGATCACCGCCTACGGCAGCACCGAGATCGCGGTCCAGGCGCTGCAGCGCGGCGCCTTCGACTTCGTCTCCAAGCCCATCCAGTTGCCCAGGCTGCGCACCCTGATCCAGAGCGCCCTGAAGCTGAACGGCGCGCGCCCGGCGGCCGACGCCGGCCCGGTCCAGGATTTCATCGGCGAATCCGCGCCGATCCAGTACCTGCGCCGCCAGATCGCCCGGGTCGCGCGCAGCCAGGCGCCGGTCTGCATCCGCGGGCCGTCGGGCAGCGGCAAGGAGATCGTGGCCCGCGCCATCCACAGCGGCGGCGCCCGCGCCGACGGGGCGTTCGTGCCGGTCAACTGCGGTGCCATTCCCGCCGAACTCATGGAGAGCGAGTTCTTCGGCCACATCAAGGGCAGCTTCACCGGCGCCCATCAGGACAAGCGGGGGCTGTTCGAGGTGGCCGAGGGCGGCACCCTGTTTCTCGACGAGATCGCCGACCTGCCGCTCACCATGCAGGTCAAGCTGCTGCGCGCGATCCAGGAAAAGAGCATTCGCCGGGTCGGCGGCAGCGTCGAAATCCCGGTCGATGTCCGGGTGCTCAGCGCCACCCACCGCGACCTCGAACAGGACGTCGCCGCCGGCCGTTTCCGCCAGGACCTCTACTACCGGATCCACGTCATCGAGATCACGGTGCCGCCGCTGCGCGACCACGCCGAGGACATCCCCGCGCTGGCCGATCACTTCCTCAGGAAGCTCGGGGCGGAGGTCGGGGTCGAGCCCCCGGTACTCAGCGCCGCCGCCCTGGCGGTGCTGGAGCAGTACGACTTTCCCGGCAACGTGCGCGAGCTGGAAAACATCCTGGAGCGCGCCTTCACCCTGTGTGAGCGCCAGCGCATAGAGGTCCACGACCTGCGCTTGATGCCCGCCGATGCCGCCGCGTCACGCTCCCCCGCGCAGGTCGCGCCCGTGCCGGCCGGAGAGGCCGGCGCAGCGCTGCCCAGCGACGCCGAGATCGTCGCCGCCGGCAGCCTGGACGCCTGGCTGGAGAACGTCGAGCGGGCGGTGCTGGAGCGCACCCTGGCGGCGACGCGCTGGAACCGCACCGCCGCCGCCGAGCGGCTCGGCATCAGCTTTCGGCAGATCCGCTACAAGCTCAAGAAGCTGGGCATCGACTGATGCCCGGGTGGTGCCCGCCCGGCGCCCGGGGCGATGGCGGATGCGCTTCGCTTATCCGCCCTACGTCCGCCCTACGCGCCCTCGCGGGCGCCGCTCGCCAGCAACCGGAACGACAGATCGAGGGCGCGCAGGTGCTTGGTCAGGGCGCCGGTGGACAGGAAGTCGACCCCGGCGGCTGCGAATGCGGGCAGGGTGTGCTCGTCGATATTGCCCGACACCTCGAGTTCGGTGCGGCGCTGGCCGCGCAGCGCCACCGCGGCGCGGATGGCCTCGGTGCCGAAGTTGTCGAGCAGGATGCGTTCCACCCCGGCGTCGAGCGCCTGCCGGCATTGGTCGAGATTCTCTACTTCGATTTCCACCGGCTTGTCCGGCGCCACCCTGCGCGCGGCGGCGATGGCGGGCGCGATGCCGCCGCAGGCGGCGATATGGTTTTCCTTGATCAGAAAGGCGTCGTGCAATCCCAGCCGGTGATTGCGGCAGCCGCCGACGCGCACCGCGTACTTCTGCGCCAGGCGCAGCCCGGGGATGGTCTTGCGGGTGTCGAGCACGGTGACCCCGGTGCCGGCGGCCAGATCCCGGTAGCGCCGCGCCGCCGTGGCGGTGCCCGACAGGGTCTGGAGCAGGTTGAGCGCGGTGCGTTCGCCGGTGAGCAGGGCGCGGGCGTCACCCTCGAGTTCGCACAATACCTGGTCGGCGCGCAGATCGTCGCCCTCGGCGGCCAGCCAGTGCACGCGCACCCCGGGGTCGAGGCGGGTGAATACCGCCTGCGCCCAGGGGCTGCCGCACAGCACCCCGGGCTCGCGGGTGATGATCCGCGCCCGGGCCCTGGTGCCGGCCGGGATCAGTTGCGCGGTGATGTCGCCGGCGCCGACATCTTCCGCCAGTGCCTGGTCGACCAGGCGCGCGAGGTCGGCTTGCAGGGCGGGCTCGAGTTCCATGGCGGATATCCGGGTGAGACCGGGCCGCCGATTATAGGGTTTGCGCGCCGCCGCGGGGCATCGCGCCGGCTCGGGCGCTGTTCCGGGGATGCCTCGACGGACTTGACAGCCTGAGGCGCCAGCTTCAGAGTGCAATACAACCGCATGATTTATCGAGTGGTTTTCTTTTGTTGAGCGAGCCATTTTGAGGCCTTGCCCGAGGGGGGCTGCCCGATGCCGGTGAGCGCGGATGCCGCGCTGCGCATGCTGCGCGAGCGCGGCCGCCAGTTGGTCGCCCGGGGCATGGGCGACTGGCAGGCGCGGGTCAACGACGAACTGTTCGCCCTGGTCGAGGCCGCCGCCGATCCCGCGGGTCAGAGCCGGCGCATGGATGCGCTGCGGATCTGGCACGCCGCCCGTCGCTCGCTCGCCGAGGGCTTCGCCGGCCGCGTGGATCTGGCGTTTCGGGCGCTGCGCGGGCACGATGCCGCGGCGGCCGCGACCGCGGCGCAGCCGGCGGCGCTGCGGCTGATGGACGACCACGAACTCGCCGACATGATCCTGGCCGATGCCATGGCGGCGAGTGCCGCGGCGGCCATCCAGCAGCCGCTGGCCGAATTGTCCGCCCGCCTGGAAACGCTGATCGGTGTCCGTCCGGGCCCGCGCGAGATTCCCCTGGCGCCGGAGTTCCTGGTCACCGCGCTGGCCCAGGAGATCGCGGCCGTCGGTCTGGTCCCGGAGGCGCGCCAGGTGCTGCTGCGGGCCGGCGAGGCCACCCTGCTGCGGGCATTGCCGGAGGTGGTGCAGCAGGCCAACCAGTTGCTGCGGGATCTCGGCGTCGGCCTTCCCCGCGCCGCCGAGCCGGAGCCGGTCGCACCGGCGGACACCGCCGCCGGCGGC
>JBMOPO010000029.1:0-7575 GCA_049325095.1 Pseudomonadota bacterium | reverse complement strand
CGCGAGCGCCGCGGTGATCCAGTGCGCGCGCCCGGTGAGCACCAGGGCCAGGGCGACCACGAACAGCGCCACGCAGAACCCGCGCCAGAGCAGCGCCCGGCGGCGCTCCGGCGGCAGGCGGCGCAGGCGCCCGCTCTGCCGCCAGCCGTACCACAGCAGGTAGGCGGCGGCGATCGCCAGGATCAGCTTGGCCATGGCCGGGAATCCGCGCTCAGCCTCGGCGAAGCGATGCGCGCCCTGTGCATCGCTTCTCTCCCAAGTCAGGTACCGGCCCCGGCCGGCTCCCGTGGATCGAGCACCGGCGTGCTCGATCCGCGACCGACTGTCCCCGGCCGGGCCGAACGCCTGAAAAATTCACCGGCGCTCAGCGATGGCACATCAGCAGCGCGAACCCGGCGTCGCGCGCGCCGAGCCCCGGCATGGCCAGCGGGATGCGCACCCGGTGGCCGGAGCCCGGCGCGGCCTCGAGCGCCTCGCCGCGCAGGTTTTCCAGGCGTTCGAGCCGGAACCCCAGGTTGCCCGCCGGGGTGATCAGCTCCAGCCGGTCGCCGATCGCGAAGCGGTTCTTGACCTCCACCGTGAGCCAGCCGCGCCCGGCGTCGAGCTCGCTGACCTCGCCCACGAACTGCTGCTGGGTGTTGGCCGAACTGCCCTGGTCGTAGTTCTGGTAGGCCTCGGGGACATGGCGGCGGTAGAAGCCCTCGGTGTAGCCGCGGTTGGCGAGGTGGTCGAGCTCGCGCATCAGGCCCGGGTCGAAGGGCGCCCCGGCGACCGCCTCGTCGATGGCCCGGCGGTAGGTCTGCGCGGTGCGCGCCACATAGTAGTGGGACTTGGTGCGGCCCTCGATCTTCAGCGAGTGGATGCCCATGCGCACCAGCTCGGGGACGTGCTGCACGGCGCGCAGATCCTTGGAGTTCATGATGTAGGTGCCGTGCTCGTCCTCGTAGGCCGGCATCAGTTCGCCGGGCCGGCTGGCCTCCTGCAGCAACACCAGCGGCTGTTCCCCGGCAGGGGCGGTGTCCGGCGCCCAACTGCCCGGCCCCTGGGGCAGGATGTCGCCGGTCTCGGTCTGCACCGCCGCGTGGGCCTGGTATTTCCAGCGGCAGGCGTTGGTGCAGGCGCCCTGGTTGGGGTCGCGGTGATTCATGTACCCCGACAGCAGGCAGCGGCCGGAATAGGCGATACACAATGCGCCGTGGACGAACACTTCCAGTTCCATCTCCGGGCATTGGTCGCGGATCTCGGCGATCTCCTCCAGCGCCAGCTCCCGGGACAGGATCACCCGGGAGATGCCCTGCCGGTGCCAGAAGCGCACCGCCGCGTAGTTCACCGCATTGGCCTGTACCGACAGATGCACCGGCAGTTCCGGCCAGCGCTCGCGCACCAGCATGATCAAGCCGGGATCGGCCATGATCAGGGCGTCCGGCCCCATCGCGACCACCGGTTCCATGTCGCGCAGATAGGTGCGCACCTTGTTGTTGTGCGGCGAGATGTTGCTGGCCACGTAGAACCGGCGGCCGCCCCGGTGCGCCTCGGCGATGGCCTCGGCCATGATCTCCAGGTGGTTGAACTCGTTGTTGCGCACCCGCAGGCTGTAGCGCGGCTGGCCGGCGTAGACCGCATCGGCGCCGTACGCGAACGCGTAGCGCATGCTCTTGTGGCTGCCGGCGGGGGAGAGCAGTTCGGGTTTCATGTTCCGGAAAATAATCGGGCGGCCGATTCTAGCAGTTGATCGGGCCCGGTTGGGCCGCCGCAACCCGGGCGCGCTCCTATAATGGGCCCCTGTTCCGATCGGAAGGATGCGGCCGCATGACTACCCTGGGGACTCCCCTCTCCGCCACCGCGACCCGGGTGCTGCTGTGCGGCGCCGGCGAACTGGGCAAGGAGGTCGCCATCGAACTGCAGCGCCTGGGCTGCGAGGTCATCGCCCTGGATCGCTACGCCCAGGCGCCGGCCATGCAGGTCGCCCACCGCTCCCAGGTCCTGTCGATGCTCGACGGCGCCGCCCTGCGCGCGGCCATCGAACGGGAGCGGCCGCACTACATCGTGCCGGAGATCGAGGCCATCGCCACCGACACCCTGGTGGAACTGGAGGCCGAGGGCTACTTGGTGGTGCCCACCGCCCGCGCCGCGCAGCTCACCATGAACCGCGAGGGCATCCGCCGCCTGGCCGCCGAGACCCTGGGGCTGCCCACCTCGCCCTACGGGTTCGCGGGCACCGAGGCCGAGTTTCAGGCCGCGGTGGCCGCGATCGGCCTGCCCTGCGTGGTGAAACCCATCATGAGTTCCTCGGGCAAGGGCCAGAGCCTGGTGCGCCGCGCCGAGGAACTCGCACCGGCCTGGGCCTACGCGCAGGCCGGCGGCCGCGCCGGGGCGGGCCGGGTGATCGTCGAGGGATTCGTCGAATTCGACTACGAGATCACCCTGCTGACCGTGCGCCACGCCGGCGGCACCGCCTTCTGCGCGCCCATCGGCCACCGTCAGGAAGACGGCGACTACCGCGAATCCTGGCAGCCGCAGCCGATGTCGGCGCCGGCGCTGGCGCGGGCGCGGGACATCGCCGAGCGGGTCACCGCGGAACTCGGCGGCTGGGGATTGTTCGGCGTCGAGCTGTTCGTGCGCGGCGACGAGGTGATCTTCAGCGAGGTGTCGCCGCGCCCCCACGACACCGGCATGGTGACCATGATCTCCCAGGACCTGTCGCAATTCGCCCTCCACGTGCGGGCCATCCTCGGCCTGCCCATCCCCGCCATCGTGCAGCACGGGCCCTCCGCATCCGCGGCACTGCTGGTGGAGGGCGACTCCGACCAGGTGCGCTTCTCGGGCCTGGAGGCGGCGCTGGCCGAACCCGACACCCAACTGCGGCTGTTCGGCAAGCCCGAGGTCCGGGGCCGGCGCCGCATGGGGGTGTGCCTGGCGCGGGCGGCGGACATCGCGGCGGCCAGGGCCAAGGCGGTGACGATGCGCGAGCGGATCCGGGTTGCGCTCTGATCCGCCGCGATCGCCCGACCCATTTACTTACCCAGTTGATAACCATTAGCATCTATCCCCAGGTGGATTGGAGGTGGCGATGCGCAGACTGGCGATGGCGATCCTGCTGCTGGCGGCCCCGGCCGGCGCGGCCGAGGTGCCGGAAATCCACATCCTGATCAAGGACCACCGCTTCGAACCGGCGGAAGTGCGGGTGCCGGCGGCGGCCAAGCTGGTGCTGGTGGTCGACAACCAGGACGCCACCCCGGAGGAGTTCGAAAGCCACGACCTGCACCGCGAGAAGGTCATCTCCGGCCGGCGTAGCGCGAAGATTCCCGTCGGCCCGCTGAAACCCGGCAGCTACCGGTTTTTCGGCGAGTTCCACCAGGAGACCGCGCAGGGCGTGTTGATCGCCGAGTGAACCGGAGCCGGCCATGTTGAGCGCGCTGATCATCGTCTTTCGCGAGGTGCTGGAAGCCGCCCTGGTGGTGGGCGTCGTCTGTGCCGCCACCCGGGGCCTGTCCGGCCGCGGGCTGATGGTGGCGCTGGGCATCGGCGGCGGCATCGCCGGTGCGGCGCTGGTGGCGCTGGGCGCCGATGCGATCGCCGGGCTGGCCTCGGGGATGGGGCAGGAGCTGTTCAACGCCCTGGTGCTGCTGATCGTGGTGGCACTGCTGGGCAGCCATATCCTGTGGATGTCCCGGCATGGCCGGCAACTGGCCCGCGCCGCCGATGCCGCCGCCCGCGCAGTGCGCGCCGGCGAGCGGCCACCGCGCATCCTCGCCGCCCTGGTGGGCCTTGCGGTGCTGCGCGAAGGCTCCGAAGTGGTGCTGTTCCTGCACGGTATCGCCGCCGGCGGTTCCGGTGCGACCGCCCTGTTCGCCGGCTCCGCGGCCGGGGTGGCGCTCGGCGCCCTGGCGGGCGCGGCGCTCTACGCCGGCCTGCTCGGCATTCCCTCCCGGCAGTTGTTCGCAGTGTCCGGCGCGCTGCTCACCCTGCTCGCCGCGGGCATGGCGGGACAGGCGGCCAAATACCTGATCCAGGCCGATTATCTGCCGTCGCTGGGCTACCTGTGGGACACCGGCTGGCTGCTGCGCAACGATTCCGTGGCCGGCACCCTGCTCGGCACCCTGATCGGCTACGAGGCCGAGCCCTCCGGCATGCAGTTGCTGTTCTACGGTGCCGTGGTGGTTGCCCTGGTGGCCGGCAGCCGCTGCCTGCGGCGCTCGGAACCCGCGGCGGTCTCCGCGGCCTGAGCGGCCTCAGGCCGAAGGGCGGCCGCCCTTCTGGCCCACCTGGTAGTGGTCGTCGAGCCGCCCCAGCATGGCGCCGAGCTGCGCTTCGAGTTGCTGCACCTCCGCGGCGGCCAGATCGCCGCGCAGGTGCGTCAGGACCTTCTGCACCGCTTCCTCCAGGGCGCCGCGCAGCGCCCGGGAACGGTCGGTGAGATAGACCCGGGTGATCCGCCGGTCGCTGGCGTCGGGGCGGCGCGCCACGAAGCCCTGCCGCTCCATCTGCGCCAGGGTGCGCGCCACCGCGGCCTTGTCCGCCTGGAGGCGGCAGGCCATCTCCTGCTGGGTCAGCCCCTCGCGGATGTAGAGCATGAACAGATAGGAGAAGCGGCCGGCGCCGATGTCGAGCGCGGCCATCTCGATGTCGATGGCCCGCATCATGTAGCGGTACAGCAGGCCGATCTTGCGGATCAGATTGTTCGACAGATCCAGCACCTGGATATCCTGCGGCAGTGGGCCCCGGCGGGCGGGCGGTGACCGGCAGCCCCGGCCGGTCAACCCAGCAGCCCGAAGGTCAGCCAGTTCAGCCAGGATCGCCGCCGGGGCGGCTCGTTCTCCTGCGGTTGCGGCGCACCCCGGTCGCCGTCGGCGCCATACTCGGGCCGGGAATCGAAGTGGGGCGGCCGCTCGGGGGTGAAGCGCCCCAGGGTCAACTTGTGCCACCACGAATCCCGGTCCAGCACGTCGTCCTGATAGCGGAAATTGCCCTGCGCGTCCAGCGCCGGATGATCGGGGTAGTTGAGCGCCAGGGTGCGCGCCGCGTGGTCGGCCAGCTCCGGCAGGCCCAGCAGGTGATAGCCCTGTGCCATCACCGCCAGGGCGTCGGCCACCGCCGGGGTCTGCTGGTAGTTCTCCACCACGTAGCGGCCCCGGTTGGTCGCCGCCAGGTAGGCGCCGCGCTTGAAATAATAGTTGGCGGCGTGGATTTCCTGCCGGGCCAGCAGGTTGCGCAGATAGACCATGTGCTGGCGGGCATCCGGCGCGTAGCTGCTGTCGGGAAAGGCATTGAGCAGCTCGCTGAAGGCGTTGAACGCCTGGCGGGCGGCGCCGGGATCGCGCTTGCTCGCATCGCGCGGCAGATACTGCTCGAACAGGCCGCGGCCCGAGGCGAGCAGCGACATGCCCTTCACGTAGTAGGCGTAATCGACATTGGGATGGCGCGGATGGAGGCGGATGAAGCGGTCGGCGGCGGCGATCGCCGCCTCGTGGTTGAGGCTCTGGTGATAGGCGTAGATCAGCTCCAGTTGTGCCTGCTCGGCATAGGTGCCGAACGGAAAGCGGGCCTCCAGCGCCTCCAGGTTCTCGATCGCCTTGGTCCAGTTGCGGGCGGTCAGCTCGGCCTGGATGGCGTCGTAGAAATCCTTCTCGGTGAAATCCTTGGTGCGCTCCTCCGCCTCCTTGCGTTCATCCTCCGCGGAATCCATCCAGGCGCAGCCGCACAGCAGGCCCAGGCACAAACCGATCGCCAACAGTCGCATGGTGGTCCACTCCCGCGGCATTGAGCGTCCCCGCGAGCCCTGCTAAAAAGGCGGTCATTTAACCACAGTCGCCGACCCGGCCAAAACCGACCGCCCATGGCCACCCAAACCGTGCGCCGCCGCGCGCAGATCCCGTCAGCTCTGGGCGGCAGCCGGCTCGACCAGGCCGCCGCGGCGCTGTGGGCCGACTTCTCCCGCGCCCGGCTGCAGGCCTGGATCGAGGCCGGCGCGCTGCTGGTCGACGGCGGCCGGCGGCGGCGCCGGGATCTGGTGCTGGGCGGCGAATGGCTGGAGCTCGACGCCCGGGTGGAGGCGGCCGGGGACTGGGAGCGGCAGGCGGTCCCCTTCCGCCTGGTCCACGAGGACGCCGAACTGCTGGTGGTCGACAAGCCGGCCGGCGTGGTGGTGCACCCGGCGGCCGGCAACCGCGACCGCACCCTGCTCAACGGCCTGCTGCTGCACTGCCCGGCGCTGCGCGCCCTGCCCCGCGCCGGCATCGTCCACCGGCTCGACAAGGACACTACCGGCCTGCTGGTGGTGGCCAAGACCCTGCGCGCGCACACCAGCCTGGTCGCGCAACTGCGCGCGCGCAGCGTGCGCCGCGAGTACGACGCCCTGGTCCGCGGCCGGGTGATCGGCGGCGGCACCGTGACCGCGCCCATCGGACGCCACCCGAGCGCACGCACCCGCATGGCGGTGGTGCGCGGCGGCCGCGAGGCCGTCTCCCACTATCGAATCCTGCGCCGGTTCCCGGCCCACACCCTGCTGCGGGTCAGCCTGGAGACCGGCCGCACCCACCAGATCCGGGTGCACCTGGCGCACCTCGGGCATCCGCTGGTGGGCGATCCCGTCTACGGCGGCCGGTTGCAGATCCCCGCCGGGGCCGGCGCCGCGACCGAGGCCGCGCTGCGTGGCTTCCGCCGCCAGGCGCTGCACGCCGCCCGCCTGGCGCTGCGCCATCCGGGCAGCGGCGAGGAAATGTCCTGGGAGGCGCCCCTGCCGGCGGATTTCGCCGCCCTGCTGGCGGCCCTGGCCGGCGATGGCGGCTGAATCCTTCCTCCGCCCGCAGTGGCCCGCCCCGGCCCGGGTGCGGGCCGCCTGCACCACCCGGCTCGGCGGCCACAGCCAGGGCCCCTGGGCGTCCTTCAATCTGGCTGAGCGGGTGGGCGACGCGCCGGCCGCGGTGGCCGCCAACCGGGCGCTGCTGGCGCGCGAACTGGGGCTGCCCGGAGTGCCCCAGTGGCTGCACCAGGTGCACGGCACCGACCTGGTCGCCGCCGAGGGCGATGGCCGCGAGCGCCGCGGCGACGCCAGTTGGACCCGGCGCCCCGGCGTAGTGTGCGCGGTACAGAGCGCCGACTGCCTGCCGATCCTGCTCTGCGATCGCGACGGCAGCCTGGTGGCCGCGCTGCACGGCGGCTGGCGCGGGCTCGCCGCCGGCATCATCCCGCGCGCGCTCGCCGCGCTGGCGCTGCCGCCCGGGCGCTGGCTCGCCTGGCTGGGGCCGGCCATCTGCGGCGCCTGCTACGAGGTGGGCGAGGAGGTGCGCGCCGCCTTCGCCGGCGCCGACCCCTGGTTTCGGCCCGCCGCCCGGCCCGGGCACTGGCGCGCCGACCTCCCGGGCATCGCCCGCGCCCAACTGGTCGCGGCCGGGGTTCCGGCGGGATCCATCCACGGCGGCGACCTGTGCACCCTGGAGGACCCGCGGCGCTTCTACTCCCATCGCCGCCACGGCGTCACCGGGCGCATGGCGGCGCTGATCTGGATCCAGCCTTGAGAGCTGGTGAATTTTTCAAGCCCTCAGCCCGGCCAGTGATGGCCGGTCGCGGATCGAG
>JBMOPO010000028.1:0-116870 GCA_049325095.1 Pseudomonadota bacterium | reverse complement strand
GCCGCGCTCGCGGCTTCACGCGCTTCGACACCATCCGCACCGTCATCTTCCTGATCGCCGGCAAACTCGACTTCGGCGCCGTCAACCCTCATGCCCAGCAACCCACTTGAAATTCAACAGAGCCCAAAATGTTCGCTCCAGTTCCACTCCTGCAACAGTTCGTCCGAGAACGAATAGGCGTAGGTGTAACTTTCGGAATCGAAGCGTGCGCCGGGATAGCGGTTCCAGTACCAGGTGCCGCCGACACCGCTGCCGGCTTCGATCCCCAGGACCGAAAAGCCCGCTTCGCGCAGGCGGTAGAGCTGGTACAGGCCGGAAACGCCGGCGCCGATGACCACGGCGTCATACTGCAAAGCCGCGCCCCTCTCCGGACGGGGCGCTGACGTATTGGCGGATGCTGCTGGTGCATTTGGCATGTTATTGCTCCGGAAATTGGTCTTATGTTATTGCGGTTTTTATACAACAGCTCGTTGAAAAACTGCGACGGCGGCCATCTGCCTCGTTGCGCAGTGTTCGCTCCCTCGCCTGTCTATCAGATAGGTCTCGGTCGCCGCGCGCATCGGGCCGCCTCGCGACATTCTTCAACAAGCTGGTTGGATGCCACCGGCCTGTGCTCAGCGCGCGACCAGAAGCGAGTCAAGCGGGTCGTCACCATTTCGACGATGCCAGCTTGACGTCGGCCTGCGGCCACAGGGCGTCGCGTCGTGCGACCGCCTCCTGCAAATCGGCCTGCCTTTCTGTCCCCTGTGCACCCAATGCCTGCGTCAGTCCCAGGAGGCTCCAGGCATTGCGCGGGTGGCGCGCGAGATCCTCTAGATAGACCGCTTCGGCCTCGATCGGCCGGCTCGCGGCCAGGAGTTCTGCGCCGAGATAATGCCGGGCCGGAAACGGCCAGTCGGGGGGCTCGTTGTAGGTCAGGGAATCCTCGATGCGCACGGCAGTGGAGAGTTCAGCCAGCGCCAGGTCGTGATTTCCGCGCGCCGCGGCGATCTGTCCGGCCAGCGTGCGGACGCCGATTTCAGCAATGCGTGCGGGCGGCGAGTTGACCAGCACCAGGTCCGCCGGAAACCCGGGATCGGCCAGCGTCGTGCGCATGGCCGCCAGTTCGGCCTCGGCCGCATCCAGTTGCTCCCGGGCGGCCAGCGCCATCCCGCGCGCGTAGTGCCAGATCGCCGCGACGAATTTCAGATTCTCGGGCGGCTCGGGTTCGGCCAGGATGTCGTCCCAGCGGGCGAACCGCACCAGAGTGTGGAGCGGGGCGACGATGAACTGTTGCAGCGGGTGCGCCATTTCGCCGTGGGGCTTTGCCGCAGCGGCCCGCGCCGCCTTGATGGCCTCGCCGCTCTGTCCCTCGAAAGCATAGGCGATCCACAGGAAGTGGATATTGTGCGGATAGTAGGCGGCGGGGTAGAGCCCCTGCGCGCGGCACTGGCTGATGTAGTCCTCATCCACCGCGACCGCCTGGAGGTTGGCGTCGATGGCATCCCGATAGCGACCGACGCGGAAGAACAGGTGCGAGGGCATGTGGACCAGGTGCCCGGCGCCCGGCACTGTCCCGCCCAGGCGCTCCGCGCTGGCAATGGCGCGCTCGGGCTGCCGGGATGCCTCCAGCGCATGGATGTGGAGATGAAGCGCCAGCGGGTGGTTCGGATCAAGGGTGATCGCCTGCTCGATGAAAGCGAGCACGTCGAGGGTGTCGGGCCGCGGGTTGCCGTCATTGGTCCAGTAATTCCAGGGCCGGGTATCCATGAGCGACTCCGCCGCAATGGCGAGCACGTCGGCATCGGTGGCATGGCGCCGGGCGAGGTCGCGCATGGCGTCGGCATAGGCACGATCGAGCGCAGCCCGATCGGCCTTCGGATCGGGCGCGTAGCGCTTGGCCATGGCCTCGATCAGCGCGCGCTCGACCGTCGTGGCACCGGCCTTTTTCGCCATCGCCTGCTGGATGGCGGTCCAGGCCGGCGGGACTGCCGCCGGGTCCATGGGCGCATTGATGTTCGGTCCGAGCGCATACGCCTCGCCCCAGAATGCCATGGCGAAGTCGGGATCGAGGCGGGCGGCTTCGCGAAAGGAGCGCACGGCCTCGGCGTGGTTGAATGCATAGGCCAGCACCAGGCCCTGGTTGAAATAGGTCTGGGCCTGGGGGTTGGCGGTGCTTGCCTTGCGGGCATAGGTGCCGAGGTTCTGCAAACGCGGAGCGATGCGCCCATCGCTGGCCGTCGTGGCCCGCACCTGGTCCGCAGCGGCGACCGGTGCGGCATGCGCCGCCGGGGTCGCAAAGAGGATGGCGGAGAACACCACGACGCCTGTTGCCAGTACTGCTGCGGACCGCGCCCGCGAGGATGGTTCTCCCGCGCTCCACTGATGAGCCTCACGCCACTCGCCCGCATCATGGTTCCGGCTCGGGCCGCGAGTGGGGGAAAGAAGCCGATGGGATACCCGCAGGCGCGGGAATGACGGGGTTCCAACGGTGTATTCACGGTGGCGATTCATTATGTTATTCCTCCGATTCCAACTCCCGAAGCGATGGTAACGGGCCGCCCGGTGAGGATATACGCGCGCATCGGTGGCAACAACCAAGTGGGCTCACACCCGCATTCACGATGCCACCGAGGTTGCTGCAAAACCCCTGCACCCTACCGGCTGTGGAGTTCCCCAAGACGCACGTTGCGGGGCATCGTCCCTTCGCGTTTTCAGACAGGGCATTCGCATGCAGTGTGAACTGCGGAACGACTTGCGCCAGACCGGAATCATTCTTGCCCCGCCGAGGCCTCACCCCTTACCAACCAACGCATGACACCAAGGAGCGCGTGGCTGCGGGACACCTTGAAGAACTCAGCCTGGCATGCTGACCGGTACCGGCCGTTGCCCACCAGTACCGGTCACTCCCACTCAATCGTCGCCGGCGGCTTGCCGGAGATGTCGTAGACCACGCGCGAGAGGCCGGGTACTTCGTTGATGATGCGCCGCGAGCACAGGTCCAGCAGCTCGTAGGGCAGGTGCGCCCAGCGGGCGGTCATGAAGTCGACGGTCTCGACCGCGCGCAGCGCGACCACCGGCTCGTGGCGGCGGCCGTCGCCGGTGACGCCGACGCTCTTCACCGGCAGGAAGACGGCAAAGGCCTGGCTGGTCTTGTCGTACCAGCCGGCGCGGCGCAGCTCCTCGATGAAGATGTGGTCGGCCAGGCGCAGGGTGTCGGCGGCGGCCTTGGTGACCTCGCCCAGGATGCGCACACCCAGACCCGGCCCCGGAAAGGGGTGGCGCTGCACCATCTCGGCGGGCAGGCCCAGCTCCAGGCCGATGGCGCGCACCTCGTCCTTGAACAGCTCGCGCAGCGGCTCGACCAGTTTGAGCTGCATGTGCTCGGGCAGACCGCCGACGTTGTGGTGGCTCTTGATGACCTGCGCCTTGCCGGTCTTGCTGCCGGCCGACTCGATCACGTCCGGGTAGATGGTGCCCTGGGCGAGGAAATCGACGCCCTCGATGTGCGCGGCCTGCTCGTCGAACACCTCGATGAACAACCGGCCGATGATCTTGCGCTTGGCCTCGGGGTCGGCGACGCCACGCAGCGCATCCAGAAAGCGCGCCTCGGCATCGACCCGGATCACCTTGACGCCGAGATTGCGCGCGAACACCTGCATCACCTGGTCGCCTTCGTGCAGGCGCAGCAGGCCGTTGTCGACGAACACGCAGGTGAGCCGGTCGCCGATGGCCCGGTGCAGCAGCGCCGCGACCACGGAGGAATCGACCCCGCCCGACAGGCCCAGCAATACCTTGCCGTCACCCACCTGCCGGCGCACCGCGGCGATGGCGTCGGCGATGATGTTGCCGGGGGTCCAGGCGCTGCCGCAGCCGCAGATGTCGTGCACGAAGCGGGCGTAGATGCGCTTGCCCTGGGGGGTATGGGTGACCTCGGGATGAAACTGGAAGGCGTAATAGCCGCGCGTCTCGTCGGCCATGCCGGCGAGCGGCACGTCGGCGGTGGAGGCGATGCGTTTGAAGCCCGCGGGCAGCGCGCTGACGCGATCGCCGTGGCTCATCCACACATCCAGCAGGCCGTGGCCCTCGGCGTTGACGCGGTCCTCGATGCCGTCCAGCAGCTTCGAGTGGCCATGGGCGCGGATCTCGGCGTAGCCGAATTCCTTGACCTCGCCGGGCTCCACGGCGCCGCCGAGCTGCACGGCCATGGTCTGCATGCCGTAGCAGATGCCCAGCACCGGCACGCCGAGCGACCAGACCACCTCGGGCGCACGCGGCGATCCGGCCTCGGTGACCGACTCCGGCCCGCCGGAGAGGATCACGCCTTTGGGCGCAAAGGCCCGCAGCGCGGCTTCGTCCATGTCCCAGGGGTGGATCTCGCAGTAGACGCCCAGCTCGCGCACGCGCCGGGCGATCAGCTGCGTGTACTGGGAGCCGAAGTCCAGGATCAGGATGCGGTCGGCGTGGATATCGGCGGACATCGGATCACCTGCGGTCCGGGGTCGGGGCTGGGAGCTTGCGGGTCTCTTTATGGCTGGCATGTTATGGCTGGCCACCGCCTGTCGCACCCTGCCCGCCGCACGGCATCCGCGCGCCGGCTAGCGGCCGCCACCGGGGTAATTGGGTGTCTCCGATGCCGAGGTGGTGGACGCGGCTCTCCAGCGCGCCCGCGCCGGTCATCCGCACGAAGCGCGGCTTGGTGCGCAGTTCGGCGACGCTCCGGGCGGTGCCAGTGTTGTCCCGTGAGCCTGACGGCTTCAGGTGCGGCGGCTTCGGCGCCGACGAGCGCACGGGAGGAGCCGCTCCAAAGATCCGCCGGGCACAGCGCCGCTGGACGGCATCCATCGAGCCGGGAGACAACGGCGGCCCGGGAAAAGCTGTCCAGTGAAATGCCATCGCGCATCCGCGGATTCTAGCCTGTGCAATGCCGTGGACGGAATCGCTCGAGGACGATGGACAGCACCTTCGTTTACCGGGACGCAGGCCACCTTCTCACGATGGCAGCGCCCCGCTGGGTCAAGAATTCAATTTCTACCAAGCGATGACCGGGACGCCCGCTGATGACCCCGAGCTGGCCCGCGCGCCGGCGCTGCACCACACCGGGCCAGTGAGTCGACCCTGACCCGCGCGAACACGTTGAACTCAGGTGAATCGGCACGGTGCCGCACGCCCCGGCCTGCGCCGGGCCGCGCCGCGCAGGACCGAGCGGCCTGTTCAAACCGGCTGACGGCGCGCCTGCCACAGGCTCGCCGCCATGCTGGCCGCGAGAATCAGCGCCACCAGCCCTAGCGCCGTGCCGATCGGCAGCTTGTACACATCGGCGAGCAGCATCTTGGCGCCGATCAACACCAGCACCAGCGCCACGCCGTACTTGAGCAGGCGAAAGCGCTGCGCCATGTCGGCCAGTAGAAAGTACAGCGCGCGCAACCCGAGGATGGCGAACAGGTTCGAGGTGAACACGATGAACGGATCGGCCGTGAGGGCGTAGATGGCCGGAATGCTGTCCACCGCGAACACCAGGTCGCTGACCTCGATCATCACCAGCACCAGGAACAGCGGCGTGAACCACAGCACCCCATCCCGGCGCACGATGAAGCGGTCGCCGTGGTACTCGTCGGTCACCCGCAAGTGCCCGCGCAGCCAACGCAGCACCGGGTTTTTCGCGAGATCCGGCGCGTGGTCGGCGAACAGCAGCATCTTGACCCCGGTGGCCACGAGCAGCGCGCCGAACAGGTACAGCACCCAGCGGAAGTGCGCGATCAGCGCCGCGCCGGCCAGGATCATCGCCGCGCGCATCACGATCGCGCCCAGCACGCCGTACAGCAGCACCCGCCGCTGGTACTCGGCCGGCACCGCGAAGTAGCCGAAGATCATCACGAACACGAAGATGTTGTCTACCGCGAGCGCCTTCTCGACGAGATAGCCGGTCAGGAACTCGAGCGCCCGCTGGTTGGCGATGGCCCGCCCGTACTGCCCGTCCAGCCACCACCACAGCCCGGCGTTGAAGGCCAGCGCGAGTGCCACCCACACCAGCGACCAGACACCCGCCTCGCGCGCGCTGACCCGGTGCGCCCCCTGCCTGCCGAGCAGCAGCATGTCGATCGCCACCATCAAGCCGATGAAGGCGATGAAGCCTGTCCACATCCAGCCGTTGCCGATTGTCTCGATCACGGTGTCGTGTTCTCGGGGAGGCAGAAATCCGGCGGCCGGACACGCGCCGCCCGCTCGCGGTGACCCGTCGGGCCGGCCGCGGGGGGCCGGCGCCCCGCTTCAGTCGAAGTCGAACAGTTCGCCGAGCAGGCCGCGCTTGCGCGATTTCGGGTGGCGATGATCGCGACCGCGATAGTCGTCCTCACCGGGGCGGCGATCGTGCCCAGGCGGCGCCTGCCGGGCCACCCCTCGCGGACGGTCGTCATCGCCGGCGCGCTCGATGATCTTGTCCAGTTCGCCGCGGTCCAGCCACACGCCGCGGCAGCGCGGGCAGTAGTCGATCTCGACGCCGTGGCGCTCGGTCATCTGCAGGTCGATCTGGCAGTTGGGGCACTGCATGGCGATATCCTCCGGGTGATCGGGAAAGGTGGCTCAGAGGGCGGCGCGCAGCGCCGCGATGCGCGCTTCGAGCGGCGGGTGGGACATGAACAGCCGCGCCATGGCCTTGCCGCCCAGGATGCCGAAGGCGTTCAGCGAGGCCGGCAGCGCCTGCGGCTCGTGCGCGGCGCGCAGACGCTCGAGCGCCGCGATCATGGCGCCGCGCCCGGCCAGCCGCGCGCCGCCGGCATCGGCGCGAAACTCGCGCCGGCGGCTGAAGGCCATCACCACCATCGTGGCCAGGATGCCCAGCAACAGCTCGCACACCAGACTGGTGATCCAGAAGCCGGGGCCGGGCGCCTCGCGCTCCTGCCCGCCGGCCAGTGCCCGGTCCACCGCGTAGCCGACGATGCGCGCCAGCGCGATCACGAAGGTGTTGACCACGCCCTGGATCAGGGTCAGCGTCACCATGTCGCCATTGGCGATGTGGCTGACCTCGTGCGCCAGCACCGCCTCGATCTGGCGCCGGTCCATCTGTGCGAGCAGGCCGCTGGACACCGCCACCAGCGCGCGCGAACGGCTGGGGCCGGTGGCGAAGGCGTTGGGCTGCGGCGAGTCGAAGATCGCCACCTGCGGCATCGGCAGGCCGGCCATCTGCGCCTGCCGCGCCACGGTGTCGAGCAGCCAGCGCTCGGTGGCGTCAGCCGGCTGGCCGATCACCCGCGCGCCGGTGCTGCGCACCGCCATCCAGCGCGACAGGGCAAGGGAGATCAAAGCGCCGCCCATGCCGAACACGGCGGCAAAACCGAACAGCGCCGGCAGGTCGAGGCCGTTCTGGGTGAGGAACCGATCCACCCCGAGCAGGCGGCTGGTCACCGCCAGCACCGCCAGCACGGCGAGGTTGGTGAGCAGGAACAAACCGATACGCTTCATGGCGAACCTCGGACTTCAGGTAACGACGCCGGGGCAGCCTATGACAAGCTTGATAACAATAAAAATCGATTTTTTAATGGTTCATACCTAATGTAATTCCGAGCAAATGGATGCGCGGCCTCAACTACAACCACCTCTACTACTTCTGGACCGTGGCGCGCGAGGGCAGCGTCATCGGCGCGGCCAAGGTGCTGTTCCTGACGCCGCAGACCATCACCGGCCAGTTGCGCGCGCTGGAACGCACACTCGGCGGACGACTGTTCGCCCCGGCCGGGCGCGGCATCGCGCTCACCGAGCTCGGGCACCTGGCGTTCGGATACGCGCAGGAAATTTTCCGGCTGGGCTCGGAAATGCAGGCCGCCGTCGCGGGACGCAGCCTCGACCGGCCGCTGCCGTTTCGGGTGGGCGTGGTGGACGTGCTGTCGAAGGTCATCGTGCAGCGCCTGCTGGCGCCCGCGCTCGCGCTGGACCGCCCGGTGCAGCTCGCCTGCCGGGAAGGCGCGCTAGAGGATCTGGTGGCGGAACTGGCGCTGCACCGGCTCGATCTGGTGCTGGCGGACACGGCGCTGGCGGCCAATCTCGAGCTGCGCGCCTTCAGCCACCTGCTGGGCGAGTGCGGGATCAGCTTCTTCGCCGCGCCGGTGCTGCGCGAGCGCCATCCGGGGCAGTTTCCGGACCTGCTGCGCGAGGCGCCGCTGCTGCTGCCGGCACCGCGCGGGGCGCTGCGCGGCGCCATCGACCACTGGCTCGACCGCCACGACATCCGGCCGCTGATCGCCGGCGAGTTCGACGATGCCAGTCTGATGAAGTCCTTCGGCCAGGCCGGCGCGGGCGTGTTCACCGGCCCGAGCGCGGTGGCGGACGACATCGTGCGCCAGTACGGCGTGGTCCTGATCGGCACCACCGACGAAGTGCGCGAGCGCTTCTACGCCATCTCCACCGAGCGGCGCCTGCGCCATCCGGCGGTCAGGGTGGTCAGCGAGGGCGCGCGCAGCTCGCTGTTTCTTTCCGGCGACGCGGAACCATCGCATCCATGACTGCCTCGGCTCGGCTCGCCGCGTCGCAGTACAGGCCGGCACCGGAATCCCTCAATCGAGTTCCGAGCCTTGGGACATCCTGCCGGATGGAAACTGCACCATAGAACGCCGGGCTTGCAAGCGTCGCCCGGTCCTTGGCCCGCCGGACCGCCGCACGGCATCCGCGCGTCGGCTAGCGGCCGCCGACCGGGTAATTGGGTGTCTCTTTGGTGATGCCGACGTCGTGGACGTGGCTCTCCTGCACGCCCGCGCCGGTCACCCGCACGAAG
Source organism: Pseudomonadota bacterium (assembly GCA_049325095.1). GTDB lineage: Bacteria > Pseudomonadota > Gammaproteobacteria > Pseudomonadales > Porticoccaceae > JAGPUQ01. The sequence goes on along the minus strand of JBMOPO010000028.1, from coordinate 108,124 downwards.
CGCGGCTTGGTGCGCAGTTCGGCGATGTCCCGGCAGCCGGTATAGCCCATCGCCGAGCGCAGCCCGCCCATCAGCTGGTGGATGATGGTGGATACCGGACCCTTGTAGGGCACCCGGCCTTCGATGCCCTCCGGCACCAGCTTGTCGGAGCCGACACTGGCATCCTGGAAATAACGGTCGCTCGACCCCTGGGTCTGGGCCATGGCGCCCAGCGAACCCATGCCGCGGTAGGCCTTGTAGGTGCGGCCCTGGTAGAGCTCGATCTCGCCCGGCGCCTCCTCGGTGCCGGCCAGCAGGGAGCCGACCATCACGGTGTCGGCGCCGGCGGCGATGGCCTTGGCGATGTCGCCGGAGAACCGCAGGCCGCCGTCGGCGATGACCGGGATGTCCTGGTCCGCCAGCGCCTTCACCACATTGGCGATGGCGCTGATCTGGGGGACGCCGACCCCGGTGACCACCCGGGTGGTGCAGATGGAGCCCGGGCCGATGCCCACCTTGACCGCATCGGCGCCGGCGTCGGCCAGCGCCAGCGCCGCCTCGGCGGTGGCGATGTTGCCGCCGATCACCTGTACCTCGGGATGGTGGCGCTTGATCGACTGCACCCGGCGCAGCACGTTGGCGGAATGTCCGTGGGCGGTGTCCACCACCAGCACGTCGACGCCGGCCGCGATCAGGGCCGCGATCCGCTCGTCGGTTTCCGCGCTGGTGCCCACCGAGGCTCCCACCCGCAGCCGGCCGAATTCGTCCTTGCAGGAGTCGGGATAGCGCTCGGCCTTGTCGATGTCCTTGACGGTGATCAGCCCGCGCAGCTCGAAGCGGTCGTTGACCACCAGCACCTTCTCGATCCGGTGCCGGTGCAGCAGGCGCTTGACCTCCTCGGCGCCAGCGCCCTCGCGCACCGTCACCAGGCGCTCGCGCGGGGTCATCACGCTGGCGACCGGCGCGTCGAGATTGGTCTCGAAGCGCACGTCGCGGCGGGTGACGATGCCGACCAGGTCGCCGTTCGCCAGCACCGGTACGCCGGAGATGTTGTGCTCCCGGGTCAGCGCCAACAGATCGCGGATCGGGGTGGTGGCCTCGATGGTGATGGGATCCTTGACCACCCCGCTCTCGAACTTCTTGACCGCCCGCACCTCCTGGGCCTGCTGTTCGACGCTCATGCTCTTGTGGATGATGCCGATGCCGCCTTCCTGGGCCAGCGCGATCGCCAATCGGGCTTCGGTGACCGTATCCATGGCGGCGGACACCAGCGGAATGTTGAGGCGGATGGCGCGCGTGAGGCGGGTCTGCAGGCTGACGTCGCGGGGGATCACCTCGGAGTAGCCGGGCAGCAGCAGGACGTCATCGAAGGTGAGCGCTTCGTGATCGATTCTGAGCATGGTCTGCGCCGGCGGGCCGATCCCGGAAGGCGGGAAAGTATAGTCGCGCGCCCGGGCCCGGTAAACCGAAGACCGCGCCCGGACCGGCTCCCGCTGCGCAGCGGACATCCGAGGTTGTACCCGCGGGTAACCTGCTTTAGTCTCGGTCGTCGCTCCAGTTTGCGGCTTGCGGGACCCCGGCCATGACCACCCAACCCGTCGCCGAACTCGGTTTCGACCCGGACACCCTGCGCCGGCAGTATCGCCAAGCGCGCGACCGGCGGGCGGATCGCTGCGCCGGCCTGGAGACCCGCCCCGGCGGCCGCTAGCGGCGGCCCCGGAGCGACGCCATGCCGCGCTGGATCCAGGCCGCCGAGGTCGGCGCACTGTTGCGGCCCGGCATGACCGTGTTCGTCGCCGGGGGCGCCGCGGAGCCGCGCGCCATCGGCCGGGCGCTGCGCGCGCAGCCGGAGGCGAGCGCCGGCGTAACCTATGTGGGCGCCGTGTTCCCGGGCGCCCGGCCCACGCCCTTCGCCGACCTCCATCCCGACGCGCGCCTGCTGACCTGCATGCTGACTCCGGGGCTGCGCGAGCTGTATGCCGCGGGCCGGGTCGGCCTGGTGCCGTTGCAGTACCGCGCCATCTACGACTGGCTGGAGCGCGCGCTGGAACCGGACATCGCTCTGCTCCAGCTCACGCCGCCGGACGCCGGCGGCCGCTGCGCCTACGGTCTGCGGCTCGACTTCCAGCCCGCGGCGCTGGCGCGGGCGAAACTGGTGGTGGCCGAGATCAACCGCGCCCTGCCTAGGCTCCCCGGCTGCCCCACCATCGGGCTGGAGGAGATCGACTGCGCCGTCGAGGTCGAGCGCCCGCCCGCGCTGGAGCCGCCGCCCGCCATCGACGCCACCGCCCGCGCCATCGGCGCCGAGATCGCCCGCTGGGTGCGCGACGGCGACTGCCTGCAGGTGGGCGTGGGCTCGATTCCGGATGCTGCGCTGGCCGCGCTGGCCGGGCACAACGACCTCGGCGTGCACTCGGGGATGATCGCCCACGGCATAGCGGCACTCGCCCGCCGCGGCGTGATCACCGGGGCGCGCAAGGCCCTCGACCGAGGCCGGATCGTCACCGGCTTCGTCACCGGCGACGCCGACACCCTCGACTGGGCACAGCGGACACCGGAGCTGCAACTGCGGCCGGTGAACTACACCCACGACCAGGGCGTACTGGCCGGCATCGACAACTTCGTCGCCATCAACTCGGCGGTGGAGGTCGATCTGTTCGGCCAGATCAACGCCGAGATGATCGGCGGCCGCCAACACAGCGGCACCGGCGGCGGCCTGGATTTCATCCGCGGCGCGCTGCGCGCCCGCGGCGGCCGCTCGATCATCGCGCTGCCGGCCACCGCCGCCGGCGGCACCGTCTCGCGCATCGTGCCGGCCCTGGCCCAGGGCACGGTGGCCACCGCGCCGCGCACCGACGCCGATCTGTTCATCACCGAATACGGTGCCGCCGCCGTCCGCCACCTGGACACCCGGGCCCGGGCCGAAGCACTGATCGGGATCGCCGCGCCCCGGTTTCGCGACTGGCTGCGGGCGGCGTGGCGGGCCTGAACGGCCGCCCCGGGGAGCGGCGCCGCCGCCGCAATGTCGGGTCCATGACGGATCGCGCAGCCGCGCATTGAACACCGTCAAACTCCCGCGCACCGCCCCTTTCGGGGGAGCGGCCACGCCGGCTATGTTGCGCGGACCAACCGACAACACCCAGGGAGGTTCCAGATGTCACCATCTATCGCAGGTTGCAACGGGTTGCGCATCACCGCACTGGCGGCGGCGCTGGCACTGGCCGCGCCGGCGGCCCAGGCGGACGAATTGTTGTGGATCGATCACCTCGGCTTTCTGGCCGGTGACCCCAGCGTCTCGGTGTCCTTCAACGCCGTGAACTCCGGGGTGGGCGGCGGCCTGTCGGGCCTGATCGTCGAATCCAGCACCACGGGCGAGGACGCCGAAGGCGGCGGCAACAAGGTGGTACAGACCGCGGTCTCGGTGCCCCCGGGTTATCTGGTGGAAGGCGTGCGGGTCTGCTACGAGTACTCCAGCGCGTCGAGCTTCATCAGCCAGATCCGCCTGGCCCAGGTGCAGGATCCTCCGAGCAGTGCCCTGGTGCTGCTCGACGACGGCACGGATCTGCTCGACCCCGGCCCCGTCTGCGTGGACAGCGCCGCGCCCTTCGCGGAGACCATCGACCCCGCTGCCGGTGCCCTGCTGCTGAGCCTCAGGGTCAACTTCGGCGCCACCGCGGAGCGGATCGTGGTGCGCGGCGTGGCGCTGCACCTGAGCGGGGGGCCGGGTTCCGAACTGCTGGAGCACACCCACGAGTACCTGACCGGCAAGGGCACCGGCCACAACAATACGGTGGCGGCCACCACCGGGCCCCTGCCGCCCCTCGACGAAGAAGACGAAGAAGAAGCCCCCGCCGGCGAGTGATCCCGGCCGGCGGTGCCCCCGGCGCCAGCGCCGCCCCCGCGGCGGTGGCGCCGAACCGGGCCCTCAACCGGCCTGGGTGAAGCGCTCGATCAGCCGCTCCCGCCCCGCGGCGTCGAGCCCCATCTCCCGCGTCAGGAACCGCTCCATGCCGCCGGCCTCGGTCTCGATCAGGTCGAGGGCCACGCGCAGGTACTGGGGCCGGGCGTCGAGAATGGGCAGCACGATCTCGCGATCGACCGGCAGACCCGAGGCATTGAAGAACTGTTCGAACTTGCCGATCGCCGCCTCCTCGTCGGCATAGGCCGCGGCCGACAGCAGGTAATCGGCTTCCACCTGCTCGGTGGGGACGCCCAGGGCATGCAGCAAGAGCGCCGAGGCGATGCCGGCGCGATCCTTGCCGAACGAACACATCACCAGGGCGCCGCCGTCCCCCTCCGCCAGATGCTGGAACATGGTCCGATAACCCGGGACTTCCTCGCGGGTCAGTTCGCGATAGCGCTCGGCCATGATCTTCTCGGCGCCGGCCGGGGTCAGGCCTTCCGCGAGCAGCATCTGCCAGAGATTCTCCACGCTGGCCACCAGCATACCGAGCTCGACCACCTCGACGTCGGTGCCGGCCGCCAGCGGATGCTTGGCGCGCTCCACCGGGCTGCGGAAATCGTAGACCACGGCGATGCCGAGACGCTCGAAGGCGGCGGCCACCTCCCCGTCCGGCGCATTGACATAGCCGGAGCGGTACAGCCGATCCGCCCGCGTGCGCCGCCCGCCGGCGGCCGCATAGCCGCCCATGTGGCGGAAGTTGCTGGTCCTGCCCAAACGGAAAAAACGTTCCACGCGCCCCTCCTCCGAATCCGCGGCCGGCCGGCTTGACCGCCAATCGCTCCATGGACTAGTTTACCCGCGGGTTATGACAGCGATAACACCGCACGCTGGCGGCCTCCCGGTCGCCGCAATTGCCCGAGGGGGAGACCTGTGATCCAAGACCAGGACATGTATTTCCACCCACCCAGTTCCGATCACTACAGCTGGGCGGAAACCAACTATTTCGGCTTCTACGTGCCCGAGGCCAGCCTCCATGTGGGCGCCTATGTGCAGGCCAAGCCCAATCTGGGAGCGGTGATGTCGAGCGTGACCATCGTCGACGGCATCTCCAACACGCCCCACGAGGTCAACTACTTCGACTGCTTCGTCCACCTGCCGATGCCGGCGGGCAATCTCGACGACTTCGAGCTGGCCAACGGCCTCGCCATCCGCTGCACCCGGCCAGTGATGGACTACCACATCCGCTTCGACGGCGGCCAGGGAGTGAGCTTCGACGTCATCTACACCGGGCTGATGGCGCCCTACGACATCCACGACCCGGACATGGACCCCCTGGCCGGGGCCCAGCTCGAGGGCGACACCGTCAGCGCCCACGCCTACGCCGGCCACTGGGACCAGAGCGGCCGGGTGCGCGGCACCCTGAACCTGCGCGGCACGCGCCATGCCATCGACTGCGTGGCGAGCATGGATCACAGCTGGGGGCTGCGCGACGAGCGGTCGCTGAAGAACTTCTGCTGGATGAATGCCAACTTCGACGACGACCAGAGCATCCACTGCATTTGGCTGGTCGATCCCCGGCGGCTGGACGTCTACCCGACCATCGCCCACGGCTACGTCCGCGAGGGCGATCGGGTGTACGGCATCCGCGGCGGCAGCGGCAAGGTGCGCCGCAACGGCTTCCTGCACCAGTTCTTCGAGCTGGAAGTCGAAGACGTGCGCGGCCGGGTTCACGAATTCACCGGCACGCCGTTCACCGCCAACCCCTGGATTCCCTGGCCGCAGATGTATCTGAGCCATGCCTTCGTGCGCTGGGATCGCGGCGGCGTGGTCGGCTGGGGTGAGGTGCAGGACCTGTGCAAGGAACACTTCAACGCCAAGCTGCCGCGATGATCCGCGGGCAGAGCGGGGCGCGGCGGCGTGCCGGGCCGCCATTCCAACCGCGGGGGTGACACGGCATGGGCCCGGAGATTTCCCAATTCCTGGCGGGGATGCGCAAGACCATGGAGCAGGTGGTGCTGCCCAACCTGAGCGACCGCTTCGCCCAGGAGCAGGCCGGCATCGTCGCCGCCACGCTCGCCTTTCTCGAACAGGTGCACGACAAGGTCTTCCACTACGAACTGCTGGAACATCTCCACTACCGGGGCCTGCTGGAGCGCATCCTGGCGCTGCTGTCGGTGCCCGCGGTGACCGACGACGCCGTCATCGAAACCCTGGCCGCCATGCAGCGGCGGCTGGCCGAGGATCCGCCCGGCAGCGACGCCCACCTCTACAGCTACGACGTCCTGCGCGGCAGCAACGAATCCATGAAGGAGCTGCTGTGCGCCCTGATCCGACAGCAGCCGGCGCTGCCCGACGCCCAGCGGAAAGCCCTGGACGGGCTGCTGCGGCCCTTCCTGCGCGAGCTCGAAGTGCGCGAGCGCGCCTGGGTGAAACCGCTGAATTTCGACGCCCAGGCCGACCAGGTGCCGGACATCGGCGAGCTGCTCTATCGCGACGGCCGCCTGCAACTGCCCGGCGCCGGCTGACCATGGTCGATCGCACCCCGACCCAGCGCCTGCGCTCCGCCCCCACCGCCGACTGGATCGCCGCGATCCGCGCCCGCTTCCCGGTCGAGCGGACCATCGACGAGGTGTTCACCCGCAAGCTGGAACACCGCGCGCGGCCCGGCGAGCATCGCACCGACGTGGCCGCGCTGGCCGGGCGCCTGGAGGCTTACCTCCGCGCGGTCACCGGCCAGGAGGACCTGGAATTCTCCGACCTGCAACGGCTGACCGGCGGCGCCTCCAAGGAGCAGTTCACCTTCCGGTTGAGCTGGCGCCCGGCCGGCGGCGAATGCGTGACCCGCCGCCTGATCCTGCGCATGGATCCCAGCGAATCCATCGTCGAAACCCACCGCCTGCGCGAAGCCCAGCTGCTGCGCGCCATGCGCGGCGTGGTGCCGGTGCCCGAGGTGTTCTGGGTGGACCCCGGCGGCGAGCACCTCGGCCATCCGTTCCTGATCGCCGGTTTCCTGGAAGGCCGCGTGCGCCCCGAGGGGGAGAACAAGGCCAGCGGCCTGGGCATGTATTTCGCCCCCGAGTTGCGCGCCGGGCTCAAGGACCAGTTCGTCGCCCATCTGGCCCGGATCCACAATTTCGACTGGCGCGCCGCCGAGCTCTCCGCCTTCGACCCGCCGCAGCCGGGCACCATCGAGGGCAACCTCTGGTCGCTGGCCACCTGGGAGCGGGCCTGGCACGAGGACACCCTGGAGTCACACCCGCTGATGGACTATGCCGCGGACTGGCTGAAGCGGCACATGCCGCCGGTGGAGCGGCCGGTGGTGGTGCACGGCGACTACCGCAGCGGCAACTTCATGTACACCGACGAGCTGCGCATCAACGCCGTGCTGGATTGGGAGCTGGCGCACATCGGCGACCATCACGAGGACCTCGCCTACATCGCCAGCGACATCCTCGGCAGCCCCGACGAGCGCGGCGGGATGCTGGTCTGCGGGCTGCTGCCGCGCGACGAGTTCTTCGCCCGCTACCGGGAGCTGAGCGGCCTGCCGGTGGATCCGGAGCGGCTGTTCTACTTCCAGGTCCTCAACCACTACAAGATGGTGGTGATCGCGGTCGCCACCGGCCTGCGCACCGCCCACGGCCGCCGCACCCACCTCGACGCCATGATGAATCTGCTCGGCGGCTTCGGCTACATCGCCCTGTCCAATCTGCAGCGCCTGCTCGGCGCCCGGAGGGCCCCGTGATCCGGCACCGCACCCCCACCGCAGCGCTGCGCCACCGGCCCACCGAGGACTGGATCGCGACCCTGCGGGCGCGCTTTCCGGTCGAGCCGGCGATCGACGAGGTATTCACCCGCAAGCTCCGCAAGCGCATCGAGATCGCCGAGCACTCGCTGGATTTCAGCGGCCTCGACCAACGGCTGCAGGCGTTTCTCGCCGCCCGGACCGGCCAGCCCGGGGTCCGCGTGGAGGGGCTGGAGCGACTCTCCGGCGGCGCCTCCAAGGAGCAGTTCAGCTTCTGGCTGCACTGGCAGCCGCCGGGCGCCGCCCAGCCGGTCCGGCAGCACCTGATGCTGCGCATGGATCCCACCGAGGCCATCGTCGAGACCCACCGCCAGCGGGAGTGGGAGATCCTGCGCGCCATGCGCGGCCAGGTCCCGGTTCCGGAGGCGCTCTGGCTGGACCCGGACGGCCGCGACCTGGGGCGCCCGGCGCTGATCGCCGGCTTCCTGGAGGGCACGGTGCGGCCGCCGGGGGCGGACCGGATGAGCGGCGTGGGCATGTATTTCCCGCCCGAGCTGCGCGCCGCGCTGCGGGACCAGTTCATCGCCATCCTGGCGCACATCCACAACCTCGACTGGCGGCGCTGCGCCCTGCCCAGCTTCGCGGTGCCGCAGGCCGGCACCACCCAGGCGGTGGACTGGGCGCTCGGGCTGTGGGAGCGGGCCTGGCACGAAGACACCCTCGACGCCCATCCGGTCATGGAGCGGGCCGCGCTCTGGCTGCACCACCACAAGCCGGTGGTGGAGCGCCCGGTACTGGTCCACGGCGACTATCGCAGCGGCAATTTCATGTACGACGACCGGCTGCGGATCAACGCCATCTTCGACTGGGAACTCGCCTATCTGGGCGATTACCACGACGACCTGGCCTGGGCCAGCCTGCCGATGTTCGGCTGCCCCGACGAACAGGGCACCCTGCTGGCGAGCAGCCTGTTGCCCGTGGAGGAGTTTCTGGAGCAATACGAACGGGTTTCCGGCAATCCGGTCGATCGCGAGCGGCTGCGCTACTACCAGGTGCTGTCCTACTACAAGATCTCGGTGATCGCGGTGGCCACCAGCATGCGCATCGCCCACGGCCGCCGCACCCACCTCGACGCCATGATGAATTTCGCCGCCGGCCTGGGCTATATCGGCATCTCCGAGCTCAATCGCCTGCTCGACCGCCTCTGAAAAACCGCGACTTCCGGGGCCGGTGAACCCTCCCCGCGCCCGGCCCCGAAAATGCCTGTAAATTGCACCCTCTGTACGCCGCAGCGCTGCCCGGGGCGGGTTCTCCGCCCCGGGCGCAGCGCGGTCGCGCCGATCTGGAGCCCAGCCATGCAACGCCTCTTGTTCGCGGCCGCCCTCGGCCTGCCGGCGCTGTCGGCGACGGCGACCGCCGCCGAGGTCACCGCCGCCGTGGCCGCCAACTTCGCCCCCGCCATGGCGCGCCTGGAGCCGGCCTTCGAGCAGGCCAGCGGGCACCGGCTGACCGTGGTGCTGGGTTCGTCCGGCAAGTTCGTGCAGCAGATCCGGCAGGGCGCGCCCTTCGCCGTGCTGCTCTCGGCCGACGTCGAGCGCCCGGCGCTGCTCGCGGAGACTGGCCTCGGCGTGCCGGCCTCGCGCTTCACCTACGCCGTCGGGCGGCTGGCGCTGTGGAGCCCGGACCCGCAGGCCATCGGCGACGGGCCGGCCTATCTGCGCGCCGGGCAGTTCCGGCATCTGGCCATCGCCAACCCGGCCGTCGCCCCTTATGGCGTGGCCGCGCAGCAGGTGCTGGAAAAACTCGGCCTGTGGTCCACCGTGCAGGAGCGCATCGTGCGCGGCGAGGACATCGGGCAGGTCTACGCCATGGTGGCGAGCGGCGCCGCGCAGGCCGGCTTTGTCGCGCTGTCGTCCGTCGTCGCCGGCGCGCAACCCGGCAGCTACTGGACAGTACCGCAGGAGCTGCATGCGCCGCTGAAGCAGGACGCCATCCTGATCGCCCGCGCGCGCGACAACCCGGCGGCGCAGGCGCTGCTCGATTATCTGAAGACCCCGGCCAGCCGCGAAGTGATTCGATCGCTCGGCTACGGCCTGCCGGATCCGGCGCCATGAGCGGGCTCGATCTCGGCCCGGTCTGGCTGTCGCTGCGCCTGGCGGCGGTGACGGTGGCGCTGCTGCTGCTGATCGGCACGCCGCTGGCCTGGTGGTTGGCCCACACCCGCACCCGCGTGAAGCCCCTGATCGAGGCGGTCACCGCGCTGCCACTGGTGCTGCCGCCGACGGTGCTCGGCTTCTATCTGCTGGTGCTGTTCGCGCCCGGCGCGCCGCTCGGCGCCGCCTGGCTGGGGCTGACCGGGCAGACGCTGACCTTTTCCTTCAGCGGCCTGGTGCTGGCCTCCATGCTCTATTCGCTGCCGTTCGTGGTGCAGCCGCTGCAGGGCGCCTTCGAGGCGGTCGGCCGCGCGCCGCTGGAGGCCGCCGCGGTGCTGGGCGCGCGGCCACTCGATGCTTTTTTTACCGTGGCCAGCCCGCTCGCGGCGCGCGGCTATCTGACCGCCGCGGTGCTCGGCTTCGCCCACACGCTCGGCGAGTTCGGCGTGGTGCTGATGGTGGGCGGCAACATCCCAGGCCAGACCCGGGTGGTGTCGATCGCCATCTACGAGCACGTGGAAACGCTCGAGTTCGCCGCCGCGCACTGGCTCTCGGCCGGCCTGCTGGCGTTCTCCTTTGCCGTGCTGGCGCTGGTCTATGCGCTCAACCGCCACCGGGTGCAGGCCGCATGAGGCTCGACTGCGCCGTCGAACTGCGCCATCCGGGCTTCGCGCTGGCGGTCGACGAGACGCTGGAGCTGGCCGGCATCACCGCGGTGATGGGCGCCTCCGGCAGCGGCAAGAGCACCCTGCTGCGCGCACTGGCCGGGCTGGAGCCAGCGGCGCGGGCACGTATCGCCCTCGATGGCGAGGTGCTGCACGACAGCGCGGCCGGCCTGAACCTGCCGCCGCACCGGCGTGGCATCGGCTATGTGTTCCAGGACGCGCGGCTGTTCGCGCACCGCTCCGTGGCCGGCAACCTGCGCTACGCCCAGGCCCGCGCCCGCCCCGGCGGACCCGGCTTCGACGGCGTGGTGGCGGCGCTCGATCTGGCCCCGCTGCTCGAACGCCGCGTCGCCGGCCTGTCCGGCGGCGAGCGCCAGCGCGTGGCCATCGCCCGCGCGCTGCTGGCCAATCCGCGCCTGCTGCTGCTCGACGAGCCGCTGTCGGCGCTCGACGCGCAGCGCCGGGCCGAACTGCTGCCCTACATCCGTCAACTGCCGGGGCGTTTCGGCATTCCGCTGATCTACGTCTCCCACGCCGTGGAGGAAGTCGCCCAGCTCGCCGGCGAGGTGCTGATCCTCGCCGCCGGGCGCGTGACCGCCCGCGGCGAAGTGCACGCCGTCCTGCAGCGGCCGGAGGCGGCGGCGGTGTCCGGCCGCTTCGAGGCCGGCGCCCTGCTCGACGCCACCCTGGTGCGCCAACTGCCCGAGTACGCGCTGACCGAACTGGACCTCGCCGGCCAGCGCCTCGTCCTGCCGCACATAGACGCCGCGCCGGGCACGCGGCTGCGCCTGCACGTGCGCGCGCGCGACGTGGCGCTGGCGCTGCACCGGGTGGATGCCGTCAGCATCCGCAACCAGCTCGAGGGGCGGGTGCTGCGCATCGACGCCGAAACCGCCGGCGCCCACGCCGAGGTGCTGCTCGACCTCGCCGCCCCCGGCGCTGCGCCGACCCACCTGCGTGCGCGCATCACCCGCGAGGCGGCCGCCGCACTCGGGCTGGCCGCGGGGCAGACGGTGTGGGCGCTGGTCAAGGGCGTGTCCTTCGACCGGCGGGAGACGGGCTGAAGACGAGCACGCTGTGCACCGGCCACCGCTCTGCCCGACGGCCCCGTGCCGCCAGGAGAAAACCCCATGAACGACGCCACCCCCGCGCCGCCGCGCCCGGCCCATCCGTCCTTGCGGGAGGCGTTGCGCTTCTGGCTGAAGCTGGGGTTCATCGGCTTTGGCGGCCCCGCCGGGCAGATCGCGATCATGCACCAGGAGCTGGTCGAGAAGCGCCGCTGGATCTCCGAGCGCCGCTTCCTGCACGCCTTGAACTACTGCATGGTGCTGCCGGGTCCGGAGGCCCAGCAGCTGGCCATCTACCTCGGCTGGCTGCTGCACCGCACCTGGGGCGGCATCGTGGCGGGCACGCTGTTCGTGCTGCCCTCGCTGTGCATCCTGGCGGCGCTGAGCTACGTCTACCTGGCCTTCGGCGACCTCGGCTTGGTCCGGGGCGTCTTCGACGGCATCAAGCCGGCGGTGGTGGCGATTGTTGTCTTCGCGGCCTGGCGCATCGGCTCGCGGGCGCTGCGGAACAGGCCGCTGTGGGCGCTGGCGGCGGCCTCCTTCATCGCCATCTTCGGTTTCGACGTGCCCTTTCCGGCCATCGTGCTGACCGCGGGCGTCCTCGGCTTCATCGGCGGCAGGCTCTGGCCGGACCGGTTCAGGGTCGGCGCCGGCCACGGCGAGGCCCAGCAAAGCTATGGCCCGGCGCTGATCGACGACGACACCCCGCCGCTGCCGCACACCCAATTCAGGCCCGCCTACCTGGCCGTGCTCCTGGCCGCCGCGCTGGCGATCTGGGCCGGGGCGATAGCGCTGCTCGTCCACCCGGTACTCGAGGACATGGGCTGGTTTTTCACCAAGGCGGCGCTGCTCACCTTCGGCGGCGCCTACGCGGTGCTGCCCTACATCTATCAGGGTGGGGTGGAGCACTACCACTGGCTGACCGGCGCCCAGATGCTCGACGGCCTGGCCCTGGGCGAGACCACGCCCGGGCCGCTGATCATGGTGGTGGCCTTCGTCGGCTTCGTCGGCGCCTGGACCCAGGCGATCTTCGGCCCCGACGCCCTGCTGCTGGCCGGCGTCGTCGGGGCCTCGGTGGCGACCTTCTTCACCTTTCTGCCCAGCTTCGTCTTCATCCTGGCCGGCGCGCCGCTGGTGGAATCGACCCACGGCGACCTCAAGTTCACCGCGCCGCTGACCGCCATCACCGCCGCCGTGGTGGGCGTGATCCTGAACCTGGCGCTCCTGCTCGGCTGGCATGTGATCTTCCCCCGCGCCACCGCGGCCGCGCCTTTCGCCGGCGGCTTCGAGTGGTTCCCCGCCCTGATCTCGGCAGCCGCCTTCGTCGCCCTGTGGAGGTACCGGCAGGACATCCTGCGCGTCATCGCCGTCTGCGCCGGGATCGGGGTGGTCCGCGCATATCTCGGTTGAGGAAGGAACAGGGGCTAGGTTTTGTCCAGCCACTTCGAGACCAGCGCCCTGCTCGACGCCACGCTCGTGCGCCAAATACCCGTGCACGAGCACTCCGAGCTTGGCTTGCCGGCACCACAACGCAAACCCGGGGGGCGGGCGGGCCGCCATGCCCAGCCGTCGGCCACCCCCCACCGCCCAATCTTCTGTACGCTCGGCTTGGTTACGCTTGGCCAAGGCCACCCGCAGGACCCGCGCCCCATGCACCCGCACACCCTGCCCGTCGACGAAGTCCTTGCCAGTCTCGCCACCTCGGCCGGCGGCCTGAGCGAGGCCGAGGCGGCGCGCCGGCTGGCACTGTTCGGCGAGAACGCGGTCGAGGGGCCGGCGCCGGAGGCGCTGTGGCGGCGCCTGGCGCGGCAGATGACGCATTTTTTCGCGCTCATCCTGTGGCTGGCGGCGGGGCTGGCCCTGCTGGCCGCGTACTACCAGCCGGGTCAGGGCATGGCCACGCTGGGGGCGGCGATCGTCGGGGTGATTCTGGTCAACGGCGCGTTTTCGTTCTGGCAGGAGTACCGCGCCGAGCGGGCGCTCGCCGCCCTGCAACAGCTGTTGCCACAGGCGGTGCGGGCACTGCGCTCGGGCACGCTGCGCCGGGTGCCGGCGTGCGCGCTGGTGCCGGGGGACGTGATCGTGCTGGGCGCCGGCGATCTGGTGCCGGCCGACTGCCGGGTGCTGGAGGCCTACGCGGCGCGCGTCAACACCGCCACCCTGACCGGCGAGGCGCTGCCGGTGACGGTGACGGCCGAGCCGTCCGCCGCTGCCGAGGCGCTGGCGGCGCGCAACCTGCTGCTGGCCGGCACCGCGCTGGTGGCCGGCGAGGCGCGGGCGGTGGTGTTCGCCACCGGCCTGCACAGCGAGTTCGGGCGCATCGCCCAGCTGACGCAGGCCACGCGCCGCGGTGCCTCGCCCCTGCAGCAGGAGATCGCGCGCCTGTCGCGCTGGGTGGCGCTGCTGGCCACGGCGCTCGGCGTGGGCTTTTTCCTGATCGGCCAGGCGCTGGGGCTGCCGTTCTGGGGCAATGCGCTGTTCGCCGTCGGCATCATCGTCGCCAACGTGCCGGAGGGCCTGCTGCCCACGGTGACGCTGGCGCTGGCCATGGGCGCGCAGCGCATGGCGCGGCGCCAGGCGCTGATCCGGCACCTGCCGTCGGTGGAGGCGCTGGGCTCGGCCACGGTGATCTGCACCGACAAGACCGGCACGCTGACGCAGAACCGCCTGCGCGTGCAGCGGCTGTACGTGGACGGGCGCATCGTCGCCGCCGCCGACTGGCCGGCCGGGGCGGATGCGGCGCTGACCGAGATCGCCGCCCACTGCCACGCGCTGGCGGCGGACGCGCCCGCCGACGCGGCGGCGCTCGACCCGCTGGAGGCGGCGCTGATCGACTTCGCCCGCGCGCGCGGCGGTGCGGCCGCGGTGCAGGTCCTGCAGGTGCTGCCGTTCGATTCCGAGCGCCGGCGCATGGCGGTGCTGGCCCGCCGCGACGGGCAGGCGGTGCTCTACGCCAAGGGCGCGCTCGAGGCGCTGCTGCCGCACTGCACCGCCATCCGCCGCAACGGCGCCGGCGTGCCGCTGGGCGCGGCCGAACGCGAGGCCCTGCTGGCCGCCGAGGCGCAGCTCGCCGAGGACGGCCTGCGCGTGATCGCGCTGGCGCAGCGCCGGCTGGACGCCGCCGCGGACGGCAGCGCCGATGCCGTCCGGCTCGAACGCGAACTCGAACTGGTCGGCCTGGTGGCGCTCGAAGACCCGGTGCGGCCCGAGGTGCCGGCGGCGGTGGCGCGCTGTCGCAGCGCCGGCATCCGGGTGATCATGATCACCGGCGATCACCCGCACACCGCGGCCGCCGTCGCCCGCCAGATCGGCCTCGTCGACGCGGCGCCGGCCAGGGTGATCGCCGGCGAGCGCCTGGCGCGGCTGTCCGATACCGAGCTGCAACTGCTGCTCGAGGGCCCGGAGATGGTGTTCGCGCGCGTCGGCGCCGCGGACAAGCGGCGCATCGTCGCTGCCCTGAAGCGCCAGGGCGAGATCGTGGCCGTCACCGGCGACGGCGTGAACGACGCCCCGGCGCTGCGCGAGGCGCACATCGGCATTGCCATGGGCATCGCCGGCACCGACGTGGCCAAGGCGGCGGCCGACATGGTGCTGCTCGACGACAACTTCGCCACCATCGTCGCCGCGGTCGAGGAGGGCCGCGGCGTGTTCGACAACCTCCGCAAGTTCCTCACCTACATCCTGAGCTCGAACATCCCCGAGATCGTGCCCTACCTCGCCTTCGCCCTGCTGCGCATCCCGCTGCCGCTGACGGTGATCCAGATCCTGGCCGTGGACCTGGGCACCGACATGCTGCCGGCGCTGGCACTGGGCGCCGAGCGGCCGGCGGCGCAGGTGATGCAGCGCCCGCCGCGGCGCGCCGGCGAGCGCCTGATCGACGCCGCGTTGATCGCGCGCGCCTACCTGTTCCTGGGCGTGATCGAGGCCATCGCCGCCATGGCGGCCTATTTTTTCGTGCTGCACGGCGGCGGCTGGCACTACGGCGAGGCGCTGGCGCCCACCGATCCCCTGTACCGCGCTGCCACCGGCGCGTGTCTGGCGGCCATCGTGCTCATGCAGGTGGCCAACGTGTGGCTGTGCCGCAGCGCGCGGGATTCGCTGTTCGCCCGCCGCGCCCGCCCCAACCGGCTCATCTACTGGGGCATCGCCAGTGAACTCGCGCTGCTGGCGGCGATCCTCTACACGCCCTGGGGCAACGCCCTGTTCGGCACCGCGCCGCTGCCGGCGCCGGTGTGGGGGTTCCTGCTGCCGTTTCCGTTCGCCATGCTGCTGCTCGAAGAGGCGCGCAAGGCCGCGCTGCGGCGCTGGGCCGCACGCTGAGCGGGTCCTGCGCGCCGAGAGAGGGGGCGACCGGCCGGCCCCCCCATCGGCGCGAATCGCGCCATATCCACTGGCGCGATTCCGTTTTACGCGCCATGATTGCGCCACGAAACGACCAAATCGCGCCACTCTCCCCATGCCCACGCCAGAAGATCTGCTGAAAAGCATCCAATCCGCCCCCGGGGGCCTCTCCATCGCCGACCTCCTGACCCGGCATCCGGAGCTTGCCCGCCGGACGGCCCAGCGTTGGCTAAACCAGCTGATGGCTGAGGGCCGAATCAGGGCCATGGGCGCAGGAAGGGCACGTCGCTACACGGCCGCGGCCATCGCCCTTGCGCCCACATCCGGCGCTGAGGAGATCTTCCCCCGGCACATCCCGCTTTCCGCCGACAGCCGTGACATCCTCGCCTATGTCGACCAGCCGCTGGAGTTGCGCAAGCCGGTGGGTTACCAGCGCGATTTTCTCGATGCCTACCAGCCCAACCGCACTGGGTATCTTCCGGATCCGCTGCGGCGACAGCTGCGCAAGATGGGGGATACCGGCCAATCGATGCTGCCGGCCGGTACCTACGGCCGCGCGGTCCTGAACCGTCTGCTGATCGATCTGTCCTGGGCATCCAGTCACCTGGAAGGCAACACCTACACCCGGCTCGACACCCGGGAGTTGATCGAGCACGGCCGGGCCGCGCAGGGCAAGGCCGCCATCGAGACGCAGATGATCCTGAACCACAAGGCGGCCATCGAGTTCCTGGTCGAAAACGCCGACACGGCCGGATTCGACCGGTTCACGCTGCTCAACCTGCACAGTGCGCTTTCGGAAAACCTCCTGCCCAACCCCGCCGACGAGGGCCGCCTGCGCCGGCATGGAGTGGAGATCGGCAAGAGTGTCTATCGCCCGCTCACCGTGCCCGCGCAGATCGAGGAGATGCTCGACCTCCTGCTGGACAAGGCGAATCGCATCGAAGACCCCTTCGAGCAGTCCTTTTTCGTGATGGTCCACTTGCCCTACCTGCAACCTTTCGCCGATGCCAACAAACGCACCTCGCGGCTGGCGGCGAACCTGCCGCTGATCCACGCCAATCTCTGCCCGCTGACCTTTCTCGGCGTGCCCGAGCAGGCGTACAGCCGGGCCGTGCTCGGCGTGTACGAAATGACCCGGGTGGAGTTGTTGCGCGACCTGTATGTCTGGGCGTATGAGCGCTCGACCCAGGAATATCTCGCCGTCAAACAGGATCTGGCCGAGCCCGACCCACTGCGGCTGGCGTGGCGCGAGGTCATCAGGCAGTCGGTTCGCGAAGTCGTCCGCCAGCCCGGGCGCGCACCGCTCGACGTCATCGATGAATGCCTGTCGGGGCACGACCTCGGCACCGACCGGGACGATGTCGAAGCCCTGGTGATCGATGAGCTGCGGCGGCTGCACGAGGGTGTGCTGGCACGCTACGGATTGCGTCCCTCCGAGTTTGCACGATGGCAGTCAAGCCAGCGGCAGGGGTAAATCCGTCCCTGCATTTGCCCCCCGAAACAGCCCCGTCTGGAGGGGGATAGCGATCTGACGAACTCCGGTTCGATTCCCGGCAACCGGCCGGCCCACCGGCGCGTCCCCTACACCCACCGGGGCAATGTCCCTAGAATGGGCTCCAGCCCAGCATCCCGTTGAGGTATCCGATGACCGTCCGGGCCCACCCCGCCTTCACCCACACCGGCAGCCGGGAAATCCCCTCCCTCAAGTTGGAAGTCCAGCGCTACCGACACCTCAAGACCGGTGCGGAGCACATCCATCTCAGCGCCGCCAATCCGGAAAACGTCTTTCTGGTGGCGCTGCGCACGGTGCCCCGGGATTCCACCGGCGTGGCCCACATCCTGGAACACACCGCGCTGTGCGGCAGCGAGAAATACCCGGTGCGCGACCCCTTCTTCATGATGATCCGGCGCTCGCTCAACACCTTCATGAACGCCTTCACCAGCTCGGACTGGACGGCCTACCCCTTCGCCAGCCAGAACCGCAAGGACTTCGACAATCTGCTCGACGTCTATCTGGACGCCGTGTTCTTCGCCCGGCTCGACGAGCTGGACTTCGCCCAGGAGGGTCACCGGCTCGAATTCGCCGAACCGGACAACCCGAACTCCCCGCTGGTCCACAAGGGCGTGGTGTACAACGAGATGAAGGGCGCGATGAGTTCGATCAATTCGATCCTCTGGCACACCCTGACCAGATACCTCTACCCCACCAGCACCTACCACCACAACAGCGGCGGCGACCCGGCCTGCATCGTCGACCTCAGCTACCGGCAACTGCTGGACTTCTATCGCACTCACTACCATCCCAGCAACGCCATCTTCATGACCTACGGCGACATCCCGGCCCACGAGCACCAGCGCAAGTTCGAGGACCAGGTGCTCAACCGCTTCGAGCGCCTCGACGAGGTCATCGCGGTCGCGCCGGAAAAGCGCTACCTGGCGCCGCTGCGGGTGCAGGAGGCCTACGGCATCGACGAGCCCGACACCAAGGCCCGCACCCATGTGGTGCTCGGCTGGCTGCTGGGCAGGACCACCGACCTGATGGCCAACATGGAAGCGCACCTGCTCAACTCGGTGCTGCTCGACAACAGCGCCTCGCCCCTGCTGCACGCCCTGGAAACCAGCGACCTGGGCACCGCGCCCTCGCCGCTGTGCGGCCTCGACGACTCGCATCTGGAGCTGCTGTTCGCCTGCGGGCTGGAGGGCTCGGAACCGGAGCACGGGGCGGCGGTGGAAGCCCTGGTGCTCGACACCCTGCGCGCGGTGGCCGAGCAGGGCGTGCCGGCCGACCAGGTGGAAGCCGCCCTGCACCAGCTCGAACTCAAGCAGCGCGAGATCAGCGGCGACGGCT
This sequence comes from Pseudomonadota bacterium, assembly GCA_049325095.1. GTDB lineage: Bacteria > Pseudomonadota > Gammaproteobacteria > Pseudomonadales > Porticoccaceae > JAGPUQ01. The sequence continues at coordinate 89,425 of JBMOPO010000028.1, read as the reverse complement.
ATCCCTACGGCCTGCAACTGATCCTGACCGCACTCGCCAGCGCCACCCACCGCGGCGATCCGGCCGCGCTGCTGGATCTCGATCCGGTGCTCGCCGAGCTGCGCGAGCGCATCCGCGACCCCGACTACATCAGGCGCCTGACCCGCACCCTGCTGCTCGACAACACCCACCGGGTCCGCCTCGATCTGTACCCGGATGCGGACCTTCCCGCGCGCCGCGAGGCCGCCGAACGGCGCCAGCTCGACGAGCTCCGCGCCGCGCTGAGCGAAGCGCAGTGCCGGGAGCTGGTGGCGCGGGCGCAGGCCCTGGCGCAGCGCCAGGCCCGGGTCGACGACGACGAGATCCTGCCCCGGGTGGAACTCGCCGACGTGCCGCCCCGGATGGCCTATGTGGAGGCCGCCGCGCGGATCGAGACCCCGCTGCGGCTCACCGGCTACGGCGCCGGCACCAACGGCCTGGTCTACCAGCAACTGGTCCTGGACCTGCCCCAGCTCAGCGAGGAACAGACCGACCTGCTGCCGCTGTACGCGAGCTGCCTGCCCGACCTCGGGGTCGGCGAGCACGACTACCTGGCCACCCAGCGCTGGCAGGCCGCGGTGAGCGGCGGAGTGAACGCCTATGTCAGCGTGCGCGGCCTGCCCGATGACGCCCAGGCGCTGCGCGGCCATCTGGTGATCTCCACCAAGGGCCTCGCGGTCAATCAGCGGGAGCTGTCGCGACTGCTCGACACCACCCTCAACCAGGTGCGCTTCGACGAGCTGGACCGGCTGCGCGATCTGATCGCGCAGTTGCGCGCGCGGATGGAGCACAGCGTCCCCGGCAACGGCCACTCCCTGGCGATGGCCGCCGCCGCGGCGCGCTTCAACAACGGCGCCCTGCTCCAGCACCGCTGGAGCGGCCTGGAGGGCATCCGCCAGCTCAAGCGGCTGGATGCGAGCCTGGCCGACGCCGGCGAACTGCGCGCCCTGGCCGTGCGGCTGCGGGAAATCCACGCCCTGGTGCTGGCCGCGCCCCGCCAGTGCCTGCTGGTCGCCGAACCCGAGCGCCTGGCCGACTTTCAGGCGCAATTCCTGGCCGCCGTGTCGCCGCCGCCCGCGGGCGGGACCTTCAGCGGCTTCGCGCGTCCGCCGCTGTGCGCGCCCAGCAACGAACTCTGGACCACCGGCACCCAGGTCAACTTCTGCGCCCGCGCCTACCCCACGGTGCCCATGGACCATCCGGACGCCGCGCCCCTGAGCGTGCTCGGCGGCTTTCTGCGCAACGGCTACCTGCATACCGCGATCCGCGAACGGGGCGGCGCCTACGGCGGCGGCGCCAGCCAGGACAACGGCATCGCCGCCTTCCGCTTCTTTTCCTACCGCGACCCGCGCCTGACCGAGACCCTGGCCGATTTCGACCGCGCGCTCGACTGGCTGGCCAGCGGCAGCCACGCCCCAAGGCGCGTCGAGGAAGCCATCCTCGGGGTGATCGCCGGGCTCGACAAGCCGGGCTCTCCGGCGGGTGAGGCCAAGCAGACCTTCCACGCCGAACTCCACGGCCGCGACCGGGCGCGGCGCGAGCGCTTCCGCAACCGCGTGCTCCAGGTCGGCCTGGACGATCTGCGCCGGGTGGCGGCCGGCTACCTGATCCCGGAGCGGGCCAGCACCGCGGTGATCACCGCCCCGGACCGCACCGCGCAACTGGCGGGCCTGGATCTGCAGACGATCGCGCTGTGATCCGTCCCGCGTGGCGATGAGCGAGCGCGACCGGCTGTTCGCCCGACCGCTGGCCGAGATCGCCGGCTTCCGGTTCGATCACCGGGTGGCGGAGGTCTTTCCGGACATGATCCGCCGCTCGGTGCCCGGCTACGAGACCATCGTGGCCATGACCGGCACCCTGGCCGAGCGCTACGCCCAGCCCGGCACCCGCTGCTACGACCTCGGCTGTTCGCTGGGCGCCTCCACGCTCGCGCTGCGGCAGGGGCTGGGCGATCGCGACTGCACCATCGTCGCGGTCGACAACGCGCCGGCGATGATCGAGCGCTGCCGCCGGATCCTGGCCGCCGACGCCGGCCGCGCGCCGGTCGATCTGCGCACCGCCGACCTCCGCGAGCTGGAGATCGCCAACGCCTCCCTGGTGGTGCTCAACTTCACCCTGCAGTTCGTTCCGCCGGCCGAGCGCGCGCCCCTGATCCGCCGGATCCGCGCCGGCCTGGTGCCCGGCGGGGTGCTGGTGCTGTCGGAGAAGATCGCCTTCGCCGATGCCGAACTCGACCGGCTGATGATCGACCTCCACCACGCCTTCAAGCGCGCCAACGGCTACAGCGAGCTGGAGATCGCCCAGAAGCGCGCCGCGCTCGAACAGGTGCTGATTCCGGAGACCCTGGAGACCCACCGCCGGCGGCTGCGGGAAGCCGGCTTCGCCGCCGTCGACGTCTGGTTCCAGTGCTTCAATTTCGCGTCCCTGCTGGCCTTCGCATGATTCCGGACTACGGGCCGCTGCTGGCGGCGCTGGAGGGGATTCCCGCGCTGCGCGCCTGGGGCCGGCGGCTGCCGGCCCAGATCGCGGCCGGGCTGAGCCCTGCGCGCTGGGGCGACCTGCCCGCGTGGCGGGCGGCGCTCGACCGCCTGCCCGCGCTGCGCCCGGGCACCCTGGACCTGCGCACCGGGGTGCGCATCGGCCGGCCCGAGGAGGCCGGCGACGGCGAACGGGAAGCGTTGCGCGCGGCGCTCATGGAGCTGCACCCCTGGCGCAAGGGGCCGTTCGAGCTGTTCGGCCTGCACCTCGACAGCGAATGGCGCTCGGACTGGAAGTGGCAGCGGCTCGCACCCCAGCTCGACGATCTCGGCGGCCGCCTGGTGCTGGACGTGGGCTGCGGCAACGGCTACTACTGCCTGCGCATGCTGGGCGCGGGAGCGCGGCGGGTGATCGGCATCGACCCCGCGGCGCGCTTCGTGATGCAGTTCGAGGCCCTGCGCCGCTACACCGGGCCGCTGCCCGCCGACGTGTTGCCGCTCGGCATCGAACAGCTGCCGGAGCGGCTGGCGGCGTTCGACACCCTGTTTTCGATGGGCGTGCTCTATCACCGCCGCTCGCCCTTCGACCACCTGCGCGAGCTGCGCGAACTGTTGCGGCCGGGCGGCCAACTGGTGCTGGAAACCCTGGTGATCGAGGGCGGCCCCGGACAGGTCCTGGTGCCCGAGGACCGCTACGCCAAGATGCCCAACGTCTGGTTCCTGCCCAGTCCGGACACCCTGCTTGCCTGGCTGCGCAAGGCCGGGTTCCGCACCCCGCGGCTGGTCGATGTCACCCCCACCACGCCGCAGGAACAGCGCCGCACCCCCTGGATGCGCTTCGAATCCCTGGCCGATTTCCTCGACCCGGCAGATCCTACGCTGACCCTGGAGGGCCATCCGGCCCCGCGGCGGGGGATTTTCCTGGCCTGGGCCTGAGGCTTGATCGGCCACCGCCGCGCGGCTAAGGTAGCGCGCCGTGGCCGACCGGTCACGCCGTACGACTGCCACAACCACAGGGGGCCCATCGATGTTTTTTGCCGACCGTCTGGAACAGTTGCAACAAACTCAGGGCGACCGTACCGCGATCGTCTTCGGCGGCGAATCCATTCGCTTCCGGACGCTGGCCGACCGGGCCTGGCAGGTCGGCAACGGACTTCTGGCCATGGGCATTCCGCGCCAGCAGCGCATCGCCCACTTGGCCAGGAATTCGCCGGAATTCTTCGAGATCTTCTTCGGCGCCGCCGCCTCCGGGCACGCCACCGCGGGGCTCAACTGGCGCCTGGCCGGCCCGGAGATCGAGCAACTGCTCAACTACACGGGCAATGAGGTGCTGTTCGTCGGCCGCGATTTCTACGCCCTGGTGGAGGCGATCGAACCCGCGCTGCGATCCGTGCGGCACATCATCGCCCTCGACGGCGGCCACGACCGCTGGCCCGACTACCGCGCCTGGCGCGACGCCCAGGCCCCGCGCCGCCCCCGGGTCGAACCGCGCCGCGACGACGATCTCCTGCTGCTCTACACCAGCGGCACCACCGGCCTGCCCAAGGGCGTGCAGCTCACCAACGCGGGCTACGCGGCGGTCTTCGACGCCTTCGTCGATAACGACATCCTGGCGGTCGATCCGGAGGCGGTGTTCATCAACGTGATGCCGCTGTTCCACGTCGGCGGCATCAACCTCACGGTATTGCCGCTGCTGCGCGGCGCCAGCTTCCATCTGTTCCCGGAATTCAACCCGACCCAGGTGCTGGATGCCCTGGAGCGGGAACGAATCACCCATGCCCTGTTCGTGCCCGCGATGATCCAGATGCTGCTCCAGGAAGGGCGGGTGCGGGAGCGGGACTATCGCCATCTGCGGCGCATGTACTACGGCGCGTCCCCGATCTCGGAAGCGGTGCTCACCGAGGCGGTCGAGGTGTTCGGCTGCGACTTCATGCAACTCTACGGCGCCACCGAAAACTACGGGCTGGTGAGCAAGCTGTCGCCGGAGGATCACGCGCCACAGCGCAACCGGCTGCGCTCCTGCGGCAGACCGGTGGCGGGAACCCAGGTCCGGATCGTCGACCCCGCCGGCCACGAGGTTCCCACCGGCGAGGTGGGCGAAATCCTGCTGCGCTGCGCCTGGGTCATGAAGTCGTACTGGCAGCAACCGGACGCCACCGCCGAGACCCTGGCCGACGGCTGGTACCACACCGGCGACGCCGCCTGCCTGGACGAAGACGGCTACCTGTACATCAAGGACCGGGTCAAGGACATGATCATCACCGGCGGCGAGAACGTCTATCCGGCCGAGGTCGAAAACGCGCTGCACAGCCACCCGGACGTCGCCGACGTGGCGGTGATCGGGGTGCCCGATCCCAAGTGGGGCGAGGCGATCAAAGCGATGGTGGTGCTGGCCCCGGGCGCCCGGGCCACCGAGGGCGACATCCTCGCCTTCGCGCGCTCGCGCATCGCCGGTTTCAAGGTGCCGAAATCCATCGACTTCGTCGCCGCCCTGCCCCGCAATCCCTCCGGCAAGCTCCTGCGCCGCGAGCTGCGCGCGCCCTACTGGGCCGGCCGGGAACGGCAGGTGAGCTGACCGCCGCCGGGCGGGCGCTACCCGCGCACCCCACACCGGGCGGGGCGGTCCGACTCAGCCGGCGAGCCGCACCGGCGCGGCCGCGATGCGGCCATCCCGGCGGCCGGCACGCGCCGCGAACCACTTCACCGACCACAGCCGCGCCAGCGCCGCACCGCCGGCCGGCATCCGGCCGGCCGGTTGCCGCTCATGCCCCCGGCCGATGCGGCGCGCGACCCAGGCGCGCTCACCCATCTGCCGTCCCGGCGAAGGGTTTTGCCCGCTGCCGTGTACAACCAGCGCAAGGGCTGCGCCGCAGCCCCCGACACGGAGCTCGAACATGAACGGCAAAAAACTGTTGTGGGCGCTGGGCGCGGCCCTGGCGCTTGGCGTGGCCGCCACAGGGCATACCCAGATGCGCGACGGCTCGCGCGCCTTCGACCGCCTGGACGGCAACTCGGACGGCGTCATCGACAGCGCCGAACTACAGGCGCAGCGCGAGCGGGCGTTTTCCCGCCTCGATGGCGACGGCGACGGCATCATCACGGCGGCCGAGCGCGAGCAGGCGCGCACCCGCATGCAGCGCGTGCGCGAGCGGATGAAAGCGCATGCGGACACGATCGCCGCCCAGGCCGATACCAATCAGGACGGCGACATCAGCCGCGAGGAGTTCATGGCCGCGCCGCAGCCGCTGCTCAGTCGCGCCGATGCCGATCACGACGGCCGGATCACCCGCGAGGAGTTCAGCGCGGTGGCTGGATCGTTTCGCGAACTGCGGCGCCAGTAGACCGTGCCGCGTCGTTTTCCTGTCAAGCGGAGTGCTCCCATGAACACGTCTCACAAGATTCCCACGATTGCAGCGACCGTGCTGCTGGTGCTCGGCAGCGCGGCCGGCGCCGTCCAGGCCGGCGAACGACACATCGCGCGGTCGCGCCAGGGCCCGCACGGCGGCAGCATGGCGGTCCAGCGCGACCGTGCCGACGGCCTGTACCAGCGCAGCGTCCAGCGGCAGGGGCCGGCCGGCCGTTCGCTCGAAGCCCAGCGCAGCCGCAGCTACGATCCCGAGACCAGCACCTACCAGGGCAGCGCCAGCCGTACGGTGACCGGCGTCGACGGGCAGTCCGCCAGTAGCTCCCGCGAGGTGGCCCGCGGGGGCGGACAGGCGACGGTGACGCGGCAGATCACCGGACCGAACGGCCAGACCTCGACCTACCAGCGCAGCCGCGGCGACGGCCAGGCAGAAGTGGTGCGGACCGGGCCCGACGGGCAGACGCTGACCCGCAGCCGCTCGGTCGAACGCAGCGATCAGGGCGTGACTCTGAACACGCAGGCGACCGGCCCGCAGGGCGGTTCACGCGAACACAGCGTCACCTACAGCCCGGCCGCCGGAGAGTGAGCCGGCACCGTGCCGGATGCCGAGGCCGACGAGACCCTGCTGCGCCGCATCGCCGGGGGTGATGCCCCGGCGTTTCGGCAGCTGGCCGCGCGCCACGCGCCGCGGGTGCTGGCACTGGCGCGGCGCATGCTCGGTGACGGCGCGCAGGCCGAGGACATCGTCCAGGAGGTGTTCGTGCGTCTGTGGCAGCACGCCGGACGATGGCAGCCGGGGCGGGCGCAGCTGCCGACTTGGCTGCACCGGGTGACGGTCAATCTGTGCCTGAATCATCTGCAGCGGGTCCGCAACCGCACCGAGCCGCTGGATGCCGAAGCGCTCGAAGCGACGGCGGCGCCGGATTCGGTCGAAGGCGAAGTCTCCGACGGCGAACGCCGGCGCCTGGTGCAGGCCGCGGTCACGCAGTTGCCGCCACGCCAGCGCGCGGCGGTGGCGCTGTTCTACACCGCCGGAGCGAGCACGGCCGAGGTCGCTGCGGCACTGGAGCTGTCGGTCAAGGCGACCGAGTCGCTGCTGGTCAGGGCCCGGCGCAGTCTGCGCGAGCGCCTGGCCGCACTGTTGGAGGCGGAATCATGAATCCCGAACGGTTCGAGCAGGATCTGCTGCGCTACGGCGCCGCGCCGGACAACTGGCCGCGGCATCGCCGTCCCGGGTTGCAGCGCCTGTTGCAGCGCTCGCCCGAGGCACGCGCGCGCCTGGCACGGATGGCGGCCCTGGAGCAGGCGCTCGGTGCCGAGCCGCAGCCCCTGCCGGCCGGGCTGCAGCAACGCCTGGACGCGATTCCCCTGCGCTATCCGCAACTGCGGGCAACCGAGCGGTACGCGGCCGGGCCGGAGCGCCGTCTGCTGCGCCGCGGCCTGGGCTGGGCCCTGGCCTGCGGGATGGCGGGCATCCTCATCGGCGCCAGCGGCCGGTGGCCGGCAGCGGATGACTATGACGCCGTCGCCACAGTCGCCGCCGAGCTCGCCGCCGGCTCGCCGGAGGTCTGGGGCGTAGCCGACCTTGGAGCTGGACCATGAGCCGGCGCGCCTTGCTGATCGCCCTGCTGGTATCGGTCGCGGTCAATTTTCTGGCGGCCGGCGTGCTGATCGGTCAGCACTACTGGGGGCGCCCCAACGCCCTCGGACCCGCGGCGTTCGAGCGTCTGGCGGCGATCGTGCCGGAGCCGGCCAGGGATGAGGTCCGGGCGCGGATCCGCGAGCAGCGTTTCGAGCTGTTCCGTGCCCTGCGCGAACTGCGCCAGGCGCGGCAGCAGGTGCGGGCCGCCGCGGCGGCCGAGCCGCTGTCGGATGCCGAACTCGAAGCGGCGATGGTTCGGCTGCGCCAGGCCACCGACCGCATCCAGCGCATCCTGCACGGGGCGATCGTCGAGGGTATCCGCCGCAGCCGCGAACCGGCGCAGCGGACCGAGCCGGGCGAGGCCACCGGGCAGGGGGTGGCGCCCACCTCCTGAATACCGGACCGGCGCCAGCGTTTCCGGACGACTATCAGCTTCGGGGCGGCGGCGTCACAACGGCCCCCCGGTGTCCGGCTCGACACCGCCGCGGATGGCCGCGCGCGGCGCTAGCCGGCGGCGGCATCCAGCAGGCCGGCCAGCCGCCCCAGCGCCGCCTCGATGCGGCCATCCCAGGGGCAGGCGCAGGACAGGCGCATGAAGTTGCGGTATTTCTGCGTGGCCGAGAAGATCGGGCCCGGGGCGATGCTGATGCCCTCGGCGCGGGCCAGCTGCGCCAGCCTCAGGCTGTCCACCTGGGGCGCCAGCTCCACCCAGATCACGAAGCCGCCGGCCGGCCGGGTGATGCGCGTGCCGGCCGGGAAGTGCCGCCCGACCGCATCGGTCATGCGCGCCACCGCGCTTGCATAGTCGCCGCGCACCGCGCGCAGGTGGCGCTCGTAACCGCCGCCGCCCAGCAGATCGGCCAGCGCCAGTTGCGACACCGTGGACGTGGCCAGATTGAGCACGTACTTGAGGTACTCGACGCGCCCCTGATGGCGGCCCGGCACGATCCAGCCCACCCGCAGCCCCGGCGCGAGGGTCTTGGAGAACGAGGAGCAGTAGATCACCTCCGCGCCGCTGCCCGGCACCAGCGCCAGACAGGGCGGCGGCCGCTGCGCGGCGAAGCCGAGATCCCCGTAGAGGTCGTCCTCGATCAGCGGCACGCCATGCGTGCCGAGCAGCGCCAGCAGGGCCCGCTTGCGCGCCTCGGGCATGCAGTAGCCGAGCGGATTGCTGAAGCTCGGCGTGGCGACGCAGACCTTCACCGGCCAGCGTTCGAGCGCCAGCTTCAGGGCCTCCAGCGACAGGCCGTCCACCGGATCGGTGGGAATCTCCAGCGCTTCCAGCTGCAGCGTTTCGAGCGCCTGCAACAGGCCATAGAACGTGGGCGATTCGATGGCGACCACATCCCCCGGCCGGGTCAGCGCCTGCAGCGCCAGCACCAGCGCCTCCTGGCAGCCGTTGGTGATGACGATCTCGTCCGGACCCACGGCGCAACCGGCCTGGGCCAGGCGCCGGGCGATCTGCCGGCGCAGTTCCGGCAGGCCGGGCGGAAACTCGTAAGCGGCCGCACGGCTGCGATGCCGCCGCGCCGCCTGCAGCAGCGCCCGCTCCACCGCGCGGGTGGGCAGAAAGCTCGCATCCGGCACCGCCGCGCCCAGTTGCACCAGGCCCTCGACGTTGGTCGCCTTGACCAGGCTCAGCACCAGTTCCTGGCCGGTCACGGGGCTCGGCTGCGCGGCGGGGGCGGACGCGGCCGGCAGCGGCACCGGCCGGCCCGGGCGCGGCCGCACGTAGTAGCCCGAGCGCGGTCGCGCCTCGATCAGCGCCTCGTCCTCCAGGCGCCGGTAGGCGGCGAGCACGGTGGCCACGCTCATGCCGCGCGCGCGGCCGAGCGCCCGCACCCCGGGAAGTCGCTCCCCGGCGGTATAGACCCCGTCGGTGATCTGCCCGCGCAGTTCGCCGGCGAGGCGGTGGTACAGGGTTTCCATGGGGCCTCCGGTACAGCAGGCCGGGCGGGAGACCGGCACAGATGGGAATTCCGTTGAACTGTATCGCAACAATAACGCAAATTTGAATCTGTACCCATCACCGGCGCGCGCCTACCCTGGGCTCATTCCGCAATGGAGTTTCCGGGAATGAACACGCCGCTGTATCTGGTCGACGCCTTCACCGACCGCCCCTTCGCCGGCAACCCGGCTGCCGTGTGCCTGCTCGACGGGCCGCGCGATGCGGCCTGGATGCAGGCCCTGGCCGGCGAGCTCAACCTGCCCGAGACCGCCTTCCTGCATTGCCGCGCCGATGGCGACTGGGACCTGCGCTGGTTCACGCCGACCGTCGAGGTGGACCTGTGCGGCCATGCCACCCTGGCCAGCGCCCATGTCCTGTGGCGCGAGCGCCACGCCGCGGCCGGCGAGCTGCGCTTCCACACCCGCAGCGGCCTGCTCACGGCGGAGCTTGATCAGCAGGACATCAGGCTCGAACTGCCGGCCGATCCACCGCGGCAATTCGAACCACCGCCGGCGCTGGCCGCCGCACTGGGCGCGGTCCCGGCCTGGGCCGGCCGCTGCCGAATCGGCTATGTCGCGGTTCTGGCGGACGCCGGGCAGGTGCGCGAACTGGCGCCGGATCTGGACGCCCTCGCCGCACTCGACGCAAACGGCGTGATCGCGACCGCCGCGGGCGATCCGCCTGAATACGACTTCATCTCACGCTTCTTCGCCCCGCGGCTGGGGATTCCCGAGGATCCGGTGACCGGTGCCGCCCATTGCGCGCTGGCGCCGTACTGGTGCGAGCGCCTCGGCCGCACGCGCCTGACCGGCTTCCAGGCCTCGCGGCGCGGCGGCGTGGTCGGGGTGGAGCTGGCGGGAGAGCGGGTGCGGCTGTCCGGGCCGGCGGTCACCGTCCACTCGGGGGTGCTGCATGTATGAGCCGACCGCGCCCACCCCACACCGTTTCGCCAACCCGGAGAAGACCTCATGGACCACCTGGCAGCACTGCGCCTTGCCGCGGACTACAACGCCTGGGTCAACGCGCGCCTGTACGACGCCTGCGCCAGCCTGAGCCCGGCCGACTACCGGGCCGACCTGGGCGCGTTCTTCCGCTCCGTGCACGGCACGCTGAACCACCTGCTGCTGGGCGACCGGCTGTGGCTGGGGCGCATCCAGGGGCGTGCTGCGGAATTCACCCGCCTGGATACCGAGATCTGCGCCGACCTGGAGGCACTGCGCGCGCAGCGCCGGGCGACGGACCAGGCCATCGCCGACGCCGTGCGCAGCCTCGCACAGGCCGATCTCGACCGGCCGCTGCGCTACGTCAGCATCCTGACCGGCCAGCCGATGACGCTGCCGCTGTGGGTGGCCTGGATGCATCTGTTCAATCACCAGATCCATCACCGCGGCCAGCTGACGGCGCTGCTCACCCGCCTGGGTGTGGACTACGGGGATATCGATCTGGTGTGGATGCCGGGCGTGGCGATGGTCGGCGAGGCCGCGGCGACCGACGGCCCGCCACGGGGCGCCGGCCCATGATCGCGCCCGACTTCGCCCGGCGCTTCGCCGCCGACTGGATCGGCGCCTGGAACCGCCACGATCTCGACGCCGTGCTGGCGCTGTGCGCGGACGAGCTGGAACTGAGCCTGCCGCGCCTGCCGGCACCGGCCGGGCGCCTGCGCGGCAAGATCAAAGTCGCCGCCTGGTGGGCGCGGGCACTGACGGCACCGTCCCTCACCGTGGCGCCACGCCTGCACCTGACGGCCGCCGCCGCCCTGCCCGGCACCGACAGCCTGGTCCTGCTGCTGCGCGGTGGCCGGCCGACCGCCCAGGTGTTCCGCTTTCGGCCGGACGGCCGGGTGAACGCCATCGCCGTCCACACCCAACCCGCGGACGACACCGAGACCCTGTGCGCCCGCGCCTTGGTGTCGCTGATGGCCCTGTTGCCGCCTGGCGCCTGAAATCGATACTGAACAAGGAGCCTTGCCATGATCGAGCCCGCCTTCGCCCACCGCTTCGCCGCCGACTGGATCGACGCCTGGAACCGGCACGACCTGGACGCCATCCTGGCCCACTATGCCGACGACTTCGAGATGCGCTCGCCGCTGATCGCCCGGTTCGCCGGCGAGCCGTCCGGCCGGCTAAGCGGCAAGCCCGCTGTGGGCGCCTACTGGGCGACCGCGCTGCAGCGCCTGCCCGATCTGCGCTTCGAGTTGCTGGGCCTGTACTGCGGCGCCGACAGCCTGCTGCTGCACTACCAGGGCCCGCGCGGTCCGGCGGCGGAGTGGTTCGAGTTCGGTGACGATGGCAGCGTCATCCGCGCCGCCGCCCATTACGCCGTCTGACCGGAGAAATCCCATGCCCGATGCCAAACCGCCGATCGCCCTGCGCGCCACCGATTGCCCGCCGCGCCAGCGCCCCTCGGTCTATCCGCCCGCAGTGCTCGCCCGCTACGCGGCGGCGCTGGCCGGGCGCGAGAAGCGCGCACTCGGCGAGCGCTTCGGCCTCAGCCGCTTCGGCGTCAACCTGACCCGCCTGGCGCCGGGCGCCATCTCGGCCCTGCGTCACGCCCACGCCCGGCAGGACGAGTTCATCTACGTGCTGGCGGGCACCCCGACGCTGGTCACCGATGCCGGCGAGACGGTTCTGGAGCCGGGCCAGTGCGCCGGTTTTGCGGCCGGCAGCGGCGATGCGCATCAGCTGATCAACCGCAGCGACGCCGAGGTGCTGTATCTCGAAATCGGCGACCGCACGCCCGGCGACCGGGTGACCTACCCGGACGACGACCTGGCCGCCGAACTCACCGACGCCGGCTGACGTTTCACCCGCAAGGACGGCACCGCGTACTGAGGCCGCGTCACCCGGAGGAAATCATGGCCGCGCCCATCACCCTGTACTTCGACCTGGTCAGCCCCTACGCCTGGCTGGCGCTGCACGCCGTGGACGCCATCGCGCAGGCCAGCGGCCGCGCGGTGGTCGTCACCCCGGTGGCCTTCGGCGCCATCCTCAAGCGCCACGGCCAGCCGGCGCCGGTCGACATCCCCGGCAAGCGGGCGCACATCTTCGACGACATTCGCTGGCGCGCCGCCGAGCGCGGCCTGCCCTTCACCGGCCCGCCGGTGCATCCGTTCAATCCGCTGCACGGCCTGCGCCTGTGCCTGGCGGTCGCCGATCCGGCGTCACGGGCGCGCCTGGCGCGGGCGCTGGCCGACGCCGCCTGGGCGCAGGGCCGCGACCTGCAACACGCTGAGGTGGTGCTGGACGTCGCCGCCGCCTGCGGACTGCCGCAAGCCTGGGCCCAGGCACAGTTCGCCGACGCGGGCATCAAGCAGGCGCTCATCGACACCACCGAGCGGGCCGCCGACAGCGGCGTGTTCGGCGTGCCCACCTTCGCGCTCGACGGGCGCCTGTTCTGGGGCAACGACCGCATCCCCCACCTGCTGGCCGCGGCGCGCGGCGAGGGGCTGCCGTAAGCCCCGGCCAGCGGGAGCGCGGAACCGGACGGCGCGAGCGATGCCGCCGTCCTTCGCCACCGGGCAACGGCGGACGCAATTATGCTGCGGCTCGCCCCCGCCCCAAGGGACCTGCCGACAGAACCCAAGATGCCACGCAACGACCAGGCCGGCGCCCTGCTGCCCGACGTCTTCGTCTTTCTGGGCCTGACCGCCCTGGGCTATCTGCACGGCACCTCGGCCGTCAGGGTGAAGTAGTACGAGCGCAGCGTGACGGTGAAGGGTCTGGCGGAACGGGAGTACCCGGCAGACGTGGTCATCTGGCCGATCCGGTTCGCAGCCACCGGCAACGACCTGCAGGCCCTCCATGCAGTGGTGGAGGACAACACCTCCAGGATCCGGAACTTCCTGATCGAACGCGGCCTCGCCCCGGAGGAGATCACCGCCTCGCCGCCAGCGCTGACCGACAAATCCGCCCAGCCCTACGGCAACGAGGCCAAACCCGAGTTTCGCCATACCGCCTGGCAGACCGTCACCGTCCATTCCGAAAACCCGGCCAGCGTGCGCTCGATCATGAGCGCGCTGTCGGAACTCGGCAGTAGGGCATCGCGTTCAGCGGCGGCGACTATCAGTCGCCGACGGAATATCCGTTCACCCGCCTCAATGCGGTGCAGCCGTAAACGATCGAGGAGGCGACCAACAACGCCAGGGAAGTCGCGCAGAAGTTCGCCGCCGACTCGAACAGCGCCCTGGGCAAGATCAAGCGGGCTTCCCAGGGCCGGTTCAGCATCGATGCGCGGGACCGGAACAACCCGCCCATCAAGAAGGTGCGGGTCGTCTCGACGGTCGAGGATTACCTGTCGGACTGAACCCCATCCCGGCAGCGGTCAGAAGAAGCCGACCGCCGCCACGCCGACACCGGCGGAGAGCGCGAGCGGCACCGCCGCCCGCCAACCGGCGGCGGACCCGCCGACCAGCACCGCCATGGTGCCCTTGGCGAGATTGTTGCTGGCCGCCGCCAGCACAATGCCATCGCGCGCGATCGCCAGGGTGACTCCATCGCGGCTCAGCCTGGTCAGCGACAGGGTGATGGCGTCGACATCGGCGATGCCGGACAGGACGGCCACACCCACCAGCGCCCGTTCGCCGAGCCATTCGCGGACCCCGGCACAGACGATCACCACCAGGCTGAGCAAGGCGCCGAATCCCAGCGCGAACCTCAGCTCGACCGGGTTGCTGAGACGCGCGATATCCGGCGCCGGGCCGCGGGCGCCGCGACGCCACCACAGCAGCGCCGGCAGCAGCAGGGTGACGGCCATGGCCGCGAACGGCACCAGCAGGGCCTTGGCGAGCTGGGCGTGGAACAGCAGGACCACCGCCAGCATGCGCGGCAGCATGGTCGCGCAGGAAAACAGGATGCCCCCGCTGAGCAGCGGCCCGCTGGCGGGCTCGCGGCGCGCCAGGCGGGCGAAATGCAGGGTGAGGGCGGTCGAGGAAGCCAGTCCGGAGAACAGTGCGGTCAGCGCCAGACCGCGGCGCGCGCCGAGCACCTTGACGGCGAAGTAGCCAGAGAAGGAGATCGCGCAGATCAGCACCACCATCCACCACAGTTGGTAGGGGTTGAAAGCCTGCCAGGGACCGAAGCCGCGGTCGGGCAGAAACGGCAGCACCACCACCGAGATGAGCAGCAGGCGGAGCAGCGCGTTGAGCTCGTCAGCCTCGATGCGCGCCAGCCAGCCGTGCAGGGTGGCCTTCATGCCCAGCAGCAGGGTGGCGATCACCGCCGCCGCGGCGGCCAGCGCCGTTTCCCCCTGGGTGGCCAGGGCACCGAGCGCAAAGGTGAGCAGCAGCGCCACCAGGGTGGTGATGCTGATATCGGCATCCGGCTGGGGCGGGGTGGCGCGCTGGTAGGCGGCGCCGAGCAGGAGTGTCAGGCCGATGAACGCCAGGCCGATGGGCAGCGGCCCCAGGCGCAGCGCGAGCAGCCCCATGAGCCCGCCCAGCAACCCGGTCAGCCCGAAAGTGCGCAGGCCGGCCAGGCGCCGGCCCTCACCCAGGCTGCGGCCTTTCCAGCCGCGCTCGGTGCCCACCAGCAGCCCGATCGCCAACGCCATGGCAAGTTGCAGCGCCATTTGCAGGGACGGAGGCTCGTGGGGCACGGCTGTTCCTCGGCGATTCGCCGGTCGCTGGAAGACCGGCATTCAAGTCCAAATGCGCGGGGGGATCAATCGCCGCGGCTGGCGGGGTCCCGGACCGGCGCAACCCACTCGCGGCCGCAGGGCGGCCTCCGGCAGACATCAGCCCGGTGGGTGGCGTGGCGATGGCGCGGCTAGGCCGCCTGGGTAGTCAGGGTGGTCTCGGCACCGCGGCCGTCGATCGTGATCAGCCGCACCGGCCGGTGCCAGATGCGCTCGATGTAGTCGAGTACGCGGCGCGCGCGCTCGGCGTCGAGCCCGCGGCCGTCCTCGCGATGCTGGTGGCGCAGCGTGAGGCTGCCGTCCGAGCCCAGCTCCTCGACCACCACCCGCGGCGCACCGAAGTTGAACTTGGGCCCCAGAATGGTCTCGCGCAATTCGTCGATGTTGGATTCGGTGACCCGCACCGCACCGTCGCGGGACGCCGAATACACGAACAGATCCAACTCGTCGGCAAGCTCGGCGGTGAGATAGTTGCGGATGAAACCGAAGTCGTCCTCGGTGCGCATCAGTTCGCGGGCCGCGGCCAGTCCGCGCTCCTCGATCAGGCGCTCCCACATCACGTAACCGAGATGGTAGGGGTTGATGCGCAGCGCCACCTGTTTGTCGCTGGCATGGGGGCTTACCACGTCGGAATGGGTCTTCATGCAGTCCACGTAGGATTGCGCCGGCAGGAAGTCGGCTTCGCGCAGCAGCCGCGAGTGCCAGTAGCTGGCCCAGCCCTCGTTCATGATCTGGCAGTTGAATACCGGCAGGAAATACCAGGACTCCTTGCGCACGGCGAGAAAAATATCCCGCTCCCAATCCGCCATCTCCGGCGCGTACTGGGCGATGAACCAGAGCAGGTCGCGCTCCGGGTGGGGCGGAATGTGCAGGGGTTTTTCCCGCAGTTGCGGCGCCGGCAGCGGACTGCCACTGCCCGGCAGCCGCGCGAAGCGCTCGCCGAAGACGTCGGGCGACAGCGCCTGCCGTTCCGGCTCCGGACGATAGGGAGCGCGGTTGAACGGCAGATCCGGGTCGATGTGCGGTTCGAGGGCCAGGGCCACGTCGAGCACCCGTTCGACGCGCGGCGCGCCGTGGCGCTCGATCGCCTCCTCGATGCGGTGGGCATGGGCGGCGGCCTGCTCGACGATGTGATAGCCGACCTGCTCCTGGCTGCGGGCGAAGGCGAGGTTGTTGCGCGAGAAATCCGCATGGCCCAGCACATGGGCCACCACCAGGGTGTTTTCCTCCAGGCTGTTGGTGTCCACCAGGTAGGCGTGATTGGGGTTGCCCGGAAACACCACTTCGAAAATCCGCGAGTGGCCCATCCGGTGCTGGATCATCTGGTACACCCAGCGCACGCCGAACGACCAGTGCGGCATGCGCACCGGCAGGCCGTAGACCGCGACCTCCATCATGAAGCTCGACGGCACCAGTTCGAAATCCACCGGAAAGTAGTCGAGCCCCTGCTCCCTGGCCAGGGTTTCCAGCCTGGGGATGAAGTCGGCGAGTCGATCCATCTCAGGCTACCCCGCTGCGTTCTGCCTGATCGGTGAAGAACGCCTTGATGGCCGGCCAGACGTCGCTGTCGGCGGACAGCCTGTAGCTGCCCACCGGAAAGTCTTCCTTCGCCAGCCGCTGCCAGATAGCCGCCACCTCGGTGTCCATGTGCCGGTGCGCCTGCTGGGAGACCTCGGCGTAGCCGGCGAAGTTCACATCGGGCAACAGGCGGCGCAATTCCTCGCCGGCCGCGGCGCGATCCTCGCTGAAGTTGTGGCCATCGGTGGCGTAGAACAAATAGCAGTTGTAGTGCGCCGGATCGTAGCGCTCGGCGAGAATCTCCCGCGCCTTGGCAAACCCCGTCGAGCTCTTGGTGCCACCCTCCCCGCGCACCTGAAAGAACTGCTCTTCGGGAAACTCCCAGGCGCCCACGGTGTGGGCGACGAACACGGTTTCGACTCTGGCGTACTGCCGGCGGACGCCCTGCAGGGTCCAGAAGAAAAAGGTCTTGGCGAGCTTGCGGCAGTGTTCGTCCATGCTCGAGGACACATCGAGCACAAAAAACACCACTGCGTTGGTGGCCGGCCTGCGCCGCCGCGCGAGCTGCCGAAAGCGCAGGTCCTCGTTGCCGATCGGCACCGCGCTGCCGGGTTGGGCGGTGCGGCGCTTGACGGCCTCACGGAGCGTGCGCCGGCGGTCGAGGCGAGAGCGGGCGCCACGCTTGTCCAAACCCTCGCGCACAAAGGCATCCTCCTCGATGCTGGGCCCCTCCCGAGGCCGCAGGTTGGGCAATTGCAGGTCCTCCCACAGCCAGTCGAGGATGTCGTCGATCTGAAATTCCAGGACGAAGCTGACCTGGCCCTCGCCCTCGCCGCCGGCCGGGTCGGACCCGGCGACCGGCCGCGCCGGGCGCAGCAGGTCGCCCGGCTTGGCGTTCCTGCCCTGACCGGCACCGAGTTGCTCGTCCTGATCGCGCAGGCGGAACCGATAGTGCTCCATGAACCGGACCGGCACCTTCACGGTGCGATCGCGCGCATTGCTGAGCACGTCGGAGCCGGCCACCAGATCCGGCAGATGGTCGCGGACCGCCTGGCGGACCTTTTCGTTGTGACGGAGCCAATCCCTGGTGCCCCGCGAGAACAGCTCGTACCAACGCCCAGGCCCGCTGCGGGCATCGCCATCTGTGAATGACATCATAAAAACAGCCCCTTCCCAGGTTTATTCCTGAGACAGTAGCGTGGTGACGTAATTCAGCGCTTCGCGCGCGCTGTGCCTGTCGTACCCGTAATCGCTGATCAAACGCTCCTCGACCGCGGCGATCTTTTCGCGCGCGTCCTCGTCGGGACGGGCGACCGAGGTGACCAGCCGCAACACGTCGCGGCGCTCCTCGAACAGATACTTCTCCATCGCCTCCTTGAGACGGGCGTGGGAGTCCAGCGAGAATTGCTCGCCTTTCTTGTAGGCGACCATGGCCTTGCGCACCACCTCCTGGCGGAAGGTCTGCTTGCCGGCATCGGAAATGTTGATCTTCTCCTCCACCGCGCGCAGAAACCGCTCGTCCGGCGCCCGGGTCTCGCCGGTGATGGGATCGGTCACCTCGCGGTGGTCGAGCGCCGCCTCCACCTCGTCGAGATACTTGCCGAGCAGGCTCTCGCTCTCCTCCTCGAAGGATACGAACAGCGCCTTGTGGACGTCCTCCTTCACCCAGTGGTTGTAGAAGTCCTTGCGCGCGGTGACCAGGAAATCGACCCATTGCCGGCGCTGCTTGGCCTCGATGCGCGCGTCGTTTTCGATCGCCTCCTTCAGGGTCACCAGCACCTCCATGCTGGTCAGGCTTTTCGCCTCCGAGCGGGCGATGGCATTGGACAGGGCGTTGACCACGAACCGCGGCGACACCCCCGACAGCCCCTCCTCTTCCTGTTCGAGGCTGATCCGTTGCAGCTCGCTGCGGGCGATGCCCTCGACATCCTCGCCGGCGTACAGGCGGACCTTCTTGGACAGATCGAGATCTTCGCGCTCGGACGGCTTCACGCGCGACAGGACGGCGAACACGGCGGCGACCTGGAGCGCATGGGGATCCAGATGCACCTCGCGAAAGGTCGGCGCCTGGGCGATCAGCTTGGCGTAGATCCGGGCCTCGTCGCGGTAGTTGAGGGCATAGGGCACCTGAACGATCACCATCCGGTCGAGCAGGGCCTCGTTCTCCTTCTCCTGCAGGAACTTGCGGAACTCGGCGAGGTTGGTGTGGGCGACGATGGTCTCGTCCACGTGAATCAGGGGAAACCGCGAGACCTTGACGTTCTTCTCCTGGGTCAGGGTCAGCAACAGATAGAGAAACTCGCGCTTGACCTTGAGAATCTCGATCATCTCCAGCAGCCCGCGACTGGCCGAATACACCGCCCCCGACCAGGACCAGGCCCGCGGGTCGCCCTCGTCGCCATAGTCCGCCACCTTGGCGAGGTCCACCGATCCGATCAGATCGGCGATGTCCGCGGTGGTGGGGTCGTGGGGCGCGTAGGTGCCGACGCCGGTCCGCTTGGCTTCGGACAGGAACACCCGCTCCACCGGGTAGCGCATGAAGTCGCCCTCGAACTCCTGTTCGAGCACCGACTGCGCATAGGGCGAGAGATCGCCCTGGATATCGACGCCGTAGGTCTCCCGGAACTCGGCGCGCAGGGTATAGGGGACCAGGTTGAGCGGGTTTTCGTGCAGCGGTGACCCCTGCAACCCGTAGACGGCACCCTCATCGGTGAGGCTGTACTCCTCGATGCCGCGCTTGAGCAGGATGACCAGACTGGACTTGCCCCCGGAGGGCGGCCCGAGCAGCAGCAGCAGCCGCCGGCCGACCTCGGAGCCCGCGCTCGCCGCCTTGAAATAATCGACCACCCGCTGCAGCGGCCGGTCGATGCCGAACAGTTCGTGGGAAAACAGCCGGAAACCGTCATCCTCGGCCTCCGCCTGCTCGCGCCGCTGCATCCAGCGCAGCATGTCCCATACGTACTGATGGCTGCTGCGCGCCGCAAGGTCAGGCCGCGGGCCTACGATGTCGGTCAGGTACTCGGCGAAGGTACCGCGCCACCGCTTGGCCTGATGATCGCGCGTGAAGGCGGAAAGCGTCTCGAGAAATCTTTCACGGTTTGTGCCGCTCACCATATGCAACCTCCCACGGAGTGGACAGTCCCATGCGGTGGCGCCGTCGCCGTCTGAAATTGCGCCACCCCATGATTTAGAGTTCGCCGCAACTCGCTCTGTTCAGGGTAAAGGTTTTCGCTACCCCTTTGTCAAACCGTCACCGTCCAGTTTGCCAACGATTCGATGCATCGCGACACTTCCCGGCCCGGCTCCCGGTGAACATTGCGACCACGCGACCTGTGACAGTCGCGTTGCACGCTGTACCTATGTGCAGGCAATAGTCAGGCCAATAGACCCGGCGGCGACACCGGGAGTTCATGCCTGCGGGTTCCGGAGCGCCGGCGGGCAGGGGCAGCGGCGTGGCCTCACCCCAGGTCGCGCACCTGGAGCCGGCGGCGCAGCTGGGCTGCGAACTCCAGGAAGTAGTCGAGGCTCGCGGGATTCTTCAAGGCGTCGCGGTTGGCGGCGCGCTCCGCGGGGAATCCCATCAGCAATTTCTTGACCGGGGTTTCCAGCTTCTTGCCGGTCAGGGTGTAGGGGATCTCCCCGACCTGAAGGATCTCGTCGGGCACGTGCCGGGGCGAGCAGTGCTCGCGCAGGGAGGCGCGGATCGCGGCGCGGATGGCGTCGTCGAGGACCAGGCCGGGCTGCAACTGGACGAACAGCGGCAGGTAGTGGCCGCCGTCGGCCAGCTCGATGCTGACCGCGAGGCTGTCGGCCACCTCCGCCACGCGCTCGACGCCGCGGTAAATCTCGGCGCTGCCGATGCGCACGCCGCCGCGGTTGAGGGTGGCGTCGGAGCGCCCGAGAATCTGCACGGTGCCGGCCGGGGACACGCGCATCCAGTCGCCGTGGCGCCAGCGCCCCGGGTAATCCTCGAAATAACTCTCCCGGTAGCGCACATCGCCGGCGTCGTTCCAGAAATAGAGGGGCATCGAGGGCAGCGGCGCCATCACCACCATCTCCCCCACTGCGCCGATCAACGGCCGCCCCTCGGGATCCAGGGCCCGGACGTCGACGCCCAGCAGCGCGCACTGGATCTCGCCGGCGTACACGGGCAGCAGCGGACAGCCGCCGACGAAGGCCGACGCGATGTCGGTGCCCCCGCTCATCGACAGCAGCCACAGATCCGGCTTGACCGCGGCGTAGACCCACTCGAAGGCCTCCTCGGGCAGCGGCGAGCCGGTCGAACCCAGCATCCGCAGCGCCTCCAGATCGTGCCGCCGGCCCGGCGTCAGGCCGGCCTTCATGCAGGCGATCAGGTAGGCGGCGCCGGTGCCCAGGTGGGTCAACCGCGCCTGAGCGGCCAGCGCCCACAGCCGATCCTGGTCGGGGTGGGCCGGATTGCCGTCGTAGAGTACCGGGACCGCGCCCAGCAGCAGCGCCGACAGTCCGATGTTCCACATCACCCAACCGGTGGTGGAATACCAGCAGAAGCGATCCCCCGGGCGGAGGTCACAGTGCAAACCCAGGTGCTTGAGCTGCTCCAGCAACACGCCGCCGTGACCCTGGGTGATGGCCTTGGGAATCCCCGTGGTGCCGGAGGAATACAGCACCCACAGCGGGTGGTCGAAATCGACCCGTTCGAAGCGCAGTGCCGGCGCCGGGCCGGCCTGCACCCGATCCCAGTATTCCACCCCCGCCAGCGCTTCACTGCGGCCGACCAGCAGCAGCTCGCGCAGCCCGGGCAGCACCTCCCGCAGGCGCGCGAGCTCGGCGCTGCGGTCGATGGCCCGGCCGTTGTAGACGTAGCCCGCGGCCGCGATCAGCACCTTGGGCTCGATCTGGCGGAACCGGTCGACCACGCTGTTGGCGCCGAAATCCGGCGAGCAGCTCGACCACACCGCGCCCACCGCGCTGGTGGCGAGAAAGGCGACTACCGCCTCGGGAACATTGGGCAGGTAGGCCGCCACCCGGTCGCCCGGGACCACGCCCCGGTCCCGCAGCCAGGCCGCCAGCCGCGCCACCTGGTCGGCGAGCTCGCTCCAGCGGACCTCGCGCAGGCCATCGCCCTCGGCGGCCGCGAGCAGCGCCGGCCGCCCGTCGTCCCGCGCCCGGAAGACGTGTTCGGCAAAGTTGAGGCGGGCGCCGGCGAACCAGCGGGCGCCCGGCATCTCCCGGCTCGACAGCACCTGGGTCACCGGGGTCTCGGACCGCACCTGGTAATAGTCCCAGATGCTCTGCCAGAAGGCTTCCAGCTCGGCCGTCGACCAGCGCTGCAGGGCCGCGTAATCGCCGAACCGGAGTCCGCGCTCGCGGGCCAGCCAGGCCATGTAGTGGGTCATGTTGGCCGCGGCGCGGAACGGTTCGGAGGGCGTCCACAGCAGCTTCATGACGACGCCTCCGCGGCCCCGGGCCCGGACCACCCGGCGCCGGCCAGCAACGGCCGGCCAAAGTTGTGCGCCCGGCCGCGCAGTTGCGCGATGCGCCGGCCGCGCTGGTCGGTGACCTCGACATCGACCAGGCTGACCGAGCTGCCCTGGTGGGTCACCAGGGCAGTGGCGGTCAGGCGGTCGCCGGGGCCGGCCGGGCGCAGATAATCGATGGCGCAGTGCGCCCCCACCCCGGCCTGATTGGTAGAGGAGCAGGCCACGGCAAAAGCCACGTCCGCCAGGGTGAAGCTGGTGCCGCCGTGGCACCGGCCGAGCGAGTTGAGCAGCTCCGGGCGCACGGTCAGCGACAGCCGGGCGAATCCGGGTGCCACTTCATCCAGCACGATGCCCAGTCGCTTGACGGTGGGATCGGCCTCCAGGATCGCGGCCGCACAGCGCTGCGCCACCGCGGCGCTCGATTCGTCGGACATGGGTTCTCCCCCGCAGGCAAAGCCCCATTGTAGGGCGCCCGACCGCCGCGCTCACCGGCGGCTGCTATACTCGCGGCCTTTTTTGCCTCCCATGCCGCGACTCAATCCCGAACAGACCCGCGCCGTACAGCACAGCGGCGGCCCCCTGCTGGTCCTGGCGGGCGCCGGCAGCGGCAAGACCAGCGTGATCGTCCGGCGGATCGCCCATCTGATCGGCTCCGGCAGGGTCCCCGCCCAGCAGATCGCCGCGGTCACCTTCACCAACAAGGCGGCCCGGGAGATGAAGCAGCGGGTCGGCGCGGCGCTCTCCCGGGCGGCGACCCGGGGGTTGCGGGTCTCGACCTTTCACCAGCTCGGCCTCGGCATTCTGCGCCGCACACCGGAACTCCTGGGGTTGCGCCCGGGTTTCAGCCTGTTCGACGCCGAGGACACCCGCGGGCTGCTCCAACAGCTTCAGGCAGGCGTCGAGGAGGCGCCGCTGGACGCCGCGGCGCTGCGCATCTCGCAGTGGAAGAACCTGTTGGTGAGCCCGGAGCAGGCGAGGTCCCGGGCCGCGGATGATGCTGAACTCCGGCTCGCGCGACTCTACCGGGACTACCGGCGGGCGCTCGCCGCCTACAACGCAGTGGATTTCGACGACCTGATCGGGCAGCCGATCCGCCTTTTCACCGAGCATCCCGAACAACTCGCGCACTGGCGGCGGCGCACCCGCCACCTGCTGGTCGACGAGTACCAGGATACCAATCGCGCCCAGTACGAGCTGATCCGCCTGCTGGTCGCCGAGCACCGGCAATTGACCGTGGTCGGCGACGACGACCAGTCGATCTACGCCTGGCGGGGCGCGCGGCCGGAGAACCTGGCCGAATTGCAGCGCGACTTCCCCGACCTGGAAGTGGTCAAGCTGGAGCAGAACTACCGCTGCACGGGCCGCATCCTCAAGGCCGCCAACGCCCTGATCGCCAACAACGAACACCTGTTTGCCAAGACCCTGTGGTGCGATCGCGGGCGGGGCGACCCGATCCGGGTGATCCGCTGCGCCAGCGAGGACGCCGAGGCCGAGCGGGTGGTCAACGAGATCCTGCAACTGCGCGCCGGCCGCGGCCTGTCGCTCGGCGATTGCGCGGTGCTCTACCGCAGCAACCACCAGGCGCGACCGCTGGAAATGAAGCTGCGCATGCTGGACATTCCCTATCAGCTGAGCGGCGGCACCTCGTTCTACGCCCGCGCCGAGATCCGCGACCTGCTCGCCTATCTGCGCCTGCTGGTCAATCCCGACGACGATACCGCCTTCCTGCGCGCCATCAACCGGCCGCGGCGGCAGATCGGCGCCACCACCCTGGAGCGGCTCGGCGGCTATGCCGGCGCGCGCGGCCTGTCCCTGTATGCCGCCTGCGGCGAACTGGGCCTGGGCGCGCTGCTCGAATCCGGCGCGCGCGAGCGCCTGCTGCGCTTTCGCACCTGGCTCGACAACCTGGCCGCTGCCTGCGCCCGCGGCGGCGGGGTGGATACCATCCGCACCCTGCTCGAGGACATCGACTACGCCGGCTGGGTGGCCGAAAACGCCCCCGGCGCCGCGGCTGCGGAGGCGCGGCTGCGCAATGTCGAGCTGCTGGTGGCGCAGATCGCCAGCGCCCTGGCGCGACAGTTGGAAAACGAGGGCACGGCGGATCTGGCCACCGCCATCGGCCGGCTGCTGCTGGTGGACCTGCTCGACCGCCGGCAGGATGCCGCCGGCGACGACCGGGTACAGTTGCTGACCCTGCACGCCGCCAAGGGACTGGAGTTTCCGCACGTCTTCATGATCGGCCTGGAGGAGGGACTGCTGCCCCATCGCAACAGCCTGGAGAGCGGAGATGTCGCCGAGGAGCGGCGGCTGGCCTATGTGGGCATCACCCGGGCCCGGGAGACGCTGACCCTGACCCTGGCCGAGCGGCGCCGGCAGGGCGGGGAGGCGGTGGCCACCACCCCCAGCCGCTTCCTCGATGAATTGCCGGTCGAGGAACTCGAGCGGGAGGGGTTCGGCGAGCCCTTGGCGCCGGACCTGCGCCGCGCGCGGGGCGCCGCCTCCCTGGCGGCCCTCAAGGCCCTGCTGGATTGAGCAGGCTACTGGCCATCCTCGAGAAAATCCTCGTAGTCCGGCAGGTCGGATTCCCCATTGTCGATCAGGAATTCGCGGCGCTGCAGCCAGGCGTCGCGCACGAACAGGTACTCGTCGTAGGCCTGTTCGAGGTCGTCCTCGCGCTCCAGCAACCCCGCCCGGGTATCGACCACCTCCAGCGCGACCAGCCCGTAGCCCGCCTCGTCCCGCGCCCAATTCCAGGCCAGGTCGCTGACCCAGTCGACGCCGCGCGCCGGGCCGTCGCGCAAGGTCGACGGGCCCAGCAGCGGCAGCATCAGATAGCGGCTGTCGCGCCAGCCCCAGACCGCCAGGGTCTGGCCGAAGTCTTCCTCGAACTCGGGGATGTCCAGGCGGGTCGCCACGTCGAAGACCCCGGCGATCCCCAGCGTGCTGTTGACCGCGAACCGCCCCAGCGCCACCCCACTGTCCAGCGGGCGACCCTGCAACGCCAGGTTGAGCACCACCACCGGATAATGGAGGTTGGTGAACACATTGCCGACGCTGCGCTGCACCGGGGCGGGGGCAACCCAGTCGTAGCCACGGGCCACGGGCCGCAGCACCGCCTTGTCGAGCGCGCGGTTGAAGCTGTACATGGCGCGGTTGTAGCCCTCCCAGGGATCCCGGGGATCGGGCTTGCTCCCCGCCGTCGGAGTTCCGGCGCAGGCGGCCAGCAGTGGCGCCGCCAGCAGCAGCGGCAGGAGTCGGTTTGCCATCGTCTTCGCTCCCGGATCGTTCTCAGGGTGCCGGAGTGTCTGCGGGCCAGCCCAGCAACTCGCTGACGGCGCTGAGGTCCGCGAAGGTCCGCAGGGCCGCCGGCGGATTGCGAAATTCGATGGCGGTCCCGAGCGCCCGGGCCCAGGACTGCCATTCGAGGAGCAGGGCCAGGAAGCTGGAGTCGGTGCGCCGGACCCCGGCCAGATCGATGGCCGCGGGGACGGATCCCGCCCGCTGCCAGGCCAGACTCTCCGCATACTGGGCGGGCACCTCGCGGGCGGTGAAGTCTCCGCCGAGCGCAACCGTCTGCGGGGTGGCTTCAGGCCGCCTGGTCATGGTCTTTGGTTTCGAGCTGCAGTTCGCCGGATTCGAGCCGGCTCAGTACCCGCTCGAAACCGTCGCGGCGGATCTCCTCGCCGATCTGGGTGCGGAAGGTGGCCACGTAGGAAATCCCCTCGATGATGACGTCGAACACCCGCCACTCACCGTCCTTCTTGCGAAATACATAATCCACCGCCGCTTCGCTGCCGCTGGTCAGCCGCACCTTGGTGCGCACCCGGGTCATGCGTTCCGTGTTGCCGCCCTGATCCGGCAGGATTTTCATCTGATCGCGGTCCTTGAATTCCAGCAGACCATCGGCGTAGCGGCGTACCAGCAGATCGCTCAGCGCTCTGGCGAACGCCTCGACCCGATCCGCGCTCAAGTCCCGGCCGTGCTGCCCGAGTACCAGCCGCGCCGAGTACAGGGTGTCGACGTGGGGCAGCAGATGGCGCCGCACCTCGTCCTGCAGGCGGCTCG
The DNA here is from genome assembly GCA_049325095.1 of Pseudomonadota bacterium. Classification (GTDB taxonomy): domain Bacteria; phylum Pseudomonadota; class Gammaproteobacteria; order Pseudomonadales; family Porticoccaceae; genus JAGPUQ01. Next base: position 63,300 of record JBMOPO010000028.1, on the reverse strand, counting down.
GCTCGGCGGCATAGGCCGCGCGATTGCTGTCGACCAATTCGAACAACCGGTCGCTGGTTTCGCGGACGATGTCCGCCGGCTCATCGGCGGCCAGGGCCGCCGCCGTCAGGACCGCCAGCACTGCAGCCCACCAGGGTTTCACGGTTTCTGCTCCTCTGCCCCGCTGTTGAACAAGAATCGGCTGATCAGCTGTTCCAGCACTATGGCCGACTGGGTGATCATGATCTGGTCGCCATCGCTCAGGTACTCCGGCGATCCGCCCGGTTCCAGGCCGATGTACTGATCGCCCAGGATGCCGCTGGTGAGAATGGACGCGGAGGTGTCGTCCGGCAGATTGCGATAGCGGTCGCTGATGCTCATCACCACCCGGGCAGAAAAATTCTCGGGATCCAGCGAGATGCTCTCCACGCTGCCGATCCGCACCCCACCCAGGCTCACGTTGGCCCGCGGCTTGAGCCCGCCGACGTTGCCGAACTCGGCCACCAGCCGGTAGCCGCCATCTTCCAGCGTACCGCCGTCGGTGGCATGAATGGCCAGAAAGATCAGTGCCGCGACGCCCAGCAGCAGGAACAGCCCGGCAGTGAATTCGATCTGGTGGGAGGATTTCATGGTGGATGTTCCCGGAACTACAGCATGAACGCCGACAATACGAAATCGATCAGCAGCACCGCGATGGCACTGGCGATCACCGTCTGGGTGGTCGCCAGCGCAACCCCCTCGCTGGTGGGCTTGGCGCTCCAGCCGAAATAGACCGCCAGCCAGCTCACCAGGAAACCGAACACGGTGCCCTTGAGCAGGCCGCCGCCGAAATCCTTGCCCAGCTCCACCGAGGACTGCATGTTGCCCCAGAAGGTGATGGGGTCGCTGCCCATCAGGTAGACGGCGAAGAATACACCGCCGAGCAGCGCGGTGACATTGAACACCAGGATCAGCGCCGGCACCGCGATCACCCCCGCCAGCAGCCGTGGCTGCACGATGCGCTCCAGCGGGTCGATGGCCATCAGATCCAGCGCATCGAGCTGCTCGGTGGCCTTCATCAGCCCGATCTCGGCGGTGACCGAAGTCCCGGCCCGGCCCGCGAACAGGATCGCGGTGAGCACCGGCGCCAGCTCGCGAAACAGCGACAGGGCGAGCACGGTACTCACCGAATCCCCGGCGCCGAAGCGGGTGAGGGTGTCGTAGGTCTGCAGGGTCAGCACCAGGCCGACGAAAAAGCCGCAGATGACGATGATCACCAGCGAGCGGACGCCGACGAAATACACCTGGCGGAGAATCTCCCCCAACTGCAGGGGGCCAAACCGCATGCGCGAACAGGCGGTGATCAGAAACAGGCCGGCGCGCCCGAACTCGCGGATCGGTTCCGCAACCACGCGATCGCCGAAATTCCGGGGATTGGCCATGGCTCAGCGATCCAGTGCCAGCAGGTCCTCGGCCAGCGGCCGGGCTGGAAAATGAAACGGCACCGGGCCGTCCGGTAGTCCCTCGACGAACTGCCGGACCACCTCCTGATCGCTGTCGCGCAACTGCGCCGGGGTGCCGGTCGCCGCCACCCGACCCTCGGCGATGATGCAGCAGTAGTCGGCGAACTGCGGCACCTCGGCGACATCGTGGGTGATGACCACGCTGGTGATGCCGAGCGCCCGGTTGATGGCGCGGATCAAGCGCAGCGAGGCGCCCAGCGAGATCGGATCGAGCCCGGCGAAGGGTTCGTCGTAAAGGATGATGGCGGGGTCGAGCGCCATCGCCCGCGCCATCGCCACCCGGCGGTTCATGCCGCCCGAAAGCTCCCGCGGGTACATGTCCGCGGCGCCGCGCAACCCCACGGTCTGCAATTTGAGCAGCACCAGCCGGCGGATCAGGGGCTCCGGCAGCGCGGTGTGCTCGCGCAGCGGCAGGGCGACGTTGTCGAAGCAGGTGAGGTCGGTGAACAGCGCGCCGTTCTGCAGCAGAACGCCGATGTTGCGGCGCAGCCGATTGAGGTCGGCGCCGCCGAGCAGATCGACCCGGGTGGCGCCGACCCGGATCTCCCCCGCGTCGGGCCGCAACTGGCCGGTGATCAGCTTGAGCACCGTGGTCTTGCCACAGCCGCTGGGGCCCATCACCGCGGTGACCTTGCCGGCGGGAATCTGCAGCGAAAAGTCCCGCAGCACCACCCGATCGCCCCGCGTGAGGGTCACGCCGTGCAGCTGGATGGCCGCGTCGCCGACGCCGATTTCAGGCATGAGTGGACTGTCCTGTTGGTCCGGGAAAGCGATGGCCGGCTGCGGGTGGGGCGGATCAGGATCCGGACGGGCCCAGCATCCGCGCCGGGTCCACCGCCCGATCGAAGGTCTCGGCATCGACCAGGCCCAGCGCCAGGGCCGCCTCGCGCAGCGAGATGCCCTCGGCAAAGGCCTTTCCGGCAATTTTCGCGGCGCCATCGTAACCGATAATGGGGCTGAGCGCCGTCACCAGCATGAGCGAGCGCTGCAGGTGTCGCCGCAGCTGTTCGACGTCGGCCTCCAGACCCTGCACACACCGGATCCGGAAGCTGTCCATGGCGTCGGCGAGCAAGCCGATCGATTCCAGCACATTGTGCAGGATCAGCGGCTTGAAGACATTGAGCTCCAACTGCCCCTGGCTGCCGGCGAAACCCACCGCGGCATCGTTGCCCATCACCTGCACGGCGACCATGGTCAGCGCCTCCACCTGGGTGGGATTGACCTTGCCGGGCATGATCGAGCTGCCGGGCTCGTTGGCCGGCAGCCGCAGTTCGCCCAGTCCGCAGCGCGGGCCGCTGCCCAGCAGGCGGATGTCGCTGGCGATCTTGAACAGCGCCGCGGCCAGCACCCGCAACCGGCCGTGCAGATCGACCAGGGCCTCGTGGCCGGCCAGGGCCATGAATTTGTCGGCGGCGGAAGTGAAGGGGACTCCGGTAAGCGCGGCGATATGCCGGGTCACGGTCGCGGACCAGCCGGGCGGCGTATTGAGCCCGGTGCCGACCGCGCTGCCGCCCAGGGCCAGCGCCTCGACCGCGGGCAGCGCCGCCGCCAACTGTTCGCGCGCGTAACCGAGCTGGGCCGCATAGCCGCCGAACTCCTGGCCCAGGGTCACCGGCGTGGCATCCATCAGATGGGTGCGGCCGGTCTTCACCAGCCCGGCGAAGGCCGTCGCCTTGTCCGCCAGGGCGCCGCGCAGGGCGTCGAGGGCCGGCAGCAGGCGCCCGCGCAACTGCCGGCTGGCGGTGACGTGCATCACCGTCGGAAAGACGTCGTTGGACGACTGCGAGCGGTTGACGTGGTCGTTGGGGTGGACGGGCTCGCGGTCGCCGCGCCGGCCTCCCGCGAGCTCGTTGGCGCGATTGGCGATCACCTCGTTGAGGTTCATGTTGGTCTGGGTGCCGCTGCCGGTCTGCCAGACCACCAGCGGAAACTGGTCGTCGTGGCGGCCGGCGAGGATCTCGTCGCAGGCTGCGCAGATCAGGTCGCGGCGCCGTTCGGAAAGCTCGCCCAGCTCGCCGTTGGCCAGCGCGGCCGCCTTTTTCACCAGGGCGAAGTCATGGATGAACGCCAGCGGGAAGCGATGGCCGCCGATGGGAAAGTTCTCCAGCGAACGCTGGGTCTGGGCCCCCCAGAGGGCGTCGCCGTCGAGGGCGACTTCACCCAGCGAATCCCGTTCGAGGCGCCGTCCCGCCACCGCCGGTCACCGCGCCAGTTGGTCGAGCATGTGGTGGAGGATGCCGCCGGCCCGGTAGTAGCGCAGTTCGTTGGCGGTGTCGATGCGCGAGCGGACCGGATAGCGGTCGCGGCGGCCATCGGCCCGCTCCACCACCAGCTCCAGGGCCTGGCCGGGCGCCATGCCGGCCAGCCCCTCCAGATGGAACAGTTCGCTGCCGTCGAGCCCGAGCTGCGCGCGGCCCAGGCCGCCGGCGAATTCCAGCGGCAGCACGCCCATGCCCACCAGGTTGGAGCGGTGGATGCGCTCGAAGCTCTCGGCGATCACCGCCCGCACGCCGAGCAGCCGGGTGCCCTTGGCGGCCCAGTCGCGGCTGGAGCCGGTGCCGTATTCGCGGCCGGCGATCACCACCAGGGGCGTGCCGCGCTCCGCATAGGCCATGGCGGCATCGTAGATGGGCACCGGCTCGGGGCGGCCCGGCATGCGGGTGTAGCCGCCCTCGACGCCGGGCAGCAATTCGTTGCGGATGCGCACATTGGCGAAGGTGCCGCGCATCATGATTTCGTGGTTGCCCCGGCGGGCGCCGTAGGAATTGAACTCGGCGACCGCCACGCCGCGTTCGCGCAGGTAGCGGCCGGCGGGGCTGTCGGGCGCGATACTGCCGGCCGGAGAGATGTGGTCGGTGGTCACCGAATCGCCGAGCAGCGCCAGCAGCCGCGCGCCGCGGATGGCGTCGGCCGGCGGAGTTGTGCCGGCATCAAAGAACGGCGGGCGCTGAATGTAGGTCGAATCCGCGTCCCAGCGATAGGTCGCGCCTTCGGGAATCTCCAGCGCCCGCCACTGGTCGTCGCCCTCGAACACCCGCGCGTACTGCTCGACGAACAGGGCCCGCTCGACCTGGGCCAGCGCCGCGGCGATCTCGCCGGTGTCCGGCCACAGGTCGGCCAGCCGCACGGGCGCCCCGGCCGGGGTGAAGGCGAGGGGATCGCGGGTCGGATCGATCAACGTGGTGCCGGCCAGGGCGAAGGCCACCACCAGGGGCGGGGACGCCAGCCAGTTGACCCGCACCCGGGGATGGATGCGGCCCTCGAAGTTGCGGTTGCCGGACAGCACTGCGCCCACGGTGAGGTCGCCGGCTTCGATGGCCGCATCCACCGCCGCCGGCAGCGGCCCGGAATTGCCGATGCAGGTGGTGCAGCCGTAGCCCACCAGGTGGAAGCCGAGTTGATCGAGAAAGGGTTGCAGCCCCGAACGGCGCAGATATTCGGTGACCACCTTGGAGCCGGGCGCCAGCGAGGTCTTCACCCAGGGCCTGGTGCGCAGGCCCAGCGCGACCGCCTTGCGGGCGACCAACCCGGCAGCCAGCATCACCGCGGGATTGGAGGTGTTGGTGCAGGAGGTGATGGCGGCGATCACCAGATCGCCGTCCCGCGGATGGGCGCCGTCACCACCGGATTCGATCGCCGGCGCCGGCCGGCCGCGCAGTTCGATCGCCTCCCGGGTGGCGCGGCCGATCCCAGCCAGCGGCACCAGGTCCTGCGGCCGCCGCGGCCCGGCCACCGCGGGAACCACCTTATCCAGATCGAGCGCCACCAGCTCGCCGTAGTGTGGAATCCGCTGCGGATCCCGCCACAGGCCCTGCGCCCTGGCGTAGGCCTCGACCAGGGCGATCTGCCCGGCGTCGCGGCCGGTCAGCTCCAGGTAGTCCAGGGTGTGCCGGTCGATGGGGAAAAAGCCGCAGGTGGCACCGTACTCCGGCGCCATGTTGGCCAGCGTCGCCCGATCGGCCACCGGCAGGCCGTCCAGGCCGGGGCCGCAAAACTCGACGAACTTGCCCACCACCTGGTGCCGGCGCAGCAGCTCGGTGACGGTCAGTACCAGATCGGTGGCGGTCACCCCCGGGCGCAGCCGGCCTTCGAGGCGCACCCCGACCACCGCGGGGATCAGCATGGAGATCGGCTGGCCGAGCATGGCCGCCTCGGCCTCGATGCCGCCCACACCCCAGCCCAGCACCCCGATGCCATTGATCATGGTGGTGTGGCTGTCGGTGCCCACCAGGGTGTCGGGGTAGGCCCAGGTCGCGCCGCCCTGCTCCCGGGTCCAGACGCAGCGGGCCAGGTATTCCAGATTCACCTGGTGGCAGATGCCGGTGCCCGGGGGCACCACCCGAAAATTGTCGAACGCCGACTGGCCCCAGCGCAGGAACCGATAGCGCTCGGCGTTGCGCGCCATCTCCAGGGCCACATTGGCGCGCAAGGCGCCCGCGTCCGCGTAGTGGTCGACCATCACCGAATGGTCGATCACCAAGTCCACCGGCACCAGCGGATTGACGCGCTGCGGATCGCCGCCGCGGGCGGCGACGGCATCGCGCAGGGCGGCCAGATCGACCACGCCGGGCACCCCGGTGAAATCCTGCATCAGCACCCGGGCGGGCGCGAAGGCGATCTCCCGTTCGCCCCCGCGGGCGCCCGCCAGGGCCAGAATGTCCTCCCGGGTAACCGCCTCGCCATCCTCGCAGCGCAGCAGGTTCTCGAGCAGCACCCGATGGCTGATCGGCAGGGCATCGAGCGCCAGGCCGCTGGCGGCTGCGAATCGCTCCAGGCTGAAGTAGCGGTAGCGGCGCGCACCGACCTCCAGAATGGCGGTGCTGTCGAAACTGTCGCGCGCTGCGGTCATGGGACTTCCTCCGGCGTTGGCACCCGAACATCCTGCCGGCGGCCCGGATCGAGCGCCGGGCGCCGGGTCATCCGCGGTGCGATCAATCCCGGCCGGGATCGAGCTGCAACCGGGACGTATCGACCTCCCGCGCCACCACCGGACGGCGCTCCTCGGCGCGCAGCACATCGGCACCCGGCGGCTCCACCGCGAGGTGGCTGGTGTCGACCTGGACCGGATCCGCAGTCGCTCGCTCGTCGGGCCGCAGCAGGTCGGCGCCCACCGGGGTCAGCGTCCAGCCGATTCCGCCGGGCGCCGTGGATGCGGCTCCGGGAGGCGGCGAGCCCCGCGGATCCGGATCCGGCGCCTGCAGCGGCCGCAATTCGACCAGGGCGCCGGCGGCCTCCAGCGCCGCCCGGTACCGCTCCGCCTCGGCGGCCTCGAGATTGCGGCGGACGATCACCGGACGCCCGGAGAACAGGCTCGCCGCGCGAGCGTCGTCGATCTGAAACAGGTCGCGCAGCCCGGCGCGCACCTCGTCGAACCGCCGGCCCGGAACGATATCGCCCCGAAACAGCAGGTCATAGCGCGATCGGTCATTCATCCGATGAACCTCCCCCAGAGCACCCCACCCCACACCAGGATGCAGAGCGCCATGCTCAGCATCACCGCGGCCGAACCCTGGTCCTTGGCGCGCCCCGCCAGCTCGCGCCGCTCGCGGCCGTGCAGATCGACCACCGACTCCACCGCCGAGTTGAGCAGCTCGACGATCAGCACCAGCACCATGACGCCGAGCAGCAGCACCAGCTCCAGCGCGCTGCGGGCCACCCAAAACGCCAGCGGCGTCAGGATCAGCGCCAACACCAGCTCGGTGCGAAACGCCTCCTCGTGGCGAAAACAGGCGCGCAACCCCTGCAGGGAATAGCGGCTGGCATCGAACAGGCGCCGCTTGACCAGATTCCCGCCCCGGGATTCGCCGGCCCCATCCGCCATCAGTCCACTCCCCGCGCGGTTGCACCGCCCACCGCCTGGGCGGGCACGCCCACCGCAGTGGCGCCTGCCGGCACCGATTCCAGCACCAGGCTGCCGGCGCCGATGCGGGCATGGGCGCCGATGTCGATGCAGCCGATGAGCTTGGCGCCCGCCGAGATCAACACGCCCGGGCCGACCCGGGGATGGCGGTCACCGCCCTGGCAGCCGGTCCCGCCGAGGGTCACCCCGTGGAGCAGGGAGACCTCGTCGCCGACGCATGCGGTCTCGCCGATCACCACGCCGGTGGCGTGGTCGATCATGATGCCGCCGCCGATCACCGCCGCTGGATGGATGTCGACGCCAAAGCGCTCCGAGCACTGGTGCTGCAGGTACAGGGCCAGCGCGCTGCGCCCGCGCCGCCACAGGTGATGGGCACAGCGATGGACCTGTAGCGCGTGGAACCCCTTGAAATACAGCAGCGGCATCAGGTACCGGTCGCAGGCCGGATCGCGCTCGTAGTAGGCGAGCACGTCGCGGCGCGCGTTGCGCCCGATCTCCGGCGCCTCGGCGAGGACCTGTTCGAGAATCTGGCGCACGGTCAGCGCCGACACCACGGCATTGCCGAGCTGTTCCGCCAGGTTGTGGATCAGCGCCGACTCCAGGGTCGGATGGCTGAGCAGCGCGCGATGGAGATAGCTCGCCAGCAGCGGCTCATCGCGCACCGCAGCCTGCGCCTCTCGACGGATGTCCTGCCACAGCCGGTCGTGCACGGGGAGCGCCCCTCCAAACCTCCGCGCCGGACTATCGCGCATCACCCCGGTCGATGCAACGCCGGCGGGGCGACAAAGCGTGCATGGATCTCATCGAGTTCGGCAAGCACGACCGATTTGAGTTCGAGCTGCGCATCCGCCAGCAGGTCGCGCAGCACCTCGACGCGGAGCGCCCGCTGGTAGCGCCGAGCGAGCGGCAGGTAGCTCAGATGCCAGGGCTCCCCGGCCACCCCCCCGTCGGCGCCCGGATAGGGGCGCGCGAAGCCGGTTGCCGGGTCCAGATGCCGATCCAGCCAGGCCGCCAGGCGGGCGAAGGGCCCGCCCGGGCGGTACTCATCCGGTTCCAGCCGCAGCCGGTAACCTGGCCCCGCCGCCAGCGGATCCCAGACATCGAAATCCGTGCCCCAGTGGTGCCGGGATGCCCCGGGCAGCGCCGACCAGCGCAGGATCGCATACACCCGCGCGCGATCGTCGAGGGCGCTCCAGTCCCAGGGATTGCCCCGCTCGTCCAGCACCGGCCGCTCGCCGCGCGCCTTGGCGTTCCAGATCCCGAGCTGGCGCTCGAAGGACCGAAAGCCGCTGGCCACGCACAGACAGATGCCCGCCCCCGCGGCCGCGGCGCGCAGCGCCCGCAGCGGTTCGACGACCGCCCGGTGCAGCCGGCACTCGCCGGCCTCGTCGCGCCAGGGCGCGAGATGCGCCTCGGAGCGGCCGGTCAACAGCCCCCGGATCGACGCCGCTGCGCCATCGCCACTCATCGACCCCACCAGGCCTCCCTTTCAATAGTGCGGCGGGATTTCCGGAGGCGAACCGAGCGGCTGCATCACCAGCGCCTCGAGCCGCGCCGCCAGCCGCCGGCACTGCTGCTCCAGCGCTTCGATGCGCCGCTGCTGGGCGTAGACCAGGTCGTCGAGCGCCCGGATGGCGTCCTCCTGGTAGGCCAGCCGGATCTCCAGGTCGATCAGCGCGGATTCAGCGTTCAATGACCACCTCGCCGGTATCGGTAAGTGCCAGGGGCAGCAGCAGCCAGGGCCGGCGCAGGCGCACGTCCAGTCTGTAGACGCGGGAATCGCCGGGCGAGGATCCGCTCATCAGCTTCAGGCCGGCGAGCAAATTCGCTTTCGCCTCGACCGAGATGCGGGTCGCCGAATGCGGCGCCAGCGGCGCCAGAGGACCGGAAAAACCTTCGGCGACCACCGCGCCATCGACGCGCAGGAAGCAGGAGAGACCGGAGACGCGCAGCGGTTTCGGCCCGGGATTGCTCAGGCGCAGGGTGATCAGATAGCGGGTCACACCTCCGTCCCGGCCCAACTCGCGAATCCCGATCAGTTCTGCCCGGGGGCCCGGTGCCGCATCACCCGGCCACCAGGCGCAACCGGACAACAGCCCGGTCGCCGCCAGCGCCAGGCAGTGCCGCAGCAACCACCCGGGTCCGGGGGGCGGCCCTGCCCCGCGCACCGGCCGCCGCCGCGCTTGCCGGCGGTCCAAGACCTCGGTCAAGATCCCCCGCATCCCCACCGCGCGCCGCGCCCAGTAACCCAATACCCACCCCAAGTCATTGAACTTGCGAGAATCGCCCTCATCTTATCGACAGCCGTTCGCGGACACCACACGGAGAATCGAGAAATGCTGAGAATCGCGCTGTTTCTGGCCACCAACATCGCCGTACTGGCACTGGCCAGCCTGATCTTCCGGGGTCTGGGGCTGGAGCAGTACCTGGCCAGCCAGGGCATCTACACCAATCTCACCGCCTTGCTGCTGTTCTTCGGTCTGATCGGTTTCGCGGGCTCCTTCATTTCGCTGCTGCTGTCCAAGCCCATGGCCAGGCTCAGCACCCGGACCCAGGTCATCGACCAGCCCGCCGACCCGGCCCAGCGTTGGCTGCTCGACACGGTGCGCGAACTGGCCCGCAAGGCGGACATCGGCATGCCCGAGGTGGGTATTTTCCCCGCCCGGCAGGCCAATGCCTTCGCCACCGGCTGGAACAAGAACCACGCGCTGGTGGCAGTCAGTTCCGGGCTGCTGGAGCGGTTCGACCGGGACGAGGCCCGGGCGGTGCTGGCGCACGAGATCGGCCACGTGGCGAACGGCGACATGGTGACCCTGTCGCTCATCCAGGGGGTGCTCAATACCTTCGTTCTGTTCCTGTCCCGCGTGCTGGGATCGGTCATCGACCGGGTGGTGTTCAGGAACGAGCGCGGCCACGGCATCGGCTACTTCTTCATCGTCATCACCCTGCAGATCGCGCTCGGCATCCTCGCCAGCATGATCGTGATGGCCTTTTCGCGCTGGCGGGAATTCCGCGCCGATGCCGCCGGCGCCCGGCTCGCCAGTCGCGGCGCCATGATCGCGGCGCTGCAGAAGCTGCAGCGCGAGACTGAGGCGCATCTGCCCAGCGAACTGCCCGATTCGCTGACCGCGCTGGGCATCTCCGGCGGCTGGAAACAGCACGCCATGCGGTTGTTCATGACCCACCCGCCGCTGGAGGAGCGCATCGAGGCGCTGCGACGTGGGGTATGAGGACCAGCCGCTGGTCCGGGTCGCCGACCTCCCGGTGGGCGGGGCGCGGGCGCTCTCCCCGGCGTCCGGCCCGGGGCTGTTCGCGGTGCGGACGGCGGACGGCGTGCGGGTCTACCGCAACCGCTGCCCCCACGCCGGCTTCGAACTGAACTGGCTGCCAGACCGGTTTCTCGACCGCAGCGGGACTTTCATCCAATGCCAAACCCACGGCGCCCTGTTCGAGATCGAATCCGGGCGCTGTGTGGCCGGCCCCTGTCCCGGCAGCAGTCTGGAGCCGGTTGCGGTCGTCGAGCGCGATGGCGCGCTCTATGTCTCGACATCTTGACGCCGGCCCCCGCGGAGGCCAGCCTGTAACCCATGGCATCGCGCCGGCGGGCCCCCGCCCGCCGGACCATCAGTCACCCACCGCACCGCAAGGAGCTACCGATGAGCAACCTCGCCGATCAACTGGCCATCCGCCAGCTCGTGGCCCAATACAACCGCGCCTTCGACTACGGAGACCCGGAAGCCTGGGCCGCCACCTTCGCCGCCGACGGCACCTTCTCAATGGGCGGCAAGCAACTCGCCGCCGGCCGGGAAGCCCTACTGGCCTTCGCCAGGAAGATGATCCCCACCATGAAGGTCAAGCACTGCACCACCGACGCCATCGTCGAAGTCGAGGGCGACAGCGCCAGCCACGACGCCTACCTGATTCTGGTCGCCACCGGCGAAAAGGTGAGCGTGGTCAACTCCGGCCGCTACCTCGATCGGCTGGTGAAAGAGAACGGGGCCTGGAAATTCAAGTCCCGGGTGGTGGAGATCGACGGCAAAATGTAGACCCCGCGGCCCGCGCCGCCGGGCGCGGCGGCAGGATTCGCCCCAGGTCAGTCGGGAATCGCGACCGCGAGCTCCCGGTCGAGGCGCAGTTCCGCGGCGCCCACCCGGCAGCCCCAGGCCAGCACCTCGACCCCCCTGCGCCGCGCCCGGCGCAGGGCCTCCCCGTAGCCGGGATCCAGCCGATCGGCCGGCACCAGGGTGTGTACCCCGGTCAACTGGACGCAGAACAGCAGCACGGCGCGGGCGCCCTGCCCGACCAGGGCCTCGAGTTCCCGCAGGTGCCTGGCGCCGCGCTCGGTGACCGCGTCCGGGAAGGCCGCCACGCCCCCGCCCAGCGACAGGGTCACGCTCTTGACCTCCAGGTAGCAGGGGCGCTCGCCCCCCGCCAGCAGGAAATCGATGCGGCTGCTCCCGGCGCCGCAGCGCACCTCGCGGCGCACCTCCGCGTAGCCCGCAAGCGGCGCAATCCGGCGCTCCGCCAGGGCCTCCGCCACCAGGGCGTTGGCGCGCCCGGTGTTGACGCCGGCGCGGCGGCCGTCGCCGGTGGTGACGATCTCCAGGGTACCCGGCAGCTTGCGCCGCGGATCGGCGCTGCGCGAGAACCAGCAGGGACTGTCCGGCACCTGGCAATTGAGCATCGACCCGGTGTTGGCGCAATGCAGGGTCAGCTCGCTGCCGTCGGCGCAGCGGACATCGGCAAAGAAACGCCGGTAGCGGCGCAGGAAAGTGCCGGCTTCCAATGGCGGGGAGAAGATCACCCGGCCGCCAGTGCCCGGCGCAGCCGCTCCACGGCCAGTTCCAGGCGCTCCAGGGGCTCGGTGTAAGAGAAGCGCACCCGCTGGCGGGCCAGGTGGGCGCCGAAATCCGTGCCCGGGGTAAAGGCCACCCCGGCGCGTTCGAGCATCTCCCAGCAGAATGCCTCGCAGTCCTCGGCTAGGCGCTCGATACCGGCGTAGATGTAGAACGCGCCGGCGGGCGTGTGGGGGATGCTGAACCCCAGCTCGCGCAGCGCCGGCACCAGAAAATCCCGCCGGCGCCGCAGTTCGTCGCGGCGCGCCTCCAGTTCCTCGATCACCTCGGGCCGCAAGGCGGCCAGCGCGGCATGCTGGGCGAGGCTGGGCGGCGAGATATAGAAGTTCTGGGCCAGGATACCGATATCCTCGATCGCCGCCTCCGGCATCACCATCCAGCCCAGCCGCCATCCGGTCATGCCGAAATACTTGGAGAAACTGTTCACCACGAAGGCTTCGTCGGTCATCTCCAGCACCGAGACCTCGGATTCGTCATACACCAGGCCGTGATAGATCTCGTCCATCACCAGGTTCGCCCGGCGGCGGCCGAGTTCGGCGACCAGATCGCGCAGGGCGGCTGCGGGAATCAGCTCGCCGGTCGGATTGGCCGGCGACGCCAGCCAGGCGCCACTGGTGTTCGGCCGCCAGTGGGCGGCCAGTGCGGCCGCGGTGACCTGGTAGCGCTGCTCCGCCGCCACCGGCAGCCACTGCGGCTCGCCGCCGGCGCGGCGCACGAAATTGGCGTTGCAGGGATAGCCGGGATCACTGAGCAGCACCCCGTCGCCGGGCTCGATCAGCAGATCGCCGAGCAGCGCCAGCGCGGCGCTGCTGCCGGTGGTCACGGCGATCCGCCGGGGGGCGACCGACAACCCATGGCGCTGCTCATAGAACGCGGCAATCGCCTCGCGCAACTGGGGAATGCCCAGCGCCGGGGTGTACCTGGTGCACTCCTCGGCGAGCGCCCGGTGGGCCGCCTCGACCACCGCGGCAGGGGTCGCGAAGGCAGGCTGCCCGGCTTCCAGGCGCACGATGTCCCGCCCCCGGGCCCGCAACCGTTCGGCCGCCTCCAGAAACTCGACCACCTTGAAGGAGGTGATCGCGGCCACCCGCCCCGCTTTTCTCACGCGCACCCTCCCCGCCGGGGCGTCGATTCTAGACCAGGAGCACCGCCGCCGGTGCGGCACGGCATCAAGCGCTGCTTTCCAGGGTTGAAAAAATAGCCGGCCAGCCCTATAAACGCCGCTCCCGTCAGATCCTCCAGCGGAATCCACCATGGCCAAAAAGAAGGCGGCAGACAAATCTTCGCTGTTGCTGCGCAACTTCGAGCCCTACAAGGAAAAGCGCGGCGAGCCCTACATGAGCGAGCAGCAGCGCGAACACTTCCGGAGACTGCTGCTGGAATGGAAGCAGGAACTGATGGCGGAGGTGGACCGCACCGTCAGCCACATGAAGGACGATGCCGCCAATTTTCCCGATCCCGCCGATCGCGCCACCCAGGAGGAGGAATTCAGCCTCGAACTGCGCACCCGCGACCGCGAGCGCAAGCTGATCAAGAAGATCGACAAGACGCTCGAAATGATCGACTCCGACGAGTACGGCTATTGTGAACAGTGCGGGATCGAAATCGGCATCCGCCGCCTGGAGGCGCGGCCGACCGCGACCCTGTGCGTGGATTGCAAGACCCTCGACGAGATCCGCGAGCGCCAAACGGTCGGCGGCTGACGTCCAGGCGCTGCGCGGCGCGCCCGGCAGGAGCTGACCGAGTCACTGCGCGGCGCAGCCGCCGTTCCGCCTCCGGGAGGGAGGCCGCATCCGGCCATGGCTTGCGAGCAATACATCGGGCGCTTCGCGCCCTCGCCTACCGGCCCGCTGCACCTGGGCTCACTGACCACCGCCGTCGCCAGCTATCTCGATGCCCGCGCCCACCGGGGCCGCTGGCTGTTGCGCATCGAGGACATCGACCCGCCGCGCGAAGTCCCCGGCGCGGCAGACCTCATCGCGCGCCAGCTCGAAGCACACGGACTGCACTGGGACGGGCCCATCCTCTATCAGAGCCGGCGTCTGGCGCTCTACGAAGACGCCCTGACCCGCCTTGCCGACCGGGGACTCCTGTATCCCTGCACCTGCAGCCGGCAGCGGTTGCACCGGCTCGGCGGGCGCTACGACGGCCTCTGCCGCGCGCGCGGTGCGTTGCTCGCCGCAGCGCCCGGTCAACCCGGCGCGCTGCGCGTCTGTGTCGCCGCCGCACCACTGATCGAGTACCGGGATTTTCTGCGCGGCGCCGAGCGGATCGACCTCGGCGAGACCGGGGATTTCATCGTCCGGCGCCGCGACGGCCTCATCGCCTATCAGTTGGCGGTTGCGGTGGACGACGCCGCCCAGGGCATCACCCACGTCCTGCGCGGCGCGGATCTGGCCGAATCGACTCCGCGGCAGATTTTCCTGCTCCGGGCACTGCAGCGGCCCATCCCGAGCTACGGCCACGCCCCGCTGGTATGCGATACCCGGGGACGCAAGCTGAGCAAGCAGAACCGGGCGCCCGCACTGCGCGACCAGGACGCCTCGGCCAATCTGTTCTGGGCGCTGCGGTGGTTGGGCCTGGAACCCGACACCGGACTGGCCGGCGCCACCCCGTTGGAATTGCTGGAGTGGGGCGTCCGGCATTGGTCGAGGCCGGGGCCCATATAATCCAAGAAGCCAAACAGCGCGGTGCGTAGTGAAAAAAAAGTCTAACCAGCCGTTTGCCAACTGGAACCTTCGCGAATAGCATTACAACCGTTCATAACAACAATAAGAAATCCGAATAACAACAATAAACATAAGAATAATGAGCCCGACTGATTTGCCGAATAGAGCGAGGGTGGGTTAGCCCGGAGCAAAAGGCAAATGATCCCTTGAGGAGGAGGAGCCGGTCCCGGTTCCTCCTCCTTTGCGTCTGTATCGTACGCGCCCCAGGCACATTCCCCTGCACCCTGGGATGACCCGGGCCTGTGCTAGAATCGCCCTCATCCCACGGATCCCCCGGAATGCTTCAGCGGTTCAAAAGGCTCTTCGCCCGGAAGGCTGCGGCGCACACCGGCGCGCCCTGCCGAATTCCTGCCCATCGACACCAACTGTCGCCCGCCGATATCAGCCCCGGCGCCCGCGAGGTCGTGGCCAAGCTCCGGGCTGCCGGTCATCAGGCACTGGTCGTTGGCGGCTGTGTCCGCGACACGCTGCTCGGCAAACAGGCGAAGGACTTCGATGTGGCCACCGACGCGACCCCCGAACAGGTCCGCGCGCTGTTTCGGCGCGCCCGTATCATCGGCCGGCGGTTCCAGATCGTGCACGTCCACCAGGGCCGGGAACTGGTCGAGGTCACCACCTTCCGCGCGGGACATGAGCGCCACGACCAACCCTCCGCTCGCGGCGAACGGGCGCACCGCAACCCCCGCGGCATACTGGTGCGCGACAACGTCTTCGGATCGCTGGAAGAGGACGCCCAGCGCCGGGACTTCACCATCAACGCCCTGTATTACGACCCCGCCACGGACGAACTGCTGGATTTCGTGGGCGGGCTCGCCGACATGGCCGGGCGCACGCTGCGCATCATCGGCGACCCGGCCACCCGCTTCCGGGAGGATCCAGTGCGCATGCTGCGCGCCGCGCGGTTCCACGCCAAGCTCGGCTTCGCGCTGCACCCGGCCACCGCCGCTGCCCTGAGCCAGTCGCGCCGGTTGCTGGCCGAGGTACCGCCGGCACGGCTGTTCGATGAAGTCGTGAAACTGCTGATGACCGGTCACGGGCTCGCCGCCTATGATGCCTTGCGCACCCACGGGCTGCTCGAATACCTGCTGCCGGACACCGCGACCGCTGCCGCCGACCCCCGCTGGGACCGCTTTTTGCGCCAGGCGCTCAGCAACACGGACGAGCGCATCGCCCACCAGCAGCGGGTCACGCCGGGATTCCTGTTTGCGGCCCTGCTGTGGCCGCCGGTGGCAATCGCCGCGAGCAGAGACCCGTCGGCCCCGCCCACGGTCGCCGCGCTCCACCAAGCCGGGTCGGAGGTGCTCTCCCGAGTCGTCCACCGGCTGGCGATTCCGCGGCGCTTTTCGACCCCGGCGCGGGAGATCTGGGAACTCCAGCCACACCTGGAAAGGCCCGGCAAGCGATCGGCCGGACAGCTTGTCAGCCATCCCCGCTTCCGGGCAGCCTACGATTTCCTACTGTTGCGCGAACAGAGCGGCGAGGATCTGGGCGGTTCCGGGGCCTGGTGGACCCGCTTCCAGGAGGCTGCGCAACCCGAGCGGGAGGCCATGCTCGACGCGCTGCAGGCGGCGCCGCGGCGCCGCCGGCGCCCCCGACGTCGCGCCCAGACCGCCGGCACCGAATGACCGTGCGCTGCTACATCGGTCTGGGCTCCAATCTCGCGGATCCCCAGACCCAGATCGACTGGGCCGTGACCGCGCTCGGATCCCTGCCGGCCTCGCACTTGGAGGCGGTCGCCCCCCGCTACCGGAGCCGGGCCATGGGCCCCGGGGTCCAGCCGGAGTACATCAATACCGCAGTCCGCCTGCGCACCGAGCTGGCCCCGCTGCCGCTGCTGCGGGCGCTCCAGCGCCTGGAGAAATCCCGCGGCCGGCAACGGCCGGAGGTGCGCTGGGGCCCGCGTCCCCTCGACCTCGATATCCTGCTCTACGGCCAGCGGCAGATCGCCACCCCGCAGCTGACCATCCCCCACCCGCGTCTCGGCCAGCGCAATTTCGTGCTGGCCCCCCTGCACGATCTGGATCCCGAACTGCACCTGCCGGACGGCAGCCCGATCGCCGAGCTGTTGGCGCGGATCGGCTGCGAAGGGATCGTCCGCCTCGCCGACGGTAGCCTCCAGTGACCGAACCGACCCGCGACGGTCCCGCTGCCCGCAGCCCAGACGCCGCGCCCCGCTTCATCGCCGTGGAGGGGCCCATCGGGGTCGGCAAGACGTCATTGGCGCGCCGCCTGGCGGAGACGCTGGGCTGCGAGGCGCTGCTCGAGGACGTGGCGGGCAATCCGTTTCTGGAGCGTTTCTATCGCGAACCCGGGGTCAATGCGCTGCCCACTCAACTGTTCTTTCTGTTTCAGCGCATCCACCAGATCCGGGAGCTGCGCCAGGGCGACATGTTCCAGCCGCTGCGGGTCGCCGATTTCCTGCTCGACAAGGATCCGCTGTTTGCCCGGGTGACCCTCGACCACGAAGAGTTCCGCCTCTACCAGCAGGTCTATGATCAACTGACCTTCGACAAGCCGATCCCGGACCTCGTGGTCTATCTCCAGGCGCCTTCCGAAACCCTGCTGGCCCGGATCAACAAACGGGGCGTGGCCGCGGAGCGGGCCATCACCCTCGACTACCTGGAACGGCTCAACGAGGCCTACACGCGGTTCTTTCATTATTACGACGAGGCACCCCTGCTGATCGTGAACACCCGCGACATCGATCTCATCGACAACGATCTCGACTACCAGCGGCTGGTGGAATATCTGCTCGGCATCAAGAGCGGGCGCCACTACTACAGCCCCCAATACAATCCGCCCTGCTGAAGGCCCGGACCCGCGCCATGAAGACTGTCACCATCAATACCCTGCACGAACTCAAGAAGGGTGGCGAAAAGTTCCCCGTCATCACCGCCTACGACAGCACCTTTGCGCGCCTGGCCGAGCTGGCCGGCATCGAGGTGCTGCTGGTCGGAGACTCCCTGGGCAATGTGGTGCTCGGTCACGGCAGCACGATTCCGGTGACCATGGCGGACATGGTCCACCACACGGCGGCGGTGTGCCGCGGCAGCGCCAAGGCCTTCGTGATCGCCGATCTGCCCTTCATGGCCTACGCCACCGCAGAGCAGGCCATGGCCAATTCGGCAGCCCTCATGCAGGCCGGCGCCCAGATGGTGAAGCTCGAAGGGGGGGCGTGGCTCGCCGACATTGTCGCCATGCTGGTCGAACGGGGAATCCCGGTGTGCGGCCACCTGGGCCTCACGCCCCAGTCGGTCAACAAGTTCGGCGGCTATCGAGTGCAGGGGCGCGGCCCCGGCGAAGCCGAGCACATGCTGGAGGATGCCCACCGGCTGGAAGATGCGGGCGCCGCGGCGCTGGTTCTGGAATGCGTTCCCAGGGAACTCGCCGCACGCATCAGCGCCGCCCTGCGCATTCCCGTCATCGGCATCGGTGCCGGACCGGGCACCGATGCCCAGGTCCTGGTGCTCCATGACCTGCTCGGCATCTCGCCGCGCATCCCGAAGTTCGCCCGGAATTTCCTCGCCGACTCCGGAGATATCCTGAGCGCTCTGCGCAACTATGCCCAAGCGGTGCGGTCCGGCGATTTCCCCCAGCCGGAACACACCTTCAGCTGAGCGTCGCCAGCGCCGGGGCGGGCCGGCCGCCGCAGAAATGGGCGTGCAGCACGGCGATCAAGGCACCGGCCACCCCGTCCTGC
The DNA here is from genome assembly GCA_049325095.1 of Pseudomonadota bacterium. Taxonomy (GTDB): domain Bacteria; phylum Pseudomonadota; class Gammaproteobacteria; order Pseudomonadales; family Porticoccaceae; genus JAGPUQ01. Next base: position 44,674 of record JBMOPO010000028.1, on the reverse strand, counting down.
AGCCGGTAGTACACCGTCTGCGCGTCGCGACGCGTGGCCACCAGGCCGGCCCGGCGCAAGGTCGCCAGATGCTGCGACAGGGCGGACTGGCTGAGCGGGATCCGCACATTCAACTCGCCGACCGAGAACTCCCCCTCGTGCAGCACGCACAGGACCATCAACCGATTGCGGTTGGCCATGGCCTTGAGCAGGGCTTCGGCCGCCTCGGCGTGGCGGGCAAGCGCCGGCACATCGGCCGCCCCGGCGCCCTCCGCGGCGGCTGTTGCGGGGGCTGCGGACCTGGTTCCAAAGGATCTGGGGTCAGTCAAATTAGGCATCGCTAATCTTCAATGTGCTAATGTAGCCCACCCGGCGAGCGCTCCACAACGACCCCGGGAGCAACCCCGGCGCCAGCGGGCCCGCCGGACACGGGCATTCATCCATCACGGGAGCATCCTCTCATGCACCACTTCGTTCTCGCCGCATTCGGCGGCGCCCTGGTCGGCGTCGCGGCCATCCTGATGATGGCCTTCAACGGCCGCATCGCGGGCGTCAGCGGCATCCTCGCCGGCACCCTCACCCAGCCGAGGGGCGACCGGCTGTGGCGCGTCCTGTTCATCCTGGGCATCGTGGCCGGCGGCGCCCTGCCGGTGCTGTTTGGCACGGACCTCAAACCGCCGCCGCCCACGGCCTCCACGGGATTGGCGCTGATCGGCGGACTGATCGTCGGCCTCGGCACCGGCCTGGGCTCCGGCTGCACCAGCGGCCACGGGATCTGCGGCATCGCCCGCTTTTCCAGGCGCTCGATCCTGGCGACCCTGACCTTCATGGCCACCGGCATCGCCACCGTCACCCTGCTCCGCCTGCTGTCCGCTTGAGGATCCTCACCATGGGCAAGAACCTCATCGCACTGGTCTCCGGCATCATTTTCGGCCTGGGGATGGCGATCTCCGGCATGACCGATACCACTCGGGTACAGGGTTTTCTGGACCTGTTCGGCGCCTGGGACCCCACCCTGGCCTTCGTGATGGGCGGCGGGCTGCTGGTGACCAGCATCGGTTACCGGCTGGTCTTGCGCAACCCGGCGCCCCTGTTCGCGGACCGTTTTGCGCTGCCCACCCGCACCGACATCGATGCGCGGTTGCTGGGCGGGGCGGCGATTTTCGGCCTCGGCTGGGGCCTGGTCGGCTACTGCCCGGGGCCGGCGCTCGCAGGACTCAGCTATGGCTACACCCAGACCCTGGCGTTCGTACCCGGAATGATCGCCGGGCTGCTGCTGGCCCATCGGGCCACCGCGACGCCGGGCCCGGCGGGCCTCCGGCCGGTCTGACGGGCGCGCGCGAAACCGCCGCGGAGGCTTCGCCGCCCCGCGGCAGGCAGGGGCCTCCAGCGATATCCACAGCCCACAGAGCGCCACCCGCCGCCAAGCGACCGGCCAGTCCCGGCCCCGCACCCTCCGCCGGGCGGGACGTCGCCGCACCGCAACCCTGTGCAATACTTGCCGGCAAGGGATTCGAGAAGCTGCGCACCACCACCATAACCAACCGCGGGGGACCTCATGATCACCGACCGGGACATGTATTTTCACACGCCATCCTCGGCCGATCCCTACTGGGCCGAAACCAACTATTTCGGCTTTTATGTTCCCGAGGAGCCGCTGCACGTCAACGTCTATGTGCTGACCCGCCAGAACCTGGGGGCGGTGCTGTCGAGCATCACCATCGTCGACGGCTTTTCCAACAGCCCGCACCTGGTGCGCTACACCAACAATCAGGTCCATCTGCCGTTTCCGAAAACCAATTTCGACGACTACCGGCTCGGCAACGGCCTGGCGATCAAGTGCACCCGCCCGGTGATGGACTACGACATCCGCTTCGACGACGGCAAGCGGCTGTCCTTCGACGTGAAGTATCGGGGGCTGATGGCGCCCTACGACATCCATGACCCCGACCAGGACCCCCTCGCCCAGGTGACCCACCGGGGCGACAGCGTCTCGGACACCGCCTATGCGGGACACTGGGACCAGAGCGGCCGGGTCACCGGCGCCATGACCCTCGACGGCCGCAAATTCGCGATCGACTGCGTCTCCAGCATGGATCACAGCTGGGGGCTGCGGCATGAAGACCAGTTCGCCAATTTCTGCTGGCTGAACGCCAACTTCGACAACGACACCAGCATCCACTGCATCTGGATCATCAACCCGGACGACAAAAACGATTACGCCGCGATCGCCCACGGGTATGTCCGGGAAGGCAATCAGGTCCACGGCCTGACCAGGGGGCGGGGACGGGTGTTGCGCAACGGTGATCTGCACGTGTTCATGGATCTGGAGGTCGAGGACCGGCGCGGGCGCAGCCACCGCTTCACGGGCACCGCATTCACCTCGAACCCCTGGCAGCCCTGGCCCTACCTCTACGCCATCCACAGCTTCATGCGCTGGGACCTGGCGGGCGCCACCGGCTGGGGAGAAATCCAGGAAGTCGCCATGTAGGCGGCACCCCTGCGCCCCGGCCCCGCCCGCACTCCGGCCATTGCGCACTTCTGCGCGGGCGGCCCGATGCCCGAAGCGCTCCGGACCAGGTCGAGCCGCGCCCGCGGGCGCAAGGCCGACCCCGCGCTCAGCGCGGCTCGCAGATGAATACCGGGATGTCGCGCTCGGTGCGCTGCTGATACAGCTCGTAATCGGGGTAGTGCTGGCAGCACACCGGCCAGACCTCGCGCTTTTCCTCGGCGCTGGCCAGGCGCGCCCGCAGCCGCATCTTCCTGCTGCGATACTGGACTTCGATGTCCGGGTGGGCGATCAAATTGTTGACCCAGGCGGGGCTCTTGGGCGCGCCGCCCTGGGACCCCACCAGAATCACCCCCTCCCGGTAGGGCACATACATCAGCGGCACGGTGCGCCGGGCTCCGCTCCTGGCCCCGGTCATGGTCACCAGACACACGTCGTAGCCGTTGAGCTTGCCCAGGATTCGGCCATTGCTCCAGCGATACAGTTTTTCGTTGAGGTGGGAAAAGGCCTTGAGCCAGGGGATCAGCTTCCCCATCTGCTCCGAGGTCGCGGTGCGGATACTGACCATGGTCATGCTCCTGATCGGCGGGTGGGGGAGTGCCAAGGTATAGCACATGCCGCCCGGCCACACACCGCCGGGAGGAGGTCCGGGGCGTCGCGCCTGCACACAATTATTTCCAAACATTCTAAAAAACCCACAATCAATGTATTTTCAAAATGGAACGAGCGGCTATGCTGCGAGCCTCTCGAACCCGGCTGCGAGGAAATGCGGGAATGGAATGGCAGGCCTGGCTGACCATCAGTCTGACCCTGGGAGTATTGGCGACCCTCATCTTCACCCACCTCAGCCCGCACCTGGTGATGCTGGCCGCCCTCACGGTGCTGAGCGTGACCGGGATACTGACGGCAGAGGAGGCGCTCGCGGGTTTCGCCAACGAGGGGCTGATCACCGTCGCGGCGATGTTCGTCATCGCGGCCGGACTGGATGCCTCCGGCGGCATCGACCTGCTCGTCAACCGCCTGCTGGGCCGGCCCGACGGCGCGCGCCGCGCCCAACTGAGGATCGCCGCCCCGGTCACCGCGCTGAGCGCATTTCTCAACAACACCCCCCTGGTGGCAGCCATGATCCCGGCGTTGCACGCCTGGTCGAGAAGGATCGACGTGGCGCCCTCGAAACTGATGATTCCGTTGAGCTACAGCGCCATCCTGGGCGGGACCCTGACCCTGATCGGCACCAGCACCAACCTGGTGGTCAACGGCCAGTACCAGGCGCTGACCGGCGCCCCCGGGTTCGGCCTGTTCGACATCACCCCGCTGGGGTTGCCGGTGGCGCTGGTGGGCGTAGGCTTCATGCTGCTGGCGTTCCCGCGCCTGCTGCCCGATCGCAAGGAGAAAACCCCGTTCTCCAACCTGCGCGAATTCACTCTGGAAGTGGCGGTGGCCCCGGACGGCCCCCTGGTGGGCAAGACCGTCGAGCAGGCCGGCCTGCGCCACCTGCGCCGGGTCTATCTGGTCGAAATCGAGCGCGACGGCAACATCGTCACCGCGGTCCCGTCGCAGGAAAAGCTCCGCGGCGGCGACCGCCTGGTGTTCGCCGGCGATACCCAGGCGATCTCCGACCTGTTGCGCATCAACGGCATCGTGCCCTCGGTCGCGGGGGACGGCGCGGGCGCGCTGGCCGTCGAGCGGGCCGAGCGGCGGCTGGTCGAGGCCGTGGTCTCGCCGCACTGCGACGCCGTCGGTCACGCCATCCGCGACACCCGCTTTCGCGACCGCTACGGCGCGGCGGTGCTCGCCGTGGCCCGCAACGGCGAACGGGTGCCGGGCAATCTCGGCAGCATCGAGCTGCAGGCCGGAGACACCCTGCTGCTGGAAGCCCGCCCGGCGTTCGTCAGCCGCCAGCGGTACAACAAGGACTTCCTGCTGATCAACGACCTGGATACCGAACAGCCGCGCCACGAACGCGCCTATCTGGCCTGGGCGATCCTGGTGGCCATGATCGGCACGGCCGGGGCGGGCTGGATCAGCATCCTCAATGCGGCGCTGCTGGCCGCGGGCGCCATGCTGCTGACCGGCTGCTGCTCGGTGGCCCAGGCCGAAAAGAGCCTCGACCTCACCGTCATTCTCACCATCGCCGCCGCCTTCGCGCTGGGCGGCGCACTGGAGAAGACCGGGGCCGCGGCGAGCATCGCCAACAGCTTTCTGGCGCTGAGCGGGGACCGCCCCTGGCTGATGCTGGCAATGACCTATGTCACCGTGATGCTGCTGACCGAGATGATCACCAACAACGCCGCCGCCATGCTCATGCTGCCCACGGTGGTGGCGATGACCGAGAGCGCGCAGTTGAATGCCGAGCCCTTCGTGCTCGCGGTGATGATGGCCGCCTCGGCGAGCTTCGCCACACCCATCGGCTATCAGACCAACCTGATGGTCTACGGCCCGGGCAACTACCGCTTCACCGACTTCCTGCGGGTCGGGGTGCCCATGAATCTGGTGGTCGGCGCGACCACCATCGCGGTGCTATTGATCGGCTGGCCGCTGCGCTGAAGCGCCGCGCGGCGCTCCCGGGGCGGTGAGCCACAGCCACAGATAACCGCTGACGCCGGCGACCAGGGAGCCCAGCAGGATGCCGGTCTTGGCCAGCAGCAGGTTCCGGGGATCCCCACCGAACGCGAGTTCGGTAATGAAGATCGACATGGTGAAGCCGATGCCGGCGAGCAGGGCCACCCCGGGAATCTGGCGGAAGCTGGTGCCCGCCGGCAGCTCCCCGATGCCCAGCCGCAGCGCCAGCCAGACCGTTCCTGTGATGCCGATCAGCTTGCCCAGGACCAGTCCCAGGCCGCTGCCCAGCGCCACCGGGTGGCGAACCAGGGCGCCCCAGTCGGTGTCGGTCAGCGGGATGCCCGCGTTGAACAGCGCGAATACCGGCACCACCAGGAAGGCGACCGGCAGATGCCACAGGTGTTCGAGCCGTTGCAGGGGCGCCTGGACCTGCAGGGCGCCGTTGCCGAGCGCCTGGGCGATGGCGCGCAACTCGTCGTTGGTGAGGATGCTGGCGCCCGGCCGATAGCTGCGGTCGAACTGGGCCATCAGGGACCGTATCCGCCGGCTGAACGCCGCCGGGTCGTAGCGGGGCCGCGCCGGCACGGTGAAGGCGCCGATCACGCCGGCCAGGGTCGCATGGACCCCGGACTCGAGCAGCGCGTACCACAGCAGCACCGCGACCAGAAAGTAGGGCATGGTGCGGCGAATGCCGGCCAGATTGAACAGGACCAGGAGCCCTACCGCGGCCAGCGCCCAGGCCAGCCAGTCGAGGGCGATGGCCTCGGTGTAGAACAGGGCGATCACCAGCACCGCCCCCAGGTCATCGACGATCGCCAGCGCCACCAGGAAGGTGATCAGCCCCCGGGGTACGCGGCCGGCCAGCAAGGCCACTACGCCCAATGAAAAGGCGATGTCGGTCGCCATGGGTATGCCCCAACCCCGCAACCCCGGATCCCCCGCGTTGAACAGCGTGTAGATGAGGGCGGGGACCGCCATGCCGCCCGCGGCGGCGAAGATCGGCAGCGCGGCGTTGCGCGGATGAGCCAGCTCGCCGACCAGCATCTCCCGCTTCAATTCCATGCCCACCACGAAGAAGAACAGCGCCATCAGGCCGTCGTTGATCCAGTGATGCAGCGTCTTGTCCAGGCCCCAGTCGCCGATATGCAGACTCGCGGGCAGATGCACCAGATGCTGATAGGTCGGCGCCCAGGCCGAATTGGCCAGCACCAAGGCGACCAGCGTCGCGCCCATCAACACCATGCCGCCGGTGGTCTGGCGGTGGATGAACTCCTCGAACGGAGTGAGGATGCGGTCGAAGGTGCGTTCCCAGGGCGCCAGGATCAGGCCGCCAGCCGGAAGATCCGTCTCCGCCGACGGGCCTTCCAGTTCCGGGGTCTCGCTGTCCCGAGGTTCGACCATGGTCGGGCTCCTGGTTGTCGATCGCATTGCGTCTCACGGGACGGTGCGGACCATCCCCGCACCGGGGAGGCCATTGCAACAGGAACCGCGCATCGAACCGCCTGCGCTCCAGCGGCGGATGCCGAGATCCCGGGCCCGCGCCCGACCAGGGGCGCTGCGACAATTTGCCGCATTCCCCCCGCCCAGCCAGCCCCCTAGTATTCCGGACGCGCAGCAGCGGCCGGCGCTCGCGGAGCCCGCCCGGGATTGTACCCCGCCGCTGCGGCGCCACGGCTTGGTCGAGCAGCGAGGCAGCGGCAAATGAGGCGATATCCCTCCCTTCCAGGATTGCGGTCCGCACTCTGTGTGCTGCCGGCGCTGCTGGTGGGCGTTCCCGGCAGTGCCGAAGAGGCACCTTACGAACTCTCGGAAATCCGGGTCACCGAAGCGGCCGCCCCGGGCGCTATCGAGGGCACCGCGGTCGACCGCCAAACCCTGGAACGCAGGCGTACCACCGCCAGCGATACCGCGAGCCTGTTGACCGAGGTGCCCGGGGTCACCCTCAACGCCGCCGGCGGCATCTCCAGCTTCCCCGCCAGTCACGGCCTGGCCGACGACCGCGTGCGCATCCTGCTCGACGGCATGAGCCCGGTCTCGTCCTGTCCGAACCACATGAATCCGCCGCTCTCCTATCTGGACCCCGCGCAGGTGGGCAGCATCCGGGTGTGGGCCGGCCTCACCCCGGTCAGCGTCGGCGGAGACTCGATCGGCGGCACCATCGCCGTCGAATCCCCGCCGCCGAAATTCGCCGCACCCGGCCAGGAGTCCCTGCTCGAGGGCCGGGTCGGCAGCAGCTATCGCAGCAATGGCGACGGCTTTCGCACCGACGCCGGGATGACGCTGGCGACGTCGAACCTCAGCCTGAGCTACAGCGGCGCCTTCACCACCGCCAACAACTACGATGCCGGCGGCAATTTCAAGGACTTTCGCGAGACCGGCCGGCCCGGCCGGCGGCTGTCCCGCGACGAGGTGGGCTCCACCGGCTACGAAGTGCAGAACCACCTGCTCGGGCTGGCGGCGCGGCGCGGCAGCCATCTGGTCGAGGCCAAGTTCGGCTATCAGGAAATCCCTCATCAGGGCTATCCCAATCAGCGCATGGACATGGTCGACGACACCGAGCGCCGCTTCCAGTTGCGCTACCTGGGTGATTTCCACTGGGGCTCGCTGGAGGCGACCGGCTACCGCGAAACCGTCGATCACTACATGGACTTCGGTCCGGACAAGCAATTCGTCTACGGCGCCGCGCCCGGCGTGGTGGCCCCGGGCATGCCCATGCAGACCGACAGCACCAACACCGGCGCCCGCCTGCAAGCCAGCCTGAACCTCGACGGCGCCGACCTCCTGCGCCTCGGCGGCGAGTACCAGCGCTACCGGCTGGACGATCTCTGGCCGCCGTCGCCGGCGCAACTGCCTCCCGGGGTGGCCTTCGGCGGCATGGCGCCCGACACCTTCTTCAACATCAACGACGGCGAGCGCGACCGCGCCGCGCTGTTCGCCGAATGGGAAGCACATCTCAACCCGGAATGGATGGCGCTGGTCGGCGCGCGCTACGAACGGGTGCACAGCGACGCCGGTCCGGTCCGGGGTTACAACGGCGTGTTCGCCGGCTATGCGCTGTCCGCCGCCGCCTTCAACGCCCGCGACCGCGAGCGCAACGACGACAACTTCGACTTCACCGCCTTGTTGCGCGACGAGATCGACACCACCCGGACGCTCGAATTCGGCTATGCGATGAAGACCCGGTCGCCCAACCTCTACGAGCGCTACTCCTGGTCGCAGTCGAGCATGGCGCTGATCATGAACAACTTTGCCGGCGACGGTAACGGCTACCTGGGCAACCCCGAACTGGATCCCGAGATCGCCCATACCCTGTCCATGACCTTCGACTGGCACAGCGCCGATCGATCCCGTGGTCTGAAGGTCACGCCCTACTTAACGCATGTCGACGACTACGTCGACGCCGAGCGCTGTGCGGGCAGCGGAGCGGGCATGATGAGCCTCTGCGACGGCCCCGGCAACGCCACCGCCCGGGAGCAGTTCGTCAATCTCCAGTACGTCAACGAGTCCGCCCGCCTCTACGGCGTCGATCTGTCCGGCCGCCTGCCGCTGGGTTCGACCGCCCTGGGCAGCTTCGGCCTGGAGGGCCTGGTGAACTACACTCGGGGGAAAAACCGCGATACGGGCGATGATCTCTACAACGTCATGCCATTGAACGCCAGGCTGACGCTCACCCAGCAGTACGGGGACTGGAACAACGCATTGGAAGTGGTCGTGGTCGCGGCCAAGGACGAAGTATCCGATGTCCGCAACGAAATCGAGACCTCGGGCTACTACCTAGCGAATCTGCGGGGCAGTCGTGCCTGGCATGGAGTGCGGGTGGATTTCGGCATCGACAACCTGCTCGACCGCGACTACGACCTGTCCACCGGCGGCGCCTACCTCGGCCAGGGCGCCACCATGGGCATCAACAGCGTACCCTGGGGCATCGCGGTTCCCGGCCCGGGCCGTTCGCTGTACGCCGGCATCAGCTATGCGTTTTGAGGTCCCCGGTCATCGCTCGTCCGGCAGGGCATCGACCTTGGTCTCTCCCGGAAAATCTCCGCGTCGATGGTCGATCGGTGGGCGCGGCCGGTGCCGCGAATATCGCGACACTGGTGTCTCGAACGAGCTAAATGGCCGTTTTTCAAGGAGCTGGCGCGGAACCTGCCCACCCGCCGATGCCCTGCGGCGCGGCGACCTGGCCCGGTTCGCCGTCCAACGCCGCGATCGCATCGACCGCGCCGGCGTCCACCCGGGCGACGGCGAGTTGCTCCATACCCCCACCCGCGGCCGGGTGCACCTGGAACCCCGGACCTGGGCCGGTCAGTCGAGGTTGGCGCGCAGCGCCCGGGCGGCGGCGACCATGGCCGCGAGCGCGGGCCGCACCTCTTCCCAGCGCCGGGTCTTCAGCCCGCAGTCGGGGTTCACCCACAGCCGCTCGGCCGGAATCCGGGTGCGGGCGAGGCGCAGCCGGTCGAGGATCGCGGCCGGCTCCGGGACGTTCGGCGAGTGGATGTCGTAGACCCCGGGGCCCAGGGCGCCGGGAAAGTCGAAGTGCCGAAAGGCATCCAGCAGGCGGCCGTCGGAGCGGGCGCTCTCGATGGTGGTGACATCGGCGTCCATGTCCGCGACCGCGGCGATGATGTCGTTGAAATCCGAATAGCACATGTGGGTGTGGATCTGGGTCTCGTCGGCGACACCGGAAGAGGCGATCCGAAACGCCCGGACCGCCCAGCCCAGGTAATCGGCCTGGGCGGCGCGGCGCAGCGGCAACCCCTCGCGCAGCGCGGCCTCGTCGATCTGGATGATGCCGATGCCGGCCGCCTCCAGATCCCGCACCTCGTCGTGGATCGCCAGCGCCAGCTGCAAGCAGGTGCGGGCGCGCGGCTGGTCGTCGCGCACGAAGGACCAGTTGAGCAGGGTCACCGGCCCGGTCAGCATGCCCTTCACCGGCCGCTCGGTCAGCGACTGGGCGTAGCGGATCCAAGCGACCGTCATGGGTCTCGGGCGGGCCACGTCGCCGACGATGATCGGCGGTTTGACGCAACGGGAGCCGTAGGATTGCACCCAGCCGTTGCCGGTGAACGCGAAGCCGTCCAACTGCTCGCCGAAATACTCCACCATGTCGTTGCGCTCGGCTTCGCCATGCACCAGCACGTCCAGCCCCAGGGTTTCCTGCTCGCGGATCGCGGCGGCGATCTCGGCGCGCAGGAAGCCCTGGTATTCGGCATCGGTCAGCTCGCCGGCCCGCCAGCGGCTGCGCGCGCGGCGGATCTCGGCAGTCTGGGGAAAGGAGCCGATGGTGGTGGTCGGAAACGGCGGCAGGCCCAGCCGCCGCTGCTGGAGGGCGGCGCGCGAGCGCACCTCGAGTCCCCGGCGCTCGGCGGCCGGTGCCAGGGCCGCGACCCGGGCCGCCACTTCCGGGCGGTGCACCCGGGGCGATTGCCGCCGGGCGGCCAGGGCAGCGCGGGACTTCGCCAAGGCCGCTGCCACCACCGCCGGCTCGCCGTCCCCGGCGAGCGCGGCCTTCAGCACGGCGAGCTCGTCGAGCTTCTGCACCGCGAAAGCCAGCCAGGGCCGGACTTCCTCCGCAATCCGCGCATCACCGGTGAGATCGACCGGGACGTGGAGCAGCGAACAGGATGGCGCCAGCCACAGTTCGCCGCGGCAGCGCTCGCGCAGCCGCCGCAGGCGCTCCAGGGCGGCGTCGAGGTCGGCGCGCCAGATGTTGCGGCCGTCGAGGATGCCGGCGGACAGCACCTTGCCGGGCGGCATCCGCGCGGCCGCGGCTTCCAGTTCGTCCCCGCCGCGGACCCCGTCGAGGTGCAGGCCGGCCACCGGCAGTGCGCAGGCCAGGTCCAGATTCTCGGCCAGGGGGCCGAAATAGGTCGCCAACAGAATCGCCGGCGCGGCTTCCGCGAGCCGCTGGTAGGCGGCATGCAGGGCGTTCCGCCAGGCCGGGGGCAGATCCAGCGCCAGCACGGGTTCGTCGAGCTGCACCCAGCGCACGCCGAGCGCGGCCAGGCGCGCCAGCAACTGCTCATAGACGGCGATGACCTCCGGCAGCAGCGCCAGCCGGTCACCGGCGCCATCCGCAGCCCGCGCCAGCCACAGCCAGGACAGGGGACCCACCAGCACCGGCTTCGGGTTCAGGCCCAGCGCCAGGGCCTCCGCGGTCTGGTCGAGCAAGCGGGTGTCGGCCAGGTGCAGCCGCTGGCCGGGCTCCAGTTCGGGGACCAGGTAGTGATAGTTGGTGTCGAACCACTTGGTCATCGCCAGGGGCGCCGCCGGCGGCTGCCCGGGGGCCTGGCCGCGGGCCATGCGGAAATAGAGGTCCAGATCTACGCCGCCCCCCTGCCAGCCGAAGCGGGCGGGCACCGCGCCCAGCAGCGCGGTGACGTCCAATACCTGGTCGTACCAGGAAAAGTCGCCGACCGGCACCAGATCCAGCCCGGCGCCGGCCTGCAGCCGCCAGTGGCGGGCGCGCAGTTCGCGGCCGCAACGCTCCAGCTCGGCCCGGTCGATAGCGCCCCGCCAATAACGCTCCAGCGCCCATTTCAGTTCGCGGTCGCGGCCGATGCGGGGAAAGCCCAGATTGTGGATCAGGACGGCCGTCATGTTCGCAATTCCCTGTGAAGTGAGGCGGTGATTCTATTTCCCTCAGCAATTCAATAAAATCTCACATTCTTCACAGGTTGGTTGAATTAATTTCACCATGCTGGACCGCAAGCACCTGCGCAACCTGCTCGCCATGGCCGACGCCGGCAGTCTGGCGCGGGCCGCGGAGCAGCTCCACCTGACGCCCTCGGCGCTCTCCCACCAGGTCAAGCTGCTGGAGGACTACTATGGGGTGGCGCTGTTCCACCGCCACACCCGGCCGATGCGGCTCACCGCCGCCGGGCACCGGCTGCTGGCCCTGGCCCGCGACACCCTGCCCAGATTCGAGCAGACCGAGCGCGAGCTGGCGCGGCTCGCCGCCGGCGACGCCGGCCGGCTGCACCTGGCCATCGAGTGCCATGCCTGTTTCGAGTGGCTGATGCCGGTGCTGGAGCGGTTCAAGGCGCACTGGCCGGCGGTCGATGTGGACATCCGCCTGGGGCTGACCTTCGACTCGCTGCCCGCCCTGCGCGCCGGCGACATCGATCTGGTGATCACCTCGGATCCGGTCGACACCCCGGATCTGGCCTTTCTGCCGCTGTTCGACTACGAGTGCCGCCTGGTGCTGCCGGCCGCGCATCCGCTGGCGGCGCGGGACTGGATCGCGCCCGCGGATCTGGCCGATCAGTTGCTGATCACCTACCCGGTCGAGCGCGCGCGCATGGACGTGTTCCGCTATTTCCTGCAACCGGCCGGGATCGAGCCGGCCGGCGTCCGCCAAGCGGAACTGACCGCGGTGATCCTGCTCTTGGTGGCCAGCGGCCAGGGGGTCGCGGCACTGCCCGACTGGGTGATGCGCCATACCGCGCACCCGCGCAGCCTGCGCACCCGACCGCTCGGCGCCGGGGGTCTGCACCGCACGCTGTTCGCCGCGGTGCGCCGGGCGGAGCGGGAGTTGGAATACCTGCGCGCGTTCGGCGCACTCGCCGGCGAGTTCCACGCCGGCGCAGCCGCTGCCGTGGAGCCCCGGGATGACCGCTGACGACCCCGAATCCCGCATCACCGCCGGCTGGCACCGCCACGGCGACGCCTGGGCCGCGGCGGTCCGCGGGCGGCGCATCGCCAGCCGCACCGCGGTCACGGATCAGGCGCTGCTCGACGCCATCGCCGCCCATCGGCCCGCCAGCCTGCTCGATCTGGGTTGCGGCGAGGGCTGGCTGGCCCGGCGGCTGGCGCCCCGGGGCATCGCGGTCACGGGCATCGACGCCTCGGCGCTCCTGGTGGCCGCGGCCCGCGGCGCCGGCGGCGGGCGGTTCCGGGTCGCGGATTACGCCGACCTGCCCCCGGATCTGGGCCGCTTCGCCATGGCGGTGAGCAATTTCGCGCTGCTCGGCCGCGAATCCGTGGACCGGCTGCTGGCGGCACTGCCGCGTTTTCTGCTGCCCGGCGGGGTGCTGCTGATCCAGACCCTGCACCCCCTGGCGTTGGTCGATCGACCCTATGCCGATGGCTGGCAGGAGGACTCCTGGACCGCCTTCAGCGAAGCGGTCGCGGATCCACCGCCCTGGTACTTCCGCACCCTCGGCTCCTGGGTGCGCCTGCTGCAGCGCCACGGCTGGCAACTGCGGGAATTGCGCGAACCCGCCGCCGCGGCGGCACCCCGGCCGGCCTCGCTGCTGCTCGTCGCCGGCCCGGAGGCGGCCCCCCGCTGAAGCGCTCGCCGACGATTGCGCGACCGGCGGCGAGTGCGCTCACAGATGGGCGAGGACGTTGTCCGCGGAGCTGACCTTGAACTGGCCGCCTTCCTCGATGAACGCCTGCTCGACCTTGCCGTCATTGACGATCAACGCAAAGCGCCGGCCGCGCATGCCCAGGCCGAACCCGGTGCCGTCCATGACCAGGTCCAGCGCCCTGGTGTAGTCGCCGTTGCCGTCGGCGAGCATCAGCACCTTGCCGTCGGCGCCGGCCTGCTTGCCCCAGGCGTCCATGACGAAGGCATCGTTGACCGCCATGCAGGCGATGGTGTCGACGCCCTTGGCCTTGATGGCATCGGCCTTGGCGATGAACCCGGGCAGGTGATCCCGGGAGCAGGTGGGGGTGAAGGCGCCGGGCACCGAAAACAGCACCACTTTCTTGCCATCGAACAGTTCCCTGGTACTGATCGAACCCGGGCCGTCCGCTTTCATGATGTTGAAGCGCCCTTCGGGCAGGGTATCGCCAACTTGGATGGGCATGATCCTCTCCTGTGCTGTTGCTGGTTGCCCCTGGGGTCCAGGGGGTTTGGGAAACCATTGAGCCACTGCCGGATGAATAGCCTAGCCCGGTCGATGTGACAGCGCTACTTGTAGGCCACCCCGATGGCGCCGATGGTCTCGCGGGCGATGATGGTCTTCATGATATGGGCGGTGCCGTCGCCGATCTGCAGCCCCATGACGTCGATCATGCGCTGCAGGTGGGGGAGTTCCATCCCCCAGCCGTAGTGGCCGTGCAGCACCAGGCAGTCCTGGATGATGTCGGTGCCCCACTTGGGCCCCATCCATTTCACCATCGCCGCCTCCCGGGTGTGGGGCAGCCCGCGATCGCGCTGCGCCAGACCCTGGTAGCACAGGGCGCGCACCGCGGCCAGTCTGCTGTCGTGCTCGGCGAGCGGGAAGGTGGTGCCCTGGAACTTGGCCAGCGGCCGCCCGAAGGCCTCGCGCTCCTGGATGTACTGCCAGGTTTCGTCGACCGAGGCCTGGGCCGCGGCGACACACTGCAGGGCGATCAGGAAACGGCTCAGGTCGAAGCCCTGCATGACCTTGGTGAAGCCCTCGCCCTCGCGCCCCACCATGGCGGTCGCGGGCACCACTGCCTCGTCGAAGAACACCGAGCCACGCCCCACCGGGCGGCTGCCGACATCATCGAACCTGGTGCGGGTGATGCCCGGGAGGTCGAGCGGCACCAGAAACGCGGTCACGCCGCGCGCGCCCGGGGTGTCCGGATCGGTGCGGGCGAACAGCAGCGCCATTTCCGCCTGGGCGCCGTAGCTGATCGAGGTCTTCTCACCGCTGAGCACGAAATGATCGCCCTTGCGGGTGGCGCGCAGGGCGAGATTGGCGGCATCCGACCCCCCGCGGGGCTCGGTGAGGCCGAGCTGGATCATGAGTTCGCCGCCGGCCAGGCGCGGCAGCACCTCTTCCTGCATCTCGTCGCTGCCATGCTGCTGGAGCACGCCGCCGATCAGCGAGGCGATCATGGGTACATAGCTGACGTTGATGTCGGCGTAGGCCAGGGCCTCGCAGATCAGACCGGCGACGACACTGGAAGCGCCGATGCCGCCGTGGCGCTCGTCCAGCATCGGCGCGATCAGGCCGAGCTGCCCCAGTTCCCGCAGCAGTCCGCGGTCGATGCACTCCTCCCTGCTGCGCGCCAGATAACCCTCGGCCAGGCGTTCGCGGGCAAAGCGCCGGGCGGTCTCCTGAATGAATCTTTCGTCTTCGGTCAACCAGGGCAGACTCATGAGGCTCCTTTCAGCACTTGTGGGCGACGGAACTGCTTGGCGATTTCGCGCAACTCGAATTTCTGGATCTTGCCGCTGGCGGTCCTCGGCATGGCCTCGATCACTTCGAGGCGCTCCGGGAGGTAATTTGTGGCCATGCCTTGCTGGCGGAGAAAATCGATCATCTCCGCGAAACTCAACTCTGCGCCCGGGTTCAGCGTCACGAAGCAGCAACCCAGCTCTCCGAGCCGCTCATCCGGCATGGCTACCACTGCGCAGTCGGCGACCGCCGGATGCTTATAGAGCAGGTTCTCCACCTCCACCACCGGGATGTTCTCGCCGCCGCGGATGATGATGTCCTTGGATCTGCCGGTGATGCGGATATAGCCATCGGCATCCATCCGCGCCAGATCGCCGGTGTCGAAGAAGCCCTCGGCGTCGACGCCGTAGGCCTCGGGCCGCTTGAGATAGCCGATGAAGGTCGCCGGGCCGCGTTGCAGCAGGCGCCCCTCCTCCCCGGCGGGCACCGGCCGACCCTCCTGGTCCACTACCCGGACCTCGCTGCCCGGGACAATCACCCCATCGGTACCGAAGACTTTCTCGGGAGGATCATCCAGCTTGGTAGTGGTGATGGCGCCGCACTCGGTCATGCCCCACACCGCCATCAGGGCAATATCCAGCTGCCGCGCGGCAGTCTCTGCCAGCGCCCGGGGAATGGGCGCGCCGCCGCAGACGAACAGCCGGAAGCGGTCGGAGTTGTACTGCGCCGCCGCCTCGGAATGCGTCAGATCGGCCAGAAACGGCGTGGCCCCCATGGCGAAGGAGGCGCGTTCCTCGCCGATCAGCCGCCAGGCGGTTTCCGGCTGCCAGACATCCTGCAAGACCATGGTGGTCCGCAGCACCAGGGGCATCCACATGCCGTACAGAAAGCCGGTGAGGTGGGCCAGCGGCGAGCCCATGAAGATGATGTCCCCGGCGGTCAGCTCGCAACGCTCGATGACTCGCGCGACGTTGTAATCCAAAGTGTAGGAGCAGTGCATGACCCCCTTGGGCATGCCGGTGGTGCCCGAGGTGTACATGAGCAGGATGACGTCGGACGGATCGGGACGCGGCGCTCCGGATTCCGCCAAGGGTTCCCCTGCGGCGCCCAGCAGGGCGGTCTCGAAGGCGTTGGCGCCGCTGCCGCCCACCACGAACAGGTGTTCGAGCCGGGGCAGCCGGTCGCGCAGCCGCTCGGCCATCGCCTGGTGATCGAAGCCGCGGAACCGCGCCGGCACGATCAACACCCGCGACTCGGCGAAATTCACCATGAACTCCAGTTCGCGCTCCCGGAAGATCGGCATCAGCGGATTGCTGACCGCGCCGAGCTTGAGACAGGCCAGATGAATGGCGACGAATTCCCACCAGTTGGGCAGCTGGAAGGACACCACTGCGCCGGGACCCACGCCCACCGCGGCCAGGCCGGCGGCGATCCGGTTGGCCCGCGCATCGAGTTCGCGGTAACTGAGCGCATGGCGGACTCCGGTCTCGGTCCGATTGTCCACCACCGCGATGCGCTCGGGCACCGCGGCTGCCGCCGCCGCGAAGTGTTCGAGCAGGTAGCGATCCCGCCACCAACCGGCGGCGCGCAGCTCGCCGATGCGCTGCGCGCTGAGCATCGAATCCACTTTCATCGTTGTCCCCCCAGTGACCTGAATCGCCACGCTGCGCGCCGCCTTCTCACCCCACTGGCGGTTCGGAACCGGTATCCGGTCAGCGCAGCAGATGTTCGCGATAGTAGCGCAGCTCCTCCACGGAATCGCGGATATCGTCCATCGCCAGATGGCGCGACTGCTTCTGGAACCCCCGGAGCAGCTCCGGACGCCAGCGCCGCGCCAGCTCCTTGAGGGTGCTGACATCCAGATTGCGGTAATGGAAGAAGGCCTCCAGCTCCGGCATCTCCCGGGCCAGGAAGCGCCGGTCCTGACAGATCGAATTGCCGCACATGGGCGACGCCCCGGGCGCCACCCACTGGCGCAGAAAGGCCAGGGTTTCGAGCTCGGCCTCCCGCGCGCGGTAACGGCTGTTGCGCACCCGGTCCACCAGACCCGACTGGGCGTGCTGGCGGGTGTTCCACTCGTCCATCCGCGCAAGGACCGCGTCGGGTTGATGGATGGCGATGCTGGGGCCCTCGGCGAGCACGCGCAGCTCGACATCGGTGACCAGGGTGGCGATCTCGATGATGGTGTCGTTGACCGTGTCCAGACCGGTCATTTCCAGATCGATCCAGATCAGGTTGAGATCCGCTGGGACGGCAGTGGGCATGGCGACTCCGTCACTTGAGGGGAAACCGGCCGGGCGGCCCCGGAGTGAATCGGGAGCCGCGTCGAATATCCTATATGCTGGGCGCCCGATGACACAGGACCACGCGCGGATGACGAAACGGCGGTTGTCGCTGCGGCAGCAGCGCCGCATTCTGGCCGGACAATCCCGGGGCTTCGAGGCAGGCATGATAGCGGATGCGGGGGAGGCGGGCCTCCGCACCGGGGTGGTGAGCGCGCGCTATGGCAGGGAGGTCGATGTGCTGGACGCTGCGGCCCCGCACGCGCCCGCGCAACGCTGTCATCTGCGGGCCAACCTCGAACCCGTGGTCGGCGATCGGGTGCTCTGGCAGTCCGGCGATCCGCAGGGCGTGGTCAGCGCACTGGCGCCCAGGCGCTCGCTGCTGCGGCGCCGCGAGAACCGCCGGGTGCGCATCCTGGCCGCCAACGTGGATCAGGTGGCGATCGTCATCGCTCCCCGGCCCCAACCGCACCCGGCGCTGGTCGACCGCTTCCTCGCCGCCGCCGAACTCGAGGGCATCGAGGCGTTGTTGATCCTCAACAAATGCGACCTGCCCGACACCGGCCCGGCGGAGGCGATCGGCGCCGCCCGCGCCCGCCTGGGCTATCCCCTGGTGCGCGTGTCGGCCCGCAACGGGCTGGGGCTGGAAAATCTGCGCAGCCATCTGGAGCGCAACATCAGTGTGTTCTGCGGGCAGTCCGGGGTCGGCAAGTCGTCGCTCATCAATCGACTGTTCCCGGACGCCGGTGCCGCGGTAGGGGCGCTGTCGGAAGCCGCCGCCAAGGGCCGGCACACGACCACCATCGCGCGGTTTTATCCCCTCCCCGGCGGCGCGGTGATCGATGCGCCCGGAATCCGCGAATTCGACGTCGCCTGCGCCGACGCCCATGAATTGATCCACGGATTCGTCGAACTGCTCCCGCTCGCCGCCGAATGCCGGTTCCGCAACTGCCGGCACCTCGACGACCCGGGTTGCGCCCTGGCCGCGGCGGTGCGCGAAGGAGCGATCGACCCGCAACGCCTGGCGAGCTTTCATCACCTGCGGAATCAGATCTGATGTCGCCTGCCGACCCGCCGGGCCGGGCTGCCTCCCTGCCGGGCGCGCCCGGCGCGGCCATCTGGAGCGCCACACCATGACCGCGCTGCTGCCCGATTCGCTGTACGTCTCCCTGCAGCGGCTGCTGCCGCAACACGCCCTGAGCCGCGCCGCCGGCGCGATCGCCGACTGCCGCTGGCCGTGGTTGCGGCAACTGCTGATCCGGGCCGCGATCCGCCGCTACGGCATCGACCTCAGCGAGGCCGCGGAAACCGATTGCCGCCGCTATTCGTCGTTCAACGAGTTTTTCGTGCGCCCGTTGGCGCCGGGCGCACGGCCCTTGAGCGGCGACGAGGGGACCCTGATCGCACCGGCCGACGGCATGCTCAGCGCCGCCGGCGCCCTGCGCGACGGCCAGCTCCTGCAAGCCAAAGGCCACGGCTTTCCGGTAGCGGCGCTGGTCGGCGACGACGGCCACCGGGTCAGGGCGCTGGCGGGCGGCAGCTTCGCCACCATCTACCTCTCGCCCCGGGACTACCACCGGGTCCACGCGCCACTGGCCGGCCGCCTGGTCGCGGCCGACTATCTGCCGGGCCGGCTGTTCTCGGTCAATCCGCGCACCGATCGCACCTTGCCGGGGCTCTACGCCGGCAACGAGCGCCTGGTTTGCTGGTTCGATACCGCAGCCGGCGGCCTGGCCCTGGTGTTGGTGGGCGCGCTGCTGGTGGCGGGGATCGAAACCGTCTGGCAGGCGGGCTACCGGCCCGGGCTGCGCCACCGGCGCTGGTTCGCGGGAGACGATCCCGCGTTTCGTTTCCGGCGCGGCGCGGAATTGGGGAGATTCCGGTTCGGATCCACGGTCATCCTGCTCGCCCCGCCGGGAATCACCTGGAGCGCCGTCGCCGGGCGCGGCATTCAGCTGGGCGAGCCGCTGGGCAGGATCGAGGCACACCAACCCCCGGCGCCGCCGGCGAGCGGGCCGGCCGGCGCCGCGCTCAGTCCGTCCGGCGGAAGCGCTCCCGAAGCCGGGCCAGCAGGCCCGCCCGGCGCTCCTCCTCCGCCTGCATGAACAGCGCGGAGATGGCCCTCACGTCGATGTCGTAGCCGGTCGGTTCCAGATCGCGGGCGATCGCGATGCGTTCGTCGGCGGTGCCACAGGTCCGCCCCCTCGCCGCCAGCAATTCGCGCGCGCTGTCCTGCTGCTTGAGGTCGATCAGCAGGAAGTTGGCGTTGCGGTCGCCATTCTGATCCAGTACCGCGACCTGTGGCGTCAGCCTGGAATTGGGGTGCTGTTCGACCACCACCCCGATATCCCCGGTAGTCAGCTCCACCAGGGTGCCGGCCGGGTACAGCCCGATCGACTGGATGAACTGGACGACCAGGTCCTCCTGAAACAGGGTGCCGCGCATGTCGTAGAGCAGGCTGACCGCCTTGGACGGCGCCACCGGCTGCTCCGCCTCCAGCGGATTGCTGATCGCGTCGAATACCGTGGCGATCCCGGCGATCCGGGCCAGGAGTGGAATCTTGCTGCCGCTCAGACCCTCCGGAAACCCGGAGCCATCCAGGCGCTCGCAATGGTAGCGCACCACCGAAATCACTCTGGGCTCGACGTGCCTGGTGTCGCGCAACAGCTCCACGCCGTGCATGACGAACTTGCGGTATTCGGCTTCCTCCTCCGGGGAGCGGTTGCGCTTGCGCAGGATCGTCGCGGACACCCGGATCTTGCCGATGTCCTTGAGCAGCGTCCCCAGGCACAGAGTGGAGATCTCGCGCCGGTCCATGCCGATGAACCGGGCGAACTGAACCGCCCAGAGCGCCGAGCGGAGGCTGTGTTCGTGCGCGTGTTGATCGTGCTGTCGCAGGCGGATCAACCAGGTGAAGGCATCGGGGCAGCGGAGGATGCTCTCGACCATGCCATCGACGCTGAGCTTCAACTGGTCGTAGTCGGCCAGGCGGCCCCGGGCGATCTGCTTGGCGACCTGGATCAACTGCGCCTGCAGGGCACGAATCACCACCTGCGCGTGGCGGATCTCCGCGCGCAGGGAAACGGTGGTGGGATAAACGCCCTTGCGAACCACCAATCGGCTGGGTTCGCTGGCCTCCGGCCCGCCACGGCCCGGCGAGGGAGTTCCCGGCCGGTACCGCGTTTGGGCGCGCCCCTGACCCAAGGCTCCGGAAGCGGGCGCCACCGGATGGTCGAGCGGACTCCGGCCCTTGGTGATATCGATGAAGACATAGTCGCAATAGTGCCGCACCGTATTGATGTCTTCGGTGGTGCGGATCTGAAAACCCTGCAGCGGAAAAGGCGTGTGGGTCCAGGGCCGGTCGAGCTGCGACACGTACATGCCGATGGTCAAATCGTTGACGTTGACCTTGACCTGCTTGATCGCCATACCAAGTCCTTTCCGGATTTTCCATCCCGCCGACCGAGCGCCGTGGCGCGCCCCCGGACGACCGGATGATCCTACCCCTCTTCGAGCTTAGGCCGGGCAGGCATTTTTGCAACCGGCAGCGACTTACCGGTAGTTTTTTCCGACAAACGCGGCCTATTGGTCCACTTTTTGGCACTTGTTGGCGGACAAAGTGTGAACTGCATCAACCAGTGCAGCCACCCGGTGGGGCGCGATATCCGGATGGATGCCGTGGCCGAGATTGAACACATGGCCGGGGCCGGAGCCGAAGGCATCGAGCACGGCACCCACCTGCCGGCGGATGATCTCCACCGGTGCGCGCAGCACCGCGGGATCCAGATTGCCCTGCAGGGCCACGCGATCCCCGACGCGGGCCCGTGCCGCCCCGAGGTCGACGCACCAGTCCAGCCCCAGCGCATCGCAGTTCGACTCCGCCATGGACTCGAGCCACAGCCCGCCGCCCTTGGTGAAGAGGATGACCGGCACCTGGCGCCCCTCGGCCACGCGGGTCAGACCGGCGACGATGCGCGCCATGTAGGACAGCGAGAACTCCCGAAAGGCCGCCGCGCTCAGGGCGCCCCCCCAGGTGTCAAAAATCTGCACCACCTGGACACCGGCGGCGATCTGCGCATTGAGGTAGTCGGTAACCGAGGCGGCCAGCTTGTCCAGGAGCAGGTGCAATACCTCGGGCCGGGAGTAGAGCAGCGTCTTGGTGCGCACGAAATCGCGACTGCTCCCCCCTTCGACCATGTAGGTCGCCAGGGTCCAGGGGCTGCCGGAGAAGCCGATCAGGGGGACCGCACCGTTCAATTCGCGGCGGATCAGGCGGACCGCAGCCGGGACATAGGGAAGATCGCGGGCGGTATCGACCACCCCCAGGCGCTCGATCGCCGCGTCATCCCACAGCGGCCGGCGAAACCTCGGTCCCTCCCCCGCCTCGAAATACAGCCCCAGCCCCAGGGTGTCGGGGATGGTGAGGATATCGGAAAAGAGAATCGCGGCGTCCAGCTCGAACCGCCGCAGCGGTTGCAGGGTGACCTCGCAGGCCAACTGGGGATTCCGGCACAGGCTCATGAAATCCCCGGCCGCCTCCCGGACCCGGCGATACTCGGGCAGATAGCGGCCGGCCTGGCGCATCAACCACACCGGGGTCGCGTCCACCGGTTGGCGCAGCAATGCGCGCAGCAGTCGATCGTTTCTCAATGCCGCCACGGATTCCCCGCCAGGCTCCACGTCCTAATCCCGCCCCTCGACCCGCCTCGCCGCCATTGGCGCGGCGTCGCCACTGTAGCCCACACCAGAGACATGCCGGGCAACCTCAGGCGGTGGGCAGCGCCGCGACCTGCGGCGCGCGCAATACGGCATCCAACTCCGCCGGCGGATAATCCCCGGTGACCTCGGCGCAACCGATGCCGCGCAGCAACACCAGGCGCACCTGCCCGCGCGCCACCTTCTTGTCCGCCGCCATCCGGTCCCGCAACTCGGCCGGCGAAACGCCCGCCGGCGGTCCAGTGGGCAAACCCGCAGCGCCGAGCAGCGCCAGGACCCGCTCGCACTCGGCCGGCGCGAGGCGACCCAGGCGTTGTGACAACCGCGCGGCCATCGCGAGGCCGGCACCGACCGCCTCACCGTGCAGCCAGCCCTGGTAGCGCTGCGCCGCTTCGATGGCGTGGCCGAAGGTATGCCCGAGGTTGAGCAGCGCGCGCAGGCCCTGTTCCCGCTCATCCGCCGCCACGATCCCGGCCTTCAACCGGCAGCAGCGTTCGATGGCGATTTCCAGGATCTCCCCGGACCGACTGCGGAGGGCGCCCAGATTGACTTCGAGCCAGGCGAAGAACTCGTGGTCCGCGATCAGCGCATACTTGATCACCTCGGCCAGACCGGCCCGCAGCTCGCGCTCGGGCAGCGTCGCCAGGGTGCTGGTATCGGCCAGTACACAGCGGGGTTGATGAAAGGCTCCGATCAGATTCTTGCCGCCGGGATGATTCACCCCGGTCTTGCCGCCGACCGAAGAGTCGACCTGTGCCAACAATGTGGTCGGAATCTGGATGAAATCGACACCGCGCTGGTAGGTCGCGGCCGCAAACCCGGTCAGATCGCCGATGACCCCGCCACCCAGTGCGGCCAGCGTCACCCCACGGTCACAGCGCCTTGCGATCAGGGTGTCGAAAATGGTTTCCAGGCTCGCCAGGGTCTTGTAGTTTTCGCCATCCGGGAGCACCAGGGTCTCGGTCTCCTTGCCGGAGAACGCGGCCAGGGCCTGCTCCAGGTAGAGCGGCGCCACCCGGTCATTGCTGACCACCAGCACCCGGTCTCCGGCCACATGCGGTGTCAGCGATCCCGCCGCCAGCAGGCCGCTGCCGATCAGAATGGGATAGCTGCGTTCACCGAGTTCGACGTCGACTTGCCGCATGGGTACGAAAGAAACGACAGTGGCGGCCGGGACGGCCCAAGCTTGGCATTGTACGTGATGCAGGCCGGCGCCACGCCGATCGCCGCCGGCGCGCTCACTCCGGCCGGGCGGCAAGCAGTCGGCCGATCTCTTCCGCGGCCGCCTTGGCGCCGCGCCGGCCACCGCTGTAGACCAGGGTTGCGACCTCACGGTACAGAGGATCCCGCTCCGCCACCAGGCGTTCGATCACCTCTCGGCGGTTGGGCACCTGCAGCAGGGGACGGTGGACATCGTTGCGGGTCCGCTCATACAGCTCCCAGGGCGCGACCGACAGATAGACCACCAGCCCCTGGGCCCGCAGCAGATCCCGGTTCTCGGCGCGCAGTACGACACCGCCTCCGGTCGCCACCACCAGCCCCTGCCGCCCCGCCAGTTCCCGCAGCAGCGCGCTCTCCCGGTCGCGAAATCCCTGTTCGCCCTCGACATCGAAAATCCAGGGAATGTCGGCGCCGCAACGCGCCTCGATTTCGGCATCCAGATCGATGAAGTCCCGCTCCAGCAGCCGGGCCAAATGGCGGCCGATGGTGGTCTTCCCGGCCCCCATGGGGCCGACCAGAAACAGGCTCCCGGGGTGGTTCACTGATTGAGGAGGGGATCGTTGAGAATCCTCGGCGTGATGAAAATCAGGATTTCCCGCTTGGTCTGATCCGTGGACTTGTTGCGGAACATCTTGCCGACCACCGGGATGTCTCCCAGCACTGGAACCTTCTCGACCGTCTCCAGCGACTCCATCTGGAAAATACCGCCCAGCACCAGGGTCTGGCCGTCGCCGACCAGTGCCTCGGTCTCGACATTGGTGGTGTCGATGGTGGGCACTTGTCCCCCGAGCCCGGACGGCACGAATTGACCGATGGAGTCCTGCTGTACCACCAGGGTCATCACGATGCGGTTGTCCGGCGTGATCAAGGGGGTCACCTCGAGCTTCAGGGTCGCATCCTCGAACTGGATGTTGGTGTTGCCGGCGGAGCTCGCTTCCAGATAGGGAACCTCGGTGCCAGACTCGATCACCGCCTTTTTCTTGTCGCTGGTCAGCACCTTGGGCTGCGAGATGATCTCTCCGTAGCCATCGTTTTGCAGCGCGCTCAACTCCAGATCGAGAAAGGTGTTGTTGCGCAACAGCCCGATCGCGATGCTGCCCGAGGGGTCCGCCACCCCGAGATCGACGGCCAGGGATTCTCCGATGTCGAGCGTGCCATCACCGAGAAAGAACTCCCCCGGGTTGCCGGGCTCGCTGTCGAGGCCGTCGCGGGAACCGATGATGTTGACCAGACTGCTGCCGTGGGTGCGCACCGCGGCCAGCCCCCAGCGCACCCCCAGCTGCTTGCGGAAATCGGTATTGGCGATGACGATGCGCGCCTCGATCTCCACCTGACGCACCGGGATGTCGATCTGCTCCACGATGCGGCGGAATTCCGCGATCTTGTCCTCGGTATCGGTCAGGATGATGGTGTTGGTCCGCTCATCGACAATGGCGGCGCCGCGCGGCGAGAGAATCGAGCCGGTGGCGGTCTCGCTGCGTCCTCCGCTGCCACTGCCACGCTCATCGAACAGATCGAACAGTTTGCGGGCGTCGGCATAGCGGATGCGGATGTACTCAGTCCGCAGCGGCGCCAGTTCCTGCAACTGCTTGTTGGCCTCGACCTGCAGGCGTTCGCGCTCGGCGATTTCCGCGGCCGGCGCCACCATCAGGACATTGCCCTCCACGCGCTTGTCGAGCCCCTTGGCCTTGAGGATGATGTCCAGCGCCTGGTCCCAGGGCACGTTCTTCAGGCGCAGCGTGATGCTGCCCGATACCGCGTCGCTGGCCACCAGGTTGAAATCGGTGAAATCCGCGATCAACTGCAACAGCGCGCGAACCTCGATATCCTGAAAGTTCAGCGACAGTTTTTCTCCGGTGTACTGAAATTCCTTGCGGCGCTCCTCTTCCTGCTCCGGCGTGAGCGGCTTGACGCTGATGACATAATTGTTGTCCGCCTGATACGCCAGATAATCGTACTCACCGACGGTCTCGACCACCACCTTCACCGCCGTGCCTTCGGCGGTGGTATCGATGGATTTCACCGGAGTGGCGAAATCCATGACATCCAGCTTCCGATCGAGGGATTCGGGCAGCGAGGTGCGATAGAACATGGCCACCAGATTGCGGCCGATCTGCGTGATGTCGACCGCGATGTCCTTGCTGCCCAGGCCGATGGCCACCATACCCTCGCCGCTTTCGCCGCGTTGGAAATCGACCGCGGTCAACCCGGAGCCGGCCGCCGGGCCCTGGGTGGACTTCACCTCGCCGGCATATTGCTCCCGGGACGCGGCGTTGCCCTGCCCGCTGCCCACCACGATGGTCAGGCCGTCGCCCTGCGTGGACAGATCGTAGCCGGCGGCGTCGTTGAGGTTGATGATCAACCGGGTGCGATCCTCGGAGGAAACCACCACTGCACTTTTGGCGAGATCGAAGGAAAGCGCATATTTTTTCTGCGGCAGGGCACTTTGGGTATCGGGAAAATCGAACACCATCCGCGGCGGCGACTCGATCACGTAACCATTGGGACGCTGCGGATTTCCGGAAAAGTCCAATTTGATCTCGAAACTGCCCCCGGGCAGGGAGCCGAAGGAAATATCCTCCAGCACCACCGGCGCCGCCCGCGCCAGCGCCGGAACCATCAGCCCCAAAAGCGCCAGCCAGCCGAACAACCGGCCGACGACAACCGGCGACCGGCTAGACCGGGCGGCAGACCCTGACATGCTTCTCATTGGCGCTTCTCCTTGAGCGAAAGGGTGCGCGGCCGCTCCACCCAGCCGCCCTCCCCATCCGGGATGATTTCGACCACATCGGTCCGATCTTCGGTAATCTGAACTATCCGGCCGTGATTTCTGCCCAGATAGTTGCCGACCGTGACGCGATGAATCTGTCCGGCACCGTCGTCGATCAGACTCCAGCGCCTGCCGTCCCTATCGAGCACGCCGACCATCGACAGCGCTGCAAAATTGTAGTTTTCGAGTACTTCCCTGGCCCGGCTTTCATCCGGCCGCGGGACGGGATTCCCCGCGATCCGCTCCGCCGCAACCGTCGCGGGAACATCGAACGGGCTGCGCAATGCCATGGCGCTGTATTTGAAACCCTCATAGGGCGGAAAACTCGGAATGGGTTCGATCTTCCCCCCGGGTTTGGCCCTGGCCTTGGCCATGAAATCCTGGAGATCCCGAAATTCGCGGTCGTCGCTACAGCCGGCCAGCGCCGCCACCAGCAACAGGAGCCACCCGCACGCGCGCTTGGCCGTCATGACCTAGAGGTCTCCCTTGTAGCGGTAGGTTTTTGCGTTGATGGACAGCTGGAGCATGTTCCCGCCAACCGGTTTGATGCTGTAATCGTGCAGGGTGACGATGCGGGGCAACCCCGCGATGCCGCTGACGAAGGCGCCGAAGTCGTGGTAGCCGCCGGTGGCCACGATGCTGATCGGCAACTCGACATAAAACTCGGCCGCCCGTTCCGGTTGCAATGTGATGCTGTTGATCTTCAGACTGCTGCCGAGGCCGATCTCGGTAATGTCTTCCAGCAGTCCCGGGACCTCGGTATCGGCAGGCAGTTGCGCCAGCAGGCCCTGGAAGGACTCCTCTATCTGCTCCATTTGCAGCCGGTAGACTTCGAGGTTGGCCACCTCGAAGGCGAGGCTCTCATATTGCTTCTTGAGGGTCTGTTCCTGCGCTGCGGCCCGCGCCAATTCCGCGTACAGGTCCCTGACCTTGAGGTAGTAGCCCAGCCCGAGCAACAGTGCAAACACCACCACCAGCACCAATGCCCTGATCAGCCGTGGCCATACCCCGATGTTGTCGAACTCGTAATCCGCCCGGTCATAGGTGCGGACTTCGTCGATGATGTCCCTCACCGCCATGGTTTCGTCCTCTCCGCGTGACGTCCCCTGGACATCAGCCTGTCTCACCTTCGGTTTTCGGTTTCGCGACCTTGATGCGCAGGTCGAAGCGATTGCCCTGTTCGCCGAGTCGCTGATCGGCAACCACCTTGGTCAGATTGGGGTCGAGAAACCTGGCCGAGGAGTCGACCGATCGCATCAGTGCGGAAATGCGGTTGTTGGATTCCGCGTACCCGGCCAAATTGATGTTGTCGCCGGTCCTTGACAAGGTTTCCAGGTAGACCCCTTCGGGCAGGACCCGAACCAGTTCGTCGAATACGCGCACCACCTCCGGACGGTTGGCCTGCAGTTCCTGGATCACGCGCATCCGCGCCAATACCTGTTCGCGGCGCTTCTTGAGCTCCTGGATCTCCTTCGCCTTTTCCTCCAGAACGGCGATCTCCCGCTTGATCAGTGCGTTGCGCGCCTGCTGGGTATCGATGCGCTGGTTCACCAGGTAGACCCAGAACACCACCGCCACCAACCCGCCCAGCAGGGTTATCGCCAGATAGCCGAGAAACTCGCGCTTTTTCTCCCGGCGCAGCTCCTCGCGCCACGGCAACAGATTGATGTTGGCCATACTATTCGAAGCCTCTCAGCGCAAGTCCGGCGGCGATCAGCATGGCGGGCGCATCCGCGGCCAGGGCCACCGCATTGACCTTGCTCCCGATTGCCATATTGGCAAAGGGGTTGGCCACCATGGTGGGCAACCCCAGCTTTTCCTCGACCTCGCGGCGCAACCCGGACATCGCCGCCACACCGCCCGCCAGCACCAACTGATCGACATAGTTGTACTGGCTGGAGGAAAAAAAGAACTGCAACGAGCGCTGGATCTGCTGGATGAGGGCCTCTTTGAAGGGCTCGATGATCTCGGTGTCGTAGTCCTCCGGCAACCCGCCCTGCTTCTTGGCCTGCCCGGCCTCCTCCATCGACAGCCCGTAGCGCCGCTGAATTTCCTCGGTCACCTGGCGGCCGCCGAACAATTGCTCCCGGGTGTAGAGGGTCTTGCCATCGACCAGGACGCTGAGCGTGAGCACGGTGGCGCCGATGTCGGCGATGGCCACGACCTGATCGCCGATCTCCTCGAACTGCTCGCCGATCAGCCGGAATGCCCGCTCGATCGCGAACACCTCGACATCGACCACCCGCGGCCGCAGACCAGCCATCTCCAGGGCCGACACCCGGGTATCGACATTCTCGTGCCGGCAGGCCGCGAGCAGGATTTCGATCTGGCCCGGGTTGGTATCCGAGGGCCCCAGCACTTCGTAGTCCAGCGCGACCTCGTCGAGGGGATAGGGCACATACTGGTCGGCCTCGGTCATGATCTGGTTTTCGAGACCGAGGTCGCTCAGATCCGCAGGCATGTCGATGACCTTGGTGATCACCGCGGACCCCGCCACCGCCACCGCCACATCGCGCACCCGGGATTTGGTCTTGGCGATCAGCTTCCTGATCGCGTCGGCGAGCGCGGCGACATCCTGGACGTTCTTTTCGACCACCGTATTGGGCGGCAGGGGGACCACGCCGTAGGACTCGACCTTGAAGCGGCCGCCGCTCCGACTGAGCTCGAGAAGCTTTACCGAGGAAGAGCTGATATCGAGCCCCAGAAGGACGGTGGGGCGCTTACCGAACATCTGGAGGAATCCCATTTTTCTAATCACTTCCCGTGGTTAGTCGAAATATATACCAAAAAGCTTGAGACCGGTAGCGGAGCCAAACTATGCTCTACTCGCCATCCTCAGCCCGGAACCCCGGATGCCCGAAACCCGCCTGACCCGCGTGCTGCGCCCCTTGGTTCACCTGCTGTGCCTGCTCCTCGGGGGGGGCTTGGCCGTGGCCGCCGCACTGTATCTGTACCTTAGCCCCAAGCTCCCTTCGGTGGAAGTACTGAAGACGGTGAAATTCCAAATCCCGATGAGACTTTACTCACAAGACCTGAAGCTCATTGGCGAGTTTGGGGAGCAACGCCGCACCCCGGTTGCGTTCGAGCAGATTCCTCCCCTGTTCATCAAGGCCCTGCTGGCCGCCGAGGACGACCACTTCTACAGCCACGCCGGAGTCGACTTCAACGGCCTGTTCCGCGCCGCCTTCGATCTGGCGCGCACCGGATCGATCCAGTCCGGGGGCAGCACCATCACCATGCAATTGGCGCGCAACTTTTTTCTCACCCGCGAACAGACCTTCGTGCGCAAGTTCAACGAAATCCTGCTGGCGCTGCGAATCGAGGACGAGATCGACAAGAACACCATCCTCACCCTGTACTGCAACAAGATCTTTCTGGGCAACCGCGCCTACGGGATCGCCGCCGCCGCCGAAACCTATTACGGCAAACCCTTGGCGGAACTGGGCCTGCCGGAACTGGCGATGATCGCCGGATTGCCCAAGGCGCCTTCGGCATTCAACCCCGCCAACGACCCGGAGCGCGCCCGCGCGCGCCGCGACTGGATTCTGGGGCGGATGTACCGGTTCGGCGACATCGACGAGGCCACCTACCGCGCCGCCATCGCGACCCCGGTCTCGACCCTGCTGCACCAGACCCGCAGCGAGGTCACGGCCCCCTACGCCGCGGAGATGGCGCGGCAGGAAATCCTCGGCTGGTATGGTGCGGACGCCTATGCCGACGGACTGCGCGTCACCCTCACCATCGACAGCCGGTTGCAACCGCGGGCCGACCAGGCGGTCACCAACGGCCTGATCGACTACGACCTGCGCCAGGGTTATCGGGGTCCGGAGCGCCACTTGCCCCGCCCCGACCAGTGGGCCGAGCAGGTGGCGGAGGTGCCGGTCGTTCAGGGCCTGATGCCGGCCGTCATCCGCTCGGTCGCCGCGCACCGCGTAACGGCCCTGCTCGCCGACGGGACGGACGCCGAACTCGGCGCCGGCGATGCCCTTGCCGGAATCCGGCTGGCCCTGGGCCCGGGCCGTTTCAGCCACCCGGTGAGGGACTTCACCACGGTGTTCAAACCGGGAGACCTAATCCGCCTGCGGCCGGCGCCCGGCGGCGGCTGGCGGCTCGCACAGATTCCCGCGGCCCAGGCCGCGCTGGTGGCGCTGGATCCGGAGGACGGGGCAATCCGCGCGCTGTCCGGCGGATTTGACTTCGACGCCAGCCACTTCAACCGCGCCGTGCAGGCGCGCCGGCAACCCGGATCGAGTTTCAAGCCCTTCATCTATGCGAGCGCCCTCGAGCACGGCATGACCGCCGCCTCGATCGTCAACGATGCGCCGCTGGTGTTCGACGACCCCGGCCAGGAACAAGCCTGGCGGCCGGAGAACGACAGCGGCGAATTCTACGGGCCCACCCGGCTGCGCGAGGCCCTGTACCGGTCGCGCAACCTGGTGTCGATCCGTGTCCTGCAGACCATCGGCGTCCGCAACGCCATCGGCAGCCTCACCCGCTACGGCTTCGATCCCGAGGCCATGGCCCCCAACCTCTCTCTGGCCCTGGGCACTGCGGCCTTCAGCCCGCTGGAAATGGCGGCGGGCTTCGCCATTTTCGCCAACGGCGGTTACCGGATCGAACCCTATCTGGTCTCCCGGGTCGAGGCCGTGGACGGCACCCCCCTGCGGATCGCCGATCCGGCCCGGGTCTGCCGGGACTGCAGCGAGGAGGCACCCGGCAGGCAGGCGCCCCGGGTGATGGATCCGCGCATTGCCTACATCCTGGACTCGATGCTCAAGGACGTGATCCGGCGCGGCACCGGGACCCGCGCGCTGCAACTCGGGCGCAATGACATCGCCGGCAAGACCGGCACCACCAACGGTCCCCGCGACGCCTGGTTTTCGGGCTACAGCCCGGCGCTGGTCACCTCGGTGTGGCTGGGTTTCGATGACAACCGGGTGCTGGGAACCCACGAATACGGCGGCACCGCGGCATTGCCGATCTGGATGGATTTCATGGGTGCGGCGCTGGCCGGCACGCCCGAGCGCCTGCCGCCGCGCCCGCCAGGTATCGTCGCGGTGCGCATCGACCCGGAGACCGGATTGCGGGCGCTCCCCGGGCAGGGGCGTTTCGAAGAGGAGCTGTTCCTCCGGGAGACCGTACCCCAGTATTTCGCGCCACCCCGGGACGGCCATCCGGACAACGGCGGCGCGCTGCCCGAGGATCTTTTCTGACGGCGGCGAGCGCCAAAGTTCAGCGCGCCAGCACTTCCCGCCAGGGGTAGCGGGGATCGCCGACCACGAAAAAATGCGGATTCAACAGATCGGCCTTGGTGTTGTAGCGCAGCACCTCGAGATCTGCCGTCCACACCGCGCCGCCGGCGGCCTCGACCACGGCCTGGGCGGCGGCCGTATCCCATTCCGCCGTCGGGGCCAACCGGGGATAGATATCCGCGCTGCCTTCCGCCACCAGACAGAGCTTCAGCGAACTGCCCATGTTGCGGGTTTCGATCGCCCCGACCCGCCGGGCGACGGTATCCAGCCAGCGGGCTACGGTATCGGCCCCATGGCTGCGGCTCGCGACCACGATCACCGGCTCGCCGGCGGCGCCGCGCCCGCGCATCGACCGGGTACGGATTTCCGCTCGACCCGCGGCATCGATCCGCCAGGCTCCGACCCCGCAGACCCCCGCATAGGTGCGGTCGAGCGCCGGCACGCCGACCACGCCCAGCACCGGCGCGCCCTCGTCGATCAGCGCGACATTGACGGTGAACTCGCCGTTGCGCTGGATGAACTCCTTGGTGCCGTCGAGCGGATCCACCAGCCAATAGCGCCGCCAGCCGCGCCGCAGCGCCCAGTCCGGTTGGGCCGACTCCTCGGACAGGATGGGCACCTCCGGCGCGAGCCGCGCCAGCCCCTCAACCAGGATCCGGTGCGCGGCGAGGTCGGCCTCGGTCAGCGGGCTGGCGTCGTCCTTGCTCGACTCGCCGAAATCCCCGCGCCGGTACACCTCCAGAATCGCGGCACCCGCGGTCTGCGCCAGGTCGATCACCGCGTCGATCAGGGTCATGCAGTACTCCCGAGTGCCCCTCACGCCGGCAGATCGCGGGTCGCGAGGTGTTGTTTGGCCAGCCCCAGCGCCGTCATCGAGATCGCATCGTTCACATCATCGCGGGCGAAAAGTTCGTCCAGTCCGGCCAATGGCCAGTACATGGTCGCCAGGGGTTCCGGTTCGTCGCCGGGCAGGGACTCCGGATAGAGGTCCTCCGCCAGCACGACGTCGAGTTCCCGTTCCATGTAGAACGGGTTGACGTAGATGCGCTTGAGGAGCGTCAGCCGGCGCGCGCCATGGCCCGCCTCCTCCTTCAACTCCCGGTTGGCGGCGACCCGTACGTCCTCGCCGGGATCGACCGCCCCCTTGGGCAGGCCCCAGTGGTAGCGGTTGCTGCCGGCGCCGTATTCACGCACCAGCAACACCTCGCCGGCCTGCGTCACCGGGACGATCACCACCGCGCCGTAGCCGCTGCTGCCGAGGCGCTCATAGGCCCGCTCCACCCCGTTCGAGAAGCGCAGATCGAGCTGCTCGATCCGGAACAGGCGCGAGCGCGCGACGACCGTGCGCTTCAAAATCCGGGGTGGGGTGGGCATACTGTCTCGCGCCAATCACTGCGCGGAGCATTATGTTGGATGATCGACTGGAGCGCCATCGACACCGTTTTCCTGGACATGGACGGCACCCTGCTCGATCTCCATTTCGACAACCACTTCTGGCAGCACCACCTCCCCCGCCGCTGTGCCGAACTCCACGGGCTGGACCTGGAAACCTGCGCGCGCGAACTGCAGGCCCGCTTCGACCGCGAGCGGCATCGCCTGCAGTGGTACTGCACGGATTATTGGTCGGCCGAACTGGCGCTGAACATCGTTGAACTGAAGCGGGAGGTGGCGCATCTCATCGCCGAGCAGCCCCACGCCGGCGCCCTGCTGGACCAGCTCGGCGCCGCCGGACGGGCGCGCATTCTGGTCACCAACGCGCACCGGGACAGCCTGGCGCTGAAACTCAGTCTCACCACCATCGGCGCGGGCCTCGACCGGATCATCTCATCGCACGATTACGGCGCGCCCAAGGAGGACCCGGCGTTCTGGCAACGGCTGGAGCGCGAACTGCGCTTCGATCCCCGGCGGACCCTGTTCATCGACGACAGCGAACCCGTGCTGGCGGCGGCCGAGGCGTACGGCATCCGCCACCTGCTGTGCATCCGCCAGCCCGACAGCAGGGGCAGCCCCCGGCAGGGGCTGCGGTTCGCGGCGCTGGCGTGCCTCGGCGATCTGTTGCCGGTGGTGTCCGAAACATGAGCGGACCGCCCCGGGTACGGCTCGACAAATGGCTGTGGGCAGCCCGACTCTTCAAGACCCGCAGCCTCGCCAAGGCCGCCATCGAGGGCGGCAAGGTCCAGGTCAATGGGCAGCGCGCCAAGCCCAGCAAGGAGATCGAGGTCGGCTGCGAGCTGCAGGTCCGGCAGGGTTGGGAGGAGAAGACCCTGATCGTCAGCGCACTTTCCGACCAGCGCCGGGGCGCTCCGGAGGCGGCCGCGCTGTACCGGGAAACCGAGGCCAGCCGCGCCCGGCGCGAGCGACAGGCCGCCGAGCGGCGCGCAGCGCGCGACGCCATCCATTACCCAGAGCAGCGACCCGGCAAAAAGCAGCGCCGTCAACTGCTCCGCTTTCGCGACCTGAATCTGCCCGAATGAACCCGCCCGCCGCCCGCCCCGCGACCGGGGACATCCGCCAGCGATTCCTGTTCGAGGATCACGACATCCGCGGCGAGATCGTCTCCCTGGGCACCGCCCTGGCCGAGGTGTACGCCCGCAATCCCTATCCGGCGGCGCTGCGCGCCCACCTCGGGGAATTCCTGGCGGCGGCGGCCCTGCTCAGCGCCAACCTCAAGACCTCGGGCACCCTCACCGTGCAGGCGCGGGGCGACGGGCCCGTGCCCCTGCTGATGGCCGAGTGCACGGACCGCCGCGACCTGCGCGCCATCGCCCGGCGCCCGCATCCGGATCCACTCACCGGCGATGACCTCCGCGCCCTGGTGGGCCGGGGCCACCTGAGCGTGACCGTCGCCGTGCCGGGCCGGGAGCGCCACCAGGGCATCGCCCCGCTGGAACAGCCGCGCCTGGCCGGCTGCCTGGCGGATTACTTCGCGCGTTCCGAGCAGTTGCCCACCAGGTTGTGGCTGGCCGCCGACGACCGTGCGGCCGCCGGCCTGCTGCTGCAGGCGCTGCCCGCCCAGCGCCAGTCTCCTGCGGCGCGGCACCGCTGCTGGGAACAGCTCGCCGCACTGGCCGACACCCTGACCCCGGCCGAGCAACTGGCGCTCGACCACGAGACACTGCTGTACCGGCTGTTCCACCAAGAGCGGGTCCGCCTGTATGACCCGGTGCCGATGCACTTTGCCTGCAGTTGCTCCAAGACCCGGATCGGCAACGCCATCGCCGCGCTGGGCCCGGATGCCGTCGCCGGGCTGTTCGCGGCGAACCCGGTCATCCAGACCCAGTGCCAGTTCTGCCACCAGCACTACAGTTTCACGCCCGCCGAGCTGCGCGCCGAGGAGCTCGGCGGCGGCGCCCGCCTGCACTGACGCACCCAGGCCCCGGCCGCCGCCTGTTGCGGGGCAGGAATTTTTTGCATAATTGCCGCCCCGCCGACGTCCACACGAGCCCCCAGTGACCCAGCGACAGGACTCCCTGACGAGCCGGTTCGAAATGACCGCGACCTCCACCTACACCGACCTGAACGCGGCGGAACTGATCGAACTGGCCCTGCAACGGCGGGAAGGCATGCTCACCGACCGGGGCGCCCTGCTCACCACCACCGGCCGGCACACCGGGCGCTCACCCGCCGACCGCTTCATCGTCGACGAACCGAGCACCAGCGACGACATCGCCTGGGGCCCGGTGAACCGGCCGTTCGCCGCCGATCGCTTCGACGCGCTCTGGGCGCGCGTGGAGGCCCATCTGGCGGAGCGCGACCGGTTCGTGTCCCACCTGCACGTCGGCCAGGATCCCGAACACTATCTGCCGGTGAAGGTCACCACCGAAACGGCTTGGCACAACCTGTTCGCCCGCAACATGTTCATCCGCCCGGCGCGCTACAACCCGTCCGGGAAACAACAGTGGAAAGTGCTGCACGCCGCCGGCTTCGCCTGCGACCCGCGCCGCGACGGCACCACCAGCGAAGGCGCGGTGATCATCCATTTCGCGCAGCGCAAACTGCTCATCGCGGGCATGCGCTACGCCGGCGAACTCAAGAAGGGCATGTTCTCGGTACAGAATTTCCTGCTCCCCGAGAAGGATGTGATGCCGATGCACTGCGCCGCCAACGTCGGCGAGAGCGGCGACGTCACCCTGTTCTTCGGGCTGTCCGGGACCGGCAAGACCACCTTGTCCGCCGACCCGAACCGCTATCTGATCGGCGACGACGAGCACGGCTGGACCGAGGGAGCGGTGTTCAATCTCGAGGGCGGCTGCTACGCCAAGACCATCAACCTCAGCCACGAGAACGAGCCGGTCATCTGGGACGCCATCCGCTTCGGCGCCATCGTCGAGAACGTGGTGTTGGGCGCGCACCGCATCCCCGATTACACCGACACCTCGCTGACCGAAAACGGCCGCTGCAGCTACCCGCTCGAGCACGTCGCGATGCGCTGCGTGCCGAATCGGGCCGGGGAGCCCACGGCGATCATCTTCCTCACCTGCGATGTGACCGGTGTGCTGCCGCCGGTTTCCATCCTCGCCAAGGAAGCGGCCGCCTACCACTTCCTGAGCGGCTATACGGCGCGCGTGGGCTCCACCGAACTGGGCGCGGAGGCAGGCATCAACCCGACCTTCTCCACCTGTTTCGGAGCGCCGTTCATGCCCCGCCCGGCGTCGGTCTACGCCGAGCTGCTGATGAAGCGCATCGAAAGCTTTGGCAGCCGCGTGTACCTGGTCAACACCGGCTGGACCGGCGGCTCCGGCGGGCCCGGCGGAACCGGCAGGCGCTTCCCCATCCCGGTGACCCGCGCGGTCGTCGCGGCCATCCAGAGCGGCGCGCTCGAGGGCTGCGCAACGATCCGCCTGCCGGTGCTGAATCTCGAGGTGCCGCGGCACGTGCCCGGCGTCGACGACCGCTACCTGATCCCCCGCAATACCTGGCCGGACCCGGCCGCCTACGATGCCCAGGCCCACAGACTCGCCGGGCTGTTCGTGGAAAATTTCCGCAAGTTCACCGTATCGGCAGCCATAGTGGCGGCCGGCCCGCACCTGGAAACCTGATCGACGCCGTTGGGCCGGCGCATGCCGCGACCCCGGTGAGCCGCCGCCCAAGCGGGCACCGCGACCGGATCTGTGCCATCGCCCGGACAGGGTTTCGACTCCGCGCTGACGGCCGTCGAAAAACCGCCGCTGCCCGGGTTGCGCCTGCGGGGCGTCCGGAATGGCCCGAGAATGCTTGTTCACTGCCGGCAAACTCCGGCTTCTCGGCCACTTCCACCTGGCATTCACTGCCTGGCAGACGTTTTTCAGCCGCCTGCTAAGGCCTGGCGCGGACCGCCGCGTTCGCCGCCTGCCGATAGCAGCGCACGGCGCCCAGCGAATCGCCGCCCGCGCTCAGCACCTCGCCCAGTTCCGCATGAATCTCCGGGCGCGCTTCGAGGCGCGCCGCCTGTTCGAGGTAGTCGCGGCTCTTGCCGCGAACGTCGAGCCGCCGGCACAGGCGGCCGAGCGCGAGCAGCAGTTGCCAGGACCCTCCCCGTTCCCGCAACCAGCGCTCCGCCACCGCCAGATGGGCCCGCAGCTCGTCGTCGCGGGTCGCCGCCTCCCAATCGAGCACCAGATCCGGATCCCAGTCGCGCTCGAGGTGGCGCCGCAGTTCGCGCTCCGCCCGCTCGGGGTCGCCCAGCGCCAGCAGCGCGCGCGCGTGGGCGCGCAGGCAGTCGCTGCGCGCCTGCACCCCAGGGGGTACCCGGGCCCAGAGTGCGGCCAATTCCCGGCGCCGTGCCGCGACATCGCCGCCGGCAGCCGGGCTGGCCAGCGCCGCCATCCGCGCGGCGTACAGCCGCGCCTCCAGATCGGCCAGATCGCGCGGAGGGCCGCTGCGCCGCAACGCGGGCAGCAGGGCCTCGAGCTCATCCCAGTGCTCGCGGCGCAGCAGGCAGTCGCCCAACAGTTCGACGATGCGGGGATGATCGGGGTGGTCGACGTGGCCCTGGCGCAAGGCGTCCAGGGCCTGGTCCAGTTCGCCGCGCTGCAGGGCGAACCGGGCCCGCGCCAGGATCAGCCCGGGGCTGGTCGGCGGCAGCTCCCGCGCCGCGGCGGCCAGCAGTTCGCGCGCCGCGTCGTCCTCTCCCAGGTGGGCGGCCGCATCGGCGGCCAACACATAGTTGAGGCCGGGGATTGCCGAGCCCCGCGCGGAGCGCACCAGCGCCTTGCGCGCCCGCGCCCAGCGGCCTTCATAGTAGTCGGCGAGCGCCGAGAGCAGCTCGCGCTGCGCGCGCGCGGCCCGGCGCAGCGAACGGCCGCGCCAGGAGCGAAGCCCCGGGCGCAGCAGCAGGGCCGCCAGGCGCCACAGCAGCCAGAGTCCGGCCAGCACCAGGGCGGCCAGCCACAGGCTGATCTGCACCAGGTGGTTGCCCACCGCGATCAGGATGAACCCGCGGCTGTAATCCAGCGCCCAGAACAGCGCGCCGCCCGCGGCCAGGGCCAGGGTCAGCAGCAGCAGCGCCCGCCTCATGGCGCCTCCCGCTCCGCGCGCGGCGCGGTGCGCCGCAGCAGGTAGTCGCGCAAATGCTCGCGCGCGGCGCCGAGCTCGGGCAGCCGGGGAGCGATCTCGCGATCGCGCAACCCGGCCAATTCCGCGCTCACCGCGGCGCTGCGGGGATCGGCCCCGAACTGGGTCGCGAGCAACTGCAACGCCTGGTCCAGCGCCGCCCGATAGATGTTGGCCTGGCGGTCGAGCAGCGCCAACTGCGCCTGGGACAGCAACAGGCGGAGATACTGGCGCAGGCGCGCCTCCTCGGCCGCGCTCAGCAATGCCGGCGGCGGCTCATCGAGCGTGCGGACGCGCAGATGCTCAGCGCTGAAGCGCCGCCAGGCCGCACCCGCATTGGCCAGCAATCGCTTCCAGAAGCCTTCCGGCGCGGCGCCGGGACCGGGCACCGCCGGCTCGCTGTCGACCGGCTCCGGCTGCGGCACCGGGCGCAGCATCGCCAGCGCCTCCTGCAGCGCACCGATGCGCAGATAGATGCCTTCGATATCCGGCGGGTCGAGGAGTTTGAGGGCGGTGATCTCGGCGGCGAGCGCCGCGCGGGCCGGCTGCAATCCGGGATCGGCGAGTTCGGCGAGCAACCGGTCGGCGCGGTCCAGCAGCGGCAGCACGCCCACCGGTGACCGGCTGACCCACAAGCGCTGCGCGGCCAAGCGCAGCAACTCCTCGGCCTCCAGTGCCCGCCACAGGTCGCGGTCCGGGACCGCGGCCAGCCGATCCGGGGGCTCGTCGAGTTTCCGCTGCACCGCCTCGAGCCCGGCGCGCAGCTCCTCTTGGACCCGCTCCTGCGCCTGCAGCCGGTCTTCCAACCCGCGCAGCGCCTCCGCCAGCCGCGCGCGTTCGGCGGCCCCCGGATCGATCGGTTCCGGGCCGGCGGGCATCCCGGCCCGCTGCGCGATGCCGGCCGCACGATACTGGTACCAGCCGACATAGGCGCCCGCCGCCAGCGCGACGATCAGCACCGACCAGAGCAGTCTGCGCCTGCCTCGCCCCACCCCGGAAGCGCGCGGCGCGCTCCCGTCGCCGGCCCCCGGGCCCGGGCCGTGATCCGGTTGTCGTTCATCCGCCGCCACGCCGCCATCCTTCGAATCCGCCCGCTAGCCGGCCGGAGTGTACCAGCCGCGCAGGGCCCGCTCCATTTCGGGGGCCAGGGCGTCGGCCGCCACCACCGGCTCGAACCCCAGGGCCCGGGCGATCGCGGCCACCCGGGCGCCGGGCACCAGGCAGGGCGGGGGGGGCAGCGGGATGGGGCTGCTCGCCAGCAGCGCGTGCAGGGCGCGCACCACGGAGCCGCTGTGGGCGACGGCGATCAGGGGTCCGGGGAGCGCCAACTGCGCGCGGACCGAATCCACCCAGCGCGGCTCGGCCACCTGCCGATACACCTCGCAACCGCCGGCCTCGACACCGCGCGCCCGCAGCGCCTCCAGCAGCGCATCGCGACCGCCGCTGCCCCGGAAGATGACCAGCGCCCGGCCCCGCACCGGTCGCAGTTCCGGCAGCTCCAGCAAACCCTCGGTGGTCGGCTGTACCGGATAGCGGGCCGCTATCCCCCAGTCCCGGCGCAGGACCTCCGCGGTGGCGGCGCCGACCGCACAGACCAGGCGCCCGGCGGCGCTCAAGCCGGCGGCCGTGGCCGCCGCCAGGCCATGGCGCACGGCGTGGCGGCTGACGAAGATCCAGTCGGCGACCGCCGCCCTCGCCAGCGCCGCGGAATCCACCGCCAGCGGCTCGATGCGCAGCAGCGGCAGTGAAAACACCGCGGCGCCCGCCGCCGTCAGCCCGGCGGCCAGGGGATCGCCGGGGCGCTCGGGCCGCAGGATCAGCACCCGCAGGCCGGACAGGGGCCCCGCGGTCATCGCCAGGGGGCGAGCAGCTCGCCCGCGCCCCGGGCGAGCAATTCGTCGGCCAGCCCGCTGCCCAGCGCTTCCGCCGCCGCCACCGGGCCGCGCCGCTCCCCGCGCACCACCCGGCTGCCGTCGCTCGCGCCCACCAGGCCCCGCAGCCACAGCTCCGCG
Organism: Pseudomonadota bacterium; assembly: GCA_049325095.1. GTDB lineage: Bacteria > Pseudomonadota > Gammaproteobacteria > Pseudomonadales > Porticoccaceae > JAGPUQ01. The sequence goes on along the minus strand of JBMOPO010000028.1, from coordinate 4,746 downwards.
GCGCCGACCCGCTCCGCGTAGGCGGCGACCGGCACCTGGCAACCCCCTTGCAGGCGCTGGTTGAAGGCGCGCTCCGCGCGCACGCAGAGCTCGGTTTCCGGATGTGCGAGCGGCGCCACCAGCGCCCGGGTCGGCGCATCCGCCAGCCGGCATTCGATGCCGAGCGCGCCCTGGCCGGCGGCGGGCAACGACCCTTCCGGATCCAGGCGGGCCGCGATCCGATCCGCGAGGCCCAGCCGCTCGAGCCCGGCGGCGGCCAGGAGGATGGCGTCGAAATCGCCCCGATCGAGCCGCGCCAACCGGGTATTGACGTTGCCGCGCAGCTCCAGCACATCGAGGTGCGGAAACCGCGCCAGGAGCTGCGCGCGCCGCCGCAGGCTGGCGGTGCCGACCCGCGCCCCCCGCGGCAGCGCCTCCACGGCCGCCCAGCGGGGACTGACCAGCGCATCGCGGGGATCCGCGCGCCGGCAGATGGCGGTCAACCCCAGACCGGGGGGAAAGTCCACGGGCACGTCCTTCATCGAATGCACCGCGATGTCCGCCCGCCCGTCGAGCAGCGCCTGCTCCAGCTCCCTGACGAACAGCCCCTTGCCCCCCACCGCGGCCAGCGCGCGGTCGAGCAGGCGATCGCCCTGGGTGGTCAGCGCCAGCACTTCGACTTCGAGCCCCGGTCCATGGAGCCGTTCGAGCTGCTCGCGGATGTGTTGCGCCTGCCAGAGCGCGAGCGGGCTGGCGCGAGTGGCGATGCGAATGGTCGGCAACAACGCAGGTCTCCTGGATCGGGGGAGTCGACCGGGGTTCAGATCTGGTCGAGCAGTTTCTTGAGCCCCGCCAAATGGCGGCGGCTCACCTGGGGCTTGATGTCGAGATTGCGCAGGCGCACGAAATGCTGGCCGTCCTGGCCGCGCTCCAGCCCCTCGATATGGGCGATGGAGATCAGCGCGTTGCGGTGGATGCGGATAAAGCGGCCCTCGAATTCCTGCTCGAGGTCGCGCAGGGTTTCATCCAGCAGGGACTCCTGTTCGCCGTGGAAGGCGGTGACGTACTTGTGATCGGCCTGAAACAGCGCCACCTCCACCACCGGCACCAGATCGGTCCCCCGCCGCGTGCGCGAGGTGATGTGGGTGCGGCCTTCGAGCATCATGCCGGGTTGCTGGCGCAGGTCCGCCAACTGCGCCTTGTTGACCCTGCGGGCCCGGTTCAGCGCCGCGGCGAGATCCGCCTGCCGCACCGGTTTGAGCAGATACCCGACCGCCTGCGACGAAAAGGCCTCCACCGCATAGTCGCCGTAGGCGGTGCAGAAGATCACCGCCGGCGGCGGATCCAGTTCGGCGAGATACTGGGCCGCGGCGAGCCCGTCCATGCCCGGCATGCGCACGTCCATGAATACCACGTCGGGGCTGAGCTCGCGCGCCAGGCGCACCGCTTCCTGGCCGTGGCTCGCCTGACCGATCACCCGGAAGCCCCCCAGGGCCAGGATCATGCGCGCCAGCCGCTCCCGCGCCAGCGGCTCGTCATCGACGATCAGCACATTCATGGCATTCCCTCACCAGGCCAGCGGATAACTGAGTACCGTCACGAAGTTGTCGCCGTCGGCTATGAACTCCACCCGCGCGCGGGGACCGAAGTGGGCGCGCAGGCGGTTGCGCACATTGTCCATCGCCGATCTGCTGCCCCGGTTGTGCCTCATGCGCGGATTGAACGGATTGCGCACCGTGATGTTGATCTTGTCCCCGGCGCGCTGCACCCGGACCTCGACGGTGCCACCCTCGGGCAATAGTTGGATGCCATGATAGACGGCATTCTCCAGCACCGGCTGCAGGGACAGACAGGGGATCTGCACGCCGGCGCCGTAGTCGCCGATCTCCCATTCGGTGCGCAGGCGGTCCCCCAGGCGCATTTTCTCGATCGCCATGTAACTGCGGCACAACGCCAGTTCCTCGCGCAGCGGCACCAGCGTCTGGGCGTCGGTCAGCGCCCGGCGAAACAGATCGGCGAGATCCTCGACCACCCGCTCGGCCTTCTCCGGATCGGAGCCGATCAGGCTGGCGATCATGTTCATGCTGTTGAACAGGAAGTGCGGGCGGATGCGCGCCTGCAGCGCCTGGATGCGGGCCTCCAGTTCGGCGCGCTGCTGAATCCGCAGCTGCTGCTGAAGATAGAGCTGTCGCAACAGGACGCCGGCCGGAATCGCAGTCACCACCAGGGCGTCGAGCGCGGCCGCGAACCCGGGCGGCCCGCCGCCGCTCCAGGTCAGCGCCAACTGGGCGACCACCGCCACCAGCGCGGCCACGGCGAGCACGACCAGATAGCAGATCAGCGCGGTCCAGCCGTGCCCGATGCTCACCAGCCAGCGATTGCACCGGCACAGGGCCAAGGCGCCGAGCAGCGCGATCCACAGGGCCATGAAGGCGATGCCCGCGAACCCGACCCAATCGAATCCGGCGACCCCGAAGCGCGCCACCGCGACCAGCAGCGACAGCAACAGCGACACCACCACCACGCCCAGCAATCCTTCCCCCCGGCACAGGTCGGGGAGAAAGTAATCCACCTCGTAGAGCGAGATCGGCCGCTGCTGGGGCAGCCACCTTCGCCAGTTGCACCAATCGCGCCAGTGCAATCGCCGGTTCCCTGTCGGATGCATGGTTGACGGCTATAATACGCCGTCCGTCGAATTTTCCCGCAACTGCGCCGCCGGCACCCGCCAGGACTTCCACATGCGTCACACCAAAACCCTCAATCAGTCCTGGGGCGGGCGCTTCGGTGAAGCCACCGACGCCTTCGTCGCGCGCTTCACCGCCTCGGTCGGCTTCGATCGCCGCCTGTATCGCGAGGACATCGACGGGTCCCTCGCCCACGCCGCAATGCTGGCCCGCGCCGGTATTCTCTCCGCCGCGGAGCGCGACGCCATCGCCGCCGGCCTGGAGGCGATCCGTACCCGCATCGAAGCCGGCGAATTCCAGTGGTCCGAAACGCTGGAAGACGTCCACATGAACATCGAGGCGGCGCTCACCGAGGCGATCGGCGCCGCCGGCAAGAAGCTGCACACCGGCCGCTCGCGCAACGATCAGGTCGCCACCGACATCCGGCTGTGGCTGCGCCGGGAAATCGACGCCATCGCCGCCGAGATCCTGCGGCTGCAGCGGGCGCTGGTCGATCTCGCCGAGCGCGAGGCCGACACCATCATGCCCGGCTTCACCCACCTGCAAACCGCCCAGCCGGTGACCTTCGGCCACCACCTGCTGGCCTGGTACGAGATGCTCGCCCGGGATCGCGACCGCCTGCGCGACTGCCGCCGGCGGCTCAACCGCTCGCCGCTGGGCGCCGCGGCGCTGGCCGGCACCAGTTACCCGATCGATCGCGAGCTGACCGCGTCGCTGCTGGGCTTCGACGGCCCCGCCGCCAACTCGCTGGATGCGGTGAGCGACCGCGACTTCGCCATCGAATTCTGCGCCGCGGCCAGCCTGATCATGACCCATCTCTCGCGGGCCGCCGAAGAGCTGATCCTGTGGGCCTCTGCGCAGTTCCGTTTCGTCGATCTGCCCGACCGCTTCTGCACCGGCTCCTCGATCATGCCGCAGAAGAAAAACCCCGATGTCCCCGAGCTGGTGCGCGGCAAGACCGGGCGCGTCACCGGCCACCTGGTCGCCCTGCTCACCCTCATGAAGGGCCAGCCGCTGGCCTACAACAAGGACAATCAGGAAGACAAGGAGCCCCTGTTCGACACCGTCGACACGCTGCGCGACTGTCTCCGCGCCTTTGCCGACATGGTGCCCGCGCTCAAGGTCAATCGCGCCGCGATGCGCGCCGCGGCCGGCGCTGGCCATGCCACCGCCACCGATCTCGCGGACTACCTGGTGCGCCGGGGAGTCCCGTTTCGCGACGCCCACGAAGCGGTCGGCAGGGCGGTGGCCGCCGCCATCGCCAGCGGCCGCGAGCTGGCGGAGCTCTCGCTGGACGAACTGCGCACCTTCGCCGGGCAGATCGATCGGGACGTATTCGAGATCCTGACCCTGGAGGGGTCGGTCGCCGCCCGGGACCACATCGGCGGCACCGCGCCCAATCAGGTCCGCGCCGCGGTGGCCCGCGCCCGGGAGCAACTGGCGAAGGCAGACTGAGATATTCACGAACACCAGGACATCTCCCTGGAATCGGCAACGGCCCGTCGGGATATACAGCCAAGGCTTCCGAGGTAATTGCTGGCTAGAGGAACTCTGACCCGGATATCATTCCAAGAGCGTGCCGATCAAAGGACTACCGAAGCGTGATATGCAAGGGACGCCATTCAGTATGCCAGTCAATCCTACCGACTCTCGTCCTCTTGATGGGCGCGGCACTGCTGGCCTGGGCCCACTGGCCGGGCCATATTTCCTACGACACGCTGGTGCAGTTGCGTGACGGCCTGAGCCGCGAATATCAATCCAATCAGCCGCCTGCCATGTCCTGGCTGGTGGCAAACGCTTACCAAACGCCTCTGGGTCTAGGTGGCCTCCTGTTGGTCAATATCGCGGTTTGGTGTTGCGCCGCTTGGTTGATCTATCGGCTACTGAGCGATAGCGGCAAACCGAGGGCTTGGATCGCCCTGCTGATATGGCTCCTTTTTCCGATAAGTTTTCTATATAAGGAAGGTCTGAACAATCCGCGCCGCGAACTGGTCGGGAGCTTGCGAACATGAACGACCTCCGGAATCCGTTCAGTGGTTGAGAAATCTTCTCATGGTGGGTCGCCGAGGCGCCCGGGAGCCCT
>JBMOPO010000027.1:0-7956 GCA_049325095.1 Pseudomonadota bacterium | reverse complement strand
GCTCGATCCGCGCGAGCAAGTCCGGGCGTGCACCGGACTCGCGACAGAAGAAAGGCACAGGACGTGCGTTTCTTCACAAACTCAGGCCAAACCACCGGGGGTCCGGGGCGCGATACCGCCGCCCCGCCGCCGGGCAAACGGCGCCGCCCGCCGGAGGTCGAAGCTTCAGGCCCGCGCGCCGCGGCCGGGCGCAGCCCGGTTGCCGCGCCTGTTATGCTGTTGCCAACCGCACGACGAAGTAGCGCCATGCCGGTTTCACTCGACGACAAGTACACCCTGACCCAGGGCCGCGCCTATCTCAACGGCATCGAGGCGCTGGTGCGCCTGCTGCTGGTGCAGCGCCTGCGCGATCAGGCCGCCGGCCTGGAGACCGCGGGGTTCGTATCCGGCTACCGGGGTTCGCCGCTGGGCGGCCTCGACAGCGCGCTCTGGGCGGCGGGCGAGCACCTCCAGCGCCACCACATCCACTTCCAGCCCGGCGTCAACGAGGAGCTGGCGGCGACCGCCCTGTGGGGCTCGCAGCAGCTCAACCTGTTCCCCGGCGCCCGCTACCAGGGCGTGTTCGGGCTCTGGTACGGCAAGGGGCCGGGGCTCGACCGCGCCATGGACCCCATCAAGCACGCCAACAATGCCGGCACCTCGCCCCACGGCGGTGTGCTGGCGGTGGTGGGCGACGATCACCTGTGCAAGTCCTCCACCCTCGCCTTCCAGAGCGAGCCCATGTTCATCGCCGCCAGCCTGCCGGTGCTCCACCCCGGCAGCGTGCAGGATGTGCTCGACCTGGGCCTGCACGGCTGGGCGCTGTCGCGCTTCGCCGGCTGCTGGGTGGGCCTCAAGACCACCCCGGACAACATGGACGCCTACGCGGTGGCCGACATGGACATCCACCGGGTGCGGATCCGGCTGCCGGAGGACGTCGCGCTCCCCGCCGGCGGTCTCCATGTGCGCTGGCCGGACCCGCCGGTCGAGCAGGAGGCGCGGCTGCAGATCGCCAAGCGCGCCGCGGTGCTCGCCTACGCCCGCGCCAACCGGCTCGACGCGGTGGTGCTCGACAGTCCCGGCGCGCGCCTGGGCATCGCCGCCACCGGCAAGGCCTGGCTCGACATGCGCCAGGCGCTCGCCGACCTGGGCATCGACGAGCCCCTGGCCCGCCGGCTGGGGCTGCGCCTCTACAAGGTCGCCATGCCCTGGCCGCTGGAGCCCGAGGGCGCGCGGGCCTTCGCCGCGGGTCTGGAGGAGATCCTGGTGGTCGAGGAGAAGCGCGGCCTGATCGAAGAGCAGTTGCGCGATCTGCTCTACGACCTGCCGGACGGCCGGCGGCCGCGGGTGCTCGGCAAGCGCGACGCGCGCGGCCAACCGCTGTTCAGTCCGGCCGGCGAGCTCGACCCCACCCTGATCGCCCGCGCCATCCTGGCCCGGCTGCGGCACCGCCCGGAAATCGCGGAGCTGGCCGGGCAGTTGCGCGAACCGCCAGCGGAGCCGCCGGCGCGGCTCGGCGGCCCGCTCCAACGCCAGCCCTGGTTCTGTTCCGGCTGCCCGCACAACACCTCCACCCAGGTGCCGGAGGGCAGCCGCGCCATGGCCGGCATCGGCTGCCACTACATGGTCACCTGGATGGACCGCAACACCGAAACCTTCACCCAGATGGGCGGCGAGGGCGCGGCCTGGCTCGGCCAGGCGCCCTTCACCGAAACCCGCCATGTGTTCCAGAACATCGGCGACGGCACCTATTTCCACTCCGGCATCCTCGCCATCCGCGCCGCGGTCGCCGCCGGGGTCAACATCACCTACAAGATCCTCTACAACGACGCCGTGGCCATGACCGGCGGCCAGCACCTCGACGGCAGCCTGACCGTGGAGCAGCTCATCCAGCAGCTCGCCGGCGAAGGCGTGCAGCGCATCGCCCTGGTCAGCGACGATCCCGACAAGTACCCGCGCGGACTCGCCGCCCGCCACCCCGGCGTGGCGCTCTCCATCCACCACCGCGACCGCCTGGAAGGCGTGCAGCGCGAGCTGCGCGAGGTGCCAGGGACCACGGTGATCATCTACGATCAGGTGTGCGCCACCGAGTTGCGCCGGCGCCGCAAGCGCCGCGAGGCGCCGGCCGCGGAGCGCCGGGTGTTCATCAACGAGCGGGTCTGCGAGGGCTGCGGCGACTGTGGGGTGCAGTCGAACTGCCTCTCGGTGGTGGCGGTGGAGACCCCCCTGGGCCGCAAGCGCGCCATCGACCAGAGCGCCTGCAACCAGGACTTCTCCTGCCTCAAGGGCTTCTGCCCGAGCTTCGTCAGCGTCCACGGCGCCAAGCTCAAGCGCATCCACAGCGGCGACCCGGGCACCGCCTGGCCGGACCTGCCAGCGCCCGAGGTGCCGGCGCTGACCGCGCCCTTCAATGTGCTGCTGCCCGGCGTCGGCGGCATGGGCGTGCTCACCCTGGGCGCGGTGCTGGGCATGGCCGCGCACCTCGAAGGCCGCGGCGCCCTGGTGATGACCCAGACCGGGCTGGCGCAGAAGTTCGGCGCGGTGACCTCCCATGTGCGCATCGCGCCCCGCCCCGAGGACATCCACGCCCACGTCATTTCCCGCGGCAGCGCCCAACTGCTGCTCGGCGCCGACCTGGTGGTGGCCTCGGGGCGCGACAGCCTGGCCCGCCTCGCGCCGGAGTCCCGCGCCCTGGTGAACAGCCACGAATCCCTGACCGCGGACTTCACCCGCAACCCGGACGCCCCCTTCCCCGGCCATGCCATGGAGGATGCCATCCGCGCCGCCACCGCCGCGGCCCACTTCATCGACGCCGCCAGCCTGGCGCGGGCGCTGCTGGGCGATGCCATCGCCGCCAATTTCCTGCTGCTGGGCCATGCCTGGCAACTGGGCCTCGTCCCGCTGTCGGAGGCGGCGCTCGCCGAGGCCATTCGCCTCAATGGCGTCTCCGTGGAGCAGAACCTGCGCGCCTTCACCTGGGGCCGCCGCCACGCCGTCGACGCCGAGGCGGTGCGCCGCGCCGCCGGCATCGCCGAGGCCGACTACGAGGCGCCGGCCGAAACCCTGGACCAGCTCGTCGACGACCGCGCCGGGCGCCTCACCGCCTATCAAAGCCGGCGCTACGCCGAGCGCTACCGGAAGCTGATCGACCGGGTGCGCGCCGCCGAGGCGGCCCTCGAGGCCGGCGGCGACTGGCCGCTGACCCGGGCAGTGGCGCGCAACTACTTCAAGCTGCTCGCCTACAAGGACGAATACGAGGTCGCCCGCCTCTACACCGACGGCGAATTCCGCGCCGAACTGGAACGCCAGTTCGAGGGCGATTACCGGCTGAGCTTCCATCTGGCCCCGCCGCTGCTCGCCCGCCGCCACCCCGATACCGGGCGGCTGATCAAGCGCGAGTTCGGCCCCTGGATCCTGCGGGCCTTCGCCCTCTTGGCCCGGCTCCGCTGCCTGCGCGGCACGCCGCTCGACCCCTTCGGCTACACCGCCGAGCGGCGCCTGGAGCGCCAGCTCATCGCCGATTACGAACAGGGCATCGAGGACCTCCTGCGCGCGCTGAACGCCGACAATCGCCACCTCGCCGCCGAGATCGCCGGCCTGCCCGAGTTCATCCGCGGCTTCGGCCACGTGAAGGAGCTCAACCTTGCCGCCGTGCGCCGCCGCGAGGCCGAGCTGCGGCAGCGATTCGCCACCGGCGACCGGCAGGTGGTGAGGATCCAGCCGGCGCCGGAGCCGGTCGCACCGGTGGACTGAGCGGCCGCCCGATCGCCCGGGCATCGGCGGCGCGATGACAAATAGCGGCGACAAAAAAAAGCGCCGGGGGGCCGGCGCTCAAGGGGGTGGAGGAGTCGCTTCGATCAGATTTCGATGGGCAGCGAGTAGGCGACCACGAACATCAGGTCCTCGTCGAAAGCGCCGGGATCGTTCTTGCCCAGGTCCTGGTCGACCACCTTGCTCGCGGTGAAGGAAATGCGATCGTTGAAGGCGTAGGTCAGGTTGACGTGGGTCATGTCGTTGGTCCCGCTGCCCTCCGGGTCGTGCATGCCGACGGTCGCGCTGAACTGGCCGATGCCGCCGCTGAGCGTCCAGTACTCATAACCGGTGGCGCCGGCGATGTTGTCGTAGTAGGACAGCTTGATGGTCTTGAAGCCAACCGTGGTGATGATCTCGCTCAGCTCGCCGGTGGTGTCGTCGGACACGTTGAAGCCCTTGCCGACCACACCGTTGTCGGAATAGTTGTAATTCCACAGGCTGATGTCGAAGGTGAAATCGCCCAGTTCCGCACCGTAGCCCGCGTAGTAGTCGTACTCGTTGCCCAGGGAATCATCCCCGCTGCTCATCCAGACCCCGGCGTAGGCGCCGCCGATGCTGTACTTGAGATCCCCGGACACCGCGGGACTGCCGTTGCCCAGATCGATGCCGCGCCACAGGTACATGTTGGATACCGCAGCGGATGCCGTTACCTCGCCGGCAGCCTGAACTGCCGGCGCCGCCACCAGGGCGCTGCCCATGGCGGCCGCGAGGACGCCGCTGCGGATGAAATCGGAGATCTTGATCGACATGGTTTTTCCCTCTCGTGCATTGGAATGAGGACCCTCGGCAGGTCCCGGTGCGCTGAACGCGACCCTGTCCCAGCACTTCCCGTGCCAGAAACACCAAAAAAACGCGGGGGAAATCCGGTTTATGAACGATTTTTGACAGGCCCGGAGGGCGCAACCCGGATCCGGGCGCCGGATTCAAGCGCGCAAGTGCACGGCCGGCGCCGCCCGGCGTGCGCCGCACGAAGAAATAAAGCGTTTTTCTTCAAGAAGTTGTGCCGATATTCCCGGGCTCTCTACAAGTGCCCGGCGGCGCCGGCACCCGCCGGGCGGGCGCCGCACGCCTGATTCAGCGGGGGGCATCGCCGACCTCACCACGGGGCGCGATGCCCCATAGTGGTGCATCAAGCGGCCGAGCCGGCGCTAACGGCTCAGTGCCCGCCGTCGCGTTCGAGGGCCTCCAGTCGCCGGCGCATGGCTTCCAGTTCCCGCTCCAGGTCGTGCAGGCGATCATCGGCGGCCGGCGCGCCGGATTCCGCAGGTGTACCCCGCTCCAGCAATTGATCCAGCCTGCGCTCCACGTCGGGCTCGATGGTAAAGCGCCCCGCGACGCCCCCTCTCCCGGCAGCCCCCGGCGCACCCGCGCGGCCGTCATCGCCACCGGCCACCCATTTCTGACCGCCGGTCAGGGTGTGCCCCTGCACATAGCCGCCGGCACCGCCCCGGCCCCCCTCGCCGCCCCGCCCGCCGGCGCCGCCATTGCCGAGCTCGGCCAGGACGCGAATCGCCGCGCCGGGGTCGGCGGGCACGCCGGCGTCCTCCACCCGGTAATAGCGGATGCGGACTTCCCCGCCGTCTCCGCCGTCGCCGCCATCGCCGCCCCGGCCGCCGGCACCGCCGTCGCCGCCGGGGCATCTCCTGGCGTCGCTGCCGTCCTGACCGCGACCGCCGTCACCGCCGTCGCCGCCGGCGCCACCGGAGGTATCCACGGTCAGCGAACCCAGTGCAACCAAGCCGACGCGCAACTCCAGGTCGGCGCCATCGCCACCGGCACCGCCGTCAGCCCCCGCGCCGCCGGCGGCACCATCGCTGCAGTTGGCCGCCTTGCCGGTCCGGCCGGCGCCATCGGCCCCCGCGGCGCCGGCCGGACCGGCACCCAGGATCCGCACCCCGTCGCCGATTTCCGCCCGCTCCACCTCCCAGCGCCAGCGCTCCACCCCGGGCGGCAACACCAGGGTGGCGCCATCGCCGAGTTTCCAGGTATCGAATCGCGCCGTGGCCTGGGCGGGATCCAGGCGGTGGGTGGCTCCCGCGGGAACTTCGAGATCTGCGGCCGCGGCCGGGGAAGGAACCAGCAACGCACTGCCACCGAGCAACAGGGCGGCGCCGAAGGACATCAATTTCATGGACAGCTCTCGTCTGAGTCAGCGAACGGAGTGCGGAGCCTAGCAGGAATTTTGCGATGGCCGGCGGTGTCGGCCCCACGGCGAGGGCGATGCCGGAGGGAACCGGCCCGCCCGGGGCCCGGAGTCCCGCACCTGCCCGGTACCAGGCCGGCCGGGATTGCACCAAGCCCACCGGCGGGCTGCCGAAAACCCTTGGCGGGGCAGCGGGCGCAGGGCGGGAATGGCCGAGAAAGGCGGAGGCTGCCGGGAATAGATCAACGCCTCGAGGCCATTTTCAACGGCGCAGATGCAGCGCCGGCAGTTGTTCAGCAACCCGTCAGGTCGCGGGGCCGGCGGCCGTCTCCGCCCGCCACTCCGCCACACCCTCGCGCAACGGCACCGCGGTGAAGCCCTGCTCATTGAGCAACCGCACGGCATCGGCCGACATCAGGCAGTACGGCCCCCGGCAATAAACCACCAGGGGTTTGTCCCGGGGCAGTTCCGCGAGCCGGGCGCGCAACTGGTCGAGCGGCAGCGAGCGCGCAAAGGGCAGATGGGCCTGGGCGAACTCGTCGGCCGGGCGCACGTCGAGCAGGATCAGCTCGCCATCCCCCGCCTTGCGCAGCAGCTCCGCCCGGTCCTCGCTGCGCCACTCGCCGCCGGCCGCGGCCAGCCGGCGCAGCGCGTCCTGCAGCTCGAACAACCGCTCCTCGGCGAGCGCGCGCAACTGCACCCAGAGGCCGGCGACGCCGGGACCGGCGAGGCGGTAGATCACCTGGCGGCCCCGGCGTTCGGCTTCGACCAGGCGGGCGGCGCGCAGCGCCTTGAGGTGGGCGCTGGCCAGCTTGAGGCTGATGCCGGCCTCGGCGGCAAGCCGCTCGACGGGCTTGGGCGCCTGCGCCAGCAGTTCGATCAGCTCCAGCCGCTTGGGACTGGCGGCGGCCCCGGCGATGCGGGCGACCTGTTGGTAGAGGGCATCCTTGAGCGTGCGGGCGTCGTTCATGGTCGTGGCGATGCGCGGGAGCGTCCCCGCGGGGTTGACAAGTGGAATCCAGCGCGGATGATACTCCAACAATCATTGGATTATTAGATCAAGACTCGGATGAAAACCCTGTTCATCCTCAACGGCGCCCCCTACGGCGACGAGCGCACCTACAACGGCCTGCGTCTCGCAGGGGCACTGGCGGGGCGCACCGGGCAGGAGGTGCGCCTGTTCCTGATGGGCGATGCCGCCCTGGCCGCCAAGCGCGGCCAGCAGGTGCCGGCGGGCTTTTACAACCTGCAGCTCATGCTCGGCCGCATCGCCCGCGCGGGGACCGGCGCGGTGGGCGCCTGCGGCACCTGCCTGGCGGCGCGCGGCATCGCGTCCGAGGAACTGAGCGACGGTGTGCATCGCGGCACCCTCGACGAACTCGCCGACTGGACGCAGTGGGCGGAAAAGATCCTGGTCTTCTGAAGGCGATGACCCATGTTTTTCCGGCAACGTACCCTCGCCGATGCTTCCCTTTCCTACTTCTTCGGCTGCGCCGGCCAGGGCAAGGCGGTGGCGGTGGACGTGGTGGCCGGCGACGAGGAGTGGTTCATCGCCGAGGCCGAGCGCGCCCAGGTGCGCATCACCCACGTCATCGACACCCACGTCCATGCCGATCACTACTCGGGCGGGCGCGAGCTGGCGCGGCGCACCGGCGCGCCCTACCGCCTGCACGAATCCGACCAGGGGCGCGTCACCTACCCCTTCGAGCCGTTGCACGACAGCCAGCGCATCGAGGTCGGCAACGTCCGGATCGAAGTGCTGCATACGCCGGGCCACACCCCGGACAGCATCTGCCTGCTGGTCACCGATCTGCGCCGGGGGCGGGCGCCCTGGTTCGTGATCACCGGCGACACCCTGTTCGTCGGCGCCGTGGGCCGCCCGGATCTCGCCGGACAGGAGCGCGAGATGGCCGGGGTGCTCCATGACAGCCTGCACGCCAGGCTGCTGACCCTGCCCGATGAGGTGGAGATCTTCCCCGGCCACCAGGCCGGCAGCCTGTGCGGCGCCGGGCTCTCGGGCA
>JBMOPO010000026.1:0-120636 GCA_049325095.1 Pseudomonadota bacterium | reverse complement strand
GCTGCCCGCCGCCTCCAAAGGGCGCGGGCAGCGCTCCTTCAGTCCATCAACCCTTCCCGGAAATCCGGGTCCTGAAGCCCTACATCCGACCCCCCGCTTCAGGCTCATTTCAGGATTGGAAAACACTATCCGCGCCCCTCAGCCCGCCCCCGCAGCGGAGTCCGGGGCAGGCCAGTCCCGAAAGAAATCGGCCGGGTTCAGCTCGGGTCGCGGCGGCCGCGGCTCGATGACGGTGCCCAGATAGAGAAAGCCGAGGATCCGCTCCCGGGGCTCCAACCCGAGCCCGGCGCGGACGGTCGCGTCGTAGGCGAAGTCCCCGGTGCGCCAGATGGCCCCCACGCCCTGCACATAGGCGGCGTTGAGCATGTTCTGGGCGGCGGCCCCGGCGGAAATCAACTGCTCGATCTCGGGGACCTTGGCCGTGGTGCGACAACTGGCGATCACCACGATGAGCAGGGGCGCGCGCAGCGGCCGGTTGCGGGTGCGCTCGCGCTCGGCCGGTGCGAGCTCGCCTTCGTTTGCCTCCCGGGCGCGCACGAACAGCTCCCCCAGCCGCTGCCGCGCCGCGCCGCGAATCTCCAGAAACCGCCAGGGCCGCAGGGTGGCGTGGTCGGCGGCGGTCAGGGCGGCGCGGCGGATGTTGTCGAGCACCTCCCCTTCCGGCGCCGGCTCGCCGAGCGCGGACTCGGACCTGCGGCGATGCAGCGCGGCGAGCGCATCCATGAGCTGTTCCTCGATGACCTGCGGACGACCGGACCCGGGCGGGCGCTGGATGTCGGGCCCGGCCGCGGGAGTTTACCAGCCGCCCGGCACCGCGCTGTACCGCCGCGGCCGGCCCGCTCGACGCCGGGGCGGAAACACCGGGCGCCGGCCTGCGCGAAACCGCGCTGCACCCGGCCGTTTGGCGCGACGGGAGCCCCTGCGGGGCGGACGGGTCGGCTCCCCTGTCGGCAGACCTCCCAGACCAGGGGTCCAGGCCCGCCCGGCGCCGGCGTCCCGCACGCGGACATGGGCAGGCCGGACAAAACCCGCCACAATGGCGGTCCAGGGGTAGCGCCGGCCCCGCACCCACGCGGCGTCCCCAGCCCAGACTCCATGCACCTGCACCAGGTCAGCCTCCACTTCGGCACGCTCGCCCTGCTCGACGAGATCGACTGGCAGCTCCGCCCCGGCGAGCGGGTCGCCCTGGTCGGGCGCAACGGCGCCGGCAAATCCACCCTGCTCGGGGTGCTCGCCGGGCGGATTCCGCCGGACAGCGGCCGCATCATCCGCCCGGCCGGGCAGCGCCTGGCCTGGCTGCCCCAGGAGGTCCCCACCCACCTGGAGGGCAGGGTCGAGGACCTGGTGACGGAGGGTTTCGGGCAGGAGGCCGAGTGGCGCGCCCGGCATCGCGAACTGGTCGCCGCGGGCCGGGACGACTCCGCCGCCCGGGCCGAGATCGCGGCGTTGCAGGAGCGCATCGACGCCGCCGACGGCTGGCGCCTGGAGCAGCGCCGGGACGCCCTGCTCAGCCGGTTCGGGCTGAACGGCAGCGACCGCATCGAACAGCTCTCGGGCGGCTTCCAGCGCCGGGTCCTGCTGGCCCGGGCGCTGGCCGCCGACCCCGACGTCCTGCTGCTCGACGAGCCCACCAACCATCTCGACATCCGGCAGATCGAATGGCTGGAAAAATTCCTGCTGGAGTTTCCCGGCGCCCTGGTGTTCGTCTCCCACGACCGCACCCTGGTGCGGCGCGTGGCGACCGCCATCGCCGAACTGGACCGCGGCAAGCTCAGTCTCTGGCCAGGTGACTACGACCGCTACCAGCGCGAGCGCGCCGCCACCCTGGCGGCCGAGCAGCGCCGGGACGCGCTGTTCGACAAGCGCCTGGCGGCCGAGGAGGCCTGGATCCGCCAGGGCGTCAAGGCGCGCCGCACCCGCAACCAGGGCCGGGTGCAGGCCCTGGTTGCCCTGCGCCGGGAGCGGGCGGCGCGCCGGCAGCGGGCCGGCGACGTCAAGCTGCGCCTCGACGCCGGGGCGCGCTCCGGCGAACTGGTCATCGAGGCCGAGCACCTCGCCCTGAGCCTGGCCGGGCGAGCGCTGCTGCGCGACTTCTCGACCCGCATCGAGCGCGGCGACCGGGTCGGCATCCTGGGCCCCAACGGCTGCGGCAAGACCAGCCTGATCCGGGTGCTGCTGGGTGAGCTCGCACCCCAGGCCGGCACCGTGCGCCACGGCACCCGGCTCGCGATCGCCTATTTCGACCAGTTGCGCGAGTCCCTGGACGAAGCCGCCAACCTGGTCGACGCCCTGGGCCAGGGCCGTACTGCGGTCGAGATCCAGGGGCGGGAGCAGTCGGTGCTGGGCTACCTGGGCGAATTCGGGTTTTCTGCGGCCCAGGCGCGCGGCCCGGTCCGCAACCTGTCCGGCGGCGAACGCAACCGGCTGCTGCTGGCACGGCTGTTCCTCCGCCCGGCCAATCTGCTGGTGCTCGACGAGCCCACCAACGATCTGGATGCCGAGACCCTGGAGATCCTGGAAAACCGGCTGCTCGACTACCCCGGCACTCTGCTCCTGGTCAGCCACGACCGCGCCTTTCTCGACAACCTGGTCACCAGTCTGATCGCCTTCGATGCCGACGGCGAAGTGCGCGAATACGTCGGCGGCTACCAGGACTATCTGCGCCAGCGGCCGGCCCCGCCGGCCCGCGATGCCGGCCGGCGCGCGGCCCCGGCCCAGCCCGCGTCGCCCCCGCGCGCCGGCAGGACCGGGCTCAACAACCGCGAGCGGGAGGAGCTGGCGAAGATCCCGGACCGCATCGCGGCCCTCGAGCGCGAGCAGCAGGAGCTGGCGGCGGCGCTGGGCGCGGCGGACTTCTACGCCGGGGATCCCGGGCGGGTGGCGGCGGCCAGCCGGCGCCTGCACGACATCGAGCCCGAGCTCGACCGGCTGCTGGCCCGCTGGACCGAACTCGAAGCGCGCGCCTGACCGGGCGCGCCGCGCTCACTCCGCGGCGGCCGCCACCAGCCGCGCCGGCGCGGCGCCGTACAGGGTGGTGCGCTGGCGCGGCACCCGGCCCAGGCCGCGGATCAGCGCCTCCATGCGCGCCGGCGTCATCTCCTGGCCGTGGCGGGCGCCGGCGGCGCGGGAGATGCTCTCGTTCATCAAAGTGCCGCCCAGATCGTTGGCGCCGGCCTCGAGACAGGCCGTGGCACCCTCGACCCCCAGCTTCACCCAGGAGGTCTGGATGTTGGGGATCAGCGGGTGCAGGGCCAGCCGCGCCACCGCGTGCATCAGCACCGCCTCGCGGAAGGTCGGCCCGCGGCGGGCGCCGCCGCGCCGGTAGAGCGGCGCCTCCATGTGCACGAAGGGCAGCGGCACGAATTCGGTGAAGCCGCCGGTGCGGGCCTGCAGATCGCGGATCCGCAGCAGATGGCGGGCCCAGTGCGCCGGCCGGTCGAGATGCCCGAACATGATGGTGGCGGTCGAACGCAGCCCCAGCGCATGGGCGGTCTCCATGACGTCCAGCCACTCCGCGGTGGTGACCTTGTCGGGGCAGATCAGCGCCCGCACCTCGTCGTCGAGGATCTCGGCGGCGGTGCCCGGCAGACTGGCGAGCCCGGCGTCGCGCAGCCGGGCCAGGTAGTCGCGCAGCGGCACGCCCAGGGTGCGCGCTCCCTGGGTGACTTCGAGCGGCGAGAAGGCGTGCACGTGCATCTCGGGCACCGCGGCCTTCACCGCGCGGCAGATCCCGACATAGGTGTCGCCGGTATAGTCGGGGTGGATGCCGCCCTGCATGCACACCTCGGTGGCGCCGCGCCGCCAGGCCTCGCGGGCGCGCGCGGCAATCTCCTCGAGGTCGAGCAGATAGGGCCGGCCGCGCAGATCCTCATGGGTCTTGCCCTTGGAGAAGGCGCAGAAGCTGCACGCGTGCAGGCAGATGTTGGTGTAGTTGATGTTGCGGTTGACGGCATAGGTGATCACCTCGCCGCACTGCTCGGCGCGCAGTGCGTCGGCGGCCGCGCAGACCGTGTCGAACTCGGCGCCGCGGGCCTCGAACAGGCGCACGATCTCGGCCTCTTCCAGGCGCGCGCCGCCCCGGGCGCGGGCGAGGATGCGCTGGACCTCGGCCCCGGCCGGCGGCGGGGCGCACTGCCAGCCCTCGCGCCCGGTGGCGAAGCCCGGCGGCGTGCCGGCGCCCGGGCTCCAGGGATCGCGCCGCGCCAGCCCGTCGCTGTCCATGGCACGGCGCACCGCAGTCGCCATGGCCGGCGCCTGCCAGCGCGCCAAGTCCCGGGTATAGGCCGGATAGAGGGCGAGCCGCTCGACCAGCAGCTTGCCGGCCGCGGCGGTCTCGGCGGCGAGCTGTTCCAGGTGCGGCCAGGGCCGCTCGGGGTTGACGTAATCCGGCGTCACCGGCGACACCCCGCCCCAGTCGTCGATGCCGGCGTCGAGCAGCGCAGCCAGGGCGCCCGCATTGAGGTTGGGCGGCGTCTGCAGGCTCATCTCCGGCCCGAAGATCAGCCGCGCCGCGGCGATGGTCCAGAGCAGTTCCTCGAGCGGCGCATCCGGCACCGCGGCCATCCGGGTGCCGGGCTTGGCGCGAAAATTCTGGATGATGATCTCCTGCAGATGCCCGTGGCGCCGGTGCAGATCGCGCAGCGCGAACAGGGCGTCGAGGCGCTCGGCACGGGTCTCGCCGATGCCGATCAGGATGCCGCTGGTGAAGGGGATCGCCAGCTCGCCTGCGGCGGCGATGCAGGCCAGGCGCACTGCCGGCACCTTGTCGGGCGAGCCGAAGTGGGGCCCGCCGCGCTCGCCCAGGCGCGCCGCGGCGCTCTCCAGCATGATGCCCTGGGAAACCGACACCTCCCGACCGGCGGCGAGTTCCTCCGGCGCCATCACCCCGGGGTTGAGATGCGGCAGCAGCCCGGTCTCGTCGAACACCCGCCGGGCCATGGCGACCAGGTACGCATGGGTGGAGGCGAACCCCAGTTCGTCCAACGCCCGCCGCGCCGCCGGGTAGCGCAGCTCCGGCTTGTCGCCCAGGGTGAACAGCGCCTCGCGGCAGCCGGCGGCGGCGCCGCGCCGTGCCAGCTCCAGGACGTCGTCCGGGCCCAGGTAGGGCTGAGGCAGCCGGCTGGGCACGGTCGCGAAGGTACAGTAATGGCACAGGTCGCGGCACAGCCGGGTGAGCGGAATGAAGACCTTGCGCGAGAAGGAGATCCGCTGGCCGCGACCGAGGTCGCGCAGCGCCGCCGCGCGCGCCATCAGTTCCGGCAGCGGCAGCCGGGCCAGCAGGGCGTCGAGTTCGGCCCGTTCGGGCAGCCCGGAATCCGGGCGAAAACGTTGGTTCATGACGCATGCCTCGCTGCCTGGGGGCCGGCCCCGAGCCGGTCCCGAGCGCGGATGTGGCGGAGATAGGTGCGGGTCCGGGTCGCACCCCGGCCGGCGGACTCCAGTGCCAGCAGGTCGCCGGGGCGATCGATGTCGAGGGCGAGCTGCGGCAGCTCGAGCAGCACCGGGGTCACGCCCGACTCCCGGGCGGCGCGCTGGAAGCGGGCGCAACTGCCGGGGCCGAAGGCCGGCTCCAGCAGCCCGGGGGGCGCGAGCAACAGGGCGTTGGTGCCGCCGTCGGCGGCCGCCGGGACCAGGGCCGCGGCCGGGCCGGCGGCGGGCGCCGCGGCGAGCAGGCGCCGCAGTGCGGCACCGTCCGCCAGGGGGATGTCGGCGGGCAGGATCAGCACCCGCCCGGCGCCTTCGGCGGCGAGCGCCGCGAGGGCGCCGCGCAGCGCGGCGTTGAGCCCGGGGCGGGGCTCCGGCAGCACGCGCAGGCCGCGCGCCGCGCCCAGCTCGGCCACCGCCGGATCCGCGCTGACCAGGGCGATGCCGGCCAGGCCGGCGACCTCGTCCAGCGCCGCCAGCAGGTCGTCGAGCATGTGCAGCACCAGGGCGCGGCGCTCGGCGGGCGCCAGCACGCCGGCCAGGCGGGTCTTGGCCTGCGCCAGAGGCTTGACCGGAATCAGGGCCCAGGTCGAACCGCTCACCCCTCTCCCCCTCGCGTCATCGGCAGCGGCGCGCGGCCGCCAGGGTGGTTTGCGCCAAGGCGATTTTGTCGTCTTCGCTGTGCATCACGGTAGCCGCCACCAGGGTTCCCGGCAAGTCCGCCGCCAGCGCGGCATCGGCGCGGTCCAGGATCAGGCAGTCGAGCAGGTCCCCGTAGTGCGCGGCGATGGTCCGGGCCGATACCTCCAGCCCCAGTTCGGCCATGATCTTGGCGGTCGGGCCCTTGAGCGCCCGGCCGCCCACTATAGGGGAAACCGCCACCACCGGCACCGGGCTCGCGCGCAGCGCGGCGCGCACCCCGGGCAGTGCCAGGATGGGGTCCAGGCTGAGCCAGGGATTGGAGGGACAGAGTACGATGGCCTCCAGCCCGGGATCGCGCAGCAGGCGCAGCAATTCCGGGACGGCGCACCCCTGGGCACCGCCGAGACGCAGGCCGCGCACCGCCGGGCGGCAGCGCTCGCGCACGAAATAATGCTGGAAAGCCAGGGTGCCGGCGTCGGTCTCCACCAGGGTCGGCGCCGGCAGATCCGACATCGGCAGAATCCTCGCCCGCACGCCCAGCGCCCGGGCCAAGTGGTCGGTGACCGCACTCAGCGTTGCGCCGGCGGCCAGCCGCCGCGTGCGCTCGACGTGCAGGGCGAGGTCGCGATCGCCCAGGAAGAACCAGTCCTCGCCGCCGAGTTCGGCCAGGGCGGCCATGAACTGCCCGCTCTCCCCGGCCCGGCCCCAGCCGGTCTCCGGGTTGACGCAGCCGGCCAGGGTATAGGTGACGGTATCCAGATCCGGGCAGATGCGCAGCCCGAGGTGGGTGAAATCGTCCCCGGTGTTGACCGCGACGGCCAGCTCGCCGCCCAGCAGCCGGTACAGGCCGAGCGCCAGCTTGGCGCCGCCGACGCCGCCGCACAGGGCCAGGACGCGGGTGCCGCTCACCGAAACAGGTCCCGCTCCCGGGGTCGCAGCAGCGCGCTGGCGGGGCTGACCGGGGCGGCCTCCGGCCAGCCCAGTCCGCGCACCAGCACCACCGGGCGGCCCTCGGCGGCCTCGCCCTGGAGCAGGGCCGCGGCGGCCGCCACCTGATCGGCCAGCGCCACCTCGGTGACCTGCAGGGCGCGGCCGAACAGGTCCCGCTCGCCGCGCCGGTCGAGCAGCGCGGGAAGGCCGGCGCAGCCCAGCGCCGTGCCGACGGTGCCGTTGCGCCAGGCGCGGCCCAGGCTGTCGTTGATCACCACGCCGGGGACCACGCCGGTGCGCTCGCCCAGGGCCGCCGCCAGGCGGGCAGCGCTGGCGTCGGGGTCCTCGGGCAGCAGCAGCAGGCGCCGGACAGCCTGCCCGCCCTGTTCGATGTTGGAGGCATCGACGCCGGCGTTGGCCATCACGAATCCCAGCCGGTGCTCGACGATCAGCACCCCGGGCACCTGGCGCAGCACCGCCCGCGACTCGCCCAGGATGACCTCCACCACCCGCGGATCCTTGTCCACCGCGGCGGCGATCTCCAGCGCCCGCGCCGAGGGCGCGATCCGATCCAGCTCCCGGTAGCGGTTCTCGGCCTTGGAGACCACCTTCTGGGCGACCACCAGGAGGTCGCCGCGGCGCAGCCGCTCTCCGGCGGCGCGCAATCCGTCCTCGATCAGGGCCGCCAGGTCGGCGCCGGGCCGGACCTGGGGAATGCCGGGCAGCGCGATCAGTTCCACGCGGGCTGCGGCGCTCCGCGCTGCGGGCGGGGGCTGGCTCACGCCTGCGGGGTGCCGGTGATGCGGAATCCCGCGCCCGGGATCCGGTAGCGGCGGTTGAGGGTGATCAGCACCGAAGTCATGGCCTCCGCCGCCGCGGCATTGGCGATGGGACCGGCGTGCCAGCCCTTCATGCCGGCGGCGGCGACCAGTTCCAGCACCTGCCGGCAGGACTCGGCGTCGTCGCCGCACACCAGCACGTCGCAGTCGGGATCGTGCTCGGGATCCTCGAGGTGGGCGGCGGCCACGTTCTGGAACGCCGACACCACGCGCACGCCAGGACCCAGCAGATTCTGGGCGATCTGCCCGGCGCTGCCCTCGGCCGGCAACTGCACGGTCCCCACCTTGGGCGGCACCAGGGGCACGGTGACGTCGATCAGGATCTTGCCCTGCGCCTGCTCCCTGACCGCCTCCAGGGTGGAGGCCTGACTGGCGAAGGGCACGGTCAGCACCAGGAGGTCGCCGGCCGCGGCCGCCGCCTGGTTGTCGAGGCCCCGCACCTCGCCCTTCACCCCCCGCGCGCGCAACGCCGCGGCCGCTTCTTCGGCCCTGGCGGTACTGCGCGAACCGATGATGACCGGGTAGCCGGCCCGCGCCCAGCGGAACGCGAGCCCGCCGCCGAGATCGCCGCTGCCGCCGAGAATGGCCAGGGTGGGTCTGGAATCGCTCATGGTGCCTTCCTGTTCAACCGCTGCAATCTGAAGGGCCGGGCGGGAAGCGGGCAGTCACCGCCGCCGGCGCGCACCGGCCGGTCCGGGCGGCGGCCCATGATAGCAGCCGGCCCGGCGCCGCTGTCGGCCGCCGCGGGCGGTCTGCTATGGTAGCCCCGAGCGCGGGGCCGCGACCCGCCGGACCGACCACGGGGGAACGATCATGAAGCTCGGACTGATGACCGGCTATTCGGGCAGCAAGGTAAAAATACCGCTGGACGTCATTCGCCACGCCGAGGCGCTCGGCTACGACTCGGTGTGGACCGCGGAGGCCTACGGCGCCGACGCCGTATCCACCGCCGCCTGGATCCTGGCCAATACCACCAGGATCCGCGCCGGCACCGCGATCATGCAGATGCCGGCGCGCACTCCGGCCATGGCAGCGATGACCGCCATGACCTTGGCGCACCTCTCCGGCAACCGCTTCATCGTCGGGCTCGGCGCCTCCGGTCCCCAGGTGGTGGAGGGCTGGCACGGGGTGGCCTACGGCAAGCCGGTGACCCGGCTCAAGGAGTACATCCAGATCATGCAGCAGATCTTCGCCCGCGAGGCGCCGGTCAGCTTCGAGGGCGAGATGTACCAGCTGCCCTATCGGGGACCCGGTGCGACCGGGCTCGGCAAGCCGCTGAAAAGCATCCTCCACTGCGACGCCCGGATCCCCATCTACAGCGCCAACATCACCCCGGCCGGGGTGCGCGCCGCCGCCGAGGTGGCCGACGGCTTCTTCCCGGTGTGGATGGATCCCGAGCGCTTCGACGTCTTCGAACGACCGCTGCAAGAGGGTTTCGCAGCCGCCGGCGGCGGCAAGTCGCTGGCCGACTTCGATGTCGCGCCCTTCGTGCGGGTGGTGATCGGCGACGATCTCGCCGCCTGCATGCGGCCGCTGAAGAACCATCTGGCGCTCTACATCGGCGGCATGGGCGCGCGCAGCAAGAATTTCTACAACGACTACGCCAAACGCCTGGGGTACGAGGCCGCGGCGGAGAAGATCCAGGATCTGTACCTCGCTGGGCGCAAGGAAGAGGCCGCCGCCGCGGTACCCGACGCGCTGGTCGATGCCTGCAACCTGGTCGGCCCGCCGGCGCGCATCCGCGACCGCGCCCAGCGCTGGGCGGCGGCCGCCAAACGCGGCCAGGTGGGCACCCTGCTGCTGTCCGACGCCAACGCGGATGCCGTCGAACTGATGGCGGAGATCTTCGCCTGAGCGACGCCGGCCAAACGCCCGGTGCCAACGGGGTCCGGGTCTCCAAACTGATGGCCGAGCGCGGGCTGTGCTCGCGCCGCGAGGCCGACGCCTATATCGCCGAGGGCCTGGTGTTCGTCGACGGCGTGCGCGTCACCCAGCTGGGCACCCGGGTGGCGCCCGACGCCGGGATCCGCCTCGCCCGGCCGGCCCGCGAGCGGCAGGAGCGCCAGGTCACCATTCTGCTGCACAAGCCGCTGGGCTACGTCTCCGGCCAGGCCGAGGGCTCCCATCGGCCGGCCGCCGCGCTGGTCACCGCCGCCAACCAGTGGTCCGGCGACCGGCCGCGCTGGCACGCGGCTTTCACCGCCGGCCTGGCCCCGGCCGGCCGCCTGGACATCGATTCCACCGGCCTGCTGGTGCTCACCCAGGACGGCCGGGTGGCGCGGCGGCTGATCGGCGCCGATTCCAGCGTCGAGAAGGAGTACCTGGTGCGCGTCGCAGGCCGGCTCGACCGGCGCGGGCTGGTGATGCTCAACCACGGACTCGCCCTCGACGGCCGGCCGCTGCGCCCGGCCCGGGTCGGCTGGGCGAATGCCGATCAACTGCGCTTCGTGCTGCGCGAGGGCCGCAAGCGCCAGATCCGGCGCATGTGCGAGCTGGTCGGGCTCCAGGTGACCGGCCTCAAGCGGGTGCGGATCGGCAATGTCCGGCTGGGCAACCTGCCGCCGGGGCAGTGGCGGCTTCTCCAGGACGGCGAGCGCTTCTGAACGCGCGGTCGGCCGCGCTGGGGCCGGCCGTCACAGGATCCGCTGCAGCAGCTCGGTATCCCGCGCGATCTTGCCGGCCAGATGCGCCGCCAGATTGGCGATCAGCTTCGATTCCACCGAGCCGGACAACGCGGCGAAGGGGATTTCCAGACACCGGGTAGCGGCGACCGCCACCACATCGGCCGAGCGGGTGCGGTCGGTGAGCAGGGAGATCTCGCCGAAGCAGGTCCCCGCCCCCATGATGCTCAGGCGCAGCGACTGCTGGGCGTCGGTCTCGACGATGGCCTCCACTTCGCCCTCCAGCACGAAGAAGAAGGAGGCCGCGGGATCGCCCTGGCGGCAAATGCGCTCGCCCGCCGCGAAGCGGACCGGCCGGCCCGCCCGCCGCAGCTCGTCGAGCTCGGCCTCGTTGAAGCCGGTGCACAGATACTGCGCGCTCAGATCCTCTACGGGCGCGGCGGAGTGGACCACCTCGAAACCCGCGCACGACAGCAACTGATCCTCACACCACTCCAAGGCGCGATCGAGTTCGTCGTATTCGAACAGCGCCGGCAGGCGCCCTTCGAGGCCCCGCGTGCGCAACTGGCGCACGAAGCGGTAATGCTCCTTTGCCCCGGAGAAAAGCAGGTGCTTGCCGCGCTCGGCCAACAGCTCGGCGAGCGCGGTCAGGATCGAGGTCGCCGCGGGATCGATCTCGAACACCCGGCGCAGATCCAGGACCAGGAAATCGATCTGCGCCAACTGCTGGACGATCTGCTGGACGACCGACTCGGTGGCGCCGAACATCAGTTCGCCGCGCAATTCGAAGACCCGAATACGGCAGCCGTCGCGCGCCAGGGCCTCGATTTCGGCCTTTCTTCGCTGCCGCCTGGACCTGTACCTGGCGCAGTCGTAGGCGGCGCGAATCACGTTGGCGGAGGTGGAGCGGGCGACGTTGAACAGATGCAGTCGAAAGTCCCTGGACACCCGCCGGCAGGCCTCGACGCCGCGCAGGCTGTTGCCCTTGGCATCCAGCCGGGGCGAAAACACGCCGAGGCCGAACTGGCCGGGCAGCACCGCCATGATGCCCCCGGCGACACCGCTCTTGGCCGGCATGCCGACATCGAACACCCATTGCCCGGAATAGTCGTACATGCCGCAGGTGCTCATCACGCTGAGCACCTTCTCCACGAACCGCTCCTTGAGCGCGACCACCCCGGTCACCGGGTTGACCCCGTTGTTGGCCAGACAGGCGCCCATCAGCGCCAGATCGCGGGCGGTCACCAGCATCGAGCACTGGCGGAAATAGAGGTCGAGCACCTCCTCCGGCGCGCGATCGAGAATTCCGTGGCCGTAGAGCAGATGGGATATCGCCCGGTTCCGGTGGCCGGTGGCGCTCTCCGAACGATAGACCTTCTCGTCGATGCGGACCGGCGCCCCGGTATAGCGCGCAAAGGTCTCAAGGATGCGCTCCATGGGGGCACGCCCATCCTTTTCCAGAATCAACCCGGTGGTGGCGATGGCACCGGCGTTGATCATCGGATTCATGGGCCGCCCGGAATGCGATTCCAGACTGATGGAGTTGAACGCCTCCCCGGAAGGCTCGACACCGACCTTGGACAAGACCTTCTCCACATCGCGATCCTCGAGCGCCATCCCATAGGTGAGCGCCTTGGAAATCGATTGGATGGTGAAGGTCTGCCGCGCATCGCCGACCTGGTAGACATGGCCGTCCACGGTGACGATGGCCATGCCCAGCCATTCCGGATCGGCCTTGGTCAGCTCCGGAATATAGTCCGCGAGACTGCCCGCGGAAATCTGCCGCAGATCGGCGAGCAGATGCTCCAGATAAGTGTGAATGGGAGAAGCGCTGAGCGCCGACTCGGCCATGGTGTTCTTGCGAAATACGACATCGGTCATAAGGCAAGCATCGCGCCATCGATTGCAGCAAGCCCCGGCGGGAATGCTGCTACACTTGCGGCAGGGGTTTCCCGGCACCCACAGCGGCGGGCCGACACCCCGTCCAGTAACCGGCGGCATACCGCCCGAGTCAGTTTCCTGCATCCGAGGAGACCGAGTGATTCCAGCCGAATCGCAAGCTTTCGAAGCCGAATACAAACCCCGGTTTCTCGACCTCTGGAAGCGCAACGCCACCGCGCCCGCCGCTGCAATTGCCGAGCGAAGCTGGTCATGCCTGATGACCCACTTCTCCGAACCGCATCGGTTCTATCACAATCACGGCCACCTGCGCCATTGCCTGCGCGAGCTGGACGGCGCCGCGGATCAAATCGGCAATGCCGATGTGGTCGAAATGGCGCTGTGGTTCCACGATGCGATCTACGATGCCGGCGCCGACGACAACGAAGAGCGCAGCGCCCGGTTGTTCGAATCCTTTGCGCAACGGATGCTGAATCCGCAACTCCTCCGGGAAGTGCGCGATGCCATTCTCGATACGGTGCACAAGACTCTGCCGGAATCCGAAAACGCCAGGTTCGTGGTCGACATCGATCTGTCGAGCTTTGGCCTGCCCTGGGAAGAATTCATGGCCGACAGCCATGACCTGCGAAAGGAACAGATGCAGTTTTCTGATCAAGAGTTCTACCGTAGAAAATGCGATTTCCTGAAAAGTCTGATCGACCGGAACACCATCTACGCGACATCTTATTTTCGCAATCGGTATGAAGCCGCCGCCCGCACCAATATAGAGCGCTACTTGAATTTCATGCAAAAATAATGTTCCGCACTTTCGGCGGAAAACACCGGCGACCAACCAACCCCCGGAGGCCCGCAACGCGCGGGCGCAGACCGAGCCGCGCCGCAGGCTCGGGGATCCATCAGCCGGATCCAATCATGATCCGAGACGCCGCGGGGGCGGACCGCCGGTGCGGCGTCCACCGGAGAAATCCGCCCGCCATCGCCGCACACCCCGCCAAAGCCAAATGGCGTCGCGACGCGCAACCTCTCCGTCAGGAGTCGTGCACGATCACGGGTTCGGAACACTGGTACTGGGTGACCCCGGAAACCGGCAGGTTGTCGAAGTCATATTCGCCCGGCAGCACGCAGTTGGTCTCCAGGTGGCTGGCCAGCACCTTGTCCGTGCAGGGATCCGGGCCGTCGCCGACACAGGAATAGGCATTGATCCGCGCCGACATGGCCCGCACCAGCACTTCCACCGGAGTCCAATTCGGGTTCACGCAGAACTCCGGATTGAGCAGCGCGTCATCCTCGATGACCACGGTCACCTCGGCCTTGCCCTTGACCTTGTCGGTGATGTCGGTCTCGTCGATCCGTTCGCTCGCAACCAGCACCACCTGGGTCGCGGATTCTCCCGGCGCGACCGCGTTGTTGGCAGGATTCTCACAGAGGACCTCCACCAGTGCCGTGCTGGCCACGCACTCCACCACGCTATCCTTGGTCGCGGGATTGGGCACCGACTTCAGCAGCGTATCGCAGCCGATGCTGTCGTAGTACAGCTTGCCGCCGATGATGATGTAGTGCGCCTGGGCGCCCAGCGACCACAGCGCCAGAACCCCCACTGCCAACCCGATGGTCTTGTTGTACATGAAAAACCTCCTGCTCTGGATGATGCGGACCTTGGGTCCGGCCTTGGACTGACGCCCGCCCAATGGGGCGGACACCGTGAAAACCCGCCGAGCGCCGCATGGCGGCGGCCTGTCCCGCCGCCGGGACTGCCCGGGTGCCGCTCCGGTCACGGCAGCGCCAGGGTGATGCGGAAGATCAGGCTTCTGGTCGGCTGGATCTCGGGGTTGTCGAAATCCACCTCGAAATACTGGAAGTCCTCGTCGGTGAGATTGGTTGCCGCCACCGACAGGATTCCGTACCTGTGGGGCAGGCGATAGGAAACACCGGCGTCGATCAGCCAGAACCGGTCCCTGCCCGAACGTATCCCGGGCTCCAGGAATCCCGCGAAGCGGCCGTCCTGGTGCCAGTAGGTGGCGGTGACGAAGCCGCCCGCGCCGGACGGATCGAACAGCCGCAGCCCCAGGGGCACCCGTTGCGTGGTCAGTTCTTCGGGCCCGACTTCGTCACGCTCGAAGCGCTCGACGATGTATTCGGCGCTGAGCGCGACGCGCTCGGCCGGCGTCGCGAACAGGTAGGCCCTGCCGATGTATTCGTGCCAGTCGAGTTCTACCGCCATGGGAATCCCGAGGTCGGACACCTGCACGCTTGGGACCCGGAGGTCCCGCGCGGTCAGGTCGACGCCGGCGAACAGGCCGTCGCCGAGCCGCTGGTCGAGGGCGGCACCATAGTTCCACGCCTCGGTGAGGTTGATGTCGTCGTAGAACTGATTGAATCCGGCGACCTGGGTCGGTTCCAGGGTCTGGTCGGTGATCAGGGTGCGCTTGAGAACCCTGAAGGCGGCCGCCCGCACCGTGGTCCCGGCGATCGGGGTCCAGGTGAGACCGAACTTGGGATTGAGCTGATCGCGATCGTCCCCGCTGTCGGCATCGACATCGTCGTAACTCAACCCCAGGGTGGCGACCAGCTGGTCCAGCAGTTGGATGTCCGCGTAGCCGTAGCCGTTGCGATGCGCGAGGTCCGCGTCGGTGGAGGACGGCATCGGCGGCAGCCCCGGGATACCGAACAGGACCTCCTCCTCGCGTTCGAGGTCCACCAGCCCGGCGCCGGTGCGCAGATTGAACCCGGCGCCGCGATAGAGATGCTGCAGCTCGGTGGTCATGGCGTCCTCGGGCACCCGGGCATCGATGAAGCCCCCCGGAAAAGGAAAGTCGTCGACCCGGCTACCGATCTTGGAATCCTGGTAGACGAACGACGCCAGCAGGGTCGAGTTGGGCGCCAGGTCGTGGCGCCCGCCAATGCGCAGGGACTCCTTCTCCTGCTGATCGCGCAGGGTGTCGAAGACATCCTCGGCGAAGAACCGCTGCTGCACGTCGCCGCGCTCGTTGTCGCGGTAGCGGTACTCGGCCTGCACGCTGGTGGCCGGCGAGAGGTCGTACTGCAAGAAGGCATTGGCCATGTCATCCCGCTGGTCCGCGTTGTCGCGGAAGCCGTCGGTCCGGTAGCGAAAGGCGCCGAAACTGAAAGACAGGTTGCCGTGAATGCCGGAGACCACGGCGTCCGCGCCCTGGGTGTCGTGCTCGCCGGCCAGGGCGCTGGTCTGCAGGCGCAGGCCGTCGCTGTTGAAGACCTGGTTGAATTCGTTGAAGCCCAGGGTCGAGGGCCCGGAGGAGCTGATCAGAAACAGGTTGCTCTCTGCGAGTTGGGGGGCGACGGGCGTGATGTTGAGCGGCTGCAGCAGTTGCGATTGCAGCAGTTCGCTGACCCGGGCGATCTCGTGGCGCGGCCGGCTGGCATAGGAATCGGCGAGCAGGCGGTGGGCGGAGTGGTTGGTCGGGTCGGTATTCACCGATTTCCAGCCCTCGACCAGCGCCAGTTGTTCGAACCCCAGATCGCCGTAGAGGCGCGCCTGGCTGGCGCTGCGCGCGGCCAGATCCGAATCGAGCAGCAGGCGCGAGCGATAGATGGCCCGATTGTCATTCAACTCGATCGCCTGCTGCATGTCGGCGAGTGCTTCCACCGGCCGGTTGGTGGTCTGGCGGTGCAGCGCGCGATAGAACAGCGGGGTCGGGTCCCGGGGGTCGAGTTCGTGGGCGGTGGCGTACTCCCGCTCGACCAGCTCCTCGCGCTTTTCCTCGAAATAGGCCTTGCCCAGATAACTGCGGATCAGCGCATTGTTGGGATCCAGGCTGGCGGCGATCTCGAGCTCCCGGCGGCCGCCCGCCAGATCGCCGTCGCGGATCGTCGCCAGCCCCAACCCGAGCCGGGGCAGCGGATCGCCCTGATCCCGTTCGATCGCCGCCCGAAACGCCGCCGCCGCGGCCTGAGTCTCGCCGCGCGCCAGGTGCGCGAAGCCCTCCATGGTGCGGGTGCGCGACAGCTCGGGTTGCAACTCGGCCGCGCGCCGGGCGGCCGCCAGCGCAGCCTCGCGCCGGCCGAGGGACAACTGCAACTCCGCCGCGCGGGCCCAGGCCAGCGCGTTGTCCGGAGCCAGCGCCAGCGCCTGTTCCGCCGCCGCGAGTGCCCCCGGCAGATCGAATCCGGTCTGGCGGGCGTACGACAGGGCAATCCAGGTGGCCGGAGCCTCCGGGGCCCGGGCCACGGCGCGGTCGGCGGCGGCGAGGGCCGTCTCGCCGCCTTGGGCCTGAACCACCGCCACGATGGCCTGCAGGGCGTTGGCGTCTCCATGCCCCGGATCCGCCCCCAGGACCCGGTCGATATCCGCCCGTGCCGCCTCGACACGGCCCACGCTGAGCAGCAGCGAAGCGCGATAGACCAGCAGCCGGGGATCACTCGCCCCGGCCGGGATCTCCTCCAGCGCGGCGAAGGCGGCCCGGATGTCGCCGCGCAGATAGGCCGCCACCGAATCCGCGGCCTCGTCCCGCCAGTCGGTTGCGGGCCAATCGCCGGCGCCGGGATAGACCACCGGCGGATAGTAGAGCGCCCAATGCACCGCGTCGCGCGGCCGCACCAGCAGATAGGGCTGGGGCGCACCGCCAGGGCCGGTTGCCGCCCCTTCGCCCGGTCCCAGGCGCACCCGGCCGTGCTCGTTCTCGGCCACCACCGCGCCCTCGAGCACTCTGATCTCGGCGCGCTCCCCGTCGAGGCTCACCAGAAACTCGGTACCCTCGATGGTGCCGTTGACATAGGGGGTGCTGACCATGAGCCGGCGCGGCTTCCGGCTCAGGGAGGAAAATACGCCCTTGGCCAGGGAAAGCAGTGAGGTTTCGTCTTCCCGCCCGGCGATATCGACCAACCGGATGGCGGTGTTCTGATCGACGCGCAGCACGGCTTCGTTGATCAGGACCACTTCCGCGCGGCTGTATTTCCCGGTGCGGACACTGTCGCCCTCGCAGAGGGCATCGCCGAGCGCCGAGGGCTGCCACTGCGCCGCGCCGTCCCGCTGGACCTCCACGGTACCCTGCACCGATGCCAACTGTCCCACCGGCTCGCAAGCAGCCCGGGCACTGCCCGGCGGCAGCGCGCCCAGCAACGCCAGCGCACAGAGCGCCGACCCCAGCCGCTTCGCCATCCCCTGTCTTGCCATCGATCCAGACTCCCTGCGCTCCGCGACCCTTCAGGTCCGCCCCGCCGATGTCGGCAATTGGCATGCCAATAAGAACACAAATTCAATTTGTTTGTATACAACAACTAAGATCCGCGAGTCCGGAACCAGCCCGTTCGAGAATGCTTCATCCCGGGTCGTCCGGCAATTTCCTGACCCAAAACGGAGCAAAGTGGTGGAAGGCGCCGCGGCCAGGCCATCGGCGGATGCGAAGGGCCGCGTTCAACCATGGCTTCTTGTATGCTTGGATGCCAAACGGGGATACTGACCCCTGGGGAAGATCCCTCGGGGTGGGGTCGCGCAGCGTGCGGAGCGCCCCGAATGGAAAGTCCATCGACCGACGCCGGCGCTGAATCAGACATGCTGCCAACCGCCTCTCTGCCGCCTCCGCATCCGCTGCCATGCGCCGCTGGCTGACCGGTGCCGCGCTCGGGACCTGCGTGGGCCTGGGCGGCGCTGTGCTTGCGCTCACCCCCGCCGGAAACCTGTTCGAACGGAGCGTCGGCCTGCCCCTGCTGTTCCGGCAGCGCGGACCGATCCAGCCCCCGGACGAGGTCGTGGTGGTGGGGATCAACGGCCAAACCGGAGCGGATCTGGGGCTGCCGAGCCTGCCCATTCAGTGGCCGCGGACCGTGCACGGCGAATTGATCGCGGAGCTGACGCGCCGCAACGCCTCCCTGATCGTTTTCGACGTCCATTTCGCCAGCACCAAAAGCGCCGCCGAGGATGCGGCGTTCGCCCGCGCGATCCGGGACTCCGGGCGCGTCCTGCTGCTGGAAAAACTGGTGGGCAGGAAACAGCCGCTGCTGGACGCCGCAGGGCGGCAACGCGGCTCGCTATGGACCGAAAGCGTCGATCCGCCGCTGCCGCAGTTTGTCGAGGGCAGCGTCGGGCTGGGGCCCTTTCCGCTGCCCAAGCTGGGCGCCGCGGTGTACGAGTTCTGGACCTTCAAGTCCGGCGCCGGGGACGCGCCCACGCTGCCCGCCGCGGCACTGCAGCTGTATGCCGAGCGCCGCGGCGCGGATTGGCGGGCCGGGCTCTCCGGGATGGATCTGGCGGGGGCCCGGTCGGCCGACGGTGCCGACCCGGCCGCACTTCGCTACCGGATGCAGCAGCTCCGCACCGCGGCCGGTGCCGAATCGCCGTCCGCGCCGGCCCTGCCCCTCGCCGGAGCGCTCGCGGAGGTGGCGCGCGACCCGGATCCCCTGCTGTCCGCCCTGGCCGCGCTGTACACCAAGCCCGGGGTCCGCTACCTGAACTTCTACGGCCCCCCGGGCACCATCGCCACAGTGCCCTACCAGGCGGTGGTGCGGGCCGCGCGCGATCCGTCCGCCACCCTGCCCCAGGATTTCAGCGGCAAGGTGGCATTCGTCGGCTATTCCGATCTCTATGATCCCGGGCAGCCGGACCGCTTTTACACCGTGTTCACCGGCGAGGATGGTGTCGACCTGAGCGGCGTCGAGATCGCCGCCACCTCGTTCGCCAATCTGCTCACCGACCGCTCCCTGGATTATCCCGGCCCGGCGGCGACCGCGATCTCGCTGCTGCTCTTTGGGTTGGCGGCGGCCCTGTTGGCCTATCTGCTGCCCGCCGCCTGGGGCGTGCCCCTGTCGCTGGCGCTGGCCGCCGCCTACGGGATGGCCGCCCTGCACAGTTTCGAGACCCGCGACCTCTGGCTGCCGCTCGCCACTCCGCTGCTGGCACAGTTGCCGGCGGCCCTGTTCGCCGGCCTGTTCGCCCAGTACTTCACGGAAAGGCGCCGCAGCGCCCGGGTCTCCGCGGCGATCAGCTATTACCTGCCCGAGCAGATCGCCCGCGACCTGGCGCGCCAGACACTGGATCCGTCGGCACTCAACAAGGTGGTGTTCGGCACCTGCCTGGCCACCGACATGGCCGGCTTTTCGACCATCGCCGAAAAGCTGCCCCCCGGCGAGCTGGCGGCTTTCCTCAACGAATACTTCGAGGGCCTGTCCCGGCCGCTCCGCGAGCACGGCGTGGGCGTCACCGAGTTCCGGGCCGATGCCATCATGTGCGCCTGGACCGCCCCCTCGCCGCAGCTGTCGGTGCGCCGCCGGGCGGTGCTGGCGGCGCTGGGCGCCGCCGCCGCGATCACCGAGTTCAAGCGCCGCCATCCAATCCTGACGTCGCCGCTGCGGATCGGCCTCGAGGCGGGTTCGATCTATGTCGGCCACGCCGGAGGCGGCGGTCACTTCGTCTACAGTATCGTCGGCGACTGCGCCAATACCGCCTCGCGCATCGAAAGCCTGAACAAACACCTGGGTTCCCAGGTGCTGGCCTCCGGCGATACTGTGGCGGGGCTGGAGGACATCCTGACCCGCCCCCTGGGACGCTTTCAACTGCTGGGCAAATCCGAACCCGTCGCCGTGGTGGAAATCATCGCCCTGCGCGCCCAGGCCACCGCCGATCAGCTGCGCCGCTGCGAGCTTTTCGCAGCGGCCCTGGCGCGCGCCGAGGCAGCCGACTGGGCGGCGGCGCGCCAGCTCTTCGACGCCCTGCTGGCGCATTACCCGGACGATGGCCCGGCCGCTTTTCATCGCGCCCGCTGCGCGCGCTATCTGCAGGATCCGGCAACCGCGCCGCAGGACGCGGGACTGGTGCTGATGACCGAGAAATAGGCTGACCTGGACATGCATCGACCGTTTCCTGCCCAGGGTTCCCCGGCGATCGCGCCGGCGGCCATTGCGATGCTCCCCGCAGCGAGGATGCCATGAGTCTCGAAGACATCTACTTTCTCAGCCAGATCATCGCCGCGGTGGCCCTGGTCGTCTCCCTGATTTTCGTCGGCGTACAGATCCGCCACAACACCATGTCCACCCAGACGGCCCGCCACCAGTCGATCGTCCAGGCGATCGCCGACTGGTCCCGGGAAGTGGCCATGAGTACCGAAATCTCCGCCCTGCTGGGCAGGGGTTCCACCCACTTCGAGCAGCTCGAACCCGTGCAGCGGCTCCAGTTTTCGCTGCTCCATGTGGCCCTGTTCAGAAACTACGAAAACATTTTCTATCAGCACGCCCAACGAGCGATCGATGATCACGTGTGGGAGGGATGGTCCTACCGGATGCGGGCGACCTTCGCGCTGCCCGGAGTGCGCGCCTGGTGGGAACCCCAGCGCGACTCCTACAGCGAATCCTTTCGGGATTTTCTCGAACACAATCCCCTGATCACCACCAACGCGCCCACCCATCTGGCCATGCAGTGGAGCCGCCAGGGCGTCGGCACGGCGGATCAGCATTCGACGCCGACCTCGTAGCCGGTGAACTTGCGCACATTGAGCACGCCGCCGTCGAAAATCAGGTACTGGCCCTTGATGCCGAGCAGCCGGCCCGCGACCTCCGGGGTCTTGTCGAGGTTCCAGGCCGTCACCCGCAGCGGGTACTCCCGCACCGGATAGGTGATGGCGACCACCTCGGCGCCGGCGATGGGCTGCATGGCCTGAACGCCAAAGCGTTCGGTCAACTGCGCGAATTCCGCAGCGCAGCGTTCGAGCAGCCGATCGCGCGCGGCGGCGAGGTCTACCGGTGGCGCCGATCCCTTGAGCATGGCGCGCCAGTCGGTGGTGTCGCGCACCTCGCGGCGCAGCACCGCCTCCACCAGCCCGGCCTGCTGGCGGGTGCGCGTCCGGACGATGGGCAGCGCCTGGCTGGCGCCCTGGTCGATCCAGCGGGTCGGCACCTGGCCGGCGCGGGTGATGCCCACCTTCACGCCCGAGGAATTGGCCAGGTAGACCAGGTGCCCGGTCATGCAGAACCCCGCCGCCCACTCGGGATCGCGGCAGGTGCCGGCATCGAAGTGGCAGCGGTCGGGGCTGAGCACGCACAGGTCGCACTCGGCGAGCCGGCGAAAGCAGGGGTAGCAATAGCCTTCGCCGAAGCTCTTCCGGGTGGCGCGGCCGCAGTGCGTGCAGTGAATGACGCCCCCGTAGGTGATGCGCAATCGGGCGCCGAGCAGTTCGTTGAGGGGCAGTCTCGCCCCGTCCAGTGCGAGCCAGTAGCGGACCGGCTCGGCCAGGGCGCTGGGCATCTTGTCGAGGTGGCCGCGATAGCTCGGCATGAGCTTGACCTCAGGAACGCCACTGCAGCGGGCGCGGCTCCCGGCTCTCGTCTTCCTCCTGGCCGCCACAGTGGGCGTGCGGCCGCTGCGGAATATGGCCGACCCGCTGCTCGGGCGGCAACTGGCGCTCGCCCCAGGCGATCACCGCCTGCAGGCACAGGGCGCGCTGCTCCTCTCCGAGGCGACTGCCATCGGGCCAACGCCCGGTGGCGACGGCCTCCTGCAGGGTCCGGTAGACCTCGGGGGTGATCCGGGCGAGCAGTTCGTCGAGGGTCATGGGTACACCGCTGCGATTCAGGCGCGGCCGCGCGCCGAAACTCCGGCCAGGGCGCCGAACGCGGCGCCGATGAGCAATCCGGCGACATGGGCGCCATTGGCGACCCCGCCCTCGATGAACCAGTCCACCACCCCCACCAGGCACAGCACCAGCCAGGCCAGCATCAGCGGCACGATGCCCGGGGTCAGGCACAGCAGGGGGTGGGGCGCCAGCCAATGGCGCATCCAGATATAGCCCAGGAATCCGTACACCACCCCGGACAGCCCGCCGAACAGGCTGTCGGGCTGCCACAGGTACTGGCCGACGTTGGCGCCGATCGCGGTGGCGAGAAAGATCAGCAGAAAATTGCCGTGCCCGATCAGCAGCTCCATGCGCCGCCCGAACTCCCAGATCCACAGTGCATTGAAGACGATGTGAAAGATCCCGAAATGCAGGAAGGCGGGGGTGAGCAGGCGCCAGTATTCGCCGCGGGCGAAGGCGGCGGCCGGCGGTTCCAGGCGCAACTTCCCGGCTCCCGTGAAGGTGAAATCCTGAAAGGTGAAGCGGGGCACCAGATCGGGAGCGAAACTGACCAGCAGCGCGCCGGCCAACCCCAGCAGCAGAATCGCCGCCACCACGGGCACGGCCCGCGCCTGGGCGGCCAGCCCGGGCGCATCCCCGGCGCGCCGGCCGTATTCGCGCAGCACCATCAATACCGTGGGAATGTCTTCGCGCCGCGCGACCCGCAGTATCCGGCGCGCGCCCAGCTCCTCGATGCGATGCACGACGCCGCGCGCGGCCAGTTGCAACGACAGGATCTCGCCATCCAGGCCCGGGGGCAGCTCGGCCACCCTGATCCAGGATTCGGGATCCATCAGGGGTCGCCGTTGCCGTCGTCGTGGTGCACCGAATCCAGGCGGCTGCCCCAACCCAGCTTGGTGCGGCAGATCCGGTAGAAATTGTGATCCAGCGGGTGGATCAGCCGCACCGGCCGGGGCCGCTTGTGAACCCGGATGACATCGTCCGGCTCGGTAGCGAGTTCGTACTGGCCATCGCAGGTGATCGCCGGATGCAGTTCATCCCGGATCCCGACCCGGATCTCGATGGCGCTGTCGCCGTCGAGGACGATGGGCCGGCTGTTGAGCGAATGCGGATTCATGGGCACCAGCACGATGGCATCGAGCTGTGGATGCAGGATGGGGCCGCCGGCGGACAGGGCATAGGCGGTGGAACCCGTGGGCGTGGCGACGATCAGGCCGTCGGAGTGCTGGCTGTAGACGAACTGGCCGTCCACATAGAGCTCGAATTCCATCATCCGCACCGAGCGGCCCGGGTGCAGCACCACATCGTTGGCGGCGGTGCCGGAAGCGGCCACGGCTCCCCGGCGCCACACCTCGGCTTCGAGCAGAAAGCGTTCACTGAGCTGGTACTCCCCGGCCAGCACCCGGCCGATGCCGGTCTCCATCTCTGCGGGTGGGATATCGGTGAGGAAGCCGAGCCGCCCCCGGTTGAGACCCAGCAGGGGCACGTCGAGCCCCGCGAGCGCACGGATCGCGCCCAGCATGCTGCCGTCGCCACCGACCACGATGACCAGATCCACCGCACCCGGCCTCAGGGTCCGGCCATCGACCACCTCGATGGAGGTATCGGTCAACAGGGCGGCGGTCTCCCGCTCGGCGACCACTTCGCGGCCGTCGCGCCGGAGAAAGGCGACCAGGCGGTTGAGGCTGTCCACCACCTCGCGGCTGCGGAGCCGGGCGACCACGCCGATGCGTTGAAAAGGGGACATGACGGGAGCTGCGCGGATGATGAGCGATTATACACAAGGCCCTGGCCGGGCCAGGCTGGACATGCTGTTCATCCATACAGTAACTTGTTCCATCCCCAGGTCCACACGATCGTACCCACCCCATGCGCCCAGGCCTCTCCGACCTGCTGCAATCCCCGGGGCTCCGCCCGGCCGCGGCAGCCGCTGCCGGACCGCCGGGCATCGCCACCGGCGACCGGCGCCTGGATACCCTGCTGCACTGGCGCGGCTGGCCGGCGGCGGCCCTGACCGAACTGCTGGCCGAACCCGGACTCGGCGAGTTCAGCCTGGTGATTCCCGCCCTGGCGCACCTGACCGCCGCGGGCGGACTGGTGTTCCTCATCGACCCGCCCCACCTGCCCCATGCCCAGGCCCTGGGCCAGGCGGGCCTGCCCGGCGAGCGCCTGCTGGTGCTGCGCTGCCCCGCCAGCCGCGACCAGTCGTGGGCCGGAGAGCAGATCCTCCGCTCCGGAACCTGCGCCGCACTGCTGCTCTGGGAGGGGGCAGAGCCCTGGCGCCACGCCCGGCTGCTGCGCCTGCAAAACGCCGCGCGCAGCGCGGCCGCGCCGGTATTCCTGTACCGCCGCCCCGGGGCGCTGCGCAGCGCCTCGCCGGCGCCGCTGCGCATCGGGCTGCGGGGCGGTCCCGCGGGCACCCGCCTGATCGTCCACAAGCAGCCCGGACCCAGCGGCCAGACCCTGCCGCTGGCCCCGCCGGAGGCGGCCGCCGCGCCGCTGCACCCCCTGCGCCCGACGTCCTCCGCCCCGGCGGCGGAGCCACCGCCGCCGGACTGGCGACCGCCGCCCGCCACCCGCCCCCGGCCCCGAGTCCTGCACTGATGCTGTGGCTCGGAGTCCGCTGTCTGGACCTGCCGCTGGCGGCCCTGCCGGCCGGGGATCCGGACCGACCCCTGGCGGTGGTGGAGCGGCAGCGGGTCTGCGCCGCCAATGCCTCCGCCGCGGCGCTGGGGGTGGTCACCGGGCAACCCTTGGCCAGCGCCCTGGCCCTGTGTCCCGGGCTGCAGGTCCGGCAGCGGGATCCGGCGCGGGAAACCGCCGCCCTGGAAGCCCTGGGCATGGCCGGTTACGCCCTCACCCCGACGGTGGCCCTGCGCCCCCCGGCGGCCCTGCTGCTGGAAGTGGGCGGCTGCCTGCGGCTGCACGGCGGCCTGGCGCCTCTGCTCGCCCGGCTCCGCGAAATCCTCGACCTGCACCGAGCACCGGCGGCGCTGGGTGCCGCGCCCACCCCGGCGGCGGCCCTGCTGCTGAGCCACGCCGGCGCCGCGCCGCTGGAGTATCTCGACCCCCGCAGCGGATCCCCGCAGCCGGCATTCGACGAGCTGCTGCGCAGCCTGCCGCTCGACGCCCTCGACTGCGCACCCCGGGTCCGCGAGGCACTGGCGCGGGCCGGCCTGCGCTCCCTCGGCGCCCTGCTCGCGCTGCCGGGCGGGGCGCTCGGCCGGCGCTACGGGCAGGACCTGCTGCACTACCTGCAGCGCGTGCGCGGCCAGCGCCCGGATCCGCAGGCGCCCCTGGCGCTGCCCCCCGGATTCCACCGCACCCTGGAGTTCGCCGCCGGGGTCGCCGACGCGGCCATGCTGCTGTTTCCGGCCCGCCGCCTGCTGCAGGAGCTGAGCGGCTATCTGCGCGCCCGCCAGCGCCGTTGCGGCAGCCTGCACTGGCGGCTGTCCCTGGAGGACGGCGCTGCCGCCGCACTGCCGCTGCACCTCGCCCGCCCGCGCGGCGACCTCGAGCACCTGCTGGAGCTCACCCGCCTGGGCTTTGCCGGGCTATGCCTGCCGGCGCCGGTCACCGCCCTGGCCCTGGAGTGCGACGACCTGCACGCCCCCGCCGACCCGCCGCAGCCCGATCTGCTGGGCGCCCCCACCCCCGCGGCCGATACGGCCGCCCTGCAGGCCCTGCGCGACCGCCTCGCCGCCCGGCTCGGCGCCGCCGCCCTCGCCCGCCCGCTGGCCTGCGACGAACATCTGCCGGAGCGCGCCGCCATCCTGGCGCCGCCCGATGCCGGCCGGCATCCCGAGCCGTCCCCGCCGCGCGCCCCGCGCCCGCTGTGGCTGCTCGACCCGCCGCGGCCGCTGGCGACGCGCGGCGGCCGGCCCTGTCTGGACCGGGAGCCCCTGGTGCTGGAGCACGGTCCGGAGCGCATCGAGGGCCACTGGTGGTGCGCCCCGGCGAGCCGCGACTACTACCGGGCGCGCGCCGGCGACGGCCGCCGCTGCTGGCTGTACCGGGATCGCCGCAGCGGCGGCTGGTTCCTGCACGGCCTGTTCGGGTGAACTCGTGTACGCCGAGCTGCACGCGCTCAGCAATTTCAGCTTCCTGCGCGGCGCCTCTCATCCCCAAGAGTTGGTCGAGCGCGCCGCGCAACTGGGCTATGCCGCCCTCGCCCTCACCGACGAGTGCTCCCTGGCCGGGGCGGTGCGCGCCCACCTGGCCGCCAAGGAACACGGCATCCAGCTCA
This sequence comes from Pseudomonadota bacterium, assembly GCA_049325095.1. Classification (GTDB taxonomy): domain Bacteria; phylum Pseudomonadota; class Gammaproteobacteria; order Pseudomonadales; family Porticoccaceae; genus JAGPUQ01. The sequence goes on along the minus strand of JBMOPO010000026.1, from coordinate 94,499 downwards.
TCCTGGGCAGCGAATTCCGCCTCCGGGAGGGCATCCACCTGGTGCTGCTGGCCCCGGACCGGGAGGCCTACGGGGATCTCGCCAGCCTGATCAGCCTGGGCCGGCGGCGCAGCGCCAAGGGGAGCTACGATCTGGGACTGGCCGACCTGGAGCACCATGCCCGGCGTTGTCTGGCGCTGTGGCGGCCGGCGGCGGACCCGGATCCGGCCGCCGGCGCCCGGCTGCTCGAACTCTTCGGCCGCCGCCTCTGGCTCGGCGTCGCCCGCCATCTCGACGGCGACGACGACGCCTGCGCCGCCCAGTTCCGCACCGCGGCCCTGCTGGAGATTCCCCTGGTCGCCTGCGGCGCGGTGACCATGCACTGCGCCCGGCGCAAGCCGCTGCAGGATGCGCTGACCGCGATCCGCCTCAACACCCCGGTGGCGGACCTCGGCCGGCGGCTGGCGGCCAATGCCGAGCGCCATCTGCGCCCGTTGTCCCGCTTGCGGGCCCTGTACCCGCCGGAGCTGCTCGCCGAGACCCTCGCCATCGCCGGCCGCTGCCGCTTTTCGCTCGACGAACTCCGCTACGAGTACCCGGACGAGGTGGTGCCGGCCGGCACCAGCCCCGGCGCCCACCTGGCGGCCCTGGTCGCGGCGGGCGCCGCGCGGCGCTGGCCGGCGGGCGTGCCGGCGGCGGTGCGGGCCACCCTGGATCGCGAGCTGGCGGTGATCGCCGAGCTCGGTTACGAGCACTACTTCCTGACCATCCACGACATCGTCGCCTTCGCCCGCAGCCGCGGCATCCTCTGCCAGGGGCGCGGTTCGGCGGCCAACTCCGCGGTCTGCTACTGCCTGCACATCACCGAGGTCTCCCCGGAGCGGGTCGAGCTGCTGTTCGAGCGCTTCATCTCCCGGGAGCGGAACGAACCGCCCGACATCGATGTGGACTTCGAGCACGAGCGGCGCGAGGAGGTGATCCAGTACATCTACCGCAAGTACGGCCGCGAGCGCGCCGCACTGGCCGCCACCCTGATCACCTATCGCCACCGCAGCGCGGTGCGCGACCTGGGCAAGGCGCTGGGTCTGGACCCGCTGCTGGTCGAGCGCCTGGCCCGCGCCCAGGCGCGCTGGGATCGCGGCGCCGAACTCGCCCAGCGGCTGCGCGAACTGGCCGGCGGCGACGATCCGCGGCTGGTGTGGCTGGTGCGGCTGGTCGCCGAGATCCGCGGCTTTCCCCGCCACCTGTCCCAGCACGTCGGCGGCTTCGTCATCAGCCGGGGGCCGATCACCCGCCTGGTGCCGGTGGAAAACGCCGCCATGCCCGAGCGCACGGTGATCCAGTGGGACAAGGACGATCTGGAAGCCCTGGGGCTGATGAAGATCGACATCCTCGCCCTGGGCATGCTGAGCGCGATCCGCCGCTGCCTCGCCAGCCTGGCGGCGCTGGGCGAGCCGATCGCCCGCATCGACGCCATCCCCGCGGACGACCCGGCCACCTACGACATGCTGTGCCGGGGCGACAGCACCGGCGTGTTCCAGGTGGAGTCCCGCGCCCAGATGGCGATGCTGCCGCGGCTGCGGCCGCGCTGCTATTACGACCTGGTGATCCAGGTCGCCATCGTGCGCCCCGGTCCCATCCAGGGCGACATGGTGCATCCCTTCCTGCGCCGCCGCGCCGGCAGCGAGCCGGTCACCTACCCCAACCCCGCCATCCGCGCGGTGCTCGAACGCACCCTGGGGGTGCCCATCTTCCAGGAGCAGGTGATCAAGCTGGCCATGGTGGCGGCCGGGTTCAGCGGGGGCGAGGCCGACCGCCTGCGGCGCGCCATGGCGAGCTGGGGCAAGAGCGGCAACCTGCTCGCCTTCGAGCACAAACTGATCGAGGGCATGACCGCGCGCGGCTACGACCCCGACTTCGCCCGCCGCCTGTTCGAGCAGATCAAGGGCTTCGGCGGCTACGGTTTCCCGGAATCCCACGCCGCCAGCTTCGCGCTGCTGGTCTATGTCTCGGCCTGGCTCAAGTGCCATCATCCGGCGGCCTTCTACTGCGCCCTGCTCAACAGCCAGCCGATGGGGTTCTACTCCCCTGCGCAGTTGATCCAGGACGCCCGCCGCCACGGGGTCGAGGTGCGCCCGGTGGACGCCGCCCGCAGCGGCTGGGACCACGGCCTGGAGACCGATGCCGGCGCCGCCCCGGCGCTGCGGCTCGGCCTGCGCCTGGTGCGGGGACTGCAACAGGCCGCCGCCCTGCGCCTGGTCCGGGCGCGGGAACAGCGGCCCTTCGCCGGCCTGGAGGACCTGGCCCGGCGCACCGGCCTCGACCGCGGCCAGCTCGCCGCCCTGGCCGCCGCCCATGCGCTGCGCGCGTTCAGCGCCCACCGCCACCGGGCGCACTGGGATGTCGCCGGCCTGGAACAACCGGCCCCGCTCTGCGCCGGGGCGGCGGCCGCGGAGCCGGACATCGACCTGCCGGCACCCACCGTCGCCCAAGACCTGCTCGCCGATTACCACAGCACCGGCCTGACCCTGGGCCCCCACCCCATGGCCCTGCTGCGCGGCCACCCGCAGTTGCGCGGCTGCGCCCGCCAGCGCGACCTGCCCACCCGGCGCAACGGCGGCTTCGTGCGCATCGCCGGGCTGGTCACCGGCCGCCAGCGGCCGGGCACCGCCTCCGGCGTCATCTTCCTCACCCTGGAGGACGAGACCGGCAACACCAATGTGATCGTCTGGCGGGACCTGCAGACCCGCTTCCGCGCGGCGCTGCTCCACGCCCGGCTGCTGCTGGTCAAGGGCGTGCTGGAGCAACGCCACGGCGTCTGCCATGTGATCGCCGGCGAATTGATCGACCACAGCGCCCTGCTCCCGACCCTGGCGGTCAGGTCCCGGGACTTCCACTGACCGCCGGCCGCCGCGCCCAGCCCCCGGGGTGCTGTCCGGCGGTCACCGAAAGCTTCCGGATCTCTTGCTTTGCGTCAATCGGTTGCAACAAAATGAAGCGTTTTCTACCCGGGGGTAAACTCATGCAACAACTCGACACATGCGACACCCTGATCCGCAACGCCCTGGTCTTCGACGGCAGCGGCGCCGCGCCCAGGGTCGAGGATCTGGCCATCGGCAACGGCAAGGTGTTGGCCCGCGGGCCCGGCCTGCAGGTCAGGGCGCCCGGCGAGGTGGTCGACGCCACCGGCAAGTGGCTGATGCCCGGCCTGCTGGACATCCACACCCATCTCGATCTGGAAGCCGAGGCCAATCCGGGACTGCAGGAGGCGGTACGCCACGGCACCACCACCGTGCTGTTGGGCAGTTGCTCCCTGGGCATCGCCTTCGGCAGCCAGCGCAGGAACGGCGAGGACCCGATCATCGACTGCTTCACCCGGGTGGAGAACATGCCCAAGCGGGTGCTCGACAGGTGCATCCAGAAGATTACCTGGGACAACATCGCCGACTACCTCAAGCACTTCCAGGATATCCCCCTGGGTCCCAACGTCGCCGCCTTCATTCCCCACTCCATGATGCGCATCGAGGTCATGGGCACCCAGGCTTCAGTCACCCGCCCCCCCAATCAGGCGGAACGGCGCAGACTGGCGGCGATCATGGAGGAGGCCATGGACCTGGGTTACCTGGGCCTGTCCACCGACCAGATCGTGTTCCACTACCTGGCCAATGATCCCAACAAGCACATCCGCATCCCGTCACATTTCGCGGAGGACGACGAGCTGCGCCCGATCATCGAGATCGTGCGCCGGAACGACGGCGTCTGGCAGACCAATCCGGATGGACAGAGGATGCTGCGCACCCTCAAGCGCTACTTCTGGTCCGCCGGCCGATTCCGCGGCAAGCCGCTGAAGATCTCCGCGCTCACCGCGGTCGACTTCGTCTCGGTACCCGGCGTCTGGCAGAAGATGCTCAAGCTCGGCCGGGTGATCAACTCGCCGATCTTCAAGGGGAAAATCCACTTCCAGGCGCTGGGCGGCCCATTCCGGATGTGGTCGGACGGCATGATCTCGCCGGTGTTCGAGGAACTGCCCTCGACCCGCAGGATGGTGGCCTGCGAAGCCGACGATGTCGCCGGGCGGCAGGCGCTGCTCAACGATCCCCAGTGGCTGGAGGAGTTCAAGACCGACTGGGCCAAGATGACCAACACCACCGCCAATCTCGCCCAGATCGGCGGCAGTTCCGACGAGCGCGCCACCTTCCAGATGGATTTTGCCAGGATGCACTTCGACGACTGTGCGGTGCCGGGCTGGAACGGCGACACCCTGGCGCAGGTCCTGGCGCGCCTCACCCAGTACAAGACCAGCGGCGGCAAGGCCGGCGCCAAGGATGCCGCCGAGGCGGCCGAGTTCGATCGCTTCCCGGATTCCGCCACCGACCCGCGCGAGTTCTGGCTGCAGTGCCTGCGCCTCTACGATACCGGCTTCCGCTGGTGGTTCGATGTCGCCAACACCAACGAAGATATCGTGGAACAGATCCTGTTCGACAAGAACGCGATGCCGGGCTTCAACGACTCCGGCGCCCACCTCACCAACCTGGCGTTCTACGACGGCAACCTGGGCACCCTGCGCATCGCCCAGAAGCGCGGCGTGGCGCGGGTGGCGGAGGCGGTCCACCGCCTCACCCGGGAGCCGGCGGAGTTCTTCGGCCTCGACGTGGGCCGTATCGATCCCGGCTGTCAGGCCGACGTGATCCTGATCGACCCGGAGCAGCTCAAGCACCACGACATGAACAAAGGCCGCACCAAGGTCTACCACGAGCTGTTCGAGCACGATGTGATGGTCAACCGCTCCGACGGCGTAGTCGATCAGGTGTACATCAACGGCCGGCGGGTCTGGGAAAACGGCTGCCGCTTCACACCGGTACTGGGCAAGGAGACCCTGGGCCGGGCGCTGCGCGCCAACCGGCACTGACCGGCTCGGCGCCCGGCCGCAGGTGCGGCCGGGCGCCCCTTGTTGCCCGCTCCCCGCCGCGCCCGGGTCCCCCGGCGGTTCCCCCTCCATGCTTGACCTGGATCAGCACCCCCGGCGAGCATCGCGCTAGGCTGACCTTCCCAGGTCAGGAGCCAGCGCCATGTCGAGCACCATCGGGGTCATTGTCTGCAATCACAGCAGGGCCCGGCTGTTCAAGGCCAACGCCCTTTCCCTGGTCAGCGAGCTGGTCGATCAGGTCAATCCCGCGGCCCGCCTGCGCGAGCAGGATCTGACCACGGATGCTCCCGGCAAATACCAGGGCGGGGGCAGCGGCGGCCAGCAGCACGTAGAGGGACACCGCACCTCGGCGCACGACAAGGCGGCAGACCGCTTTGCCCGCGATATCGCCGCCGCGCTCGACCAGGCGGTCACCGCGCACGGGCTGGACAGGCTCTACGTGGTGGCCGAACCCGACATGCTCGGCCGGTTGCGCAAGGCGCTCTCGGAATCCTGCCGCAGCCTGGTGCAGGCCGAAATCGGCAAGGATGTCGTGGCCAGAACACCGACGGAAATCCGGGACTTCCTGCCGGTTCCCCTGTAGAGACCGGTTAGAGCGCTGCGGGCGGCCGGATCTGGTTCCGGCGCATGCCGCGGTGGGGATTGGTCGGAGCGGCGGGATTTGAACCCACGACCACCACACCCCCAGTGTGGTGCGCTACCAGGCTGCGCTACGCTCCGAGATTTTCAGTCGCCCCGAGGGGAGGCCGCCATCATACGGAAAGCGGCGGCCAAAGCAAGGCGATCAACGCTTGAGTTCGGACAGTACGTCCTCGAGTTCAGCCACCGTCTGGTCGATGAGCTGACGAACCTGGGTCGCCTCCTGCTTGATGTGCTCGCCCCCCATGCGCAGGCGCGCCCCACCGATGGTGAAACCCTGCTCGTAGAGCAGCGAGCGGATCTGGCGGATCATCAATACATCCTGGCGCTGGTAATACCGTCGATTGCCCCGCCGCTTGACGGGGTTGAGCATGGGAAACTCCTGCTCCCAGTACCGCAGCACATGGGGCTTGACGTCGCACAGCTCGCTGACCTCCCCGATGGTGAAGTAGCGCTTGCCGGGGATCGGCGGCAATTGGCTGTTGTTACTGGGCTCCAGCATGGCTCTCCACCCTGGCTTTCAGCTTCTGGCCCGGCTTGAAGGTCACCACCCGGCGCGCAGCGATGGGGATCTCCTGGCCGGTCTTGGGGTTGCGGCCCGGGCGGGGGGTTTTGTCGCGCAGATCGAAGTTCCCGAAACTGGACAGCTTGACGGGATCATTGGCCTCCAACGCCTTGCGGATTTCCTCGAAAAAGTGTTCCACCAATTCCTTGGCCTCCCGCTTGTTCAGGCCGAGCTCCGTATAGAGCAGCTCTGCGATGTCCGCCTTGGTCAGCGCTGTCATCTAGCCTCCCCGCAATCTGGCCCCGAATTCCTCTGCCAGCGACTCGATCACCGCTCGCTCGGCGATCTGTACATCGGCATCCGTCAGGGTGCGCTCATGATCCTGAAAGGTCAAGCCAATCGCGACACTTTTTTCATTGTTTTCAAGACCTTCTCCCTGATAAACGTCAAATACCCTCAAATCGACGAGCCGCTCTCCGGCGGCCCGGCGGGCGGCCGCCAGCAGGTCCGCAGCCAGCACCTCGCGCGCCACCACCACGGCGATGTCGCGGCGCACCGCGGGAAATCTGCTGGGCGCGCGAAACCGCCCGGCTGCGGCCGCCGGCAGGCGATCGCAGAACAGCTCGAACAGCAGGATCGGCTGCTCCAGCTCCAGTTGCCGGGCGACCACCGGGTTCAGGGCGCCGGCGTAGCCCAGCACCTGCCCCCGGGCATCGCGCAGGCGCAGGCACTGCCCGGGATGCAGGGCCGGGTGCGCACCGCGCTCGCCGGTGACCTGCCCGGCCGCGCCGGCCACTGCCAACAGCACTTCGACATCGCCCTTGAGGGCGTGAAAATCGACCCGCTGCCGCGGATTGGCCCAACTCTCCGGATCCAGCTCGCCGGTAACCAGCCCGGCCAGGGTCGGCTGCTGGCCGAAACCCGGCGTCCGCTCGAACCGCAAACCGGCTTCGAACAGCCGCAGCCGCCCCGCCTGCCGGTTGAGGTTGTGGCGGGCCGCCAACAACAGGCCGGGCCAGAGGCTCGGCCGCATCACCGACAGCGCCGCGCTGATCGGGTTGGCGACCGGGACCCCGGTCGCTTCGCCACACACCAGAGCGACCACTTCGGGCGGGACGAAACTGTAGCAGATGGCCTCCCGATAGCCGCGGTGGACCAACGCCAGGCGCAGATCCTGCAACCCCGTTTGCGGCGGTGCACCGAGTTCGGGCGCCAGCGCCGGTAGCGCCGCGGGCAATTCGTTGTACCCGTGGATCCGGGCCACCTCCTCGATCAGATCGGCCTCGATGCCGAGATCGAATCGCCAGCTCGGTATCCTGAACCGCCATTCGCCCGCGCCTTCCCCGAGCGGTTCGAGCCCGAGACGGGAGAGGATTTCACCGACCCTTGGCGGCGGGATCTCCACCCCCAACAACTGCGCCAGGCGTGCGCGCCGCAGCCCCACCGTGGCCGGCGCCGGCAGGCGCTCGGGAACCTCGGCGACCTGCACCGGGCCGGCGGTTCCGCCGGCGATCTCCAGCAACAACGCGGTGGCGCGTTCCAGCGCGACCCGCGGCAATTCGGGATCCACACCGCGCTCGAACCGGTGCGCAGAATCCGTCTGGACACCCAACTGCCGCGCCTTGCCGGAGATCGTCCGCGGATCGAAATGGGCGCTCTCCAGAAACACATCGCGCGTCGCGGCCTGCACCCCGCTGTCGCGGCCGCCCAGGATGCCGGCCAGCGCCAGCGGCCGCTCGGCATCGGCGATCACCAGGGTGCCCTCGTCCGCCACCGCCAACTCGGAGCCGTCGAGCAGCGCCAGCACCTCGCCGGGCCGGGCGAAGCGAACCTGGATCCCGCCCCGGATCTGCGCCAGGTCGAACCCGTGCATGGGCTGCCCCAGTTCGAGCATGACGTAGTTGGTCACATCCACCACCGGGTGGATCGCGCGGAGGCCGGCCCGCCGCAGCCGCTCCTGCAGCCATTGCGGGGTGCGCGCCGCGGGATCGAGGCCGCGTATCACACGGCCGGCGTAGCGCGGGCAGGCGCCGCCGGCGAGCAGGTCGATCCGCAGGTGGTCATCGATCGCCGGCGCGACCGGCGGAATGGGCCAGTCGCGCAGCGTCCCGCCCAGCACCGCCGCGGTCTCCCGGGCCAGGCCGCGGATGCTCAGGCAGTCGCCGCGGTTGGGCGTGAGGTCGACCTCGATGATCACATCGTCGAGGTCCAGCGCGGCGCGCAGGTCCGCCCCGACCGCCAGCGCGGGATCCAGCTCCAACAGTCCCTGGCCGTCTCCGGACAGCCCGAGCTCGGCCGCCGAGCACAGCATCCCCCGGGACTCCACCCCACGCAGCCGGACCGCCTGGATCGGCGGCCCGTTGGGCAGCCGGGCGCCCACCTCGGCGAATGGCGCCTTCAGGCCCACGGCGGCGTTGGGCGCCCCGCAGACCACCTGGTGGCGCCGGTCACCGCTGCCACGCACCCGACAGATGCGCAACTGGTCGGCGCCCGGATGCGGTTCCACGGCTTCGATTTCGCCGACCACCACGCCGCTGAACCGCGGAGCGGCCGGCTCGACGCCGTCCACTTCCAAACCGGCCATGGTCAGGCGTTCGACCAACTCCGCCGTGCCGACCTCACCCTCGAGGTGTTGCAGCAACCAGGACTTGCTGAATTTCATCGCGCTCCCCGGTCAGAATTGCTGCAGGAATCGCAGATCGTTCTCGAAGAACATCCGCAGGTCACCGATCCCGTGCCGCAACATTGCCAGGCGCTCGACCCCCATGCCGAACGCGAACCCGGAAAACTCCTCGGCAGCGACGCCGCAGTGCTCCAATACCCGGGGATGCACCAGGCCGCAGCCCATGACCTCCAGCCAGCCGCTGCCCTTGCACACCCGGCAGCCGGCCCCCGCGCACTGGGTGCACTGGATGTCGACCTCCGCGGAAGGCTCGGTGAACGGGAAATAGGACGGCCGGAAACGCACCGGCAGGTCGGCGGCGAAAAACGCCTTGAGGAATTGATCGACCGTGCCGCGCAGATGGGCGAAGTTGATCCCCCGGTCCACCACCAGGCCCTCCACCTGATGGAACATCGGCGTGTGCGTCAGATCGGAGTCGCAGCGGTACACGCGCCCCGGGCAGATGATCCGCAGCGGCGGCGCCGAGCGCTCCAGGGTGCGGATCTGCACCGGCGAGGTATGGGTGCGCAACACATGGACATCGTCGATGTAGAAGGTGTCGTGCATCGCCCGCGCCGGATGGTGGGCGGGGATGTTGAGCGCCTCGAAGTTGTGATAGTCGTCCTCGATCTCGGGGCCCTCTTCGACCCGATAGCCGGCGGCCACGAAAATGGCCTCGATGCGCTGCAGGGTAGCGGTGATCGGGTGCAGCCCGCCGAGGTCGACGCGGCGGCCCGGCAGGGTGACGTCGAGCGCCTCGGCCGCCAGCCGCTGCGCCAGCTCCGCCTCCACCAGGGCTTGGCGCCGAGCCTCGATCCGGGCCTGCAGCTCCGCCTTGGCCGCATTGATGGCCGCGCCCGCCGCGCGCCGCCGATCGGCCGGCAGCTTGCCCAGGCCCTGCAACAGGGCGGTGAGCACGCCTTTCCTGCCCAGACAGTTGACGCGCTCGGACTCCAGCGCGGCCAGGGTTTCGGCGCGCTCCACCGCGGCACTGGCCCGGGCCAGGATGGCTTCGAGATTGTCCATGAGTTCGCTCGGTTCTCCGCCGGCCCCTTGCAATCAGTGCAGCGCGAAAAAACGGGGAAAGGGCGCCCCCTTTCCCCGCCGTTGTTCGCTCGCCCCGGGGGCGCGCCTCAGCCTAATGCAGTCTTGGCCTGGGCGGCGATGGTGGCAAACGCCGCCTTGTCGTGGACCGCGAGATCGGCCAGCACGCGCCGGTCGAGCTGGATGTTCGCCCGCTTCAGGCCGGCGATCAGCTGGCTGTAGGTGATGCCCTCGGCGCGCGCCTGGGCATTGATCCGGGTAATCCAGAGGGCGCGGAAATTGCGCTTCTTCACCCGCCGGTCGCGATAGGCGTATTGACCGGCCTTGATCACCGCCTGCTTGGCGACCCGGAACACCCGGCTGCGGGCGCCGTAATAGCCCTTGGCCTGCCGGAGAATTTTCTTGTGCCGCCGGTGGGCGACGACACCCCGTTTCACTCTCGCCATGATGACTCCTCCCGTCGATTGTCGATCAGTGCCGCAGCATGCGGCTGACCAGGGGCGCGTCGGACGGATTCAGAATCCGGGTCCCGCGCAGGTGGCGTTTGCGCTTGGTCGTCATCTTGGTGAGGATGTGGCTCTTGAAAGCCCGCTTGTGCTTGTAACCGGCAGCGGTCTTCTTGAACCGCTTGGCGGCTCCGCTGTGTACCTTCATCTTTGGCATTTGCTACCTCCTGGTAGGGCAGTGACAAAACCGCCGGTCAGCCTGCCAAACGGCTGAACACGGTCGGCGGGTGTTACTTCTTCCGGCTGCGCGGCGCGATCACCATGGTCAACTGGCGGCCCTCCATCTTGGGGAACTGCTCGACGCCGCCCAACTCTTCCAGATCCTTTTCGATCCGTTTCAACATCTCCATGCCGAGCTCCTGGTGCGCCAGCTCCCGGCCCCGATAGCGCAAAGTCACCTTGGCCTTGTCGCCGTTTTCGAGAAACCGCTTCACGTTGCGCAGCTTGATCTGGTAGTCCGCCTCGTCGGTGCCGGGACGGAATTTCATCTCCTTGATCTGGATCTGCTTCTGCTTCTTGCGCTGCGCCGCCTGCTGCTTCTTGGCCTCGAAGATGTGCTTGCCGTAATCCATCAGCTTGCAGACCGGCGGCTGTGCCTCCGCGGCGATCTCCACCAGATCCAGGGACGTCTCCGCAGCGCGCTTCAACGCCTCGGCGATGGGGACTATGCCCACCTGTTCTCCATCGGCACCGATCAGGCGCACTTCGCGCACATCGTCGATTTCGTCGTTCAGCCGCGCGCGCTTGCCTTGGCCCTTGCCATAACTTTTTTTGATAACCCGCTACTCCGCACTGGTTGTTCTGGTAACCCTGCCGCGCTCACGCACGCGCTCGCCGAGAAGGTCGATGCAACACTCCAGGCTCAGAGAGCCCAGATCCTCGCCTTCACGGGTGCGCACCGCAACCGACTGAAGTTCCATCTCCCGATCTCCGACGATCAGCAGATAGGGGGTCTTGAGCAGGGTATGCTCGCGAATCTTAAAGCCGATCTTCTCGTTTCTCAAGTCATTTTCAACTCGGAACCCCTTGTTTTGCAAGGTTTCTGTCACTGATCTGGCGTAATCTGCCTGGCGGTCGGTGATGTTCAGCACCACCGCCTGCACCGGCGCCAGCCACACCGGAAAGGCCCCTTCGTAATGCTCGATGAGCATGCCGATGAAGCGCTCGAAGGAGCCCAGCACCGCGCGGTGGAGCATCACCGGGACCTGCCGGGAATCGTCGGCGGCCACGTACTGGGCGCCCAGCCGCTCGGGCATGGAGAAATCCACCTGGATGGTGCCCAGCTGCCAGACCCTGCCGATGGCGTCCTTGAGGGAGAATTCGATCTTGGGCCCGTAGAAGGCGCCCTCGCCGGGCAGCAGCTCCCACGCGAGTCCCTGGCGATCCAGGGCATCGGCCAGCGCCTGCTCGGCGCGATCCCAGACCGCGTCGGAACCCACCCGCCGTTCGGGGCGGGTCGAGAGCCGGTAGATGACCTGGTCGAACCCGAAATCGGCATAGATGCGATGCAGGAAATCGATGAATCGCGCCACCTCGTCCTGGATCTGTTCCTCGGTGCAAAAAATGTGGGCGTCGTCCTGGGTGAAGCCGCGCACCCGCATGATCCCGTGCAGGGCGCCCGAGGGTTCGTTGCGGTGGCAGGAGCCGAACTCGGCCAGCCGCAGCGGCAGGTCGCGGTAGCTGCGCAACCCCTGGTTGTACACCTGGACGTGACAGGGACAGTTCATGGGCTTGATGGCGAAGGCGCGCTCGTCCATCTGCAGCGAGAACATGTCGGCGCCGAACTTGTCGGCGTGCCCGGAGCGCTGCCAGAGCGAATAGTCCACCAGCTGCGGAGTGCGGATCTCGCGGTAGCCGTGAAGCCGCTGCATCTCCCGCATGTACTGCTCGATCGCCGTGTAGATGGCCCAGCCGCGGGGATGCCAGAACACCATGCCCGGCGCCTCGTCCTGGGTGTGGAACAGGTCCAGGCGGCGGCCGAGCCGGCGGTGGTCGCGCCGTTCGGCTTCGGCCAGGCGGTGCAGATGGTCGTCCAGTTCCCTGCGGCTCGGCCAGGCGGTGCCGTAGATCCGCTGCAGCATGGCGTTGCGGGCATCGCCGCGCCAGTAGGCCCCGGCCACCCTGGTGAGCTTGAACGCGGGGATCTTCCCCGTGCTGGGCACATGGGGCCCCCGGCAGAGGTCGACGAAATCCCCCTGCCCATAGAGCGAAATCACCTCGCCCTCGGGAATCGCCGCGATGATCTCCGCCTTGTACTCCTCGCCCAGGGCGCGAAACCGGGCGATCGCCTCGTCGCGGGGCAATTCGCTGCGCCGCACGGCCAGGTCGGCCCGGGCCAGCTCGTTCATGCGCGCCTCTATGGCTGCCAGATCCTCAGGGGTGAAGGCGCGCTCGAAAGCGAAATCGTAGTAGAAACCGTCCTCGATCACCGGCCCGATGGTCACCTGCGCCGTCGGGAACAGCTCCTTGACCGCCTGCGCGAGCAGATGGGCGCAGGAGTGGCGGATGATTTCGAGCCCCTCGGGGTCGCGGGCGGTGACGATCGCCAAGTCCACATCGCGGTCGATGACGAAACTTGTATCGACCAGCCGGCCGTCGACCCGCCCGGCCAGCGCCGCCTTGGCCAACCCGGCGCCGATGTCCGCGGCGACCGCCGCCACGCTCACCGGACCGGAAAACTCCCGGCTGCTGCCGTCGGGCAAGGAAATGCGGGGCATGACATCGACTCCGATGGTCCAGTGGTGACCCCTACCAAAGGCCACGTGCGGATGGTGGTGACGGATTCGGGGCCGCCCGGTTGCGGGCGGGCCCCCTGGATTACACTGGTAGGCACGAGTGGACTCGAACCACCGACCCCCACCATGTCAAGGTGGTGCTCTAACCAACTGAGCTACGTGCCTGAAAAGGGCGGCCAATTTACCAGCCCACCCGCTCGGTGACAAGCTGCCGCAGCCGGCCGGCTGCGGCGCGGGGCGGGGCGGTTACAATGACCGGGTGAACCGCTACCCCCCCAGCCCCGCCCCGCCGGCTGCCGAAGCCGCACGCACGGTGCTCAGCGTCTCCGAGCTCAACCGGCGCTCGCGCCAATTGCTGGAGACCCACCTGCCGCTGGTCTGGGTGGAGGGCGAGCTCAGCAACCTGTCCTGTCCGGCGTCCGGGCACTGGTACTTCACCCTCAAGGACGAGCACGCCCAGGTGCGCGCCGCCATGTTCCGCAACCGCAACCAACTGGTCGGCCAGCGCCCCGAGGCCGGCCAGCAGGTGCTGGTGCGCGGGCGCATCAGCCTCTACGAACAGCGCGGCGACTATCAGTTGATCGTCGAGCACCTGGAACCCGCGGGCCGCGGTCTGCTGCAGCGCCGCTTCGAGGAGATCCGCGCCCGGCTCGCCGCGGAAGGGCTGTTCGCCACCGAGCGCAAGCGGCCGCTGCCGGCACTGCCGCGCTGCCTGGGCGTGATCACCTCCCCGAGCGGCGCCGCGATCCACGACATCCTGCGGGTGCTGCGGCGGCGCTTCCCGGCCCTGCCGGTATTCGTCTACCCCTGCCAGGTGCAGGGCCGGGCGGCGGCCGGCGAACTGGTGGCCGCGCTCGACCTGGCCAATCGCCACGGCGCCTGCGACGTGCTGATCCTGGCCCGCGGCGGCGGCTCGCTGGAGGATCTGTGGCCGTTCAACGAGGAGGCGGTGGCCCGCGCCCTGGCGGCGAGCGCCATCCCGGTGATCTGCGGCGTCGGCCACGAGACCGACGTCACCATCGCCGATTTCGCCGCCGATCTGCGCGCGCCCACCCCCTCGGCGGCGGCGGAGCTGGCCAGCCCCGACCAGGCCGAGCTGGGCAATGCGATCGCCGCCCTGGAGCACCGCCTGGCGCGGGCGATGCACAGCCGTTTGGCGCAGCTCGCGGCCCGCACCGAGGCCCTGCGCCGGCGCCTGCGCCACCCCCGCGAACGCCTCGAACGCCAGGCCCAACACCTGGATCATCTGGACATCCGCCTGCGCCGCGCCCTGGCCGCCCACCTGCATCGGGCGGACCACGCCTGCCGGCAGCTCGTCCAGCGGCTGTATGCGCGACACCCCGGCCAGCGGCTGGCCGGCGCCCGGCTGCGCCTGGAATACAGCAGGGGCCGGCTGGTCGAGACCATCCGGCTGCGCCTGGAGCGGAGCCGGCGCCGTCTGGACGCCAGCGCCGGGCTGCTGCATGCGGTCAGCCCCCTGGCCACCCTGGAGCGCGGCTACGCCATCGCCCAGGATGCCGAGGGCCGCGCCATCGACCGCGTGGGCGCCACCCGTCCCGGCGCCGAAATCGCCGTGCGGCTGCGCGATGGCCGACTCGATTGCACCGTCGACGCCATCGCCCCGGCGGCGCGCGACACCGCTGCCCCTGCCGACCTCCCGCGAGACTGAACCATGCCCGGAAACCCCCTGGCCTCCCTGTTGCTGCTGCTCGCCCTGACCTCCGCCGGGGGGCTGGCCCGGGCCGCGGATGCCCCCGGCGAGGTCTGGGATCTGGGCGACCTGTACCCGGACCTGGCGGCCTGGGAGGCGGCGTTCGCCCGGATCGACGCGCAGACCGGGAAGCTCGGGGATTGCCGCGGCCGCCTGGGGGCCGGGCCGGCGGTGCTCGCGACCTGCCTGGAGCGGATGAACGCCACCTACCGCGAGCTGCTGCGCCTGTTCAGCCACGCCTACCTGAGCCGGGACACGGACCTGCGCGACAGCGCCGCCAACGAGCGCTTCTCGCGCGCCCAGAGCCTCTACACCCGCTACGGCGAGGCGACCAGCTTCGTGCAGCCGGAACTGGTCGCGCTGGGCGCGCAGGTACTCGAACCCTGGCTGGCCGACACCCCCGCGCTCGCCGACTACGATTTTTTCGTCCGCGAGACCCTGCGCAAGGGCGCCCACACCCTGTCCCCGCGCGAGGAGCAACTGCTGGCGGCGGCCGCCGACCCCCTGAGCGCGCCGGGCAACGCCTACCAGATCCTCACCAACGCCGAGCTGCCCTGGCCCAGGGTGACCCTGTCCAATGGCGAATTGGCGACGCTGAGCCCGGCGCAGTACACCCGCTACCGCTCCGCGGGCACTCGCGCCGACCGCAAGGCGGTGTTCGATGCCTTCTTCGGCACCTATCAAAACTATGCCCAGACCCTGGCCGCCACCCTGGAGGGCCAGATCAAGGCGACCACCTTCCGCGCCCGGGCGCGCGGTTTCCCGTCCAATCTCGCCCAGGCGCTGGACGCCGACGACATCCCGCCCGCCGTGTACGAGACCCTGATCCGCGAGGTCGACGCCAACCTCGGCACCCTGCACCGCTACCTGCGCCTGCACGGCCGCATGCTCGGCATCGACCCACTGGGCTACTACGACATCTATCCGGCGGCGGTGGCGATCGAACGCCGCTACGACCTCGCCGCCTCGGCCGCCCTGCTGCGGGCCGCGGCGGCGCCGCTGGGCGATGAGTACGGAGCCCTGCTGGCCGAGGCGCTGCGCCAGCCCTGGATGCATGCCCGCCCGGCGGCCGGCAAGCGCAGCGGCGCCTACATGATGGGCGCGGCCTACGACGTGCACCCCTATCTGCTGCTCAACCACAACGACGACTTCGAATCCCTGACCACCTTCGCCCACGAATGGGGCCACGCCATGCACTCCCTGCTGGCCAACCGGGCCCAGCCCTTCGCGAAGGCGGCCTACCCGACCTTCCTCGCCGAAATCGCCTCGATCGCCAACGAGGTGCTGCTCTACAACCATCTGCGCACCACCGCCGAGACGCCCCGGGAGGAACTGTTCTACCTGTTTCAGGAACTGCAGGGGCTGCGCGGCACCTTCTTCCGCCAGACACAGTTCGCACAGTTCGAGCTGGCCGCCCACCGCGAGGTCGAACAGGGCGGCGCCCTCTCCGGCGAGCGCTTGAGCCGCCTCTACGGGGAGATCCTCAAACGCCACCTGGGCCACGGCCAGGGCGTCGTCGCGGTCGATGACGCCTACGCGATCGAATGGGCCTATGTGCCCCACTTCTATACGGAGTTCTACGTCTACCAGTACGCGACCTCGCTGGCCGCGGCCTACCGGCTGATGGAGATGGTGCTCGACGGCGGCGCGGCGCAGCGGGACGCCTATCTGGACCTCCTCCGGGCCGGCGGCTCGGCGCCGCCCTATCGGATCCTGCGCGCGGCCGGCGTCGACCTGGCCGACCCCGAGGTCTATCGCGCGGTGATCCGCCGCTGCAACCGCCTCATGGACCGCATCGAGGCGCTGCTCACCGCGCATCCCGAACTGCATCGGGCTACGGCGGGCCGCTGAGCCGCCGCCCGCTACCATCCGACAGCGGAGTGGGAATCGTCATGACCTGCCTGTTCTCCGCGGCGGATGACCGGGGCGCGGACCGGGCACCGCCGCGCGCCGAAACCGCGACCGACCGCTCCGCACCAACCCGCCGCGGACCCCGGCGCAGGGGACCGCGAACTGCCGGTAGTTTCCCGTACGCGCGTCAGGGTTGCGCCGGCGCCGCGCAGTCCACCGCCTCCGCAGCCGGCCGGGCTGCGAGTTCCGCCCGGGTGGCGCGCAGCCGGGCCCGGTCGCCCGGGGCCAGGTCCTCCGCGGCCAGCGCCTCGTCCAGCAGCGCCAGCGCCGCCCGCCGGCAACCCCGCTCGCCGAGCAGTTGGGCGAGGTTGTTGCTGGCGATGACCAGGCCTGGATCCCGGGCCCGCAACTCCGCGAACACCTGTTCCGCACCGGCGCGGTCGCCGGCCGCATAGCGGGCATTGCCGAGCCCGACCCGCGCCCAGACATCGTCGGGCCAGCGGTCGACCGCGGCGGCGAAGGCGGCGACCAGGGCCGCGGGTGGCGCCACCCCTTCCATGTCGGTGACCGCGCGCAGATAACGCCCGGCATCCACCGGTGCCGGCAACTCCCCGGGCGGGAGCGCCACCAGGCCCCAGGCGCCGGCGAGCTCCCAGCTGCGCAGGAAGGCGCGCGTGTCGATCGATTTGCGCCTGGTGGTGCCGGAACGCAGGATCAACTGGTCGCGACCGGCGTCGTAGCCGATCACCACCGCGAAGTGCCATACCGGCCAGTGGCGCGTCCCCAGATTCTGCAGCACCAGCACCGGACGGCCGCCGCGCAGGGCGCCCGTCAGTCCGGACAGATCGCCGGCGATGGGATAGGGCACCAGCCCCAGGCGCCGGGTCGCGGCGCTCAATTCGACCTGCAGGCTGCCCTTGCGCCCGGGCAGATAGACCGCACCGACCAACTGCTCAGGCGCGACGGCCACCCCGGCGTGACGCAAGACCGCAGCCAGTGCCGCCGGCCCGCACTGGTAGTCCTCCTGGGGAAAAAAAGGTACCGCCGTGAGTTCGATGCGCGCGGCGCCATCGACCAGGGGCGGCAGGAGCGGGGTGCGGCCGCAGGCGGCGAGCAGCAGCGCCGCCGCGGCCGGCAGCCAGCGGGTCAGGGGCCGGCGGCAAGGCGCAGGGCGCGCCCGCCGCGCCCGGAACCCCGCCGCCCGGCGAGCGGCCGCCGCGGTCAAAGCCCCTTGAAGACGTTGGTCACGCCGACGATTTCGAAGATCACGAGCACCAGGAACACCGCGCCGATCACCGCCAGCGCGCCGGCGCCCGCGGGCAGCTCGTCCAGCCGCTCGGAGATCATCGCCAGCTCGGCGTCGGACAGGGCGGCGACCCGGGCGCGGGCATCGGCGGGATCCACACCCTGGCGTTCGAGCAGATCGCGCACCTGCTGCTGGGCGAGAAACCCGTCGATCCGCTGCAATTGCCCGGCGCGCTCAGCGGGCGCGAATTCGGCGGTGCCCATCATCGCCGCGGCGGCCGGCTGGACGGCGGTCGATACCGCCAGGCTCAGCATCAGCGCCAGTGTGGTCAGGAATCGGGAGACATGGCGAAACTTCATTGCACTATCCTCAATCGCGGGGCGACGCGGTCCAGGCCGCGACGGGGCGGAGTGTAGCCCCAACCCCGCCCGGCTCCAACCCGGCACCGACCCGGATTGGGACGCCGGTCCGGGTTTGACCCCCTGGCACACGGCGTGTACAAAGGCCCGTCTCCCCCTGCGCGGCTGCAACCAGAGGATCCGTCATGAATTCAGGGCAGCGACTTCCGGGCACTCCCGAACCCATGCACCGTTGGCGGGGCGCCGGCGGCGTGCTGATCGCCGGCGACTCCTGGGGCGATCCCGGCGGCCCGCTGGTGCTCCTGCAACACGGCGGCGGCCAGACGCGCCACGCCTGGAAGAGCGCCGGGGAGGTGCTGGGCGCCGCCGGCTACCACGCGGTGGCCTTCGATGCCCGCGGTCACGGCGACTCCGACTGGTCCGCGGACGGCGTCTACGGCCAGGACGTCATGGTCGAGGACCTGCTGCACGTGATCGACGCGCTCGGCGGACGGCGCCCGGTGCTGGTGGGGGCCTCCATGGGCGGCGGCACCAGCCTGGTCGCCATCGGCGAGGACCGGGTCGACGCCACCGCACTGGTGCTGGTCGACATCGCCCCGCGCATCGAACCCGAGGGGGTCCAGAAGATCACCAGTTTCATGTCGCAGAAGCCGGAGGGCTTCGACTCCCTGGAGGAGGTCGCCGAGGCCATCGCCAGCTACCAGCCGCACCGCACGCCGCCCAGGGATCTGCAGGGGTTGGCCAAGAACCTGCGCCTGGCGCCCAACGGCAAGTACCGCTGGCACTGGGATCCCAGATTCATGCAGGCGCGCCGCGACATGCAGCAGCGCATGCAGCGCCTGGAAGAGTGCGCCCGGGCGTTGCGCCTGCCGGTGCAACTGGTGCGCGGCGGGCTGTCCGACGTGCTCAGCGAGGAGGGCGCGCAGTCCTTTCTGGCGCTCTGTCCCCACGCCGAGTACGTCAACATCACCGGGGCCGGGCACATGGTGGCCGGCGACCGCAACGATGTGTTCGCCAGCGCGGTGATCGACTTCCTGTACCGCACGGTACCGGTCGGCGGCGCCCCGGTGCAGCCGCCCCACGAGCCCCACCCGCACCACGTCGGCCCGCCCGGGGACGTCCACGACATCCCCTGACCGCGCCCCGGGGGCCGGGCGACCGGTTCGCTCCACCCCCGCCAGCCGCCGGGCCGGCGGCGCCATTCCCGGAGGGTGCGTGAAGCACGCTCCCCCGGACCGCCGTTTCCCCAGTCTCCGCAGCCGCTGCGGCCGATCGCTCCGCCGCCCGACTCCCACCCAGCACCCGGCGGCAGCCGCTATATACTCGGGCGCGACCGGGGTGCGCGGCCCCGCCGATTTTTTCATCCCGGAGGACGACGCCATGAGCGGAATACTGAACGACAAAGTGGGGCTGATCACCGGCGCGGGGTCCGGCATCGGCCGCGCCACCGCGGAGATTTTCGCCGCCGAGGGCGCGCGAGTGGTGGTCTCGGACATCGACGAGGCCGGCGGCGCCGAGACCGTGGCGCGCATCCGGGCGGCGGGCGGCGACGCCTGGTTCGTGCGCTGCGACGTCGCCCGCGGCGCCGAGGTGAACGCCCTGATCCAGGCCTGCGTGCAGCACTACGGGCGCCTCGACTGCGCCTTCAACAACGCCGGCATCTCCGGGCGCATGGCCAACACCCTGATGTGCAGCGAGGAGAACTTCGACCGCAACATCGCGGTGAACCTCAAGGGCGTGTGGCTGTGCATGAAGGCCGAGATCCAGCAGTTCCTCGACCAGAACAGCACCGGCGCCATCGTCAACACCGCCTCGGTGGCCGGCCTGGTGGCAGCCGCCATGGCCCCGGCCTACGGCGCGGCCAAGCACGGCGTCAACGGCCTCACCAAGTCTGCGGCGATCGAGTTCGCCAAAAAGAACATCCGGGTGAACTCGGTGTGCCCGGGGCTGATCGATACCCCCATGGTGGCCGCTGCCGGTTCGGATTCGAAGCTCATCCAGCAGATGGTCGCCGCCGAACCGGTGGGGCGCATGGGCCGGCCCGCGGAGATCGGCCAGGCGGTGGCCTGGCTGTGTTCCGACCGCGCCTCCTTCGTCACCGGCCACTGCATGGCGGTGGACGGCGGCTACGTGGCGCAGTGACGGCGCCGTGTCCACGCGCCACCTCGACGCCCTGTTCCGGCCGCGCACCGTCGCCCTGATCGGCGCCAGCGCCCGGCCGGGCAGCGTCGGCGCCCAGGTGCTGCGCAACCTGTTCGCCGCCGGTTTCGAGGGCGCCATCCTGCCGGTCAACCCGGGGCGCATTGCAGTGCAGGGCAGCGTCTGCTACCCCGGGGTGGCGGCGCTGCCGCTGGTGCCCGAGCTCGCGGTGATCGCCACGCCGCCGGCGGCGGTAGCCGGGCTCCTCGACCAGCTCGGCGCCCGCGGCACCCGCGCCGCGGTGGTGCTGACCGCCGGGTTCGGCACCGATCCCGGCGCGCCGGCGAGCCGCGCCGCGCTGCGCGCCGCGGCGGAGCGCCACGACCTGCGCCTGGTGGGGCCCAACTGCCTGGGCGTGCTCAGTTCGGCCGCCCGGCTCAACGCCAGTTTCGCTCACCTCCCGGCCCTGCCCGGGGGGCTCGCCTTCCTCACCCAGTCCGGCGCCATCGTCACCTCGATCCTCGACTGGGCCCAGGCGCGCGGTATCGGCTTTTCGCACCTGGTATCCCTGGGCGACATGCTCGATGTCGACTTTGGCGATCTGCTTGACTACCTGGCCGCCGATCCCGGCACCCACGCCATCCTGCTCTACATCGAGGCGGTCGGCGACGCCCGCAAGTTCATCTCCGCGGCGCGCGCCGCGGCCCGGGTCAAGCCGCTGATCGTCGTCAAGGCCGGCCGCCATCCCGAGGGCGCCCGCGCCGCCGCCTCCCACACCGGGGCCCTGGCCGGCGACGACGCGGTCCACGACGCCGTGTTCCGCCGCGTCGGCGCCCTGCGCGTGGACACCCTCGAAGAGCTGTTCGACGCCGCCGAACTGCTCGCCAGCGGCCGCCGCCCGCGCGGCCCGCGGGTGGCGATCCTCACCAATGGCGGCGGCATCGGCGTGCTGGCCACCGACGCCCTGATCGCCCAGGGCGGCGCGCTCGCCGAACTGGCGCCGGAGACCCTAAGCGCGCTGGATGCGCGGCTGCCAGCCACCTGGTCGCGCGGCAACCCGGTGGATATCGTCGGCGACGCACCGGGGGCGCGCTACGCCGCGGCTGCCGAGATCCTGGCCGCGGATCCCGGGGTGGACGCGGTGCTGGCGCTCAACTGCCCCACCGCCATCGCCTCCAGTGAGGAAGCGGCCCAGGCGCTGATCGAATGCTGGGGCGAGCGCCGCGAGCCCATGCTGATCACCAGCTGGGTGGGCGCGGCCAGCGCCGAGGCGGCGCGGCGGCGGTTCGCCGCCGCGGGCATTCCCAGCCCGGCCACCCCGGAGCAGGCGGTGCGCGCCTTCCAGTACCTGATCGCCCATGGCCGCAGCCAGGCGCTGCTCACCCAGGTGCCGCCCTCGGTGCCGGAGGCGTTCGCGCCCGACCCCGGCGCGGCGCGGCGGTTGCTGAGCGCGGCGCTGGCGGCGGGCCGCGACTGGCTGACCCCGCCGGAGGTCCGCGCCCTGCTCGACGCCTACGGCATCCCGCGGGTGGCCGGGCAGGTCGCCGCCACCCCGCAGGCGGCCGCCGAACTGGCGCGGGCGCTGGGCGGCAAGGTGGCGCTCAAGATCGTCTCGGCGCAGATCCAGCACAAATCCGACGTCGGCGGCGTGGTGCTCGATCTGAGCCGGCCCGAGACCGTGGCCGCCGAGGCCGCGGCCATGGCAGAGCGGGTGCGGGAACTGCGCCCCGCGGCGCGCATCGACGGGTTCCTGGTCGAACCCATGGTCGACCGCCGCGACAGTTGGGAGCTGATCGTCGGCGCCACCCTGGACCCGCAATTCGGCCCGGTGCTGCTGTTCGGCCAGGGCGGCACCGCGGTCGAGGTGGTGGGCGACCGGTCCCTGGAGCTGCCGCCGCTCAATCTCGACCTGGCCCGCGCCCTGATCGAGCGCACCCGCATCGCCCGCCTGCTGCACGGCTACCGCGACCGCCCGCCCGCCGATCTCGACGCCCTGGCCCTGACCCTGCTCAAGGTCGCCCAACTGGTCGCCGATCTGGCCGAGGTGGTGGAATTCGACATCAACCCGCTGCTCGCCGACCCCCGGGGCGTGCTGGCGCTCGACGCCCGGGTGCGGATCGCGGCCGGGGACGGCGCCGCGCGGCTGGCGATCCGGCCCTACCCGCGGGAGCTGGAAGAGAGGCTGCGCCTGGCCGACGGCCGCGAACTGCTGCTGCGCCCGATCCGCCCCGAGGACGAGCCGGCGCTGCGCCGCGCCTTCGCCGATCTCAGCCCCGAAGAGCGCCGCGCGCACTTCTCGACCTCGCTGCGCACCGTCGCCGAGATCGACGCCGCGCGCTTCACCCAGATCGACTACGACCGCGAGCTGGCGCTGGTGGTGACCATCCCCGGCAGCCCGGGGCGGACGCCGATCTCCGGCATCGCGCGGCTGCTCGTCGACCCCGATCGGGAGCGCGCCGAGTTCGCCATCCTGCTCCATCCCGGGATCGCCGGGCAAGGCCTGGGGCGGCGGCTGCTGGAGCGGATCATCGCCCAGGCGCGGGAGCGCGGCCTGACCGAACTCCACGGCGAGGTGGCGCGCGACAATGCGGTGATGCGCCACCTGGCCGCCGCGCTCGGCTTTGCGGAGACCCCGTTGCCGGACGCCCCCGAACTGATCCGCGTGACCCTGGCGCTGGAGCCTGGTCGATGACCGCGACCGCCGCTGACCGCACCGCCGGCAGTTGCCGCCGATTCCCCCGCGAGGAGCCATCCGATGACCGAACCCCTCCTGACCCGCGACAGCGGGGCGATCCGCTACCTCACCCTCAACCGCCCGGACAAGCGCAACGCGCTCGATGACGCCCTGACCCGGGCGCTCGCCGCCGCGCTGCGCGCCGCCGAGGAAGACCCCGGGGTCGCGGTGGTGGTGCTGGCCGGCGCCGGACGCGCCTTCTGTGCCGGCGCCGACCTCGGCGACCGCGGCGGCGCGGGCGAAGCGCCCCGGCCGGCGCCCGACGCCCGGGCGATGGCCCGGCGGCTCGACCACACGGTGCGCTTCTACGGCACCATCCAGCGCATGGACACCCCGGTGATCGCCGCGGTCCAGGGGTACGCCCTGGGCGGCGGCGCCAACCTCGCGGTGAGCTGCGACCTGGTGGTGGCCGCCGACGACGCCAGGTTCGGCTATCCCGAGGTGCAGCTGGGCATGGCCGCGGCCGGGGTCGCGCCGGCGCTGGTCCACCAGATCGGGCGCAAGGCCGCCTTCGAACTCCTGACCCTGTGCGAATACATCGACGCGCAGCGGGCGCTGGCGATCGGCATGGTCAACCGGGTGGTGCCGGCCGCCGAGCTGGAGGCCAGCGCGCGGGCGCTGGCCGAGCGGCTGGCCGGCTTTCATCCCGACGCCCTGCGCCTGACCAAGCAACTGATCCGCCGCGCCGCCGACCTGACCTTCGCCCAGGCGCTGGAGGCCGGGCGCGACATCGGCCTCGCGATGCAACTGTTCCGCTGAGCGCGGCGCCCGCGGTCGGCGGCTTTCCCTTCCATCACTGTCCGAGAGGCCCACAGCATGAACTTCGATCTGCCCGGGGAACTGACCGACTACCTGCGCGAACTGGACGACTTCATCGAGCGGGTGATCAAGCCGCTCGAAAACCGGGACGACAATCTCCGCTTCTTCGATTACCGCCGCGAGGACGCGCGCACCGACTGGGAGCGCGGCGGCCTGCCCAACGAGGAATGGGAGGCCCTGCTGGCCGAGGCCAAGCGGCTCGCCGACGCCGCCGGCCACTACCGCTACGCCATCCCCCGCGCCTACGGCGGCCGCGACGGCACCAACCTGGGCATGGCCATCATCCGCGAGCATCTGGCGCACAGGGGGCTCGGCCTGCACAACGACCTGCAGACCGAACACTCCATCGTCGGCAACAATGTCGGCGCCCTGCTGATGCTGGCCTATGGCACCGAGCGCCAGAAGGCCGAATGGGTCGAACCCCTGCTGCGCGGCGAGAAGAGCTACGCCTATGGCATCACCGAACCCAACCACGGCTCCGACGCCACCCACATGGAGACCCGCGCCGAGCGCCGCGGCGACGACTGGATCATCAACGGCGAGAAGACTTGGAACACCGGCGTCCACAAGGCGCCCTACGACCTGGTCTACGCGCGCACCAGCGGCGCGCCCGGCGACGCCCAGGGCATCACCGCCTTCCTGGTGCCCATGGACGCGCCGGGCGTGCGCGTCGAGGAGATGCTGTGGACCTTCAACATGCCCACCGACCACGGCCGGGTGTCGTTCACCGAGGTGCGCGTGCCCCACGATGCGATCCTGGGCGGCGAGGGCCGCGGCTTGCAGGTGGTGCAGCACTTCTTCAACGAAAACCGCATCCGCCAGGCCGCCTCCAGCCTGGGCGCGGCGCAGTACTGCATCGACCAGGCGGTCGCCTACGCCAAGGAGCGCAAGCCGTTCGGCAAGCCGCTGGCCGTCAACCAGGGCATCCAGTTTCCTTTGGTCGAACTCCAGACCCGCGCCGAGATGCTGCGCGCCCTGATCCACAAGACCGCCTGGAGCATGGACACCCATGGCAACTTCACGGTGTCGGACAAGGTGTCGATGTGCAACTACACCGCCAACCGGCTGTGCTGCGAGGCCGCCGACTGGGCCATGCAGGTCCACGGCGGTCTGGGTTATTCCCGGCACAAACCCTTCGAGCACATCTACCGCCACCACCGCCGCTACCGGATCACCGAGGGCGCCGACGAAATCCAGATGCGCCGCATCGCCGGTTACCTGTTCGGCTTCATGCGCCAGCAGAAGCCCAAGGGGGTCGATTGAGCCGGAGACCGCCCGGTGCCCGCGGGAGGGTGATGCGCAACCCGCTGGCGCCGCTCCCGGTCGCGATCCGGCGCAGCGGGGGATCGACAGCGGCGATCCGCGCCGCCATGCTCGAACCCGCAGCGGCAACCCGGGATCACCCCCATGCACCTCACCGACCTGGAGCGGCGCATCGCGCGGCTCGAAGACCTCGAAGCGATCAAGCAACTCAAGGCGCGCTACTGCGACATCTGCGACGCCGACCACGACCCGGAGCGCATCGTCTCGGTGTTCGCGCCGGACGGCATCTGGGAGGGCGCCGGCTTCGGCCGGGCCCAGGGCCACGCGGCCATCCGCGAACTGTTTCAGCGCTTCCAGCAGTTGATCAGCTTCTCCCAGCACCAGGTGATGAACCCCCAGATCCGCCTCGACGGCGACCACGCCAGCGCCACCTGGTACTTCCTCGGCCCCTTCACCTTTCGCAAGGGCAACCAGGACCAGTGGCTGGCGATTCGCTACGAAGATGACTATGTGCGCATCGACGGGGAGTGGAAGCTCCAGCACCTGCGGGCGACGGTGCGGGCCCGGCGCCCGCGCTGACCGGGCCGGCCCGGAAACCGGCGGGCGGCAAAATAACCCGCATCGATATCCATCATTGCCATTGGAAATCCGTTGGGGCTAGACTCGGGCCCAGCGCGGCGGGCGCACTCCGACAACAAGTACCGCGCACGCCGGGATCGATCAACGAACACCAGGTGCGCCTGGACGCCCTGCGGACCGCTGCGGCCCGGGGCGCCGGCCAAGCGGACCGACGATAACAATCGCGTGTTGGGGGGTGTGCTGTGTATCCATCGATCTGGTTGTCCACCGAGTCCGATCCCCGATCCACTCCTGCCCGGCAGCGCCGGGCTCCGGATCGGGCGACACCGAGAACCGGCCGGCCGGGCCTCCGGGTTCCGGCGCTGGCCTGTGTGGCGAGCCTGGCCGCGGCCCAGGCCGCGGCCCTCGAATTCACGCTCGGCGGCATCAAGGGCCAGATCGATACCACCTTCACCGCCAGCGCCGCGATGCGCACCGAGAACGCGGACACGCGCTCGTTCATCCCGGGGGTGCAGGCGCCCTATTCGGGCAATACCCAGGTGTTCCCCGACGACGGCGACATCTACAGCTCGCCGCTGTCGCTGCTGACCGAGATCGCGCTGGAAAAGGACAACTGCGGGCTGTTTTCCCGCATGTCCTACACCTACGACCACACCATCATGAACCAGGACTGCGACAACTGCTTCCGCCCCACCCCGGTCGGCCAGCTCGACGGCATCTCCGGGGCCGGACAGAACCTGGCCGGCAACAGGTTCCGGCTGCTCGATGCGTTCGCCCACGGCACCTGGAATCCCGGCGGCCACCTGCTCAATGTCCGGATCGGCAAGCAGGTGGTGAACTGGGGCGAAAGCGACATCCTCGGCGGCGGCATCAGCCAGATGCAGAACCCCGTGGATTTCGGCAAGACCACCACGCCGGGCACCGAGATCAAGGAAACCTTCCTGCCCCAGGAAATGATCTACGGGCAATTCGGCTTCACCGAAAACATCACCCTGGAAGCCTATTACGTCTGGAACTGGCGCAGATCGGAGTTTTTCAGCACCGGGACCTTCTTCAGCCCCCTGGATTTGTACGGCAAGGGCTACAAGCCCGATCTGCTGATCCCGGGCATTCCCTATATCGGCACCGAGCGGCCCGCGGACAGCGGCCAGTGGGGCATCGCGCTGCACACCGTCATCGAAGCGCTGGACAACGCCGACCTGGGCCTCTATTGGGTGCGCTCCCACGCCTTCATGCCGGCGCCGACCGTAGATGAGACCCACAATGTGCCGGACCCCTTTTCTCCCATCGGCGCAACCTTCGGCGGCTATCTCTGGAAGTTCGCCCAGGATCTGGACACCTATGCGATCTCGCTGAACGGCGTGCTGCCGGGCAGCCTGGGTCTGTCGTTCCAGACCGAGTTCAACTATCGCCCGGATTTCCACGACGTGCGGCAGTGCGGCAACCTCTTCGGCCTGGGCGGCATCCAGACCGCATTCGGCCTGCTCCCGCCGGGGCTGGCCGGCGCGGATGGCGAGATATCCGGATGCGGAACCGAGAACAATGATCTGTACACCTACCTGGGTGCGCTCACCTATTCCGACGCCACCACGCTGCTGGGCGCCGATACCCTGAGCCTGATTCTGAACGTCAATGCCCAATGGATCGAAGGGCTGAAGGGAGGAGATCCCACGGACTTTGTCCATCACGGCTCCGGCCCGGCATTTTCCGGGCATTTCAAGGGCACGGATGGTCTCGACCAGCCCGTCACGCCCTTCTCCTGGGGTTATGCGGCGGTCGCGCAACTGGAATACCTGGATCTGTTCGCCAACCTCGACATGAAGCCCACCCTGGTCTGGATCCACGGCGTCGACGGCTATCAGCCCCAGGCCACCGGCATCGGCGGCGCCCTGCAGAAGGGGCAGCAGATCATCCGCGCCAGCGTCGAGTTCAGCTACCTGTCCAGCACCTCCATGGAGTTGGCCTACTCGACCTGGCTGGGCGACAACGCCGCCGGTGCCTACTTCGACCGGGACAATGTTTCGCTCGCCTTCAAATATCGTTTTTGAGGATCCTCTCCATGTCCGACATCCATTGCCCAGACGCCGAATCCGCGCCCCGTCGCACCGCTCGGCCCCTGCGCTGGGGGCTGGTGCTGCTGTTCGCCACCGCCGGAGCCGCGGCGGCACCGCTGTCTGGTGAGGAGATCGCCAAACTCGGCTATACGGGCACCGAACTCACGCCGGTTGGCGCCATTCGTGCCGGCAACGCCGACGGCAGCATCCCCGAATGGAAATACGAACCCCTGCCGGTGCCGCCCGGATTCAAGCCCGGCGACCACCATCCCGACCCCTTCGCCGGCGACCCGATCCTGTTCACCATCACCGCGGAAAATTACCGGCAGTACGCCGACAAGCTGACGCCGGGGCAGATCAAGCTGTTCGAGAAGATCCCCGCATACAAGATGAACATCTATCCGACGCGGCGCAGCGCGGTCTATGAAAAGCGGTACTACGATGCGGCGATGGCCAATGCCAAGACCGCCGAGATCGTGGTCTCCGGCCATCAGATCGGCTTCAAGAACGCGGTCATCGCCTGGCCCTTCCCGATCGCCAGAGACGGCCAGGAGGCGATGGCCAACGCCCTGACCCGGCCGCTGCCGACCTGGATCAACTTCTGGGACAACACCGCGGCGACCACCAGTGGCGGAGACTACGAGGTCAACAAGCTGTCGGTGCAGATCCACTGGATCTACGGCGATCCCAAGAACACCATCGACAACTTCGATCCCAGCGCCCCGGGCACCGGCTACGGCTACTTCCAGACCATCACCGCCCCGGTCAAGCAGGCGGGCCAGGTGCTGCTCGCGTTCGACCCCATCACCTATACCAAGAATCTCCGCCAGGCCTGGCAGTACAACCCGGGACAGCGGCGCGTCAAGCGGGCACCGCAGATCAACTACGCCTACCCCTTTCCCGGCAGCAGCGGACTGATGACGGTCGATTCCGGCTACGGCTACAACGGACCCAACGATCGCTTCGAATGGAAACTCGAAGGACTCCACGAAAAATACGTCCCCTACAATTCCTACAAACTGCACAGCGGCGACATCAAGGTGGCGGACGTCATCAAGGACGGCCGCCTCAACCAGGATCTGGCACGCTACGAACTGCATCGGGTCTGGAAGCTGACCGGCACGCTGCGGGAGGGCACCAGCCACATCTACAGCTACCGGGAGCTGTTCTTCGACGAGGACAGCTGGTGGGTCGTGCTCGCGGACAACTACGACAAGCGGGGCGAACTGTGGCGCCCGATCGAGCTGCATCTGGTCAACCTCTACGATGCGCAAACCCTGTTCTATACCCTGCTCGACTCCTATGACCTGCAGTCCGGCCGGATGATGTTCATGGGCCTCGACAATGAGGATCCGGGGCCGGACATGAGTTGGCGGGCCGACGATTCCTATTTTTCACCGGGCAACATCCGGGCCTCGGGGACCCGCTGATCGCGGCAGCGCCGGTCGCGGGTATTCCCGGCGGCCGGGCCGCCTCGGGACCGGGCCCGATCCGGAACCTCGGGGCGCCGCGCAGGCCGGTCGCCCAGGCCCGCGGCGCTCGCCACCGCAGTCCACCCGAAGACGTATCCGGGAGCAGTCATCCGATGAGGGGATCGCCGTTACGCCGGTTCGAGCTGCCGCGAAGCAGATTCACGCGCCTGTGCGGCCGTCTGTGCAACCACGGGCAGCGGATGCTCCGGCTGGCGCTATGCGCCTCGCTGGTCGCGGCGGGCGACGGCCACGGCACCGAAAACCTGCCCCAGTTGCCCGCGGTGCAATCGCCCCTGGCGAGCAGGGCGCTGTTGACCGACGCGGCGCGGGCCGGCCACCGCATCGTCGCGGTGGGGGCGTACGGCAACATCGTCTACAGCGACGACGAGGGCGGCCACTGGCGGCAGGCCGAGCAGGTGCCCACCCAGGTACTACTGACCGCGGTGGCCTTCGCCGATGACCGCCACGGCTGGGCGGCGGGGCACGACAGCCTGATCCTGCGCACCACCGACGGCGGCCTGAACTGGGCAATCGTCTATGAAAACCGCATCCCCGACGGCGATGTTCCCAAGCCGATCCTGGATCTGCATTTTGCGGATCCCCTGCACGGCATTGCGGTGGGCGCCTTCGCCTTCATGCTCACCACCTCCGACGGCGGCATCCATTGGCGGGAAGTCGATACCGGGGGCCTGCGCGATCTGCTCAGCGCCGCCGGCCAGGAACCCGAACCCAACCTGAACGCGATCGCGCCCCTGGGCGACGGGTTCCTGATCGCCGGCGAGCTGGGCACCCTGCTCCACTATCGCCCCGGGTTCGACCCGGAGCCGGAGCCGGCCAGCCCCTGGCGCGTCATCCCCTCCCCCTACGGCGGGTCCTTTTTCGGCATCGAGGCCTCCGCCCCCGACGATCTGCTGATCTACGGGCTGCGCGGCCACTGCTATCGGTCCGGCGACGCCGGGCAGACCTGGCGCGAAGTGGCGACCGACACCACCGCCAATCTCTACGACATGGTGCGGCTGGACAACGGCGACCTGATCGCGGTGGGCGCCGGCGGCTTGATTCTGCGCCTGCCCGCCGGCCGCACCGGGGCGGAGCGCCTGCCCTACGCGGGATTCGACGGCTTCCTGTCCGTACAGCGCACCGCAGCCGGCGGCCTGCTGCTGTTCGGGGAGGCCGGCGTCCAGCATTTTGGCCTGCCGCCAATCCCGTGAGCGCCAAGGGCGCTCGACATCCCGCATCGAAGTGACGGACTTACCGGAACATGGCAATGACCAAGACCTCCCTCCTGGACCGCGTGGTAACGCTCATCTTTTCCCAGCGGCCAGCGATCCTGATTGCCTTTCTGGCCCTGACCCTGGTCATGGGCATCAACGCCCTCAAGCTGCGCGTGGATGCGGGCTTCGAAAAGCTCATGCCCTTCGGGCACGATTACATCCAGACCCTGCGGCAGTACCAGGACGACTTTGGCTCCGGCAACCAGATCATCGTCGCGCTGACCCAAACGGAAGGCGACATCTTCAATCCGGAATTCTTCGAGACCCTCAAATCGGCGACCGACGAGGTGTTCTTCCTCCCCGGGGTGGCGCGGTCGACCGTGACCTCGCTGTTCACCCCCAATGTGGTCTACATCGAGGTCATCGAGGACGGGTTCGCCGGTGACTTCGTCATCCCCGCCGAATTCCAGCCCAGCCCGGAATGGATGCCCATCGTCAGAAGCAACATCATCAAGTCCGGCCGCATCGGCGATCTGGTGGCCAACGATTTCTCCGGCGCCCTGATCCGGGCGGAACTGATCGAGCGCGACCCCACCACCGGCCAGCCCCTCGACTATCAGCGGATCGCGGCGGATCTGGAGGAAAAAATCCGCCACCGCTTCGAAACCGACCGGATCAGGGTGCACATCATCGGGTTCGCCAAATCAACCGGCGACATCGCCGACGGCGCTCGCGGCGTGATCCGCTTCTTCGGCATCACGCTGGCGGTCACCGGCATCCTGCTGTGGCTGTACACCAGATCCGTCACCCTGTCGCTGCTGCCGCCGCTGGTCTCGCTGATCTCGGTGATCGGCCTGCTCGGGTCGCTCGACCTGCTGGGCTACGGTCTCGATCCCATGTCCATTCTGATCCCCTTCCTGGTGTTCGCCATCGGCGTCAGCCACGGCGTGCAGATGGTGAGCGGCTGGATGGGCGAGGTGATGTATGGCGGCGACACCGACGCCCGGGGGCGGCCGCTGGTGCCCGCTCCCGAGACGCCCCACGGAGTCGACAGCTTCGAGGCCGCCCAGCGCACCTTTCGCCGCCTGCTGGTCCCGGGGGCACTGGCGGTCATCACCACCTCGGTGAGCTTCGCCACCATCCTGCTGATCGACATTCAGATCGTCCGGGAAACCGCGATCATCGCCAGCGTCGGCATGGCGATCATGTTGTTCACCAAGATGATTCTGCTGCCGGTACTGCTCTCCTACGTGAAGCTCCGCGATCTGGAAAACTATCGCGAGCGACACCGGGCGGCCGAAACCCGGCGCGATCCGCTGTGGCGATTCCTGGCGCGCGCAACCCGCACCGGGCCGTCCCTGGCGATCCTGGCGATCATCGCCGGCCTCACCCTGTGGGGCCTCGACAAACAGAAGGAAATGAAGATCGGCGATCTGCACGCCGGAATTCCCGAGTTGCGCGAGGAAGCCCGCTACAACCAGGACAGCCAGATCATCGCCGACAAATTTTCCATCGGCGTCGACAAACTGACGGTGATCGTCGAAGCGCCCGAAAACGCCTGCGTCGACTACGCCGTGATGAAGGAGATGGACCGCTTCGCCTGGCACGTGCAGAACCTGCCCGGGGTGCATTCGGTCGACTCGCTCGCCCGGGCCATGAAACTGATCATCGCGGCCAACAACGAGGGCAGCCCGCGCTGGTTCGAGGTCTCCCGCGAACCGCTCAACATGGCCTCGGCGCTGCACGACCTGGAGCGCGGCGGCGGCGACGACTACATGAACGCGCCGTGCAGCGCCATGCCGGTCAACATCTTCACCACCGACCACAAGGCCGAGACCATCGCCGGGATCATCGCGGGCATCGGGCAATTCCGATCGGTGCTGCCCGAGGACCGGTTCCGGCTGCGGCTGGCGAGCGGCAACGTGGGCGTCATCGCCGCCACCAACCAGACCGTGGCCGCGGCGGAGCGGCCGATGATGGCCTGGGTGTACGGGGTGACCATCGCCCTCGCGCTGCTGGCCTTCCGCTCCATCGCCGGGATGCTGTGCATCGTGGTGCCGCTGGCCGTGGTCTCGGTGCTGGCCAACGCCATGATGGCGATCCTGGACATCGGGCTGAAGGTGAACACCCTGCCGATGATGGCCCTGGGCGTCGGCGTGGGCGTGGACTACGCCATCTACATCTACGCCGCCATGCGCGGCTTCATGGACACCGGAGATACGCTGGAGGAAGCCTTCTACAAGGCGATGCGGCTCACCGGCAAGGCGGTGATCTTCATCGGCATAACCCTGGGCGTGGGGGTGTTCACCTGGATCTTCGCGCCGCTGAAGTTTCAGGCCGACATGGGGATTCTGCTCACCTTTCTGTTCCTGACCAACATGCTGGGCGCGATCCTCATCCTGCCGGCACTGGCCCGCTGGCTGCTGCGGCGCCGGCCGACCCGGGAGCGGGAGGCAGTGGCCTGACAGGGCTGTTGAAAAAGCCTCCCTGGGCTTTTTTCAACTCGCTTCGATGCGGCGCCTGGCAGGGCGTTTTTCAACGCCCTGCCGATGGCGGTTCGGCTCAATGGTGGGTTCGCGGCGCCCGCCCGCTGTTGGGCTCGGACTCCACCGCCAGACCCCGGCGCACCCGCTTGCCCACCAGCACCGCGGCGGCGGCGAAGGCCTTTTCCGCCTCGGCTGCGCACCAGTCCCACTCCGCCGGACTGTCGTCGAGGCGGGCCCGCCAGTGGGCGGAGATGTAGACCCGCCCCAGCTTGAGTTCCACCGACCAGTCGTGCCAGGTCACCTCCTCGGAGGGATCCTCGACATACTCCTGTTCCGCCAGCCGGCAGTAGTTGTCGCTGTGGTCGTCGATGGCGCTGAGCTCGAACACCACCAGATCGTGCTGGACGCAGGAGGTCCACCCCGTGTGCACGGACTCGGCGGACCAGAACAGGGCGTGGATGAGGCCCGCCGGGGCCAGTTGCAACTGGATCGGCGTATCCCAATCCGGCTCGTCCCCGCTTTCGACTCGACTCATTTCGGTCTCCATTACGCTGTACGGTGGCCGCAGGGCCGAAGGGCGCCGATCGTCGGTCGCCGGCGGGCGTTCGTCAAGCGCGCCCGGCCACCCGGCCGGGTCGCGCTGCCAGCCCGGATATCTCACCGATCTCCTACTGCGACGGCCCAATGGCACGCCCCGACCGGCTTTTGCTCGGTCGAACCGCTCGACATAGTGTCAACTATGCCTGCGCGCTTCTCGGTCGCAAAAGCCGCCCATGACCTGCCCCCTTGAACCGTCTCGCGACGAACATCGGTGAGATATCCAGGCTAGACTGCCCCGCCAGCGCTTCTCCGACGACCGCCGATGACCCCAGGCCGCCCCTCCCCGCCATGCACCTGGGCGCTGCTCGGCCAGAAGGCCGGCGACAACAACCAGGTGCTGGCGCTGGCCGAAGCCCTGGGCTGGCCCTACGAAGTGCGCGAGATCCGCAACCGGCCCTGGGAGCTGCTCGCCAATGTGCTGGCCGGCACCCGGCTGTGGGGCGTCGACCGCCGCCGTTCCTCACCGCTGCAGGCGCCCTGGCCGGAACTGGTGATCAGCGCCGGGCGGCGCAACGAGCCGGTGGCGCGCTGGCTCCGGAACCAGAGCGGCGGCCGCGCGCGGCTGGTCCACCTCGGCCGGCCCTGGGCGCCGCTCGCGGCCTTCGACCTGATCGTGACCACCCCCCAGTACTTTCTGCCCGCCGCGGCCGCCAATGTCGTCCACAACCGCCTGCCCCTGCATCGCGTGGATCCGGAGCGGGCCCGCGCCGCGGCGGCCGGCCTGGAGCCGGAACTGGCGGCCCTGCCCCGGCCCCGCACCCTGGTGCTGCTGGGCGGCGACAGCGGGCCCTTCGTGTTCACCGCCGGCAAGGCCCGGCGGCTGGCATCGCGGGTCGACGAGCTGCTCGCCACCACCGGCGGCGCCGTGCTGGCGACCGACAGCCGCCGCACCCCAGCGGCGGCCAGCGCCGCCTTTCGGGCCACACTGCGCGCGCCCTGTCGCTTCTTCGGCTGGCGCGATCCGGGCCCCGGCCGCTACCTGGCCCTGCTCGGCGCGGCCGACCGCCTGGTGCTCACCGCCGAGAGCATGTCGATGCTGGCCGAGGCGCTGGCGATGGAAAAGCCCCTGCACCTGTTCAGCCTGCACGATCCCGAACCCTGGTGGCGCCACCGCCACGCCTGGCGCGCCAAGCCGCTCGGCCACCGGCTGGCGATGGCCTGGGGCCCGCGGCGCATGCGCCGCGACATCACCCGGCTGCTGGAACTGGCGGTGGCCGAGGGCCGCGCCCGCTGGCTGGACGAACCGCCGCCCCCGGCCGCCGAACCCGCGCCGGCGCCCCCGGCCGGGGGCGCCGACCTGGAGCGCGCCGCACGCCGGGTGCGGGCCCTGTTCGGGCGCTGAATCAGGCCGCCACGGCCATGCCGGACAGCGGATGCAGGGGCGGCGGCGGCAGATCGGGCGTGCGCGCCAGCACCTCGAAGGCGTCGTGGCGGACGTGGTTGCGGGCCATTTCGGCGCGCAGCATGGACTCGTCGATCAGGCCCCGGGCCAGGCATTCCTTGAGCAGGCCGAAGAAGAAGCGCTCCTGGTTGCGGTCGGGATGGGCGCGGTAGTTGCCCATCATCCCGTATTCGCCGAACAGGTGGCGGCGCAGGCGCAACAGCCAGGCGGCGGGCGGAAACAACCGGAAGCGCTCGCTGGGCCGCCAGTCCACCGGCAGCCCGGTCTTCCAGGGCTGGGTCTTGCGGCGGGTGGTGTGCAGCATGCGGGTGGCCGGGGTAAAGCGGTCGAAGTCGTTCCACTCCGGCTCGAAGAAGCCGATGCTCTCGCGCGGCTCGTTGCGGAGGCACACCCAGGGCTGGTAGTCGTAACCGGCGTCGAACATGGCGTTGAACTGCCGCTCGGGATCCCAGTGGCGCAGCCTGGCGCAGTCGAGCAGCATCACGCTGCTGGCGAAGCACTTGTCGATCAGCCCCTTGGGGCCGGAGCGCATCCGGCAGAGGATCGCCTTGCCGCCCATGTCGCGGCTGAGCAGCGGCCAGACGTCGGCGGCGGCGAATACATCGGGATCGATCACCAGCGCCCGGCCCTGGAAGTTCATCAGCCTGGGCGGCAGGAAGCGGGTGGGGGTGAAGGATTGCAGATCGTCGTTGAGCCACACCCGCCGCACGCCGTCGCGCAGGTAGGTCTGGCCCTCGCGCGCCGCGAACCAGGGGTAATCGCGCATGTCGATGATGCGCACCTCGAAGCGGTCGTTGTGCGCCGAGAAGCGTCGCAGCGCATAGGCGGCGACCTTGGCGCCGACGATCTGCTTGTGATTGGTCTGGATGAAAACGCAGTGATCCATCGCTGAGGGATGCGGCAACCGGGCGAGGCGCCACTATAGCAAGGCGCCCGGCGGCCGGCAGCCATCCACCCTGATCCCGGTCAAGCCCCGGTCTGGCGGAGCGCCCGCCGCAGGGTGTAGGCTGCGCCCGGAATTCGCAGCGGAGCGACCGGCTTGACCCTGATCGATTTGCAGGCCCTGGAGCGCGCGCCCCTGGTGCGCGAGCCCTTCGACTTCCTGGTGGTGCCGGACGCCCTGAGCCCCGCCGCCCAGGCCGCGGTGCACGCCGATTACCCGGCCATCGAATCGCCCGCCAACCACCCACTGGAAGACCTGCACCCCGGGCCCGCCTTCGCGCAATTGATGGCCGAACTCCAGGGCCCCGCCTTCGCCCGCGCGCTCGGCGCGCGCTTCGACCTGCCGCTGGAGACCATGCCCAGCACCGTCACCGTGCGCAAATACTGCGAGCGCACCGACGGCAACATCCACACCGACCACAGGAGCAAGCTGCTCACCGTACTGGTCTATTTCAACCCGGAATGGCCGTCGCCCGAGGGCCGGCTGCGCCTGCTGCGCTCCCCCGACGACCTCGACGACTACGCCGCCGAGGTCCCGCCGCTGGCCGGCACCCTGCTCGCCTTCCGCCGCACCGACCACTCCTGGCACGGCCACAGCCGCTACGTGGGCGAACGGCGCATGGTGCAGCTCAACTACCTCGACCCGCGCCCCCTGGCGGTGCTGCACCAGCGCGCCAGCCGCTTCGCCACCCACTTCATGAAGGACGTGTTGCGGATTCGCTGATCGCCGGCAGCCCGCCGGCCCCGGTGATCCCCGGCGCGACACCTCCCGGCCCGGCGGTCCATGCCCGGGCGACCCGCCGCAACGACTTCAAACCGCGCCGCGGACCGGAATCCTTCGCCGCTCACTACGCGCCGACAGAAGAGCGCGCCGATCATCGCTGCATCCGAGTCTCCCGAACCCCGGTGCGCGCCGGCCCCGGCCGATGTTCAGGCGGAATCCGGCAGCGCGGGGCGGCCCGGCGGGGGCCGCCCGACTCAGCGCAGCGCGGGTGCCGCGGCGGGCTTGGCCCAGCCCTCGGCGAGCTTGGCCCAGTGGTAGAGGTGGAACACCCGGCGGGCGAATTTCCAGCGGCCGTCCACCCGCCGGTAGTCGTCGTCGTAGTGGCCGCAGGCGGTCACCGACTCGCCGTTCTCGACCACCCGGATCTCCACCGCGCAGTGGCCGGTGGCGCGGTCGCCGTCCACCTGGATGACATGGTTCTGGATGAAGGGTTTGGGGCCGATGTTGCCCACCTGATCGACGTACAGCTTGCGCAACTCCGCCCGGCCCCGCCAGGCGTGGTCGCCCAGGTGGAATTCGCCGTCCTCGGTGAACATGCCCAACAGGGCCTCGCCGTCCTGGGCCACCACCGCATAGCAGTAGCGGGCGGTGAGTTCACGGATCTCGTCCTTATCTTCCAGTATTTGCAGGCGCTGCTCGATGTCGGCCATGGTGCTGTCCCCTGTGTGGTGGTGTGGATCCCGTAACGGTGTCGATGGGCCCCGTTGCGACCTGACCTGCGCCGCGCGCCTGCGACTCCCGCGCGGCCGGATGAGCGACTGCCGTGGCCCGTCCGGCCGCGCTCAGCGGCGGAGAATGGTGAGCGTGGTGGCCGCGGTGTCGTCGCCGATCCAGCCGCCGCCGTTCTGGGCCATGCCCACCCGGGCGCCCTCGACCTGGCGGGCGCCGCAGCGGCCGCGCAACTGGTCGGCGATCTCGACGATCTGGGCGCAGCCGGTGGCGCCCACCGGATGGCCCTTGGCGACCAGCCCACCGCTGGTGTTGACCGGAATCCGCCCGCCCGGCCCCAGGTCGCCGTCGCGCAGCAGGCGCAGCCCCTCACCGGGGGCGCACAGGCCCAGTTCCTCGACATAGATCAGCTCGGCCGGCGAGGCGGCGTCGTGCAACTCGACCACGTCGATGTCCTCCGGTCCCACCCCGGCCGCCGCATAGGCCTTGGCGGCGGCGCGGGCGTTGCAGGATGCGCCGCCCGGCAGACCGGAGACCAGGGTGATGGTGGCCACCCGCACCGCGTCCAGGCCGCGGGCCCGGGCGAATTCCGCCGAGCAGAACACCAGCGCCGCGGCGCCGTCGCCGATCGGCGAGCACATGGCCAGCTTCAGGGGATCGACGATGGTGCGTCCAGCCATGATTTCCTCGAACGTCATGCCGCCCTGGAACTGCGCCTTGGGGTTCAGGGCGCCGAAACCGTGACTCTTGGCCGCCACCCGGGCGAAGTCCTCGACCGTGGCGCCGGTCTGTTCCATGTACTTGCGCGCCTTGGCGGCGTAGATGTCCATGAACCCCGAGCGCCCGGGCGCGCTGGCCGCGGTGAGCGGGTCGTCGGAGCCGGTCTCGGCGCGGACCTCCTCCAGATCCAGGGCCGCGACCAGCGCCCGGAAGGGCACATTCTTGTCGGCATGGGTCATCTTCTCGGCGCCGATGGCGAGCGCCACCTCGGCCTGCCCGGAGGCCACCGACAGCCAGGCCAGATGGGCGGCGCTGGAGGCCGAGGCGCAGGCGTTCTCGACATTGATGATGGGCTTGCCCAGGAGGCCGCTGTGGCGCAGCGCCACCTGCCCGGTGATCATCTCCTGCCCGGTCAGCAGCCCGGCCGCGGCGTTGCCAAAGAACACCGTCTCGATCTCGTCGACCGTCACCCGGGCATCGGCCAGGGCCTCGCCCAGCGCCTGACCGACCAGCTCCCGGATGCTGGCGTCCGGATACTTGCCGAACCGGGTCATGCCGGTGCCGCCGATCATCACCTCGCGCATTCTCTGTTCCTCCGCCGCGCTACGCCGGAACCGGCCGCGGTCATCAGTTGGGTATCGCCCGGGATTATAGGCCCGATAACCGGGCAGGAGTGCCTCGAGGACAACGCACGACAACGGCTCCGGAACCCGCACCGGCATTGCCGGCATCAGGCTTGCCCGCGTCCCTTTCAGCGGGCGCGGGAGATCTCCGGTCCCGGCGGGTCAAGCGCGCCGGTGGCCGCCGCGACCCGCCGCCAACAGCCCGTCCGTCGCGGAGGAAATACCCGGTCGCAGAACGCGGTCGAATTGCCTCAGGAATCCGGATAGACGATGAACTCGAGCAGATTGCCGTCGGGATCGCGGATATAGGTGCTCATGCCCACCGCGGTACCCCCGGCGCGCCCGCCCTGGCGCTCCACCGGGCCGGTGACCACCGGGGTGTCGAGCGCTGCGATCAGCGCCGCCAGCGACTCGGCCCCGCCCTCCCAGACGAAGCAGAAATCCCCGCACCCGGGCCGCGCCGCCGGGCCGCGCAGGGTGAAGTCCGCGGACTGCCACAACTGCGGCGCATGGAAGTTGATGCGGTTGTCGCCGAAGCACACCGAATACACCACGGGCGCGTAGTCCGCGGAAATTGCGCAGCCCAGCCGGCGATAGAAGGCCAGCATGGCGTCCATGTCGCGCACCGGCACCGCGGCGTGATCGAATGCCCTGATGCCCATCTCCAGGCCTCCTTCAGTCCGGTTTGCGCGCGCTCAGCACATGGGCGTCGACCTTGAGCAGCAATTCGCCGATCCGGTGCTCGCCCTCGTCGTCGTAGTATTGATCGTCCACCTGTGCCAGCCCTGCCGCGGCCATCGCGCCCCGGATCTCGGCGGCATCGCGCAACCGGAAGCCGTAGGGCGTAAAGGGCAGTTTCGCCATGCTGGCCTTGGAGCGGATGCCGATCACCAGCCGCCCACCGGGTTTCAGCCAGCCGCAGGCGCGTTCGAGAAAGACGTGCAGGTCGTCGAGGAAGTACACGAAGTTGGTGCCGAAGATGCCGTCGACACTTGCCGGCGCCAGCTCCACTGCGCGGCAATCCCGGTTCAGCACCCGCACCTCGGCGGCACCCAGGCCGCCGAGATTGGCGCCGCATTCGCGCGCCATGTCGGGCGAGAGTTCGATGGCGGTATAGCGCCCCGCGGGGCCGAGCGCCCGCACCAGGTCCACGGACAGCAGCCCGTTGCCCGGGCCGATCTCGACCAGGTGCTGTCCGGGTTGCGCCGCCAGTGCGGCGATGGCGCGCTGCGCGAGCCGCGCATTGGCCGTGTTCATATTGGCGGCCACAGCCAGGCCGGCCTCGCCGCTGGGGCAGGCGAGCTGGGCGGCCAGGGCACGGAGCCGTTCGATTTCTTCGGGCGAGGACATGGGGGCTACCGTCGCAGCGGTGGAGAAGCGGATGCTACCACGCGGTAAGCGGAAGGCGCCGCGCGAGGGGGGAACTGATCTTTGCGCCTGCCCACCGCAGGCAAGGAGCGGTGGATCAGCGCAGTGGCGCGCGCTGCAGCCGCTCCATCAGCTCGTCGGCAAAGGCCGCGTGGCGCTCGTGCTCGGCGCCGATCTCGCGCTCGGCGGCCGCGAAGTCGGCGGCAAGCTGGGTGGTTTCCGCGGCATCGAACAGCTTTTCAGCCATCGGAAACACCATCTGGTCTTCCTTCCAGATGTGGTTGGGATAGAGCTGCTGGATGCCGGCGATCGCTGCGCGCAGGGCCTCGGTGGCGCCGGCTTCTCCCGCCGCATGGGCTTCGTTGGCTCGTGCCAGGGCGCTCACCAGTTCGCGGCCTCGGACATGCTCGCGGAGCAGCCCTTCGAGCGGACAGCCGGTCTCGGGCACGCCCTTGCGAACCATCTCCGGGAACAGGATCCGCTCCTCCTTGGCGTGATGGCAGCGGTCGGCGAATTCGCGCATGAATTCCACGGCGCGCCGGACCAACACCGTGTCGATGGGTTCGTCGCGCTCCAGCGCGGCATCGAACAGGCTCAGGCTGTGCACCACCTTGAGGATGTAATGGTGTTCGTGGATCAGTTCGTGGATCGGATGCTCGGCGGCCATGGTCGACTCCCGGGTCGATGAGCCTGTGGCGCCCGAAGTCTAGCCCCGAACCGAACCGGCAACAACCGCGCTCAGCGCAAACCCACCGGCAGCGAGAAGCGGATGTCCTCGCGCACGCCCGCGCCCTCGCCGACGGCGGTGACCCCCAGCCCGCGCAGCCGCTCGACCACCTCGCGCACCAGTTGCTCCGGGGCCGAGGCGCCGGCGGTGAGGCCGATGGTCTCGACGTCCGCCAGCCACGCCGGATCGATCTGGCCGGCGCTGTCGATGAGGTGGGCGCGGGCGCCGCAGCGCTCGGCCAGTTCGCGCAGCCGGTTGGAGTTGGAGCTGTTGGGCGAGCCCACCACCAGCACCAGCCGGCACTCCAGGGCGAGCTGCCGGACCGCATCCTGGCGGTTCTGGGTGGCGTAGCAGATGTCGTCCTTGCGCGGCCCGACGATGGCCGGGAAGCGCTCGCGCAGCACCGCGACGATGCGCGCGGTATCGTCCATCGACAGCGTGGTCTGGGTGACATAGGCGAGGTGCTCGGGCTGGCGGACCTGGAGCGCGCGGGCGGCGGCTTCGTCCTCGACCAGATGGATGCGGCCCGCGCGGCTCCGATACTGGCCCATGGTGCCCTCCACCTCGGGGTGTCCGCGGTGGCCGATGAGGATGCAGTCGCGGCCCTCCCGGGCGTGGGCGGCGACCTCGATGTGGACCTTGGTGACCAGCGGGCAGGTGGCGTCGAATACCCGCAGGCCGCGCCGCGCGGCGGCCTCGCGCACCGCGCGCGGCACGCCATGGGCGCTGAAGATCAGGGTCGCCTCCGCCGGGACCTCCGCGAGTTCCTCGACGAACACCGCGCCGCGGCGGCACAGGTCGTCGACCACCCGCCGGTTGTGCACCACCTCGTGGCGCACATAGATGGGCGCGCCGAAGCGGTCCAGCGCCCGCTCGACGATCTCGATGGCGCGATCGACCCCGGCGCAGAAGCCGCGCGGATTGGCGAGCAGCAGCTTCATGGTGTCGCCTCCGGCTCCAGGGCGCGGATCGCCACCGCGAAGATCAGCTCGCGCCCCGCCAGCGGGTGGTTGAAGTCCAGGGTGACGCGCTCGCCCTCGACCGCCGTGACCACCCCGGGCAGGCGACCCGCGGCGGTGCCGAAATCGACCACCAGCCCGGGCTCGGGGACGATGGCCGCCGGAAACCGGTGCCGCGCCAGGGTCAGCACATTGGCCGGGCTGCCGGCGCCGAAGGCCTGCTCCGGCGGCAGCCGGAAGCGGCGCTCGTCGCCGGCGCGCAGGCCCAGCAGGCAGCGCTCGAAGCCCGCCGGCAGGGTGCCGTCGCCGACCCGGAAGCGGGCCGGCTCGCGGTCGAAATTGCTGTCCACCAGGGTGCCGTCACCCAGTTCGAGGGCGAAATGCAGGGCGACCCGAACGCCGGGCCCGATCACCAGGTCCGTGGCGCTCACCGGCGCCCCGCCGCGCCGCCGCGCAACACCAGGAGGATCAACAGCCCAGCGCCCAGGGTGATGGCCGAATCCGCCAGGTTGAACGCCGGCCAGTAGAGCTCCCGGTAGTGGAGCTGGATGAAATCCACCACATGACCGAAGCGCAGGCGGTCGATCAGGTTGCCGAGCGCGCCGCCGAGCACCAGCGCCAGGGCCAGGGGCTCGAGCCGCGCCCGCGCCGGCAACCGGTACAGCCACACCGAGATGAGCGCGGCAACCAGCAGCGCGATGCCGGAAAACAGCCAGTGCTGCCAGCCGCCGGCGTCGCTGAGCAGGCTGAAGGCCGCACCCCGGTTGTAGAGCAGGGTCAGGTTGAAGAACCCGGTGACGGACACCGGCTCGCCGTGCTCCAGCAGCCGCAGGGCGAGCGCCTTGGTCCACTGGTCCAGGGCCACCACGGCTGCCGCGAGCAGGTACCAGGGCAGCGCCGGGAGCGGGCTGCGGGATGCGGCCCCCGCCGGCCGCTCAGGCCGCGCGCCGGCTTTCACCGCTACCCGCAACATTGGTCACGCAGCGATCGCACAGCTGCGGGTGTTCGGCGCAGGCGCCGACGCTCGCGCGATGGTGCCAGCAGCGCACGCACTTGGGATGCGGCGAGGGGCCGAGTTCCAGTTTCAGCCCGGCCAGGGCGGTCTCGCGCGCCGCGGCCGGCGCCGCCTCCAGCGGCGCTACCACGGCCTCCGAAGTGAGCAGCACGAAACGCAGTTCATCGCCCAGCTTGGCCAGCACCTCGCGCAGCGGCGCAGCGGCGTAGAGCGCGACCTCGGCGTCCAGGGAACCGCGCACCGCGCCGGCGTTGCGCTGGATCTCCAGCTCCCGGTTGACCGCCTCCTTGACGCGCATGATCTGCGCCCAGTCGTCGCGCGCGAACAGCTCGCCCTCGCCCAGCCGCGGCAGCTCGAACCACTCCGCCAGGTGCACGGATTCCGGGCGCTCCCCCGGCAGGCACTGCCAGACCTCCTCGGCGGTGAAGCTCAGGATCGGGGCGATCCAGCGCACCAGGACCTCGGCGATCTGGTACAGCGCGGTCTGCGCCGAGCGCCGCGCCCGGCTGTCGGCCCGGCAGGTGTACTGGCGGTCCTTGATGATGTCGATGTAGAAGCCGCCCAGATCGGTGACGCAGAACTGGTGCAGCCGCTGGTAGATGTGGTGGAAGCCATAATCGAGATAGCGCGCGGCGATCTCGTCGTGCAGGCGCGCGGCGCGATCCACCGCCCAGCGGTCGAGGTGCAGCAGGTCCGCGAAGGGCACCTGGTCGCGGCCCGGGTCGAAGCCCTCCAGGTTGGCGAGCAGGTAGCGCAGGGTGTTGCGGATGCGGCGGTAGGAATCCGCGGTGCGCCGGAGGATTTCGTCGGACACCGAGAGCTCGCCGCTGAAATCGGTGGCCGCCACCCACAGGCGCAGCACGTCGGCGCCCAGCTCGTTGATGACCTGCTGGGGCGCGACCACATTGCCCAGCGACTTGGACATCTTGCGCCCCTGGGCATCCACCGTGAAGCCGTGGGTCAGCACCGCCCGGTA
The DNA here is from genome assembly GCA_049325095.1 of Pseudomonadota bacterium. Lineage (GTDB taxonomy): Bacteria > Pseudomonadota > Gammaproteobacteria > Pseudomonadales > Porticoccaceae > JAGPUQ01. The sequence continues at coordinate 50,790 of JBMOPO010000026.1, read as the reverse complement.
GGGCGCGCTGCCGTGGATTGCGATCGCGGTCTTGAGCGAGGACTGGAACCAGCCGCGGTGCTGATCGGAGCCCTCCAGGTAGAGATCCGCCGGGTAGCGCAGCTCCGGGCGGCGCTCCAGCACCGCGGCGTGGCTGACCCCGGAATCGAACCAGACGTCCAGGGTGTCGGTGACCTTGGTGTAGCGCCCGGCCTCGGCGCCGAGCAGCTCAGCGGGGTCGAGGTCGTACCAGGCGTCGATTCCGCCCTGCTCGATCCGCGCCGCCACCGCCTCGATCAGGCGCGGGGTGTCGGGATGGGGCTGGCCGGTCTCGCGGTCGACGAACAGCGCGATGGGCACGCCCCAGGTGCGCTGCCGGGAGATGCACCAGTCCGGGCTGTTGGCGAGCATGGCCGCCATCCGCGCCTGGCCCCAGTCGGGATACCAGGCGACCTCGGCGATCGCCGCGCGGGCGGCCTCGAGCAGCCCGCGCTCGTGCATGCCGATGAACCACTGGGGGGTCGCGCGATAGATCAGCGGCGTCCTGGTGCGCCAGCAGTGCGGATAGCTGTGGACGATCCGCTCGCAGGCGAGCAGCGCGCCGCGCTCGCGGAGCAGTTCGACGATGGGCTGGTCGACCTTGTACACGTGCTGGCCGGCGAAATACTCGACGCCGTCGCGGAACAGGCCGTGATCGTCGATGTAGTTCAGGGTGCCGATCCCGTAGCGGCCGGAGACGACGAAGTCCTCCACCCCGTGATCGGGCGCGGTGTGCACGGCGCCGGTGCCGGCCTCCAGATTGACGTGATCGCCCAGCACGATCGGCACCTCGCGCCGGTAAAAGGGATGGCGCAGGCGCAGCCCCTCCAGGTCGCCGCCCCGGCACCGGGCGAGCACCTCGGCGGCCGCCGAGCCGATGCGCGTGGCCACCGCTTCGGCCAGCTCGCGGGCCAGCAGCAGGCGGCGCGGTCCGGCCGCGGTGCGCACCTGGACCAGGGCGTATTCGAGCTCGGGGTTCAGCGCCACCGCCTGGTTGGCGGGCAGCGTCCAGGGGGTGGTGGTCCAGATCGCCACCGCCACCTCGCCCTCCCCCGGCAGGCCGCCCAGCACCGCGCCCAGGCGCTCCGGATCGGCGACCGGGAAGGCGACGTCGATCGCGAAGGAGGTCTTGTCGTGGTACTCCACCTCGGCCTCGGCCAGCGCCGAGCCGCCGACCACGCTCCAGTACACCGGCTTGTAACCGCGCACCAGGTGGCCGTTGGCGGCGATGCGGCCCAGGGCGCGGACGATGTCCGCCTCGTAGCGGGCAGCCATCGTCAGGTAAGGCGCATCCCAGTCGCCGAGCACCCCCAGGCGGATGAAATCGCGGCGCTGGCGCTCGATCTGGGCGCTGGCGTAGGCGCGGCACTGGGCGCGGAAGGCGCGGGCGTCCAGTTTGGCGCCGACCTTGCCCCACTGCTGTTCGACCTGATGCTCGATGGGCAGCCCGTGGCAGTCCCAGCCGGGCACATAGGGCGCGTCATAGCCGGCCAGAGTGCGGGCCTTGACGACGATGTCCTTGAGGATCTTGTTGACCGCGTGGCCGATGTGGATGTCGCCATTCGCGTAGGGCGGGCCGTCGTGGAGGATGAACCGCTCCCGCCCGGCGCGCGCCGCGCGGATCCGCCGGTACAGATCCAGCTCCTGCCAGCGCCGCAGGATGCCGGGCTCGCGCTGGGCGAGGTTGGCCTTCATCGGAAAGTCGGTCCTGGGCAGATTCAGGGTCGTTTTGTAATCGGTCATACCACTCGCGCCTGTTCGGCCCCGGCGGAGGCGCCGAAGAATTGCCGCGCCGCGGCGATATCGTCGTAGATCTGGGCCGCCAGCTCCTCGAGGGAGGCGAAACGCAGTTCCTCCCGCAGCTTGTGCCGAAACTCGACCCGGATGCGCTGCCCGTAGAGGTCGCCGTGCCAGTCGAGCAGGTGGACCTCAAGCACCGGCTTGATCAGGTCGCCGACGGTCGGCCGCACGCCCACATTGGCCACCCCCGGCACCCGCCCGCCGGGCAGATCGACCTCCACCGCGAACACCCCGGAGAGCGGCGCCCGATAGCGGTGCAGGTTGACATTGGCGGTGGGCACCCCCAGTTGGGTGCCCAGGCGCTGGCCGTAGACCACCCGCCCGGTGATGCGGAACGGCTTGCCGAGCAGCTTCTCCGCCTCGGCGAAATGGCCGAGCTCCAGGGCGCGGCGAATGCGGGTGCTGCTGATCCGCTCACCTTCCATCTGGATGCTGTGGGTCTCCAGCACCTCGAAATTGTGCCTGGCGCCCATCCGCACCAGCATCTCGTAATCGCCGCTGCGGTCGCGCCCGAAATGGAAATCGTCGCCCACCACCAGGCATTTGATCGCCAGCCCGTCCACCAGCACCCGCTCGACGAACTCCTGGGCCGACATGCTGCGCAGCTTCCGGTTGAACTGCAGGCAGAACACCCGGTCCACGCCGGCGTCGGCGAGCGCCTCCACCTTCTCGCGGATGCGCATCAGCCGCGCCGGGGCCTGCTCGCGGGCGAAGTACTCCCGCGGCTGGGGCTCGAACATCATCACCACCGAGCTGGCCCGGTAATAGGCCGCGCGTTCCTTCAACTGGCCGAGGATGGCCTGGTGCCCGAGGTGGATGCCGTCAAAGGAGCCCACCGTGGCCACCGCGCCGCGGTGTTCGGGGCGCAGATTGTGCAGCCCGCGAATCAGAAAATCCTTTGCTCTGGTCACTGTCCTGGCACCCGCTTGCCCGAGCGACGGCGCCGGCCCGGTCGCCCGAAAATCGAAAGACCGCGGAGTATAACCGCCCCGCCGGGGCGATGAAATTGCGCGCCGGGCGGCTCAGGTGCGGGGCCGGAAATCGCGGATCCGGACGCCGCCGGCCCAGAGCCCGGCCAGATAGACCGCGAGCCCCGCGGCGCACAGTCCCAGCAGGGCGCCGGCGCGCGGCCAGAACCGCAGCGCACTCCAATCGCCCACCAGGCCGAGCAGAAACAGAAGCGCGGCGGCCATGGCCAGGTTGGCGGCCGCCAGCACCGCGGCGAACCGCCGCCACTCCCGCCCCGGCCGGTAGACCCCGGCGCGCCACAGGCTGCGCAGCAGCAGCCCGGCGTTGAGCCAGGCGGCGAGCGCGGTGGCCAGCGCCAGCCCGGCGTGTCCCAGGCGCAGATAGTGATGCAGCGGCCAGACCAGGATCAGGTTGAACGCCATGTTGGCCACCATGGCGGCGATGCCGATGGCCACCGGGGTGCGGGTGTCCTGCCGCGCATAGAAGCCCGAGGCCAGTACCTTGATGCACATGAAGGCGATCAGGCCCAGCGCGAAGGCGCGCAGGCTGTGGCCGGCCATGTCGATGTCGCGGCGCCCGATGCTCGCGCCGTCGTAGAACAGGGCGGTGAGCAGCGGCCCGGCGAGCAGCACCAGGGCCACCGTGGCCGGCACCGCGATCAGCAGCACGAAGCGCAGGCCCCAGTCGAGGGTGGCGCGGAACTCGGCCGGCGCCGCGCCGCTGTGCAGGCGCGACAGCCGCGGCAGGATCACCGTGGCCGCCGCCACCCCGAACACCCCGAGCGGCAGCTCCACCAGCCGGTCCGAGTAATACAGCCAGGACACGCTGCCCTCGGGCAGAAAGGACGCGATCACGGTGTCGAGCAGCAGGTTGATCTGGCTCACCGAGACACCGAACAGCGCCGGCGCCATCAGCCCCAGCACCCGGCGCACCCCGGGGTGCCGCCAGCCCGGGCGCGGCCGCGGCAGCAGGTGGAGCCGGGCCAGAAAGGGCATCTGGAACAGCAACTGGATGGTGCCCGCCGCGAACACGCCCCAGGCCAGGGCGTGGGCCGGGCTCAGCGCCTGGGCCGCCGCCAGCAGCGCCGCCGCGATCAGGCAGAGGTTGAGCCACACCGGGGTGAAGGCGGGCACCGCGAAGCGGTCGTAGCTGTTGAGCACCGAGCCCAGGAAGCCGGCCAGGGAGATGAACAGCAGATAGGGGAAGGTGATGCGGATCAGCTCGATGGTGGCGGCGAACTTGACCGGATCGGCGGCGAAGCCGGGCGCGAACAGCCAGGCCAGCAGGGGCGCGCCCGGCACCGCCACCAGGGTGAGCGCCAGCAGCGCCGAACCCAGGGTGCCGGCGACGCGGTCGAGCAGCTCGCGCACCGCCGCCGGGGAGCCGCGCTCGCGGTATTCGGCCAGCACCGGCACGAAGGCCTGGCTGAACGCCCCTTCGGCGAACAGGCGGCGCAGAAAGTTGGGCAGCTTGAAGGCGACGAAGAAGGCGTCGGCGAGGCCGTCGGCGCCCAGCACCCGGGCCAGCACCATGTCGCGGATCAGGCCCGCGACCCGCGACAGGCCGGTCATGGACCCGACGATCAGGCTGGAACCGAGCAGGCCCCGCTGTCGCGCCGGGGTCGCCGGGTCGGCTCGGTGTGGTGGCTGCAAGGCGTTGGGCCCGGACAATTTCGCGCAGTGTACCCAGGGCCTCCGGCCCGGCCAAGGATGGGCCGGCCGGGCGGTCGTTGAATTCGACCCGCCCCACCCTCACATTGGAGTCCCAGGCGAGGAGAACCCCAGTGGAGCAATACCGCGGTACCACCATCCTCTCGGTGCGGCGCGCCGGGCTGGTCGCGATCGGCGGCGACGGCCAGGTCAGCCTGGGCAACACCATCCTGAAGGCCAATGCGCGCAAGGTGCGGCGGCTCCACAACGACCAGGTGATCGCCGGTTTCGCCGGCGGCACCGCCGACGCCTTCACCCTGTTCGAGCGCTTCGAGGCCAAGCTCCAGGAACACCGCGGCAACCTGGTGCGGGCCGCGGTGGAGCTGGCCCGGGACTGGCGCACCGACCGCATCCTGCGCCGGCTGGAAGCGCTGCTCGCGGTGGCCGACCGCGAGGCCTCGCTGATCATCACCGGCAACGGCGACGTCATCCAGCCGGAACAGGACCTGATCGCCATCGGCTCCGGCGGCCCCTACGCCCAGGCCGCGGCCCGCGCCCTGCTGGAGAACACCGAGCTGGGGGCGCGCGAGATCGTCGAGCGCGGCCTGCAGATCGCCGCCGACATCTGTATCTACACCAATCATCACCGCACCATCGAAACCCTGGGTGCCGCCTGAGGGCGGCGCCCGCCTCACCGGGAACGCAGTACCATGTCCGCCATGACCCCCCGCGAGATCGTCCACGAACTCGACCGCCACATCATCGGTCAGGCGGCCGCCAAGCGCGCCGTGGCCATCGCCCTGCGCAACCGCTGGCGGCGCACCCAGGTCCAGGAGGACATGCGCGCCGAGATCACCCCCAAGAACATCCTCATGATCGGCCCCACCGGGGTCGGCAAGACCGAGATCGCGCGGCGCCTGGCGCGGCTCGCCCAGGCGCCCTTCATCAAGGTGGAGGCCACCAAGTTCACCGAGGTGGGCTACGTCGGCCGCGATGTCGAATCCATCGTCCGCGACCTGGCCGAGACCGCGGTGAAGCTGCTGCGCGAGCAGGAGATGGCGCGGGTCGAGCAGCGCGCCCGCGACGCCGCCGAGGAGCGCATCCTCGACGCCCTGCTCACCCCGGCGCGCGATGCCGGCGCGGCTGCGGAAGCGCCGCGCGATTCGGCTACCCGCCAGTTGTTCCGCAAGAAGCTGCGCGAGGGGGATCTGGACGACCGCGAGATCGAAATCGAGGTCAGCGCCGTGCCGGTGGGGGTCGAGATCATGGCGCCGCCCGGCATGGAGGAGATGACCAGCCAGCTGCAGAACCTGTTCTCCAGCATGGCCGGCGGCCGTACCAAAAGGCGCCGCGTCAGTGTCGGCAAGGCGCTCAAGCTGCTCACCGACGAGGAGGCCGCCAGACTGGTCAACGACGAGGACATCAAGCAGCGCGCCCTGCACAACGCCGAACAGCACGGCATCGTGTTCATCGACGAGATCGACAAGGTGGCACGGCGCGGCGAGGTCTCCGGCTCCGACGTGTCCCGCGAAGGGGTGCAGCGCGACCTGCTGCCGCTGATCGAGGGCTGCACCGTGTCCACCAAGTACGGCATGCTGCGCACCGACCACATCCTGTTCATCGCCTCCGGCGCCTTCCACTTCTCCAAGCCCTCGGACCTGATCCCGGAGCTGCAGGGCCGCCTGCCGATCCGCGTCGAACTGGAATCCCTCACCGCCGGGGACTTCGCACGCATCCTCACCGAGCCCCATGCCAGTCTCACCGAGCAGTACCGCGAACTGCTCGCCACCGAGGGGCTGGAAATCCGTTTCACCGAGGACGGCATCCGGCGTATCGCCGAGATCGCCTTCGAGGTCAACGCGCGCACCGAGAACATCGGCGCCCGGCGCCTGCACACGGTGATGGAGCGGCTGCTGGAAACGCTCTCCTTCGATGCCGGCGACCTGGCCTCCCGCGGCGAGCACCCGGTGATCGACGCCGCTTTTGTCGACGCCAATCTCCAGGCCCTGGCCCGGGACCAAGACCTGTCCCGCTTCATTCTCTGATCCGGACCCCGCCCGCCATGACTCCCCAGCGCGTCACCCTCGGCAAGGCTCGCGACGAACTGGTTCTGCACTACGCCGACGGCACCCTCGCCCGGCTGTCCGCCGAATACCTGCGCGTCGAATCCCCCAGCGCCGAAGTGCGCGGCCACGGCCCCGGCCAGGAAGTGCTCCAGTACGGCAAGGCCCGGGTCCGGATCGAGCGCATCGAGGCCGCCGGCCGCTACGCCCTGCAGATCCACTTCGACGACGGCCACAACACCGGCATCTACAGTTGGGACTACCTGCGCGAGCTGTGGGACCAGCGCGAAGCGCGCTGGCAGCGCTACCTGGAGCGCCTGCACCAGGCCGGCCGCAGCCGCGATCCGGAGGTGCAGGTGGTGCGCCTGGTCGATCCCCGCGGCGCGCCGCCCAAGTCGGGCTGACCGCGCGGCTTTTCCGCCCCGGCCCTTTGCCCTAAGCTGGGCCGATCGCGAACGGAGCACGGAGGCAGTATGCGGCTGGCGACCCTGTTGAGCGGCCTGCTGCTCGCCGGCGCGGCGGGGGCCGGCGACATCTACCGGTGGACCGACGCCCAGGGCCGCGTCCACTTCGGCGACCGGCCGCCCGCAGCGTCGGTCCCCAGTCAGGTCGCGCCGGCACCCAACCTGCTCGAGAGCGTCCCGGCCCGGCCGGCGGCGCCGCGCCGGGAGGTGGTGCTCTACAGCACGCAGCGCTGCGGCTTCTGCCGCCAGGCGCGCGCCCATTTCCGCGCGCGCGGCATCCCCTATACCGAGTACGACGTCGAAACCACCGCCCAGGGCCGGCGCGACTATCGGCGCATGAACGGCCGCGGGGTGCCCATCATCCTGATCGACGGCCAGCGCATGGACGGCTTTTCGGCCTCCCGGTTCGACCGGCAGTACGGGGCGCCCTGACCCCGGTCGGCAAGCGGGACGACACCGACATGAAGAACAAGACCTGCGTGATCACCGGCGCCAACTCCGGCATCGGCCTGGAAACCGCCCGCGGCCTGGCGCACCGGGGCGCCCGGGTGGTGCTGGTGTGCCGCGACCGCAGCAAGGGCGAGGCCGCGCGTCGCGAACTCATCGCCGCCACCGGCAACGGCCAGATCAGCCTGCTGGTCGCCGATCTGGCGTCACTCGACCAGGTGCGCCGGCTGGCCGGGGAGATCCAGGCCGGTTGCCCGCGGCTGGACTTGCTGATCCACAACGCCGGCCTGATGTGCAGGGAACGGCAGGTCTCGGCCGACGGCTTCGAACTGCACCTCGCCGTCCATCACCTGGCGCCCTTCCTGTTGACCCATTTGCTGCTCGACCTGCTGCGGCGCAGCGCCCCGGCGCGGGTGATCCTGGTCTCCTCCAGGCTGCACCGGTTGGCGCGCATCGACTTCGACGACCTCCAGTGCAAGCGCAGCTACGGCATGCTGCGCGCCTACGGCCAATCCAAGCTGGCCATGCTCCACTTTGGCTACGAGCTCGCCGAGCGGCTGCGCGGCAGCGGGGTCACGGTCAACGCACTGCATCCGGGCACGGTGGCGACCAACATCGGCATACCCGGCTGGCTGTCCCCCTTCATCGCCACTCCGGAAAAGGGCGCCCGCACCAGCATTCACCTGGCCTGCGCCCCGGAACTGGAACAGGTCACCGGCCGGTACTTCGCCAACGGCAAGGAGGCCAGGTCCTCGCGCCGCTCGCACGACCGCGCCGTCGGCAGGCGGCTCTGGGCGGTCACCGAAAAGCTGTGCGGCATCGCCGGGCCCGCGGCCTAGCGGCCACCCCGTCGCCGCGGAGCGCGCCCCCCATGAATTTCAGTTCCGTCCGCCAGGCCCGGGAACCGGCCGTGTTCGATGCCCCGGCCCGCGCCGCCTGGCGCAGCGACGCCGACCTGCTGGCCTGCCGGCAGGCAGGCAGGCGGACATGGCCTGTATCGCCCTGCACCGGCTGCCGCCGCGCCATATCCGCCATGCCGTGGATCTCGCCTTCTTTCCAACCGAGTGGGAACCGGTCGCCCGACCGCGCGCCATCGATCAGGCCGTGGCCTGCGCCTTCACGCTCGTCAGGGCGCGCCGGGCGGCGGGCATCCGCGACCACTGACCCGACCGGCACGCCGGTCAGCCGGACCCGAAGGCACCCTCGTCGCGCATGCTGCGGATCTGGTCGGCGGTGAATCCCACCGCGCGCGCCAGTTCCTCATTGTGCTCGCCCAGGGCCGGCGGGCGCGGGTCGATGCGCCCGGGTTCGTTGCGAAACTTGATCGGGATGCCGAGGTGTTCGCGGCCGTGCTCGTCCTCGACGATCATCTCCCGGGCCCGCACCTGGGGATCGTCGACACCCTGACGCAGGTCGTTGACCGGCGCGAAGGCGGCATCCACGTCCTCGAACCAGGCGATCCACTCGGCCTGGGTTCTGGTCCTGAAGGTCTCGGTGAAGAACTCCTTCACCGGCCGCTGGGTGGGCCCGGGCGGCGGTTCGCAGAACGGCAGCAGATCGAGCCGGCCCATTTTGGTCAGCACATTTTTGGCGAAATGGAGCTCCGACGCGCCGAGCACTATGTACTTGCCGTCGGCGGTTTCGTAGATGTTGTACATGGCGTAGCCGCCCCAGGTGCGCTCGTCCTTGACCACCGGCGGCCGCTTCTCGGCGAACACGCTGCCCAGATTGTTGGGGATGCTGGCGATCAGGGCATCCATCATCGCCAGGTCGATGTAATCGCCCTGCCCGGTCCGGGTGCGGCGCAGCAGCGCCATCAGCACCGCCGACAGGCCCATCATCGAGCACAGCATGTCGGCGTTGGGGATGGCGGGGATGGCCGGCTTGCCGTCGAAGCCCAGATTGGCGCTGAGAATGCCGGCGTAGGCCTCGGTGGCCAGATCGTGGGCCGGTTTCTTCACATAGGGCCCGGTCTGCCCGAAGGCCGACAGGGACGCATAGACCACGCCGGGATTGCGCGCCCGCACCGCTTCGTAGCCGATGCCCAGGCGCTCCACCACCCCGGGGCGGAACGCCTCGATCACCACATCGGCCCGCGCCGCCAGGCGCAGCGCCATCTCCAGGCCCGCCGGGTGCTTGAGGTTGAGCTGCACGCTCTTCTTGCCGCGGTGGGTGTTGGCGAAATAGACGGACACGCCATCGCGCTTGGGGCCGATCTCCCGGTTGGGTTCGCCGCCGTTGGCCGGCTCCAGCTTGATCACCTCGGCGCCATGGTCGGCCATCATCTGGGTGAGCGCCGGGCCGGGCAGAAACAGTGACAGATCGAGCACCCTGATACCTTCGAGCTTCATTGGCGACTGCCCCCGTGATGGAACGCGAAACCGAACGCTGGCGAAACCGCCGCCCTCAGGCCCCGCTGGGCCGAGCGCGCTGGAGGATGCCCATGAACTTGTAGATCAACTGGGCGGCGGCGAATTCGTAGGCGTGAAAGCCGGGGATGGGCGCGAACTCCATGACATCGAAACCGATGATGCGGCGCTGGCGCGCCACCGACTCGAACAGCGCCAGGGTCTGGTACCAGCCCAGCCCGCCCGGAACCGGCGTCCCCGTGCTGGGGAACACGCTGGGGTCGAGTCCGTCCACGTCCACCGTGAAAAATACCTGCTGCGGAAAATCCGCCGGCAACTCCAGGGTCATCCGGTTGCCGACCACCAGCTCGCGGGCATCGATGGCGCTGACGCCGAAGTCGCGCCGCGCGCGCAGCTCCTCCTCGCAGCAGGCGCGCACGCCGAGCTGAAACAGCGGCACGCCGTCCTCCACCACGCGTCGCATCACCGACGCGTGACTGTAGGGATTGCCCTCGTAGCGGTCGCGCAGATCGGCGTGGGCGTCGATCTGGACCACGCCGAACGGACCGATGCCGCTGCGCAGCAGACCGCGTACCAGGCCGCAGGTGACCGTGTGCTCACCGCCGATCGCCACCGGCAGGGCGCCGGCACGCACCGCCGCTTCGGTGGCCGCGGCGATGGCTTCCATCACGGCTTCGATGTCGCCATCCACCGCCACGGCTGGCTGGGTGTGAATGCCAAGCAGCGAGGGATTGCTCTCGCCGTCCCAGGTTTCGAGCTGTTGCGACGCTGCGAGGATCGCGCGCGGTCCCTCGCGGGTGCCGCCGCCATAGGAGGTCGAACGCTCGAGGGGCACCGGAATGACGTGGAAGGCCGCCCGCTCGGGCGGCGTATCGTCGATTTCCGAACCGAGGAAGCGGGGATAGGGCGGCGGGCTCATGGTTTCGGCCGGCGGGGCGCGCTGGAGGTGCGGATTATAGGGGACGCGCGCCGCGCCTGATCGAGGTCAAGGCGGGCGGCGCCGTTTTTTGGCGCGCCCGGTGCTAGACTCGGACCCATTCCGGTTCGCCCGCCGCGCCCCTCCGGCGCGGCCAGCCATCATCCCAACCATCCGAGGACCCACACCATGAAACCCCTGATCTCCGCCGACTCCCATATCGTCGAACCGCCGAACTGCTATGTGGATTACATCGACCCCCAATTCCGCGCCTCGGCGCCGCGCCTGGAAAAGAACAGCGAGGGCGTCGACGCCTTCACCATCCCCGGCATGAAGCACAGCCTGCCGCTGGGCCTGCTGGCCGGCGCCGGCATTCCCCCGGCCCAGTTGCGCGCCCAGCGCAAGGCCAACTTCGACCAGATCGCCCGCGCCAGCTGGGACCCGGATGCGCGGCTCGAGATCCAGGACCAGGAGAACGTCTGCGCCGAGATCATCTACGCCTCGGTGGGCATGGTGCTCTGCGGCCATCCGGATTTCGCCTACAAGTCCGCCTGCTTCCACGCTTACAACCGCTGGCTGGCGGAATTCTGCGCGGCCCACCCCCGGCGCCTGTTCGGCCTCGCCCAGACCGCCGTGGAATCCGTGGATGCCGCCATCGCCGATTTCCGGGCCGCCAAGGAGATGGGCATGGTGGGCATGATGATGGCCGGCAACCCCCAGCACGAGGATTACGACCACCCCGATTACGACGCACTCTGGGAGTGCGCCGTGGATCTGGAACTGCCCATCTGCTTTCACATCCTGACCATGAAGGACCACGACGTGCGCAGCGCCTTCCGCGCCGAGCGCGGCCACGCCGCCAACGGTTTCATGAACATCATCCGCGGCGTGCAGAACATCATGGGGCTGTTCGTGTTCGGCGGCGTCTTCGAGCGCCACCCCAAACTGCGCATGGTGGTCGCCGAGGGCGACGCCGGCTGGGTGCCGCACTACATGTACCGCGCCGACCACGCGGCCGACCGCCTGGGCACCGGACTGGAGCGCATCATCTCCAGGCCGCCCAGCAGTTACGTCGCCGACAACATCTGGTTCACCTTCCAGGACGACGCCACGGCGTACCAGACCGAAATCCTGGTGGGCGAGCGGGCGCTGGCCGACAGCGGCCGGCTGATCTGGGCCAGCGACTATCCGCACACGGATTCCACCTATCCGCGGTCGCAGAAGGTTCTCGCCCAGCAGATGGCGCATCTGACCGAGGCGCAGCGCAACGCCATCGTCCACGACAACGTGAAGCAGTTGTTCCAACTGCCGGTGGACTGAGACTGTCAGGGTCCGACCCATGGCCAGGTGCCCGCCGCAGGCGGCGAGTTCCCCCTACATCACGCCGGCGGGCGCCGCCGCGCTGCGCGCCGAACTCGACCGCCTCTGGCGCCGGGAACGCCCGGCGGTCGTCGTCCAGGTGCGGGCGGCAGCCGCCAACGGCGATCGGTCGGAGAACGGCGACTATCTCTACGGCAAACGGCGGCTGCGGGAAATCGATCGCCGGGTGCGCTATCTGCGCCGCCGGCTGGCGGAACTGGTGGTGGTGGACACCCCGCCGGCCGATCCCACCCGGGTTCGGTTCGGCGCCCGGGTGACCCTGGCCGACGCCGCCGGCCGCATCCAGAGCCATCGCCTGGTGGGTGCCGACGAGATCGACCCCGCCCGCAACCGGATCAGCATCGATGCACCCCTGGCGCGAGCCCTGCTGGGCCGGCAGGTGGGCGACCGGGTTCAGGTCAGGGACAACGGCCCGCTGGAAATCCTGGCGATCGACTACCCGGCCGGGCCCGGCGCCGCCGGCGCGCTGCGCTGCGGTGACGCGGGCGGCCGGGTGCGGCGGCGGGATTCGCCGGCAGATTAAAGAAATATGGGCTCGTCCCTGACCCGGTAATCCCGCACCGACAGCCCGAAACTGCCGTCGGGATGGGTGCGCCGGATCAGAAACTCCTTGCTCAACTCGCCGGAATCCGTGCGGTCGAGTTCGACGGTGCGCTCTTCGATGGGGCTTTTGTCGGCATCGCGCAGCAGCAGCACGGTGGGCAGATGCCGGAACCTGGGTTTGCCGGCGAGCACGATGCCCACCATCCCGTTGCGCAGCTCCACCAGGGTACCCGGCGGATAGGGCCCGATCGCCTGGATGAAATGCAGGGCGAGTTCTTCGTCGAATTGGCCACCGCGGTTCTGAAAAATGATTTTCTGCGCATCCGCGGACGGCTGTTCCGGGGCGTAGCAGCGATTGCTGGTGATGGCGTCGTAGGTGTCGACGATGGCGATGATGCGGCTGAATTCGGCCAGCTCGTCCCGCCTCAAACCGCGCGGGTAGCCGCTGCCGTCCGGCCGTTCATGGTGGTTGAGGGCGACATCGAGCGCCAGTTCCGGCAAGCGCTCTCCGCTTTCCCCCAACAACCGGTAACCGGCCAGGGTGTGCCCCTTCATGATCTCGAACTCCTCCAGGGTGAGGCGCCCCGGTTTGTCGAGAATCTCCGGGGGGATCTGCATCTTGCCCACGTCGTGCAGCAGCCCGCACAGCCCGAGCAGGTGCAGCTCGCGCTCCTCCATGCGCAGGTGTCGGCCGAAGGCGATCGCCAGCACGCAGACGTTGAGGCAGTGCTCGGCGGTGTAATCGTTGCGATGCTTGATCCTGGTCATCCAGAGCATGGCCTCCGGATTGGCGAGGATGGTGTTCACGCAACTGGCCACCGTCGCTTCGGCCAGGTCGGTATCCAGCATCTGCCCGGTCTGGGCGGACTGCAGCAGCGCCTTGATGTTGACCCGCCCGCCCTCCAGGGCCCGGCGGGCGACGGCATGCTCCGCACGGACCGGGTTGCCGGCTTCGTAGGGCGGGCGCGAACGCAGCACCGGCCGTTTGGCGTGCACCTTGCGTTTGGCCAGTGCCCTGGGCAACAGGGTCCCGGTGTTCTTTTTCGGCGGCGGCTCCAGCCGGGGAAGATTGGCCTGCGCCACCTTGCGCGGCGCGCCTTCCTTGAGCACATAGACGTGCTGACAGTAATTCATCAGCGTCCGGATCTGGCTGCGGCTGCGCACCTCGAAACCCTGGAGCAGAAAGGGGGTCTCGATCCAGGGCCGGTCGAGCTCGGCGACGAACATGCCGATCTCCACCTTGGCGGCGGGAACCTGAACCAGGTTCTCCGGGGCGTACTCGCGCTTCTCGGTCCCGAATGGATCTGTCATCGCCGTCCCTTTGCATCGTCCTCGCGACGCCGGAAACTGTAACAGCAGCGCGGTCGCCGCACTATCAAGGCGTTGAAAAACGCCCTGCCAGGCGCCGCAGGGCGGCGCCGCATCGAAAATCAAACGCGCAACTGTTTGATTTTCGGAGCGAGCTGCGGATATGTGCCGCAGCAAAGCGAATTGACAAAGCCCATGGATGGGCTTGTTCAACAGCCTCCGATACCCGGGTCCGCGCGCCGGCCAAAGTGGCGGCGCTCACCGCCCGGCCAGACAGCGCCGCACGCGCTCGCGCAGCACGGGCACCACCTCGGCCTCGAACCAGGGATTGCGCGCCAGCCAGCGCCGGTTGCGCGGCGAGGGGTGGACCAGCGGCAACACTTCCGCATCCGCCAGCGGCCAGTTGCGGATGCGCGCCGCCAGCGATTCCCCGCGGTGGCCGAGGTAATACTCCTGGGCGTAGCGGCCGATCAAGAGTTTCAATTGCAAATTGGGCAGCAGGTCGAGAATTCGCCGGTGCCAGCGCGGCGCGCACTCGGGGCGCGGGGGCAGATCGCCGCCCCGCCCGCGGCCCGGGTAACACAGGCCCATGGGCACGATGGCGATCCGGGACTCGTCATAGAAAACCGTCCTGTCGAGGCCGAGCCAGGTGCGCAGGCGGTCGCCGCTGGGATCGTCCCAGGGAATGCCGCTGGCATGCACCCGGGTGCCCGGGGCCTGGCCCACGATCAGCACCCGGGCGCTCGCCGCCGCCCGCAGCACCGGGCGTGGCCCGAGCGGCAGATCGGTGCAGTGCGCGCAGGCCCGCACCTCGGCCAGCAGCTCGCGCAGCGCCGGTCCGGCGACCCGGTTTGGCGGGCGGGGGAGGGCGCTGTTACCATCCGTGGCGCCCGGCTTCCGGCTGTCGTTTGCTGCAGGCACCTGCGATGACCTCTCCCGATCGATGCGAAGACCTTGCCGATGCCGGGGATTTCCGGCACCGCCATATCGGCCCGGGTGCGGACCAAATCCAGTCCATGCTCCAGGCGCTGGGCGCCGGGAATCTGGACCAATTGGTGGCCGCCATCCTGCCGGAAGGCATCCGCCGGCGGACTCCGCTGACCCTGCCAGCGCCCTGTTCCGAAAGCGCCGCGCTGGCGGAGCTGCGCGCCCTGGCCCAGCGCAACCGGATTTTCCACTCCCTGCTGGGGCTCGGCTACCACGGCACCACTCTGCCGCCGGTGATCCGGCGCAACCTGCTGGAAAACCCCGGCTGGTACACCGCCTACACGCCCTATCAGGCGGAGATCGCCCAGGGCCGGCTCGAAGCGCTGCTCAACTTCCAGCAGCTGATCATGGATCTGACCGGCATGGAGCTGGCCAACGCCTCGCTGCTCGACGAGGCGACCGCCGCGGCCGAGGCCATGGCGATGGCGCGCCGCGTCAACGCCAGCCGGGCGGGCGATCGGTTCTTCGCCTCCGCCCAGTGCCTGCCGCAGACCCTGGCGGTGCTCGCCACCCGCGCCGCCCACTTCGGTTTCGAGCTGGTGGTGGGCGATCCGCACCGCGACCTCCAGGCGGGGGAATTCTTCGGCGCCCTGCTCCAGTACCCGGGGCGCGACGGCGGCGTGGACGACCTGGAGGCGCAGATCGAGATCCTCCACGCGCAGGGCGCGCTGGCCATCGTGGCCGCCGACCCGCTCGCCCTGGTGCTGCTGCGCTCGCCCGGCGAATTGGGCGCCGACATCGTGGTCGGCTCCTGCCAGCGCTACGGCGTGCCCATGGGTTTCGGCGGACCCCACGCCGCCTATTTCGCGTTTCGCGAGGCGTACAAGCGCGCCGCGCCGGGGCGCATCATCGGCGTCTCCGTCGACCGCCGCGGCAAGCCGGCCCTGCGCATGGCGCTGCAGACCCGGGAACAGCACATCCGCCGCGAGAAGGCCAACTCCAACATCTGCACCTCGCAGGTGCTGCTGGCGGTGATCAGCGCCTGCTACGCGGTGTACCACGGGCCCCAGGGCCTGCGCCGCATCGCCGGGCGGGTGCACGCGCTGACCAATGCCCTGGCCGCCGGCCTTCGCGCCAGCGGCTTCGCGCTGCGCCACGCCACCTGGTTCGACACCCTGACCGCGGTGGTCGGCGACCGGCAGCGGGAGATTCTCGACCGCGCGCGCGCCGACCGGATCAACCTGCGCGCGGTCGATGCCGACAGCATCGCGGTCAGCCTCGACGAGACCTGCACGCCGGAACTGGTGGCGCGGGTGCTGTCCGCCTTTTCGGGCAGCCCCCTCGAACCGGCCGCCCTGGCCGGGCTCGCCGGCCAGGCCTCCGGCCTGCCGCCGGCGCTGCGGCGCAGCGACCAAATCCTCGGCCACCCGGTGTTCAACCGCTATCACAGCGAAACCGAGCTGCTGCGCTATCTCAAGCGCCTGGAGAACCGCGACATCAGCCTGGTGCACGGCATGATTCCGCTCGGCTCCTGCACCATGAAGCTCAACGCCAGCGCGGAAATGCTGCCGATCAGCTGGCCAGAATTCGCCGAGCTGCACCCCTTCGCGCCGGTGGAGCAGGCCGCGGGCTATCTGCAACTGTTCGCCGACCTGGAGCGCTGGCTGGCGGCCATCACCGGCTTCGCCGCGGTGTCGCTGCAGCCCAACGCGGGCTCCCAGGGCGAATACGCGGGCCTGCTGGCGATTCGCGCCTGGCACCAGCAGCGCGGCGAGGGCCATCGCGACGTCTGCCTGATCCCGGCATCGGCCCACGGCACCAACCCGGCCAGCGCCCGGATGGCCGGCCTGCGGGTGGTGGTGATCCGCTGCGATCGCGACGGCAACGTCGACCTGGCGGACCTGGAGCGGGCCATCGCCGCCCACCGCGAAACGCTGGCGGCGATCATGCTCACCTACCCCTCGACCCACGGGGTGTTCGAGGAGGGGGTGACCGACATCTGTGCCCGCGTCCACGCCGCCGGCGGCCAGGTCTACATCGACGGCGCCAACCTCAACGCCCTGGTGGGCCTCTCCGCCCCCGGCGAGTTCGGCGGCGACGTCGCCCACATCAACCTGCACAAGACCTTCTGCATCCCCCACGGGGGCGGCGGTCCCGGCGTGGGGCCGATCGCGGTGCGCGCCCATCTGGCGCCCTTCCTGCCCGGCCACCCGCTGCGCGGCGGCAGCAGCGAGCGCACCGTGGCGGCGGCGCCCTGGGGCTCGGCCGGGATCCTGCCGATTCCCTGGATGTACATCCGCATGATGGGCGCCGAGGGCCTGCGCCGCGCCACCCAGATCGCCATCCTCAACGCCAACTACCTGGCCCGGCGGCTCGCGCCCCACTACCCCGTGCTCTACACCGGGCGCGGCGGGTACGTCGCCCATGAATGCATCCTCGACCTCCGCCCGCTCAAGGCGGCCACCGGGATCGGCGAGGAGGACATCGCCAAGCGCCTCATGGACTACGGCTTCCACGCGCCCACCATGTCCTTTCCGGTGCCCGGCACCCTGATGATCGAGCCCACCGAGAGCGAGGCCCAGACGGAACTGGACCGCTTCGCCGAGGCCATGATCCGCATCCGCGCCGAGATCCAGCGGGTGGCGGACGGCACCTGGCCGCGCGACGACAATCCGCTGGTCAACGCGCCCCATACCCTGGCCGATCTGCTGGACGACGACTGGCGCCACCCCTACAGTCGCCGGGAGGCGGTCTGGCCCGCGCCCTGGCTCGCCGAGGCCAAGCCCTGGCCCGCGGTCAACCGCATCGACAATGCCCATGGCGACCGCCATCTGGTATGCGGCTGTCCCCCGCTCGAAGACTGGGCCACGATCACCCCGCAACCGGCGCAGGGGTAATGGACGCACCGGAAAGCCGGCGCAGCAGGGCGCAGCGATGAAACACTTGCTGATCATCTACCACAGCGGCGGCGGCAAGACCGAGCGGATGGCCCGGGCGGTCCACGCGGGCGCCGACCGCGAGACCGAAGTGGAAACCCGGCTGCAGCACGCCTTCGACAGCGGCTTGGACGATCTGCTGTGGGCCGATGGCCTGATCTTCGGCACCCCGGAGAACTTCGGTTACATGAGCGGCGCGCTCAAGGACTTCTTCGACCGCACTTTCCATCCCGCCGCGGCCCTGCAGCTCAATCTGCCCTACTGCCTGTTCGTCGGCGCCGGCAACGACGGCAGCGGCGCGGTGCGCGAAGTGGAACGCATCGCGCTCGGCTATCCATTGCGCAAGGTGGCCGAACCCGTGGTGGCGGTGGGCGAGCTGCAGGAGCATCACCTGCGGGCCTGCGCAGAACTCGGGGAAGCCATGGCCGCCGGGCTGGCGCTGGGCATCTTTTGAACCCCGCCACCGAGGCCGGAGATCGCCGGTGACCACGGCCCTGGTGCTGAGCGGCGGCGGCGCCCGCGCCGCCTACCAGGTCGGCATTCTCCACGCCCTGGCGCAGCTGCTGCCGGCCGGCACCCACAATCCGTTTCCCATCATCTGCGGGACCTCCGCGGGCGCGATCAATGCGCTGTCGATCGCCAGCCACCCCGGTCCGCTCCGCCAGCGCGTCGCCAGCCTGCTGCGCGTCTGGCGCAGCCTGCGGCCCGATCAGGTCTACCGCACCGATGCGGTCGGCGTATTGCGCAACTCGGCGGGTCTGGCCGCCTCCCTGGTCTGGGGCGGCTACGTCCCCTGCAAGACGGTGGCGCTGCTCGACAACGCGCCGCTGCGCCGCCTGCTGGAGCGCCATATCCGCTTCCGGCACATCGACGAGGCGCTGGCCGGCGGCGAGCTGGATGCGGTCTGCGTGACCGCCATGCACTACGGCAGCGGCCAGTCGGTGAGCTTCTTTCAGGGCCGGCAGGAGCCCTGGACCCGCAACCGCCGGCGGGGCGAACGCGCCGGACTGTCGATCGACCACCTGCTGGCCTCGGCCGCCATCCCGCTGCTGTTCCCCGCGGTGCGCATCGGCGACAGCTACTACGGCGACGGCGCCCTGCGCCAGCTGCGGCCGCTGAGCCCGGCGCTGCGGCTGGGCGCCGACCGGCTGTTCGTGATCGGGGTCAGCGACAACCCCTTGCACCGGCCGCGCGAACTGCCGGCCAGGCACCCGCCCTCGGTGGGCGAGATTCTCGGCCACATGCTCAACAGTGCCTTCATCGACAGTATCGAGGGGGAAATCGAGGGGCTGGAAACCATCAACCAGTTGACCCGCGAGCTGGCCGTGCCAGTGGTACGGGACGGCATGCCGCTGCGCCCCATCGAGACGCTGTGCATCTCCCCGTCACAGCCCCTGGACCGGATCGCCGCCGACCACATCCACGAACTGCCGCGCAGCCTGCGACTGTTTCTGCGCTCGATCGGCGCCACCGCGGAGGGCGGCGGCGCCAGCGCCGCCAGCTACCTGCTGTTCGAGCCGGGCTTCTGCCGGCGGCTGATCGCCCTGGGCCATGCCGACGCCATGGCCCAGCGCCAGCGCATCGCCGCCTTTTTCCGCCTGCCGGAAGCCGCCGGGATCACTGCGGACGATAGACCTTGATGGGGTGATAGGACTTCTGGAAGTCCGGCTGATCCGCCCATTTCAGGCCGCAGGTCACGCCGCCGTCGACCACGAAATGCTGGCCGGTGACGAAGGTGGAGCGGTCGCCCGCAAGCCACAGGGCCATCTGGGCGATGTCGTCGGGCTCTCCCGAGCGGGGGATGGCCTGGGCCCTGGCGAACGCCGGCTTCACCCGATCCACCAGCTCGTCGGGGCGGCCCACGGTGTTGGCCGCCAGCGGCGTGGCGATGAATCCCGGACAGATGGCGTTGGCGCGCACCCGGTGCTCGCCGAGCTCCATGGCCACCGACTTGGTCAGGTGAATCACCGCCGCCTTGGCCGCGGCATAGGGGTGCGGGCTGTAGCCGGCCAGCAGGCCGGCGATGCTGCCGGTATTGATGATGCTGCCCGATTGCTGGCGCTTCATCACCGGCGCGGCATGCTTGATGCCCAAAAACACGCCGCGCACCAGCACCTCGAAGGTCAGGTCGAATTCGTCCACCGGGATCTCGGCGATGGGCCCCAGCACCCCGCCGAAGCCGGCATTGTTGAACATGCAGTCGAGCCGCCCCCAGCGGTTCACGGCCAGCTCCACCGCGGCCTTCACCTGGGCCTCGTCGCGGACTTCGACCAGCGCGAAGGCGGCGCGGTCGCCGAGCTCCGCGGCCAGCGCCCGGCCCCGCTCCTCCTGCATGTCGGCGATCACCACCCGCGCGCCCTCGGCGACGAACAGCCGCACGCTGCGTTCGCCGATGCCGCTGGCACCCCCGGTGATTACCGCCACCTTGCCGTCGAGTTCTCCCATGGCTGTTCCCCCTTGCTCGGTTGACTGTCAACTTGTCGAAAAGCGGCCTTGCTGCCGGTTTTCAACCCGGTTCATCGCGGTGCGCACCCGCGGCGACCGGGTGCGGCAAGTACCCCATCCGCGCGAGCAGGTCCGGGCCTGTACCGGACTTGCGACCGAAGCAATGCACAGGACGGACATTGCTTCACCGACTCTGGATCCAGATCTGGCTGGCGCAGGCCCGCAGTCCGCCGCCGGCATCGTGGATGGCGACGCCCATGAAGCGCTTGCGCCCGGCCGGCGGGGCGATCTCCCAGCCGCTGACGATATAGCGCTCCCCCGGCGCCAGCGGCTGGCGCAGCGAGGCGGTACAGGTGCCCAGCATCTGGCGCCCCGCCTGCGGCGAACGCGCGGCGATCGCATAGCCCCCGGGGCAGTCGAGCGCGGCCCAGACGTGGACCGGCGCGAGGTGCCCGGAAGCGTCCCGCCACCGCTCGCCGGGCTCCCAGACCCCGGCCACCAGATTGCCGGTGCGGCGCGCCGCCGGCGGGGCCAGGGGGCCGCAGAACAGCCGCAAGCCGTCCTTCGGGCCCCGCAGCGGACTGCACACGAAGCACCCGCGCGGCGCGCTGCGATGGATGCATTGGAAGCGGGCCGCGGCGGCCCGGGCCTCGTCCAGCGCTGGCGGCGGAGGCACCCGCAGGTGCAGTTCGACGGGCCGCGCCCAGCCCAGTTCCTCGCCATCGAGCCGGCAGCGGACCATGCCGTCGTCGCCGCGCAAGATGGCGAGCGGCACGGCGACCGGGAAGCCGCGGGAGAGGCGGACTTCGGCATCGCCCGCGACCCGGCTGGCGAGCAGGCCCGCCACATAGCCGCCGTTGCCCAGGCCGGGCGGGCCGTTGCAGTCCGCCGGGATGACCACCTGTTCCAGCATGGACCTACTTCCGCTTCCTCCCCGGAGCATTGTACGCGAGGGGTCTGGCGCCGCGGCCGGCTGCGACCGGGCGCAGGGGCGAGCCGTCGCAAAGGGATCTTGCGGCCGGCTGCAAGCCGTCGGCCGGGGCAGGCCCCCGCCGCCGACCCGGAACGAGCCTGGGGCGCGGCCGATGCTCATTCAGGCGGCCGCGGACCTGCCCTGCCGAGCTCGAGGCGCATCAGCACGGCATCCTCGCGCCCGCCGTCCGCCGCCGGGTAGTAACCGCGGCGGATGCCGACCCGCTCGAAACCCAGCCCGCCGTACAGCGCCCGGGCCGCGGCGTTGCCGGCACGCACCTCCAGATGCAGCCAGCGGGCGCCGGCGACAGCCGCCGCGCCGGCCTCCACCAGAGCGCGGCCCAGCCCCCGCCGGCGGTACTCCGGGGCCACCAGGACGTTGAGCAGCTCGGCTTCGTCGAGCACCTGGCGCAGGGCGGCGCAGCCGATGATCCGGGCGCCGTGCGGCGCCAGCGCCACCACAATCCGGTGCCGGTCGAGGCTGTCGCGCACCCGGGCGCGGTTCCAGGGCGCGGCGGAGGCGGCGGTCTCCAGGGCGCACAGCGCATCCAGGTCTCCGGGCCGGGCGGCGCGCAGCACCCAGTCCGCGCGGTTCATCGCGGCTCGGGTGCCAGCGCGCGGATCGCCTTCCAGGTCACCGCCTTGAGCCCGGGGTCGGCCAGCATGTCGCCGAGTCCCGGCACCAGAATCGCCCGCACCTCGCCGTCGAGTAGGATCTGATCACCGGCCCCGGCGTCGCCGGAGAGACAGCGCCAGGCGGGCTCGCCCATCGCCAGCAGCCAGGCGAAGGGCGATGCTGCCCGGCGACCCGCCAGAAACAGTGCCACGCCTTCACGGGCGCCGGACGCGGAGGCATCGCCCCCCGGCCAGGGTGGCCAGTCGAGGTATTCGACGGCCGGCAGCGGACCCTCGAGCCGGCCGATGGCCCGCAGGATGTTGGCCAGCAGGGTCAACCGCTCGCGCTCGGGACGCCCCCCGACCGGCAGGGCATCGAGCACCAGCAGATCCGGCGCCGGCTGCCAGCAGGCGAGCCGCACCTGCAGCAGCTCCCCGGGTTCGCCGGCCGGCTGGGCGGCGAGCGGCGGCGCGGGCGGCTGCGGACTTGCACCCGGGGCTGGCGCGGACGCGGACCCACGGGGCGGCGCGCATGGCGCGGCGGGCATCTCGGCGCCCGCCGCCCCGGCCGCGGGCGCTGCCGCCCGCAGCCGGTAGCGGACGATGCCCAGCGCCGCCAGGTAACGATCGCGCCGCCCCGGTTCCATCGGCCATCACACCCCGCGTTGCGGATGGACCCGGTCCGGGCTCTCCAGCAGATTGAGGGCATTGAGGTAGGCCTTGGCGCTGGCCGCCAGAATGTCGGTATCGGCTCCCTGGCCGTTGACGATCCGCCCGCCGCGCTCCAGGCGCACCGTGACCTCGCCCTGGGAATCGCTGCCGGTGGTGATGGCGTTCACCGAGTAGAGCTGCAGACTGGCGCCGCTGTGCGCCAGCTTCTCGATCGCCTTGAACACCGCGTCCACCGGGCCGTCGCCGTCGGCGACCACCTGGTGCTCATGGCCGCCCAGACTCAGGATCAGTTCGGCGTGGGGCGCCCGCCCGGTGCGGGACACCACATCCATGCCGACCAGCCGGTAGTGCTCGTCGGTCGCGCCGAGCTGGACGTCCGAGACCAGCGCCTGGAGATCCTCGTCGTAGATCTCGCGTTTCTTGTCGGCGAGTTCCTTGAAGCGGACGAAGGCGCGGTCGAGTTCGGCCTTGCTGTCGAAGCTGATGCCCAGGGCTTCCAGCCGGGCGGTGAACGCGGCGCGGCCGGACAACTTGCCCAGCACGATGCGATTGGTGTTCCAGCCGACGTCCTGGGCGCGCATGATTTCGTAGGTCTCGCGGTACTTGAGCACGCCGTCCTGATGGATGCCCGACTCGTGGGCGAAGGCGTTGGCGCCCACCACCGCCTTGTTGGGCTGCACCGGGAAGCCGGTCACCGTCGACACCAGGCGCGAGGTGGGCACGATCTGGGTGGTGTCGATGCGGGTCTCGACCGGGAACACGTCCGGGCGGGTGCGGATCGCCATGACGATCTCCTCCAGGGCCGCGTTGCCGGCGCGCTCGCCGAGGCCGTTGATGGTGCACTCGACCTGGCGGGCGCCCTGCAGCACGGCGGCCAGCGAGTTGGCCACCGCGAGCCCGAGATCGTTGTGGCAGTGCACCGAGAACACCGCCTGGTCGGCATTGGGCACAGTGCGGATCACCCGCCCGATCAGATCGCCGTACTGGCCCGGCTCCCCGTAACCCACGGTATCCGGGATGTTGACGGTGCGGGCGCCGGCGGCGATCACCGCCTCGACGATCCGGCACATGAACTCAAACTCGGTGCGGCTGCCGTCCTCGAGCGAGAACTCCACGTCGTCGACCAGCTTGCGGGCGATCCGCACCGCCCCGACGGCCTGCTCCAGCACCTGCTCCGGCGTCATCTGGAGCTTGTACTTCATGTGGATCGGCGAGGTCGCGATGAAGGTATGGATGCGCGGCGCGACCGCCCCCTGCAGGGCTTCCGCCGCCCGCTCGATATCGCCCGGCAGGGTGCGCGCCAGGCTGCACACGCGGCAGTCCTTCACCGCCTCGGCGATGCTCTTGACGGCCGCGAAATCGCCCGGACTGGAAGTCGCGAAACCGGCCTCGATGACATCCACCCGCAGTTTTTCCAGGGCCCGGGCGACGCGCAGTTTCTCCTCCCGGGTCATGGCGGCGCCGGGGCTCTGCTCACCATCCCGCAAAGTGGTATCGAAAATGATCAATGAATCCTTGCTGGCCATGACTATCGACTCCTCGATCGCGCGACAGGGCGGCGATCGCTGCAACATGAAGCGGCCCGCGACGGCGGGGCGACGAACGGGAAATGGCTGGAACGATCGGTCGGCTGCCCCTCAGGGCAGCAGGGGAAGCAGGCGCAGCACGCACAGGGCCGCGCGCCGGCGGCTCGGGAGAGGGTATTGAGGGGTGGCTGGAATCGCCACATGCCAGGGGGCTGCGTGTGCCATGGGCGCATTCAAGCAGATTATCCCCGGGCTGCCAACCCTTGGCGGCGCCGCAACCACCACAGGGGACCGGACAGCGCATAGATCACTGCCAGCGCCAGCAGCACCCGCGGCGGATCGGTCACCACCACGGCCGCGCCCAGGGCTGCGGCCACGATGACGACGAAGGGCACCCGGCCGCGGAAATCCACGCCCTTGAGGCTGTGGTAGCGCAGGTTGGAGACCATCAGCAGGCCGGCCAGGATGGTTACCGCCGCAGCGATCAGCGCCAGCAGGGGATCCCGGCCGAGTTCGTGGCCGCTCCACACCATCCCCGCCACCAGGCCGGCCGCGGCGGGGCTCGCCAGGCCGACGAAGAACCGCTTGTCGGCCGCGGCGACCTGGACGTTGAAGCGGGCCAGCCGCAACGCCGCGCAGGATGCGTAAATGAATGCCGCGGCCCAGCCCAGCTTGCCCAGCGCCTGCAGCGTCCAGGCATAGACCACCACCGCCGGGGCGATGCCGAACGACACCATGTCGGAGAGCGAGTCGTACTGCACTCCGAAGGCGCTCTGGGTATTGGTCAGCCGCGCGACCCGGCCGTCGAGCCCGTCGAACACCATGGCCACGAAGATCGCCACCGCGGCGCTGGCGAACCTGGCGTTCATCGCCGAGAGGATCGCGTAGAAGCCGGCGAACATGGCGCCGGTGGTCAGCAGATTGGGCAGCAGATAGATGCCCCGGCGGCGCACCACCTCCCCTTCCGCGGCATCCTCCGCCGAAAAAGGCGCGAAGCGCTGCCGGGAATCCTCGGAAGAGGTCTGTTCGGATTCGGTCATTGCCGCCGCCGGTCCCCGCACGCCGGTGGGTACTCTAGCAGGAAAGCGCCCGCGGCCGGGGCGACCGGGATCGCCCCGCCACCCGCCCAGGAACTGGTCAGTTCCTGGACTTGTCGATCAGCTTGTTCTTGCCGATCCAGGGCATCATCCCGCGCAGCCGCTCGCCCACCGCCTCGATGGGGTGCTCCTGGGCGCGGCGGCGGCGCGCCTTGAGCACCGGATTGCCGGCCTGGTTGTCGAGTACGAATTCGCGCGCGAACCTGCCGGTCTGGATGTCGTCGAGGATGCGCTTCATCTCCTGCTTGGTCTGCTCGGTGATGATCCGCGGACCGCTCGCGTAGTCGCCGTATTCGGCGGTGTTGGAGATCGAATAGCGCATGTCGGCGATGCCGCCCTGGTACATCAGGTCGACGATCAGCTTGAGCTCGTGCAGACACTCGAAATAGGCCATCTCCGGCGCGTAGCCGGCCTCCACCAGGGTTTCGAAGCCGGCCTGGACCAGGGCCGTGGCACCGCCGCACAGCACCGCCTGTTCGCCGAACAGATCGGTCTCGGTCTCCTCGCGGAAGCTGGTCTCGATGATCCCGGAGCGGCCGGCGCCGATCGCCGCGGCATAGGACAGCGCGATGTCGCGGGCCCGGCCGCTGGCATCCCGGTAGATGGCGATCAGCGAGGGCACCCCGCCGCCCTCCTGGTAGGTGCTGCGCACCGTGTGGCCCGGGCCCTTGGGCGCGATCATGATCACGTCCAGATCGGCGCGCGGCTCGATCAACTGGAAGTGGATATTGAAGCCGTGGGCGAAGGCCAGCGCGGCGCCCTGCTTGAGGTTGGGCTCGATGTCCTGCTGGTAGATCGCCTTCTGGTGCTCGTCCGGGGCCAGCACCATCACCAGATCGGCCCCCTTGACGGCCTCGGCGACCTCGGCGACCCGCAGGCCGGCGGCCTCCGCCTTGGCCCGGGATGCCGAGCCCCTGCGCAACGCCACCACCACTTCGGCGACCCCGGAATCGCGCAGATTGAGCGCGTGGGCATGGCCCTGGGAGCCGTAGCCGACCACCGCGACCCGCCTGCCGCGAATGAGGGAGATATCGCAATCTTTCTCGTAATAGACTTGCATGATGGGTCACCGGATCCTGGGTTGAAAATTGAGGGTTGTGGGGTCGCCGCGCGGGGACGGCCGTCGTCAGATCCGCAGCGCGCGTTCGCCGCGCATGATACCGGATACGCCGGAGCGCACGACTTCCAGCACCGCCGCCTCGCCGAGCGCTTCGAGAAAGGCATCGAGCTTGCCGCCGACGCCGGCGACCTGAACGACATAGGTGGCCGGGCCGACGTCGATGATCTGCCCCCGGAAGATCTCCACGCAGCGCTTCACCTCCGCGCGCTGATCGCCGCTCGCCCGCACCTTGACCAGCATCAGCTCGCGCTCGATGTGGGCGCCCTCGGTGAGGTCGTTGACCTTGACCACGTCGATCAGCTTGTGGAGCTGCTTGGTGATCTGCTCGATGGTGCGGTCGTCTCCCTGGGTGGTCAGGGTCAGGCGCGAGAGCGTCGGATCCTCGGTGGGCGCCACATTGAGCGTATCGATGTTGTAGCCGCGCTGCGAAAACAGCCCGACCACCCGCGACAGGGCGCCCGGCTCGTTCTCCAGCAACACGGAAATGATGCGTCTCATCAGGTGCGCTCCGTCTTGCTCAGCCACATATCGCGCATGGATCCCGGCGCGACGTGCATGGGGTAGACGTGCTCGTGCGGGTCCACCTGAATATCCACGAACACCACCCGATCCTTGTAGCTGAAGCACTCCCGCAGCTTCTCCTCGAGCTCGTCGATGTGCTCGACGCGCAGCCCGATATGCCCGTAGGCCTCGGCGAGCTTGACGAAGTCCGGCAGCGAGTCCTCGTACAAAATTTGCGAATAGCGGCCGCCGTACTGCATGTCCTGCCACTGCTTGACCATGCCCAGCGCCTGGTTGTTGAGGTTGATGATCTTCACCGGCAACTGGTGCTGGGTACAGGCGGACAGCTCCTGGATGCACATCTGGATGCTGCCCTCGCCGGTGACGCAGGCGACCACGGCGTCGGGGAACGCCAGCTGCGCGCCCATGGCCGCCGGCAGACCGTAGCCCATGGTGCCCAGGCCGCCGGAGTTGAGCCAGCGCCGGGGGCGGTCGAACAGATAGTACTGGGCGGCGAACATCTGGTGCTGGCCGACGTCGGAGGTGACGATGGCATCCCCGCCGGTGACCCGGTAGAGCGCCTTGATCGCGTCCTGGGGCTTGATCAGGGAGTCCGCGCTGGGTTCATGCCGCGGCGCGCTGTACAGCCCGTGGCGCCGGCGCCATTCCTCGATCCGCTCCCACCACTCGGCCAGGGCAGCGGCGTCCGGGCGCTCGCCGCTCGCCTCGAGCTGGGCGAGCAGCTCTTCGAGCACCGCCTGGCAGGAGCCGACGATGGGAATGTCCACCGGCACATTCTTGGCGATCGAGGACGGGTCGATGTCGATGTGAATGATCCGCGCGTCCGGGCAGAACCGGTCCGGGCTGTTGGTGACGCGATCGTCGAAGCGCGCGCCCACCGCCAGGATCAGGTCGGCGTGGTGCATGGCGGTGTTGGCCTCGAAGGTGCCGTGCATGCCCAGCATGCCCAGGAACTGGCGATCGGTACCCGGGTAGCCGCCCAGCCCCATCAGGGTGTTGGTCACCGGGTAATCGAGCCGGCGGGCGAGCCGGGTGAGCGCCTCCGCGGCCTCGCCGAGGATCACCCCGCCGCCGCTGTAGATCACCGGCCGGCGCGCCTCCAGGAGCGCTTTGGCCGCGCGCTTGATCTGCCCCGAATGCCCGCGGCCGGTGGGCTGATAGGAGCGGATGCGAATCTTGTCCGGATACCGGTACGGCACCCGGTGGTTGGGGTCGGTGACATCCTTGGGGATGTCCACCACCACCGGACCGGGGCGGCCGCTGGCGGCGATGTAGAACGCCTTGGCGATGGTCTCGGCGATATCCTCGGCGCGCCGCACCATGAAGCTGTGCTTCACGATCGGCCGGGAGATGCCGATCATGTCGGTCTCCTGGAAGGCGTCGCCGCCGATCTTTTCCTGGGGCACCTGCCCGGAGATGACCACCAGGGGAATGGAATCCATGTAGGCGGTGGCGATCCCGGTGATCGCGTTGGTGGCGCCGGGCCCGGAGGTCACCAACACGGCGCCGACCTCCCCGGTGGCTCGGGCGTAGCCGTCGGCGGCATGGGTGGCGCCCTGTTCGTGGCGCATCAGGATGTGCCTGACCTCGTCCTGCCGAAACAGGGCGTCGTAGATGTGCAGCGCGGCGCCGCCCGGGTAGCCCCAGAGATACTTGACGCCGGAGTCGCGCAGCGCGCGGATGGTGGCCTCGCCACCGGACAACAGTTCCACTCGAACCATCCTCGATCGTTACTGAGCCGCGGGCGAATCACGGGATTCGCCATCGCCCGAGGTGAACGACAACAGGATTGGCGGGGACATCGATTGCTCCGGGGCCCAGGGCCCGGGATCGCACCAGGGACGCGGCAGCCGATCGCGCGTCTCTGCCGGGGACAGGGTCGTGTCGCTCCGGATGATGCCCAGCGCGCGCTGTTTGCGCCCACCGGCGGGGCTGCCCGGCGGCGGTACGCGACCCGGGCAGGGCGGCGACCTTAGCGCCATCGGCGGGCTGCGTCAAGGTCCGGGGCACCGGCGCCGGGATCGGGCCGGGCTGCCCAACCGCGGCCCGAGTGCGGAGCCGGTCCTGAAGTATCATGGCCGCCCCCTGCGCCCGGATCGCCGCCGTGCCCGCGGACTCTGCGCCCTGCGTCCCGTCCCCGTACGCCGCCCTGCCCCCCGCGCCCCTGTGGCGGCGGCTGGTCGCACTCATCTACGACGGCCTGCTGTTGCTCGCCATGGCATTCGCCTACGCCGCCGCGGTGCTGCTGGTCGAGGTATGGCTGCTGGGCGCCCGGGAAGCCCGGGTGGGACACTGGCGGGGAATCGAAGGCCTATGGCTGGCGCTCTACTACGCGGGCCTCTGGGCCTGGCTGTCGCTCTATTACCTGTGGTGCTGGCGGCGTTCCGGACAGACGCTGGGCATGAAAACCTGGCGGCTGCGCCTGCAACAGGCCGACGGCGGGCTGGCCACCCGCCGCCAGGGCTGGCTGCGCTGCCTGCTGGCGCCGCTGTCCCTGGCGTCGCTGATCGGCTGGCTGTGGTGCCTGTGGAGCCCCGCCGGCGCCAGCCTCCACGACCTGGGGTCCGGCACGCGGATGGTGGTGCTGCCGCGCCAGGGTTGATCGCCGCGGCCGGCGCCGCGCCCACCGGGCCGGGGCCCTGGTCAGGCGGCGCGGCGCAACAGCACCAGCCCCACCGCCAGGCAGCCCAGCACCGGGGCCGCCACCGCCCAGAAGGGCGAAAACCCGAACACCAGGCTGGAGGGCCCGAGCAGATTGAGGCTGGTCTGAAACAGGATCCCCACCACCACACCGGAAAACACCCGCAACCCGGTGGTGGATTCGCGCAGCGGCCCGAACACGAAGGACACCGCGATGAGCAGCAGGCTGAAGATCACCGCCGGCTGCAGGACTTTGGTCCACAGCGCCAGCCAGTAGGCCCCGGAGCGCAGCCCCTGGCTCTCCAGATAGGTGGCATAGCCGTGCAGTTCGCGCACCGGCAGCGCCTCCGGCGGCATCAGGGTCAGGGTGACCAGGTCTGGCGCCAGCCCGGTGTCCCAGCGCCGGGTCGCGAAGCGCTCGGTCGTCACCGCATCCTCGCCGAGCCGCGAGATCACGCCCTCCTCTTCGACCCAGTGATCGCCCTCGAAGCGGGCGCGGGCCGCGAAACTGGCCTCCAGCAGCCGGCGCTGGTCGTCGAAGCGGTAGCGGGCGACGCCGGCCAGCCGCCCGTCGGGATAGACGGCGTTGAAATGCATGAATTCGTCGCCCTCCCGGTTCCACACGCCGCTGCGCGCGGAAAAACTTTCCTGCTCGCCGCGCAGCGCCATGCGCCGGCTCTCGGCCCACTGGCCGGCCTGCGGAATCACGAACTCGCCGAGCAGGCCACCGACCAGGATCACCAGCAGCACCGGCCGCGCGGCGAAGCCGGCGATGCGCAGCAGGGAGACCCCGGCAGCTCGCATCACCACCAGTTCGCTGTTGCCGGCCAGCGACCCCAACCCCAGCAGGGCGCCGATCAGCACCGCAAACGGCAGACTTTCGTAGACCCGTTCCGGGAGGGTCGCGCCAATGTAGAGCAACAGTTCGGGGAAATCGTACTGGTTGCGCAGATCGCCCAGGCCGTCGGCGATGGCGCCGATCACGTTGAGCGCCAGGATCACCAGCAACACCAGCAGGATGGCGCCCAGCACCACCCGCCCGGTATAGCGCGACAACTGCCGCATCAGCGCGATCCTCCCCACCGCAGCGGCGGCCACCAGCCGACCCAGCGCAACATGAGGCCGGCGCCGAGCAGCACGAACACGCCATGAATGGCCCACAGCCCCGGGGCGGCGGCGAGCTCGCCGTCCTCCATGGCACCGCGCGCCGCATTGAGGCTGAGCAGATAGAGGATGTAGAGCACCATGGCGGGCAGGATCCGCGCGAAGCGGCCTTCCCGCGGCGTGGTGCGGCTCAACGGCAGCGCCAGCAGGGTCACGATGGGCACCAGCAATACCGTCGAGTAGCGCCACTGCAGGGCGGCGATGTGCGCGGGGTCGGAGGACCGGCGCAGTTCGCGGGTGGGCACCGACTCCGCCCAGCCGGGGCGCTGGCGCCGCGCACTCTCCGGAATCCGCTGGCCGTACTCGGCGAAGCGGGTGATCTCGAAATCGGCCCGGCCCGGCACACCCTGATAGCGATAGCCATCCTCCAGCACCAGGTAGACGGCGCGGCCGGTTTCCGAACGCCGCGGTTCGCCGCGCGCGGCGACCACGATCACCATGCGCGGCTCGCCTTCGCTGTCGGCTCCGGCCTCGACCAGGAACACGTCCTCCATGCGCCCGTCGGGCAGCAGCGCGCCGGCATAGCTCACGCCGCGCCCGCCGCGCAGTGGATAGAACCGCCCCGCATCCATGAGATCGAACTCGCCGCGGTTCTTCTGGGCGTCCACCAGGGTCTCGGCGCGCGCCATGCCCTGGGGCGTCAGCCACAGGCTGAGCAGGGCCACACAGCCGCCCACCGCGGCGGCCAGCACCAGGGTGTAGAGCGCGATGCGGGCACGGCTCACGCCGCAGGCGTGCAGCACGGTGATCTCGCTGTCCTGATAGAGGCGCCCGTAGGCGAGCAGCACGCCGAGAAAGAATGCCAGCGGCAGGATCAATTCCAGGAAGCCGGGCATGCGGTAGCCCATGATCGCGAACACCACGTCGGGGTCGATCTTGCCCTCGGCGGCGTCGGCGAGGTACTGGACGAAGCGGCCGCTCATCACCACGCCCAGCAGCACCACGGCGACCGCCGCGGTGGTGGACAGCAGATCGCGCGCGAGATAACGAAAAATGATCACGGCACTCCCGCCTCGGTTGGTGCCTGGAAGGGCTTGACTTACACTGGCGGCGGAATTATCCGGCATTCAACCACCCTTGTCTCGGAAGCCCCAGTGCCAGACCCACAGCTCGATTGCAGCGCCCGTACCGGCGACCCCGCCAGCTTCAAGACCGACTGCCTGATCGTCCCGGTGTTCAGCGGCACCGCCCTGACCCCGGCGGCGGCCGCCGTCGATGCCGCCACCGGCGGCGACCTGACCGCGCTGCGCACCGCCGGCGATTTCACCGCCAAGGCCGGCGCCACCCTGGTGCTGCACCAACCCCAGGGGCTCGCCGCCGGCCGGCTGCTGCTGGTCGGCGCCGGCGCTCCCGATCCCGGGCCCCAGGCGCGGGTCGAGCTGCTCGCGGCGGCGGCGCGGGCCGCCCTCGCCACCCCGGCGCGGAGCGCTGCGCTGCTCGCTGGGGATCTGCTGCCCGGCCAGGCACCCGACCAGCTCGGGCGCCTGGCGGGCCGGCTGTTCACGGCCGCGGGCTATCGCTACCGCCCGGCGGAGAACGGCAAGACCGGCCAGCTCGCCCGCCTGGTGCTGCTGTGCCCGGCGCGCGGCCCGACCGCGGCGCTGAACCGGGGGCTGGCGCTGGGCCGGACCATCGGCGCCGGGCTCAACAGCGCCCGGCGGCTCGGCGATCTGCCCGGCAATCTCTGCACCCCGGGCCATCTGGCCGAGCATGCCCGCGCGCTCGGCAGGCGGTATCCCGGCCTCAAGGTGCAAGTGCTCGACGAAGCGCGCCTGCGCCGGCTCAAGATGGGCGCGCTGCTGTCGGTGACCGCGGGCACCGACCAGCCGGGTTACCTGATCACCCTGGAATACCGCGGCGCGGCGCGCCAGGCGCCGGTGGTGTTGGTCGGCAAGGGCGTGACCTTCGATTCCGGCGGCATCAGCCTCAAGCCCGGCGCCAAGATGGACGAGATGAAGTACGACATGTGCGGCGCCGCCAGCGTGCTCGGGGTGATGGAAGCCCTCGCCGCGGCCGAATTGCCGATCTCGGTGGTGGGCGTGATTCCCGCGGTCGAGAACCTGCCCAGCGGCAAGGCCACCAAGCCGGGCGACGTGGTCACCTCCATGTCCGGCAAGACCATCGAGATTCTCAACACCGACGCCGAGGGCCGGCTGATCCTCTGCGACGCCCTGACCTACGCCGCGCGCTACCAACCCGAGGTGGTGATCGACATCGCCACCCTCACCGGGGCCTGTGTGGTCGCCCTCGGCAGGCAGGCGAGCGGCCTGTTCAGCAATGACGACGAACTCGCCGAAGCACTGCTCGCGGCCGGCATCCAGGCCGGCGACCGCGCCTGGCGGCTGCCCCTGTGGAAGGAGTACGACGAGCAACTCAAGAGCAGTTTCGCCGACCTGGCCAACGTCGGCGGCCCCGAGGCCGGCAGCGTGACCGCCGCCTGCTTCCTCGCCCGCTTCGCCGCCGACTACCGCTGGGCGCACCTCGACATCGCCGGCACCGCCTGGACCTCGGGAGCCCAGAAGGGCGCCAGCGGCCGGCCGGTGCCTCTGCTCATGGAGTACCTGCTGGGGCACATGGGGGCCCGGACGTGACCCTGGTGCATTTCTACGAGTTCGACGGCGGTCCCGACGCCGGCCTGGCGCTGAGCTGCCGGCTCGCCGCCAAGGCGCTGGCGCAGGGCCTCGACGTGCTGATCCACTGCCCGCAGGCGGACACCCGGGAGCGCCTGGACCTGCTGCTGTGGGCCTGCCCGCCGGCCGGCTTCCTGCCCCACGGGCGGGAGCCGGACCCGCGCACGCCGATCACCCTCAACGCCGGGGATCCCGGTCACCACCACGGCCTGCTGATCAACCTGGCGCCGGTCGCGCCCGGCTGGTTCAGCCGCTTCGAGCGGCTGGTGGAGTTCGTCCACGCCGGCGATCCCGGGCACCGGCAGCAGATGCGTGAGCGCTTTCGGTTCTACCGGGACCGGGGTTACGACACCAGGCACACCCGGCTCGACCCCCGGGCGCTGGCGGCATGAACGGCGGCCGCGATCCCCAGCCGCAACCCCCGGCCGACGACCCGCCGGAGGAGGTTGCCGACCCCGGCGAACTGGACTTCTCGGTGGTCGATATCCCCATCCTCACCGAAGTCGTGGAGATCCCGCCGCCGGCCCCGGGCGGATCTGACCCGGACCGGCAACCGCCCCTATAATCGCCGCTTCGCGCGCACCGCCCCGCCGCCCCACAGCGTTGCCCACCATGGACAAGACCTACCAGCCCGGCACCATCGAGCAGCATTGGTACGAGATCTGGGAAAGCCGCGGCTATTTCCGCCCCAGCGGCGCGGGCGCGCCCTACTGCATCATGATTCCGCCGCCCAATGTCACCGGCAGCCTGCACATGGGCCACGGCTTCAACAACGCGCTGATGGACTGCCTGATCCGCTGGCGCCGCATGCAGGGCCGCAACACCCTGTGGCAGGTGGGCACCGACCACGCCGGCATCGCCACCCAGATGGTGGTCGAACGCCAGCTCGCCGCCGCCGGCATCTCCCGCCACGATCTGGGCCGGGAGAAATTCCTGGAGAAAGTCTGGGAGTGGAAGGAACAGTCCGGCGGCACCATCACCCGCCAGTTGCGCCGCCTGGGCTCGTCGGTCGACTGGAGCCGCGAGCGCTTCACCATGGACCCGGGCTTGTCCAACGCCGTGCGCGAAGTCTTCGTGCGCCTCCACGAGGAGGGGCTCATCTACCGCGGCAAGCGCCTGGTCAACTGGGACCCGGTGCTGCACACCGCGATCTCCGACCTGGAAGTGGAAAACGTCGAAGCCCGCGGCCACCTCTGGCATGTTCGCTACCCCCTCGCCGGCGGCGCGCGAACCGCGGATGGCCGCGATCATCTGGTGGTCGCCACCACCCGACCCGAGACCCTGCTCGGCGACACCGCGGTGGCGGTGCATCCGCAGGATCCGCGCTACCGCGACCTGATCGGCAAAAAAGTGTTGCTGCCGCTGGTCGGGCGGGAGATCCCGATCATCGCCGACGATTATGTGGACCCGGAATTCGGCTCCGGGTGCGTGAAGATCACCCCGGCCCACGACTTCAACGACTACGAAGTGGGCAAGCGCCACAATCTGCCCCT
Organism: Pseudomonadota bacterium; assembly: GCA_049325095.1. Classification (GTDB taxonomy): domain Bacteria; phylum Pseudomonadota; class Gammaproteobacteria; order Pseudomonadales; family Porticoccaceae; genus JAGPUQ01. The sequence goes on along the minus strand of JBMOPO010000026.1, from coordinate 16,105 downwards.
GGTCAACGTGCTCACCGGCGACGCCAGGATCCGCGAGCGGGCCGAAGCCTTCGACTGGCAGGGCGGCCTCGCCATGGACGTCGACACCACCCTGCCCGAGGTGTACCGCGGCGACGACCGCCTGGTGGCGCGCGACAAGATCGTCGCCGACCTCGAGGCGCTCGGCCTGGTGGAGAAGATCGAGCCCCACCTCCTCAAGGTGCCCCGCGGCGACCGCTCCGGCGCCGTGGTCGAGCCCTTCCTCACCGATCAATGGTACGTGCGGGTCGCGCCCCTGGCGGAGCCCGCCATCCGGGCCGTGGCGTCCGGCGCCATCCGCTTCGTGCCCAGACAGTACGAGAACCTGTACTTCGCCTGGATGCGCGACATTCAGGACTGGTGCATCAGCCGCCAGCTGTGGTGGGGCCACCGCATCCCCGCCTGGTACGACAACGCCGGCAATGTCTACGTCGGCCGCGACGAGGCCGAGGTGCGCGCCAAGCACGGTCTGGGCGCCGAGCTCGCCCTGCGCCAGGACGAGGACGTGCTCGACACCTGGTTCAGCTCCGCGCTCTGGACCTTCTCCACCCTGGGCTGGCCCGAGGACACCCCGGAGCTGCGCACCTTCCACCCCACCAGTGTGCTGGTCACCGGCTTCGACATCATCTTCTTCTGGGTGGCGCGCATGATCATGATGACCATGCACTTCATCAGGAACGAAGACGGCAGCCCCCAGGTGCCCTTCGAAACCGTCTATGTGCACGGCCTGGTGCGCGACGGCGAAGGCCAGAAGATGTCGAAATCCAAGGGCAATGTGCTCGACCCGCTGGACATCATCGACGGCATCGACCTCGACGGCCTGATCGCCAAGCGCACCGCCGGGCTGATGCAGCCCAGGCTGGCCGAGCAGATCGCCAAGCGCACCCGCAAGGAGTTTCCCGAAGGCATCGCCGCCCACGGCACCGATGCGCTGCGCTTCACCTTCCTGTGGCTGGCCTCCACCGGCCGCGACATCAAGTTCGACCTGGGCCGGCTGGAGGGCAATCGCAATTTCTGCAACAAGATCTGGAACGCCGCCCGCTATGTGCTGATGAATACCCAGGGGCAGGACTGCGGCCAGGATGGCGACACCGGCCAGCGCCTGTCGCTGGCCGATCGCTGGATCATCAGCCGCCTGCAGCGCGCGGAGCGGGCCGTCACCCAGGCCCTGGAGGATTTCCGCTTCGATCAGGCCGCCCAGGCGCTCTACGAATTCGTCTGGTCCGACTACTGCGACTGGTATCTGGAACTCTCCAAGCCGGTGCTCTGGGACGAGGCCGCGCCCGATGCGCTCAAGACCGGCACCCGCCGCACCCTGGTGCGGGTGCTCGAAGCCCTGCTGCGCCTCGCCCACCCCTTCCTGCCCTTCCTCAGCGAGGAGATCTGGCAGCCGGTCAAGACGCTGGCCGGCAAGACCGGCGATACCCTGATGCTGCAGCCCTGGCCGGAAGCGGACGCCGGGCGCATCGACGGCGAAGCCGAGGCGGACATCGCCTGGATCCAGCAGGTGATCCTCGGGGTACGCAACATCCGCGGCGAGATGAACATCCCCCCGGGGCGCAAGCTGCAAATCTACCTGCGCGGCGGCGAGGCCGCCGATCGCGCCCGGCTGGAGGCCAACCGCGGCTTTCTGGAGCGGCTCGCCAACCTCGAAGCGGTCCACTGGCTGGAGGCCGGCGCCGATGCCCCGGTGGCGGCCACCGCGCTGGCCGGAGCGCTCGAAATCCACGTGCCCATGGCCGGGCTCATCGACCGCGACGCCGAGCTCGCCCGCCTCGACCGCGAGACCGGCAAGCTGGCGCAGGAGCTCGCCCGCCTGGAGGGCAAGCTCGGCAACGCCAAGTTCGTGGACAACGCCCCGGCGGACGTAGTGGCCCGGGAGCGCGCCAAGGCTGCGGCCACAGCCGATGCCCTGGCGCGGCTCGCGCAGCAGCGCGCGCGGATTGCCGCCCTGAGCTGAGCGGCGGCGCATACCAGCCCCGGGCACAGACTGGACGGCGGAACAACCCGCGGGACGCGGATCGCGCGCTGCCCGGCGGCCGGGGCTGCCAATTCGCGTCCATCGCCATTACCCTGCGGGCAGGTCGACTCCAGGAAACCCCGATGTCCGATCCCAGTCCCCACCCGACGCCCATTCCCTTCGCCCTGCTCGACCGGCAGCTCACCACTGCGGAGGGCTCCCCCTTCGCCATCGACACCCGGACCATCCGCGGCCTCGAAACCCCAGTCTGGCGCCAGTCCTTTCCCCACCTGCGCGCGGTGCTGGAGCACAGCGCCGGGTTCGGCGGGCGCGACTACCTGGTCTACGAGGGGGAGCGCCTCAGCTACGCCGATCACCACCGCCGGGTGGCGGCGCTGGCCCGGGCCCTGGTCGAGGACTTCGGCATCCGCAAGGGCGATCGCGTCGCCCTGGCGATGCGCAACTACCCCGAATGGCCCCTGGTCTACTGGGCCACGGTGGCGGTCGGCGCCATCATCGTGCCGCTCAACGCCTGGCTGAGCGGCGCCGAACTCGCCTATGCGCTGGCCGATTCCGGCAGCCGGCTGCTGTTCGCCGATGCCGAGCGCAGCGCCGCCATCGCCCCCCAGCGCGCCGCGCTGCCGGCCCTCGAAGCCCTGGTCACCGTGCGCCCCGATGCGGATTCGCCGCCCGGCGACCGGCCCTGGGCCGAGCTGGTGGCGGCCGGCGACGGGGCGCTGCCGGAGATCGCGCTCGACCCGGAGGACGATGCCGCCATCTACTACACCTCGGGCACCACCGGCCGCCCCAAGGGCGCGCTGCTCACCCATCGCAACATCTGCGTCAACCAGGTCACCGGGGTCTACCTGCGGGCGCGCACCGAGCTCCGCTACGGCCGCACCCCGCAGTTGCCGGCCGAACAGCTCGGCCAGTTGATCAGCGTGCCGCTGTTTCACGTCACCGGCTCGATCGCCATGCTGATCGGCAGCACCATCCAGGGCGCCAAACTGGTGTTCATGCGCCGCTGGGACCCGGAGGAGGCGATCCGCCTCATCGAGCGCGAGCGGCTGCACTCCTTCGGCGGCGTACCCTCGATGCCGCTGCAGGTGATCGAGTCGCCGAGCTTCCGCCGCCACGACACCTCTTCGGTGAAGGCGGTGCTGTTTGGCGGCGCGCCGCCCTCGCCCGAACTCGCCGCGCGCATCCGCGCGGTGTTTCCCCAGGCCTCGGCGAGCAACGGCTATGGGCTCACCGAGACCTCCGGCGTGGCCACCGTCAACGTCGCCGAGGACTATCTGGCCAAGCCGAAAAGTGCGGGTGTACCCGCACCCGTCACCCGGGTAAAGATCATGCACCCAGACGAACGCCACGAACTGCCGGCCGGGGAGATCGGCGAGATCTGGATCCGCGGCCCGCAGGTGTTCAAGGGCTACTGGAACAACCCCGAGGCCAGCGCCGAATCCCTGGTCGACGGCTGGCTGCGCAGCGGCGACCTGGGCTACCTCGACGAGGAGGGCAGCCTGTTCGTGGTCGACCGCGCCAAGGACATGCTGCTGCGCGGCGGCGAGAACATCTACTGCATCGAGGTGGAGAACGCGCTGTTCTCCCACCCGGACGTGCTCGATGCCGCGGTGGTGGGCATGCCCGACCCGGTGCTCGGCGAGCGCGTCGCCGCCATGGTCCAGCTCCGCCAGGGTTCGACCGCCGACGCCGAGGCCCTGCGCGAGCACCTGCGCGGAGCGATCGCCGCCTTCAAGGTCCCCGAGCGTATCGACATCGTCTTCGCACCCCTGCCGCGCAACGCCAACGGCAAGATCCTCAAGCCGGAGGTGAAACGGGCGATGAAGTTGCTCTGATCGAGAGCATGTGACGCGGTCAACCATTCACTGTCGCCGTTCCCGCCCACCGGCGTGGAGGGCGAGGGAGGCACCGCACGGCAGCGTCAAGGCTATCAACCCGGCACTCGTGCTGCGCGACAGCCGCCGCAGCATTGGATCTTTCGGAGAGCATCGCCCTGTCCGAAGTGGACCTCATCACGCCGTTGGGCAGCGCTCCGGACGCTGATGCCGGCCCCGAGCTTGTCGCCCGCGCCATGGCTCCGCAGGGAGCCGCCGCATCGAAAATCAGACGCGCGAGTGTTTGATTTTCCGGGTGAGCTGCAGGCATGCACCGCAGCGAAGCGGGTCGAAAAAGCCGGTGAATGGGCTTTTTCGACCGCCTGATGGACGGCGAGGGCGATCACCACCCGGGGTTGGCTCGACGCCAGGCTGCGCGGCCTCGGATTGCGGCATCGGCGATGCTCCGCTCGCTGATTTCATTGCGGTGGCACTTACACCATGCGGTCGCACTTGCGCCGTCGCGCGGCACCAGGCCCGGCATTCCGGGCAATTCGTTCCGCGCGGTACGCATTCTCCCGCTATTTCACCGCCGCGGTCGGGGTGCGATAGCTTTTCAGCATATAGGTGAGAACGACACCGACCACAAAGGCCGCCCCCATGAAATAGAAACAGTCGTTGTAGGCCAGTACCAGACTTTCGCGGCGCGCGATGGCATCGATAACGCGCAGAGCGCGCTCGCCGGCCAGCACCGGATCCGCCCCCAGACCGACGAAGTAGCTCTGCAAACCTTCGAGACGCTCAACCGTCGCCTGGCTGTAGAGCGAAATATTCTCAACCACATGATTGGAGTGGAAGTGCTCGCGGATGGTGAGAAAGGTGGCAAGAAACGCGATCCCCACCGAGCCGCCCAGATTGCGGGTGAGGTTGTAGAGACCTGATGCCGAACCGACCTGCGCCGGCTCGATGCCGACCGTCGCGATCACCGCGAGCGGTACCGAAAGAAACGGCTGGCCGATGCCGCGAATGAAATTCGCGAGCCGCAACTGGTCGTAGGCCGAATCCGCGCTCATATCGATATTGATCAGCAGGCTCCAGGCAAAAATCGCGCTGCCGATGGCGACCAGATGGCGCAGATCCACGGTTTTCATCAGGCGCACGATCAAGGGCACCATGATCAGTTGGGGAAATCCGAACCACATCATGGTGACGCCAGTCTGCCAGGCGTTATAGCCCTGTACCTGGGCGAGATAGAGCGGTGTGATGAACACCGAACCGTACAGCCCGAGCCCGAGAATCACCCCGATGAGATTGGCAAGGCCGAAATTCCAGCGCTTGAACAGCCGCACATTGATGAAGGGGTTCGGGCCGCGCAGTTGACGGTAGAGAAAAATCGCGAAAAACACCGCCGCGATCGCGGCACCGCGCTGAATGAATTCAGATTCGAACCAGTCCTTGCGGTTGCCTTCCTCGAGCGTGATGATCATCGCGCCCAATGCGACGGAGAGGCTCGCGATCCCCAGCCAATCGCCGTTTTTGAGCAGTTCGAGCTTGCTCCGGGAGCGTGCCAGACCCCACCAGAGGATGGTGAACATGATCGAGGTCGGAATGATCTGCAGGTAGAAAATCGACTGCCAGCCGAAGGTCTCGGTCAGATAGCCACCAAGGGCCGGACCGATGGCTGGCGCCTGGGTCGCGGTCAGCGAAAACATCGCCATGCCGATGGGCTGTTTGCTCGGCGGCAACAGCGTGAGGATGACCGCGAACGACAGTGGAATGAAGGTCCCGCCCGCCAGACCCGCGAGGGCCCGGAACACCAGCATGGACTCGAGATTCCAGGACAGCGCGCACAGCAGGGTGGCGCCGATGAACATGGCCGAAGCCGACAGCATGAAGCGGCGCAGACCGAATACCATCGCGAACCAGCCGGTGAGCGGGATCACCACCACTTCCGCCGTCAGATAGGCGGTGGAGATGAACGACCCCTCTTCCAGCGTTGCCCCCATCGCGCCCTGAATATCCTTCAGAGACGCGTTGGTGATCATGATGTTCAGCACCGCGATGAAGGCGCCGATCACGCTGCCGAACACCGTGAGCCAGGTCGCCGGGGAGACATGGTCGTTGTTTTCGGCGGCGGGCGGAATGGCTTTCGAATCCGCCGGCTCCGGCGCGGCGTTGGCAGCCGTTTCGCTCATGCGTTATCTCCCCTGAATCGGCGTTCAAAAACCGTCACTCCCAGACAAGGGTCCGGGAGTGACGGCCGCAGTCGGCCACGGGCCGGCGGCGGACTATTTGATGACCGCCGGGTTGACCGGCGACCCGGCGCCGGCCACCACCTTGAGCGGCGCGCCGACGAACAGGAAGCTGTACTGGCCGTCTCTGGCGCAGTCCTCGGCCAGATCGTGCAGCCAGTCGATCTCGTTGAACACCACCCCCAGGTTGCGCAGCAGCGCCGCGTGCAGCGGAATCATGGTGCCCGACTCCGGGTGCATGGTCTGCTCCGAAGCCACGGTATCGGTGCCGAAGGAGGGAATTTCCATTTTGTGGAACCAGTCGACCAGTTCCGGGCTGTAGGCCAGCCCGGGTTCGCGCATGGTCTTGCCCGGGAAGAATGCGTCCTCGCCCTCGTCGTAAAAGCGTTTCAGCCAGCCGGTGTGGATCAGCAGGATGTCGTGCTTCTCGATCGGCGAGCCCTGCCGTTCCGCGGTTTTCAGCAGATCGTCCAGGGTGATGGCCTCGTTGGCCTGCAGGTGCTTCACGCCCTTGTAGCGGGCGACATCGAGCAGGAGGCCGCGCCCCACCACGCCGCGCTCGGCGATGCGCTCGACGCTGCACTTGTGCAGGCCGCCTATGGTGGTCTTGGCGTCATAGCCGTTGTAGAGCTGGTCATCGTACCAGACGTGGCCCAGGGCATCGTACTGGGTGGTGCCCTGGAGATACATGAACACCACGTCGTCGGCGTATTCCATCCCGCCCGGCATCGCGTGGGCGTGGCAATTCATGTAATGGCCCTTGTCCATCGCCATGGTGCGCGTGGTCTTGCCGCGCCCGGGATAGATGGGGTCGCCCGCCGGCCGCGCCACCGGCACCCCGAGCATGAACACCTTGCCCTGCCGGACCGCCCGGACGCCGCGCAGGATTTCCGCGCTGGTGAGAAAGTTGAGCGCGCCGACTTCGTCGTCCGGGCCCCAGCGGCCCCAGTTCTTGGGGCTGTCCCTGAGCAGATCGGTAAAGGTTTTCGCGGTCATGGATGATGCTCCCGGCGGTCGGGCCGCCTGTTGTTGGTTGGTGACGGGATTTCCGGCGGCCGTCCCGGAACCGGTGCGGCACGCCGCTCAAAGCTACCACAGACGGCCTCAACCCTCGCCCCGCCGTCCCCCAGCGATTCGATCGGGGGTTGGCGCGAGGCGCCGATATCCGTAACTTGTCCGGGTCGTCGCAGCCGGCCAGGAGCAGCGTGCCACCCGCCCCCCGACCCCAATGCGCCACCCGGTGCGGACTGGCGACCCTGGCGGCCCTGCTGCTGCTCGCCGGCTGCGCGCGCCTGCCGGCTCCCGGCATTCCCGCGCGGCCGGAGCCCGAGGCGACCGCGGTGGTCGCGCGGGCGCTCGAGCTCCTCGGCACCCCCTACCGCGCCGGCGGCACCTCGCCCGCGACCGGCTTCGATTGCAGCGGCCTGATCCACTATGTCTACCGGGACGCCGCGGGCATCGAACTGCCGCGCACCACCGCCGGACTCGACCGGCTGCGGGTTCCCGCCCCGGCGGCCGACGCCCTGCGGCCCGGCGACCTGGTGCTGTTTGCCGTCAAGCGCCACGACCGCATCGACCATGCCGGCATCTATGTGGGCGACGGCGACTTCGTCCACGCCCCCAGCAGCGGCGGTCGGGTGCGCGTGGAACCCCTGGACCTGAGGTATTGGCAGCGCAGCTATCGCGGCGCGCGGCGGGTGCTGAACCCCTGACGGACCCACCCGCACCCCGCCGCTGCAACGCGCCGGAGCATTCCGCTGCGCCTGGGGTCGTCCGCCAAAGCTCCCGGCCGGGGCGAACATCCCGGCAAACACTGCCGGTGGGGTCCGCGAGGCGGGCGCCGATTTCCGGGTCATTGACCGGGGGCGAGCCTGGCTCTTCCCGCGGCCATCGATGCCTTCGACACTGTTGCACCACCCACCTGGAATTCAAAGGCGACGGCAAAGCCCATCAAAGGAGGCAACGCCCAATGGCGCCTTCCGGCAGGCCGTGGACGGCAGGCGCGCCGGCGGGATCAGAAGCCGTTCAGAGTCGCGAAGCGGTCGCGGTGATAGACACTGTCACCGAGGGTTATTTCGGCGGCCCGGGCGCGCTTCATGAACAGCCCGATCTCCTCCTCGTCGGTCATGCCGATACCGCCGAACATCTGAATGGATTCGCGGCCGATCAGGTTGGCGGCGTCCGCGGCGCGGGCCTTGGCCGCACTCGCCAGCGCCGGGGCATCGGGGCGGCCTGCATCGAGTGCGCGCAGCGCCGCCAGGGTCACCGACGCCGCCAGTTCGCGCTCGCAAAACATATCCGCCGCCCGATGTTGCAACGCCTGAAAGGAGCCGATGGGCACGCCGAACTGGCGGCGGATTTTCAGGTACGCCAGCGTGCGCTCGAACGCCTCCGACAGCACGCCGAGCAATTCGGCGCTGAGCCCCGCCGCGGCGCCGTCGAACACCGGATCGAGAATTGCGGCGGCCTGATCGACTTCGCCCACCAACTGGTGCGCCGCGACCTCGACATTGGTGAAACGAATGCGCGCGGCGTTGCGGACATCGAGCAGTTGGGTGCGGACGACTTCGATGCCCGGGGCGTGCGGATCGAGCAGAAACAGCGTCAGTCCGGCGCGCTCGCCCGACATCCCGGCAGTGCGCGCCAGCACCAGCAGTCGATCGGCGCCATGGCCGTCGAGCACAAAGCACTTCTCGCCCTCGAGCCGGTAGCCGCCGGCAACCGGGGTGGCGCGCATCGCCACCTGCCAGGGCGCGAAGCGGCCCTGCTCCTGAAAGGCGAATGCCAGCACCAGCTCGCCCGCGCAGATACCAGGCAGCAGCGCCTGCTTCTGTTCTTCACTGCCGCCGCGCAGAATGGCGTTTCCGGCGAGCAGCACGGTCGACAGAAACGGTTGCGGCAACAGCCGGCGCCCCAGTTCTTCGAGCACCACACCGAGCTCGGCATAGCCGAGACCCAGACCGCCGCAGGCTTCCGGAAACAGGATGCCGGTCCAGCCCAGTTCGGCCATCTGCCGCCACAGCGTGCGCGAGTAGCCGAGCGGCTCGCCCGCGTCGCGGTAGGCGCGCAGTTGCGCGATGTCGAAGCGCGCGGCCGCGAATTCCCGTGCCGAGCGGCGCAGCAATTCCTGCTCCTCGCTGAGCACCAGCGCCGCCACGCGCGTCGCGGCAGTCATTCCGGCAGCCCCAGGATGCGCTTGGCGATCAGGTTGCGCTGGATTTCATTGGTGCCGCCTTCGATGGTATTGCCCTTGGCGCGCAGCCACTGGCGGGTGATGCGCAATGCCGCGGCGCTGAAACCCGGGCCCTCCCAGCCCAGGCCCTCCGCACCGAGCAAGGTCATCATCAGCTCGTGCCGGCGGTTGGTGAGCGCGCTGCCGTACAGCTTCAGCATGGAGGCGATGTGATCGTTGCCGCGGCCGGCGCCGGCTTCGTCGGCGCTGCGGTTCATGGTCAGCCGCAGCGCCAGACTGTCCAGCTCGCACTGGGCGACCTGATCGCGCAGGACCGTATCGCCAATGCGGCCGTTGTCACTGCCGAGCTGCTGCCTGGCCAGCTCCGGCAGGGACTGGGCGCGCCCTAGATCGCCGCGCCCGATGGAGCCCAGCGCCTGGCGCTCGTACTGCAACAGTTGTTTGGCGATGGTCCAGCCTTCGCCGAGGCGGCCGAGCAGATTCTCCTTCGGCACCCGCACCTGATCGAAAAACGTCTGGCAGAACGCCGACGGGCCGCTGATCAGGCGTATCGGCTGCACCGAAATCCCCGGCGTCCGCATGTCGATCAGCAGAAAACTGATGCCCTCATGCCGGGGCGCGTCGGGGTCGGTCCGTACCAGACAGAACATCCAGTCGGCCTTGTCGGCATGAGATGTCCAGATTTTCTGCCCATCGACCACGAAATGCTCACCGTCGGGCACCGCGCGGGTGGTCAGGCTTGCGAGATCCGAACCCGCGCCCGGCTCGCTGTAACCCTGGCACCAAATCACCTGGTCGCGGGCGATGCCGGGCAGATGCCGCAGCTTCTGCTGCGGCGTGCCGCGCTGGAGCAGTACCGGGCCGAGCAGCGACAGCCCAGCACTGATCGGTGGCGGCCGCGCACCGACCCGGCGCAGCTCCTGCGCCAGCACGCGCGCCTGATCCCTGTCCAACCCGGCGCCGCCGTACTCCCGCGGCCAGGTGGGCGCTAGCCACCCGCGCTCTGCGCGGAGGCGATGCCAGCGTTGCTCCGCCGCCCGGAAGTCGTCGTGCGGCCGGCCCGCGGACTCGCTGCCTGGCTGGGCCTCGCGCAGTTCCCGGGGGTAGTTTTCGGCCAGCCAGCCGGCGACGCCGGCGCGGAATCGCTCGAGCTCGGTTTCGTTGTTCATGGCGGGATTCTAGCCCGACCGCCAGAGGCGGAGAAACGCGGGCCTTTGGCCGCCGCAACGAGGTGAGCCCACTGGGGAATCGGGACGGCTGGCGGGTTCACGTCAGGCTGCGAGTGCGCCCCGGCGGATTGCACACCGGACCCGACCGCTCGCGCGTGGTGCGCCGGCCGAGGGTGTCGAACGGCTCCAGCCGCACCAGCCCGACGCCCCCGGAGCCCCTGTTGATCCGACCGGGACGCGGATCACGCGATCCATCCCGCCGACAGGTCCGGCCGTTCCCGATAGTGCAGTCCCGGGTGGAGGATCGCTTTCGTTTGCGGCGCCGGAGGCTGCGCAAACCCGACGCAATCCGGCCCGGCCGGCGCGAGCGCGCAGCCGGGCCGGGTATCGGACTCAAACGATCAGCGGGACGATGAGCAGCGCAACGATGTTGATGATCTTGATCAGCGGGTTCACGGCCGGACCGGCGGTGTCCTTGTAGGGATCGCCCACGGTGTCGCCGGTGACGGCGGCCTTGTGCGCTTCCGAGCCCTTGCCGCCGAAATTGCCTTCCTCGATGTATTTCTTGGCATTGTCCCAGGCGCCGCCGCCGGTGGTCATGGAAATCGCCACGAAGATACCGGTGACGATGGTGCCGAGCAGCACGCCGCCCAGGGCCTTGGGCCCGAGGACCACGCCGACCACCAGCGGAACCAGCACCGGCAGCAGCGAGGGCAAGATCATCTCCTTGATCGCGGCCTTGGTCAGCATGTCGACGCAGGTGCCGTATTCCGGCTTGCCGGTGCCTTCCATGATGCCGGGGATTTCCCTGAACTGGCGGCGGACCTCGATCACCACCGAGCCGGCGGCGCGGCCGACCGCCTCCATGCCCATGGCGCCGAACAGGTAGGGCACCATGCCGCCGATGAACAGGCCGATGATGACCATGTGGTCGGACAGGTCGAACAGGGTGACGCTGCCGGTCACGGCTTCCAGCGCGTGGGTGTAGTCGGCGAACAGCACCAGCGCGGCGAGACCGGCCGAACCGATGGCGTAGCCCTTGGTGACGGCCTTGGTGGTGTTGCCCACGGCGTCGAGCGGGTCGGTGATGTTGCGGATGCTGTCGTCCAGACCGGCCATTTCGGCGATGCCGCCGGCGTTGTCGGTGATCGGGCCGTAGGCGTCTAGCGCGACGATGATGCCGGCCATCGACAGCATCGAAGTGGCGGCGATCGCGATGCCGTACAGGCCGGCCAGGGCGTAGGCGCCCCAGATGGCGGCGCAGACGACGAGCACCGGCGCGGCGGTGGCTTTCATCGACACGCCGAGACCGGCGATGACGTTGGTGCCGTGGCCGGTGGTGGAGGCCTGCGCGATGTGGCGCACCGGGCTGAACTCGGTGGCGGTGTAGTACTCGGTGATCCACACCATGGCGGCGGTGAGCGCGAGGCCGATCAGGGTGGCGAGATACAGATTCAACGAGGTCACCAGCTCGCCGCCGATCATCACGCCCTCGCCCAGCATCCAGGTGGTGAGGGGGTAGAACGCGACGGCCGCCAGCCCGCCCGACACGATCAGGCCGCGATACAGCGCGTTCATGATCTTGCCGCCCTCGCGCGCCTTGACGAAGTAGGTGCCGATGATGGAGGCGATGATGGAGAAGCCCCCCAGCACCAGCGGATAGATCACCGCCTGCGGGGAGCCGGCGATCATGAGGCCGCCCAGCAGCATGGTGGCGATGACGGTCACCGCGTAGGTTTCGAACAGGTCGGCGGCCATGCCCGCGCAGTCGCCGACGTTGTCCCCCACGTTGTCGGCGATCACCGCCGGGTTGCGCGGGTCATCCTCGGGAATGCCGGCTTCGACCTTGCCCACCAGGTCGGCGCCTACGTCGGCGCCCTTGGTGAAGATGCCGCCGCCGAGCCGGGCGAAGATCGAGATCAGCGAACCGCCGAAGGCGAGGCCCACCAGGGCATGCGTCCCTTCATCGGCGCTGGCGCCCAGCCCCAGGGTGAGCACGGCATAGTAGCCGGCAACCCCCAGCAGGCCCAGACCGACCACCAGCAGGCCGGTGATGGCGCCGCCCTTGAAGGCCACGTTGAGCGCGGCATTGAGGCCCTGCGAGGCCGCCTCGGCAGTGCGCACGTTGGCGCGCACCGAGACGTTCATGCCGATGTAGCCGGTGAGGCCGGAGAGGAAGGCACCCAGCGCGAAGCCGACCGCGGTCTGCCAGCCGAGCGCGGCGAAAATGACGATCAGCAGAACCGCGCCGACGCCCCCGATGGTGGTGTACTGCCGGTTCAGGTAGGCGGATGCGCCTTCCTGCACGGCCGCCGCGATTTCCTGCATGCGGTCGTTGCCGGTGGGAAGCCCCAGGATCCATTTGATCGACACGATCCCGTAGAGCAGCGCCAAACCCGCCGCCACGAGGGCAAACAGCAAGCCTTCGTTCATTTTCGTTTCTCCTCAATCAACCCCAAAAAAAACGGCAGCTCCCGCCACCGTCCCAGATCATCACGCCCTGCTCCCCGTTGCGGGGCTGCCTTCGAACCCAGAGCCCGGCAGGAAACCGGAAACCCGGTCGGGCCCGAGCTCGCGGATGGGCCGATCGACCGCCTCCCGGCCGTGCGGGCACCGTACCTCGGCCAGGATCGGCTTGGCCGAATTGCCGTTGTGGAATCCGCCGGGGTCGGCCCGAACCTGCGACAGGTGTCCTGCGCGCGCGAGCTTCAGGAATTCCCGCGGCGCGGGGCAGGAATTCATGCGAGTCCCCGCCTCACCCGTCGCTCCTCACCCCTCACCCCACGCCCCCCTGTTACTTCAAATATTTATTTCAAAGCCTGCACGCCGCCTGCTTCTTCGGCCCGGCGGCTCTCCCGGCGTCCCCTGCACGAGCGCCAGCCAGATACTCCGGCCGGCCTCCGCCCCGGATCAGCGGCAGCGGACCACGCCTGGGCGCGGTGCCCAAGCCATCTCGGTGATCATCCCTGGTGACGAAGTCGCCCTACAGGCACTTCGCGGCGTCGGCGACATCCTTCAATTCAATTCGGCCCTGCCAATCTCGCATCGGCACGCTGAATTCGACCGCCGATCGTCTCCACCCGGTTGCGAAGTGCGCGGAGTATAAGCACCCTTTTCCGCGCCGTTCAACGGGTAAGTCCGGAGTGTCTGCCGGGCCATCGCTCCGCGGCCGCCGCGAAATCACGCCCTCCCTGACCCGGCTGGCGGCGAAAGCCACCGCTTTGCACCTCCCCTTGCCGGCCGGCCCATGGCCGCGGCGCCCCGCCCCCACTCGACGGTCGGCGCTCGTCGGTCAGGTTTTCGCCGCTATCCGGAATCCGATCAGGAGCACCAGCAGGCCAAGCCCGAGAACGGCGATGAGCACCGCGCCAACGATACCTCCCCGCAGCAGCGCGAGGTGCTTGCTCGGCTCGGTGGTGGACATCAGAAAGGGCGTGGCGCCATCGCCGGGGCGTTTGAGCAGAAATCGGCTCGTGACGTCCGCCACGGACGCATGCACGGCTGCGGTCGCCGTCGGCGAATCGGGCGCGTCGCCACTCTCGTCGATCCAGTCGTCATCGTCTTCGTCGTCATCGCCGTCAGCTGACCCTCGCTCGACGATCTCGCCCAGCACGAAGAGCGGATCCCCCGCGTAGATGCGCTCCTCGCTGAACCGATAGCGCCGATCGCCGGTGCCCGAGACTTCGATCTGCAGGCCCTCTCCCTTGGGGTTTTCCCACGGCTTGAAGCGCGGCGGATTGCGGTCGATGGGCACTTCGCGCGGGCCGTACCAGAGGCTCTTGTCGCTCGGCGTGACGTCGGCGCCGTAGGGATCGACCGCGATCTCAGCGGCGTCGAACCGCAGCAGCAGCGGCGCTTCGCTCTCCTCGGCCCGGAGCTTATGCCAACTGCCCGAGTGCTCGATTGAGGATCGCTTCCACTCCTCGACGCGGATCCGGTACCACACGCAGGGCGAGCTCGTGAGGGGGTGCGGTCAACGGCTTGCCGGCGACCGGGGCGGCGATGCCGTCGACCCTGGCCAAGCCGGGTCGCGCCGCCGCCGGAGAGATCGCGGGCGTCGACTCGATCGCCCGCATCTGCCGCTGGGTGCGGCGCGCGACGAACGCGCCGATACCGACCATGGCGGCCGGCACCCCGGCCAGGAGCAGGAAGACCGTCGGCGAAGCGCCGGCGACGAACTCGACGATTCCCACCTGCCTCCCGAAGATCCCTGTTCGGCCACATTTTATTCTGATAATCAATGTGTTAAAAACGCCCCACCCCCACTCGATGGTCGCCGGCGGCTTGCCGGAGGTGTCGTAGACCGCGCGCGACAGACCGGGCACTTCGTTGATGATGCGCCGCGAGCACAGGTCCAGTAGTTCGTAGGGGAGCTGTGCCCAGCGGGCGGTCATGAAATCGACGGTCTCGACCAGTTTGAGCTGCATGTGCTCGGGCAGACCGCCGACGTCGTGGTGGCTCTTGATGACCTGCGCCTTGCCGGTCTGGCTGCCGGCCGACTCGATCACGTCCGGGTAGATGGTGCCCTGGGCGAGGAAGTCGACGCCCTCGATGTGGGCGGCCTGCTCGTCGAACACCTCGATGAACAGCCCACCGATGATCTTGCGCTTGGCCTCGGGGTCGGCCACGCCACGCAGCGCATCCGGAAAACGCGCCTCGGCATCGACCCGGATCACCTTGACGCCGAGGTTGCGCGCGAACACCTGCATCACCTGGTCGCCTTCGTGCAGGCGCAGCAAGCCGTTGTCGACGAACACGCAGGTCAGCCGGTCGCCGATGGCCCGGTGCAGCAGCGCGGCGACCACGGAGGAATCGACCCCCCCCCCGACAGCCCCAGCAATACCTTGCGGTCACCGATCTGCCGGCGCACGCGGGGCGACGGCGTCGTCGATGATGTTGCCGGGCGCCCAGGCGCTGGCGCAGCCGCAGATCTCGTGCACGAAGCGGGCGTAGATGCGCCGGCCCTGGGCGGTGTGGGTGACTTCCGGATGGAACACTTATCGGTTAATCCTGGAAATCTTCGTGCCTTCGATGCTGACGCCAGCCATCAAGCCCTGCTGGCTGAAGATGAATGCATAAGCATCATCCTTCACCGTTGAAGTCGAAAGATTCTTCGCCACGCCCTCGTCGACCACGACGACGGTCGGTCCTACGCCGATTTCCCATCCCTTGGTCTCCTCGACATAGCGCACGGCATCGTCCGTCATCAGAAACACGGCGTAGCCATACGACTGTGCGCCGATCTGCAGACCCCAGGACCCGGTGACGGAATTGTAGTAATCCACGACTCTGCCCCCCTTCATCAGAACGCCTTCACCATAACTGCCACCGAATACGAGTCCGGCCTTGACAATGTTCGGGAAGACGAGCACGGCCTTGGCCGTACGCGAAAGAGACTCGGCGACGGAGCTGGTTTCATAAAGCGTCTTGAGCGCCTGCGCGGAGTCCTTGTCCAGATCCTCGGCGGTTGCCGCACCCGCCTGGCCCGCGACACCCATTGAAACGACCGACGCCAACGCGATCAGAGCCGCAATCATGTTGCCTCTTGTATTGAGGCTCTGTTGAATTTCAAGTGGGTTGCTGGGCATGAGGGTTGACGGCGCCGAAGTCGAGTTTGCCGGCGATCAGGAAGATGACGGTGCGGATGGTGTCGAAGCGCGTGAAGCCGCGAGCGCGGC
>JBMOPO010000025.1:0-121973 GCA_049325095.1 Pseudomonadota bacterium | reverse complement strand
GATCTGGCCGCCGCGGGCGCGCTCGCCGAGACGGGCGATCTCGCCGCCCGCCTGCGCGCCCGGGGCTGGTCGGCGGTGGCCTGCGACTGGGTATTCGCGCACTGGCCGGGCGGCCGGCTGGAGGCATCCCTGCCCCCCGAAGACGCCGACCTCCGCGCCTTCAATGCCCATCATCCGCTGGCCCCGCTGCGCCGCCAGCTGGCCGATGCCCTGAGCGGCGGCCCGGCGGTGGTACCCCCGCCGGCGCCGGCGCTGAAGCCGGTGGTGCTGCACGTCACCCACAGTTGGGGCGGCGGCCTGGGGCGCTGGATGCGCGACCTGTGCGCGGCCGACAGTGAGCGCCACCACCTGGTGCTGCGCTCACTGGGCGACTGGAGCGCCTTCGGCTACCGGCTCGCGCTCTACGGCGGCGCCGGCCCCGGGGTCGCGCTGCGGGAGTGGATGCTGGATTTTCCGATCCGCTCGGTGGCCGCCGCCCACTGTCATTACCGGCGCATCCTGGCCGAGATCCGGCGCGACTTCGAGGTCGATCTGGTGGTGGTGTCCTCCCTGATCGGCCATTCCCTGGATGCCCTCGATAGCGGCCTGCCCACCCTGGTCGCGCTGCACGACTTCTTCCCCTTCTGCCCGGCGCTGTCGATCCACTTCGGCGAAGTGTGCGGGCGCTGCGACGGCGCACGGCTCGCCGCCTGTTTTGCCGGCAATCCGCTCAACCGCTTCTTCGCCGATTCCGAGCCCCGGCACTGGCTGGATATCCGCGCCCGCTACGCCGCGCTGCTGCGGGCGCCGGGCATCTGCCTGGTCGCCCCCAGTGCGGCGGTGCTCGACCACTTGCGCCGGCTGCTGCCGGAGGTCGCGGCGGTGCCGGCCACGGTGATTGCCAACGGCAGTGAACCCCTGCCGCGGCTGCCGGCGCCGCCCGCCGGCGGGCGCCTGCGCCTGCTGGTACTGGGCAGCCTGGCGCCGCAGAAGGGCGCCGGGATTCTGCGCGCGGCGCTGGCCGAGCTGACCGGTTTTGCAGAGCTGTTCCTGCTGGGTTGCGGCGACGAGGGCCGCGAGTTCGAGGGTCTGGCCGGGGTGCGGGTCCAGCGGTCCTACCAACTCGAAGAGCTGCCCGGGCTGCTGGCGGATATCCGGCCCCACCTGGGGCTGCTGCTGTCCATCGTGCCGGAGACCTTCAGCTACACCCTGAGCGAGCTGTGGGCGCTGGGGGTGCCGCCGGTGGCCACCCGGGTGGGCGCCTTCGCCGAGCGCATCGCGGACGGCCGCACCGGCTGGCTGATCGAACCGGATGCGCAAGCCCTGCTGCGGCGGCTGCGGGTCCTCGACCGGGATCGCGCCGGGCTCGATGCCGTGCGCGACGAGATCGCCCGCCTGCCCCTGTGGACCCCGGCGGACATGGCCGCCGCCTACCGGGAGGCGTCACCCCTGCCGCCGGGCGCGGGGATCCCGGGCCCCGGTCCCGCACCGCCGGCTCAGGCCCCGGCAGTGCGGCGGATTCTGGCCGTCGACCCCGAGGCGCGGGCGCGCGAGGCGACGGCGGAGTTTCTCGATTATCTGCTCGCCAAGCTCGCCGCCACCCGGCGCCTGGGCCGCGCGGGCCGCTGGGCGGCGGCGCTGCCGCTGCGGGTGCTGCGCCGCCTGCTGCGGCGGTGATCCTCTCCATCGGCCTGGGGGCGGGCCTCCTGCGGGTGCCGGCCGGTGGGCATGCCAATCCCCAAGCGCCGGCAGGGTTGCGCCGGAGTGGATTCGCCGGATGCGTCCCCGGGAATTGTCGGATGCGCCGCTGTGCGGCTTATCCGACCTACGGGTAGCGTACCGGTTGTTGCAGGAGCGGCGCCCTGGTGGGAGCGGCGCACCCGCCGGGCCCCCGGTCCGCTATCAGGGCGCTGCCCTGGCGCGGGCCATCGCGCGCGCCACCTTCGTGGCCGCGATCAGGGTGGCGGCGGCCAGCAGGGTCCCGATCGCCAGGCCGGCGGCGATACCCAGGCCGTCGGCCGGCAACAGCGGGCCCGCGGCGAGGCGTTCGCCGAGCAGCCGGACCAGGTCGTCGCTGCGCCAGTGCGCGGGGATGCCGCCGCCGGTCCACAGGGCCGCGGCCCGGCTGGCGAGGATGGAGCCGGCCTCGTAGTAGTCGCCGGTCAGGCTCAGCAGGGGCGCGAGCGCCCAGGGCAGGCTGGCGCCGAACGCGGCGCTGGCGGCGAGCCCCGGCCGGGCGGCGCTGTGCAACAACAGGGGCACGCCGGGAACCAGGGTGAAGGCATAGGGCGCCAGCACGGTGGCCAGGTAGACGGCATCGCTGCCGCGGGTGTCGAAGCCGGTCAACTGCCCGGCGTAATCCGAGCCGACCGCCACGAACGGCAGCCAGCGCGCGAGCAGCGCGGCCCCGTACTCGGGGGCCAGCTCCAGGCGACTGACCGCCCCGCCGGCGGCGAGACAGCCGAAGGCGTGCGCCAGCTCGTGCAGGGGTACGTAGAGCCACCAGCCCAGAGCGGCCCCCAGCGCCAGCGCCAGCCAGCCGCGCCAGCCCAGGGCGAGCGTGTGCTCCACGCCGCGCACCAGCGCCGGCCAGAGCCGGCGGGGGGCCGGCGGCGATGGTGTCGGTGATTGCGGCTGCGGCGATGTGGGGTTCGACCGGATCATGGCGCCCCGCCCCGGATCGCCGGCGGCGGCGCCCGCAACCTCTGGTCGGTGCACCGTCGGGCGCGGGCGCCGGCCGGGATCGCCGTGCGCGGGTGCGGGTGTCTGCCGGTCGGTTTTCTGTCTAGAATTGGCCGCGGCAACACCCGAGGGGGAGGAGCGGCCCGAGCCGGGCGGTGGGACCCTTTCGTCGCGATCACTCCAAGCAACAACAAGGTGGCACTTATGGAAACCACGCAACTGGAAACCATGCAATTCCTCAATTTTCTGTTCCGCTGGGGACACCTGCTGTTCGGCATCACCTGGATCGGCATGCTCTATTATTTCAACTTCGTGCAGGGCGCCTATTTCAAGGAGGCCACGCCGGAAGCGCTGGGCGACGCCAAGGCCAAGCTGGCGCCGCGCGCGCTCTGGTGGTTCCGCTGGGGCGCCATGTTCACCTTCCTCACCGGCGTCGTGCTGCTGGTCGGGGTGATGCAGCAGAATGTGCTCAACGATCTGATCGTCGTCGGCGTCCTGCTCGGCACCCTGATGTTCCTCAATGTCTGGCTGGTGATCTGGCCCAACCAGAAAATTGCCCTGGGCATCGTCAAGGAGGGCGATGCGGCCGCGGCCGGCGCCAAGGCGTTGCTGGCCTCGCGCACCAACGTCCTGTTCTCCGGGCCCATGGCCTATTGCATGCTCGCTTCGCCGCACCTGGGTTATAGCACGGGCCATATCCTGTCCGCCGAGGGCGGTGGTGCGGGTTTCTATATCGCGCTGCTGATCGTCGCTGCGCTTGAAGTCAACGCCCTGGCCGGCAAGCAGGGGCCGCTGACCACGGTGCGCGGCGTGATCGTCTCCAGCCTGGTGCTCACCGCGGTGCTGGCGGGTCTGCTGCACCTGCTGTAGGCCGCACCGGGCGCGCCGCGAGCCGGCCTGCGGGCCGGCTTTTTCGTGTCCGGCGTATAATTCGCCACCCCGTCCCCGAGCAGTGCGCCCATGAACGATGACCGGTTCGAGAATTTCGAGCCTTTCTATGCCGAACCCGACGAGCGCCCCGGGGATCGGAAGGTGGCTGAGCCGGCAGCCGGGGACCGGCCGCGCGGGGGCGGCGGGTTCTGGCGCGTCCTGGCCCTGCTGGCCCTGCTCGGGGTCGCCGGCCTGGGCTGGCTGGCCTGGCAGCAGCAACAGCAGTTCCGGTCGCTGGGCGAGCAGTTCGCCAACCTGCAGTCGCGGCTCGATTCCACCGGCGCGACACTCAATGAATCCGGCGCCAGCCTGAGCGCCCGGCTCGAGGAGCACAACGCCAAGCTCGACACCCACTGGGCGGAGATCAAGAAGCTCTGGGGGGTCGCCAATGAGCGCAATCGCAAGGCGATCGAGACCCAGGGCGCCGCGATCGCCAAGTTGGAAACCGACCTCAAGCAGCTCCGCCAGGAACTGGGCCGCGCCGCCGCCAGCGCCCGGGAGGCCAGCGAGGCCGCCGCCGCGGCCAAGGCCCAGATGGCCGGGCTGGTGGCGGGCGTCGACGCCATCAAGCGCGAGCGGCTCGGCGATGCCGCCGCCCTGGAGGAGGTCCAGACGCAGGTGCGGCAGGCGCGGGCCGGGGTCGGCAAGCTGGAGGAGCAGGTGCGCACCCTGCGCGACAGCGTCGCCCGCAGCGCCGCCGAAAACCGCCAGGCGCTCACTTCGATCGACACCTTCCGGCGCGAAACCAATCTCCAGTTGCAGGCCATCCGGGAGCAGTTGTCGAGTCCCTGAACCCTGGCCCGCGCCGGAGGAATCCAGTATTGTGCCGGCCCCCGCAGACCGCCGGCCAGTCCACTCGGGAGCAGCCGATGACCACCATTCGCCAGGAAGATCTGATCGCCAGCATCGCCGATGCCCTGCAGTTCATCTCCTACTACCACCCGCTGGATTTCATCCAGGCCGTGCACCAGGCCTATCTGCGCGAGGAATCGCCCGCCGCCCGGGATGCACTGGCCCAGATCCTGGTCAATTCGCGCATGTGCGCGCTCGGCCACCGGCCGCTGTGCCAGGACACCGGGATCGTCACCGTGTTTCTGAAAGTGGGCATGGACGTGCGCTGGGAGGCCCGACTGTCCCTTGCCGAGATGGTTGACGAGGGGGTGCGCCGGGCCTATCTGCACCCGGACAATCTGCTGCGCGCCTCGATTCTGGAAGATCCGGACGGCGCCCGCCGCAACACCGGCGACAACACCCCGGCGGTGATCCACACCGAGCTGGTGCCCGGCGCCGAGGTCGAGATCCATGTCGCCGCCAAGGGCGGCGGTTCGGAGGCCAAGGCCAGGTTCGCCATGCTCAACCCCTCGGACTCGGTGGTCGACTGGGTGCTGGAGCAGGTGCCCGGGATGGGTGCCGGCTGGTGCCCGCCCGGCATGCTCGGGGTGGGCATCGGCGGCACCGCCGAGAAGGCCATGCTGCTCGCCAAGGAGGCGCTGCTCGAGCCCATCGACATCCAGGAACTGCGCGCGCGGGGGGCGGCCAACCGCGCCGAGCAACTGCGCCTCGAACTGATGGACCGGGTCAACGCCCTGGGCATCGGCGCCCAGGGCCTGGGCGGCCTGACCACGGTGCTCGATGTCAAGGTCCGGGATTATCCGACCCATGCCGCCAACAAGGCGGTCGCCGTGATTCCCAATTGCGCGGCCACCCGCCACGCCCACTTCGTGCTCGACGGCTCGGGGCCGGCGCGACTGGAGCCGCCGCGCCTCGAGAACTGGCCGGAGGTGAGCTGGGAGGTGGGTGCGGCCGTCCGGCGGGTGGATCTCGACCGGATCACGGCGGAGGAAGTGCGCAGCTGGCAACCCGGCGACACGGTGCTGCTGAGCGGCAGGCTGCTCACCGGGCGCGACGCCGCACACAAGAAAATCGTCGACCTGCTGGCCGCCGGCGAGCCGCTGCCGGTGGATTTCCGCGGGCGGTTCATCTATTACGTCGGCCCGGTGGATCCGGTCCGTGACGAGGTGGTCGGCCCGGCCGGCCCCACCACCGCGACCCGCATGGACAAGTTCACCCGGACCCTGCTGGAGCGCACCGGGCTGCTGGGCATGGTCGGCAAAGCCGAGCGCGGACCGGCGGCGATCGAGGCGATCCGCGATTGCGGCGCGGTGTATCTGATGGCCGTCGGCGGGGCCGCCTACCTGGTGTCCAAGGCCGTCACCGCGGCCCGGGTGCTGGCCTTTCCGGAGCTGGGCATGGAGGCGATCTACGAGTTCGAGGTGCGCGACATGCCGGTCACGGTCGCCGTCGACAGCCGCGGCGAGTCGGTGCATGTCACGGGCCCGCGGCACTGGCGCGCGGTCATCGAGCGCCGCCGGCTGGTTCCGGCTTGAAATCTGTGGGTTGCGTCACAATCCTGCGGCGATCGATTGCGCATCATGGCCGGGCCCGATGCGGATCCCGATGCTCCGACGTCCGGTCTGTGACGGTTCTATTTCGACGGCGGCAGCCGTACACTGGCCCGAGCGCCGTTCCGGGACACCGGGGCGGAACGGGAATGTCCATCATGAAGGAGGAAGTCCGATGAAGATCAAGAACGCAGCCGTGGCGGGGGCCGTGGCGCTGTCGTTGGGTTTTGCGGTGCAGTCGCAGGCCAACGAAGGCGCCTATGTCGGCGGTTCATTGACCGGTTACTACCTGGACAGCAGCCGCTTCGTCGGCGGCGCCAAAGATTCCGTGGTCGGCGGTCTCAACCTGGGTTACCGCTTCGCCAACGACTGGGCGCTGGAGATCGGCGGCGGCAGCGATGTCGATGGCGAGGATCTCGAAACCGCCAAGCTGGACATGTACTACTGGCTGGGTGAGGCCGATCCCGACAGCACCGCCTGGCGCCCCTACTGGGTGGCCGGGATCAGCTATTTCGACCTGGACGATCAGCCCCGCACGCCGGAGGCGTTCGACCTCGGCGGAGAGGACGAGCACACCTGGCAGGCCGGTCTCGGCCTGGGTCTGTCCAAGATGTTCACCGACCATCTCGAATTCCGCAGCGACGTGCGCGCCCTCTACAAGGTCCGCGACGACAAGAACAATGCCGTGGACGGCGCCCTCAATCTGGCGGTGAACTACTACTTCAATGGACCCAAGCCGGCACCCGTGGTGCAGGCCGCCCCGGCCCCGGCCCCGGCCCCGCAACCGGTGGCCGCGCCGCCCGCTCCCGAGCCGGAAAAGCGCACCATCACCGTCAAGCTCAAGGTCGAGTTCGAGTTCGACAAGGCGGTGGTGCGCAACATCTACGGCGATGAGCTGGAGGCCGTGGCCAATGCCATGAAGGCCCACGAGGACATCGACCTGGTGCTCGAAGGCCATACCGATTCGATCGGCACCGAGGCCTACAACCAGGGATTGTCCGAGCGCCGGGTGCAGGCGGTCAAGGCCAAGCTGGTGCAGGACTACGGCATCCCGGCCGACCGCATCTCCACCGTCGGCTATGGCGAAAGCCGGCCGATCGCCGACAACTCCACTGCCGAGGGGCGCCAGCGCAACCGCCGCGTGATCGGCGAACTCTCCTATGTCGAGGTCATGCCCGAATAATCCCGGCATCCCCGACCTCGCGATCGAAACGGCGCCTGCGGGCGCCGTTTCCTTGTCGCGGTCCCGGCGGCGGGCGTTGCGCCGCGCCGCGAGCATGGCAGGATGCCCGGATGGCGACCCTGTTCTGGCACGACTACGAAACCACGGGCACCGACCCGGCGCGGGATCGGCCGCTGCAATTCGCCGGTGTGCGTACCGACGAGAACCTCGAGCCGATGGGCGAGCCGGTGCAGTTCCACTGCCGGCCCGACCCCCTGCTGCTGCCCCATCCCGCGGCCTGCCTGGTCACCGGGATCAGCCCGCAGCAGGCGCAGCGCGAGGGCCTGCCGGAGCCGGAGTTCGCCGCCCGGGTGATCGCCGAGCTGGGAGCGCCCGGCACCTGCGGCGTCGGCTACAACAGCCTGCGCTTCGACGATGAGTTTACCCGCTTCCTGCTGTACCGCAATTTTTACGATCCCTACGAGCGCGAATGGCGCGACGGCAATTCGCGCTGGGACATCATCGACTTGCTGCGGGTGGCGCGGGCGCTGCGCCCGGACGGCATCCGCTGGCCGGACCACGAGGACGGCGGCCCCAGCTTCCGGCTGGAGGATCTGGCCGCCGCCAACGGCATCGCCCACGGCCAGGCGCACGATGCGCTGTCCGACGTGCTCGCCACCCTCGATCTGGCGCGCCTGGTGCGGCGGCGGCAGCCACGGCTCTACCGGCACCTGTATGAGCAGCGCGGCAGGCGGCACCTGCTGCCGCTGCTCGACCCGGCCGCCCGCAGGCCGGTGCTGCACGTCTCCGGCCGGCTGCCCCGGGAGCGCGGCTACGCGGGGTTGCTGCTGCCCTTGGCCCGGCAGCCCGGCAACGCCAACGGCATCATCTGCTTCGACCTGATGGGCGATGCCCGGGCCCTGGTGCGGCTCGACGCCGAGGCCATTCGCGAACTGGTGTTCAGTCCCGCCGCGGCGCTGCCGGCCGGCGCCGAGCGCCTGCCGCTGAAAGTCATCCATCTCAACCGCTGCCCGGTGGTGCTCACGCCCAAGCTGCTCGACGCCGCGACCGCGCGGCGCCTGCACATCGACTTGGAGCGCTGCGCGGACCACCTGCGCATCTTGCAAGGCGCCGAGCTGGAGGCCAAGCTGGCCCTGGTGTTCGCGCCGCCCGCGGCTTCGCGGCCGGGGGTGGATGCCGAGGCCGAGCTCTACGCGGGCTTTCTCGCCGACGCCGAGCGGCCGCTGCTCGCGCGGGTGCGGGCCGCCGCCGGGCACGAACTGGATCCTGCCCGGATCCCGTTTCGGGACGCGCGCTACCGGGAGCTGCTGTTTCGCTACCGGGCGCGGTATTTTCCCGAGACCCTGAGCGATGCGGAGCGCGACAACTGGCGGGAGTTCTGCCGCTGGCGGCTGACCGATCCGCACTCCGGCTATCTGGGGCTCGCGGCCTTCCGCGCCGAACTGGTGCAGCTCGGGACGGAACCCGCCGGCGCGGCGCGCCGGCACCTGCTCGAGGCCCTGGCGGAATGGGGCGACCGGGTGGCGGCCGCGCTCGGCATCGCCGCCGCCGGCTGATGGCCGCAGGGGTGACCTGCTAGAATCGGCGGGGTCCAGACGGGCGGGGTAGCGGGTGAGATTCCGGGGTTCGCATATTCTGTCGGTCACCCAGTTCGAACGCGGCGACATCGAGGAAATCTTTCGCATCGCGGATCGGATGGAGCCCTACGCCCAGCGCCGCCGCGCCACCCGGGTGCTGGAAGGGGCGATCCTGGGCAACATGTTCTTCGAGGCCAGTACCCGCACCCGGATCAGCTTCGGCTCCGCCTTCAACCTGCTCGGCGGCGAGGTCCGCGAGTCGGTGGGCATGGACAGCCTGTCGCTGGTGAAGGGCGAATCGCTCCGCGATACCGCCCGGGTACTGTCCGGCTTCAGCGACGTGATCTGCATGCGCCATCCGGTGGCCGGCTCGGTGGCCGAGTTCGCCAGCGCCAGCCGGGTCCCGGTGCTCAACGGCGGCGACGGCACCAACGAGCATCCCAGCCAGGCGCTGCTCGATCTCTACACCATCAAGAAGGAGCTGGCCGGCCGCGGCCGCGGCATCGACGGCCTGCGCATCGCCATGATCGGCGACCTGCGCTACGGCCGCACGGTGCATTCCCTGGCCCGCCTGCTGACCCTGTTCGACCGGATCCAGGTGACCCTGGTCTCGCCCCCCGAGTTGCGCATGCCCGCCGAACTGCTCGATGAACTGCGCGCCGCCAGTGCCCAGGTTCTGGAGTCCGATAACCTGGAGGCGGGCATCACCCACGTCGACATCGTCTATTCGACCCGGATCCAGGAGGAGCGCTTTCCCGACCGCCGCCAGGCGGACCTCTACCGCGGCCGGCTGCGCCTCAACCAGGCGATCTACACCAGGTATTGCGAGCCCAATACCGTGATCATGCACCCGCTGCCGCGCGATTCCCGGGCGGAGGCCAACGAGCTCGACATCGATCTCGACCAGAATCCCAACCTCGCCATCTTCCGCCAGACCGACAACGGCCTGCTGGTGCGCATGGCCCTGTTCGCCCTGGTGCTGGATGTCGTCGGGCTGGTGGACAGGTACGCGCGCGAGGTGCGCTGGCACACCCCCAAGCGGGGGTCGTGAATGGACCGGCCCGCGGCTCCGGATCCGTTCGCCGACATCCGTCCCTACCGCGACGACGAGGTTGCCGGTGTGCTCGCACGGCTGGTCCGCGACCGGGAGTTCGCCGAGGTGCTGGCGCGCATGCGGCTGCCCGGGCTGGCCGCCCGCTGGCCGGCGCTGGGCCGCTGGCTGGTGCGCTTGGCGCTGGCGCGGACCTTTCGCGGCATCGACACCGTGGCCGGATTCCAGCAACTGGTCGGCCGGCAGTTGCGGCCGCACATGCAGCGGGTCGCGACTGACCTCACCGTGAGCGGGCTGGAAGCGCTGCAGCGGGGCGTCAGCTACCTGTTCATCGGCAACCATCGCGACATCGCCATGGATCCGGCCCTGGTCAACCTGATGCTCCATGACCGGGGTTTCGACACCGTGCGCATCGCCATCGGCGACAACCTGCTGAGCAAGGGGTTTGCCAGCGACCTGATGCGCATCAACAAGAGTTTCATCGTCCGCCGCGGGGCCGCCGGGCGGCGCGAGAAACTGGCCAGCCTCCAGCAGCTCTCCGCCTACATCCGCCGGTCGATCACGGTCGACGGAAGTTCGGTGTGGATCGCGCAGCGCGAGGGGCGCGCCAAGGACGGCATCGACGTCACCGATCCGGCGATCCTCAAGATGCTGGCGCTGAGCCGGGCCCCGGGGCAGGATTTCGCCGCGGCGCTCGCCGAACTGCGCCCGGTGCCGGTCGCCATCAGTTACGAGTTCGATCCCTGCGACGCCGACAAGGCGCGCGAACTCCATGCGCTGCGCAGCCGGGGCGAGTACCGCAAGGGCGAGCACGAGGATCTGCAGAGCATCTACCGGGGCATCATGGGCGCCAAGGGCAGGGTGCATGTGGCGTTCGGGGCGCCCCTTGCGGCCGCCGACCTGGCCAGCGCCGATGCGGCCGCCGCGGCCATCGACCGCGCCATCCTGCGCGAGTATCGGCTGTGTGCCACCCACTTCGCCGCCCACGCGGCGCTGTACGGGCCCGACCCCCGGGCCGAGCGCCTGCGCGCGCGGCTCGCCGATCCGGGCTGGGAGGCGTCCGCACGGCTGTTCCAGGAGCGCCTGGCGGCGGTGCCCGAGGCGGAGCGCGACCTGGTGCTGGCGATGTACGCCAATCCCTTGCGCCGGCGTCTGGAGCTGGAGCAGGAGCAGGAGCAGACGCGGGAGCAGGAGGCCTGAGGTGGCGCTCACCGACGCGCTCAAGGCCGACATCCAGGCCGGCTACCGCGCCTTCCTCGCCCACCGCGGGCTGCGGCCGCGGGCCGGCCAGCGCCGGATGATCGCCGAGATCGCCGGGCTGCTGGCCGCCGCGGGAACCGAAGGGGCGTCCCGGACCTGCGCGATCGAAGCCGGTACCGGCACCGGCAAGACGCTCGCCTACCTGCTCGCCGGCCTGCCGGTGGCGCGGGCCGCCGAGCGGAAGCTGGTGATCGCCACCGGGACCCTGGCCCTGCAGGGACAACTGGTGGATCGCGACATCCCC
This sequence comes from Pseudomonadota bacterium, assembly GCA_049325095.1. Classification (GTDB taxonomy): domain Bacteria; phylum Pseudomonadota; class Gammaproteobacteria; order Pseudomonadales; family Porticoccaceae; genus JAGPUQ01. The sequence continues at coordinate 110,665 of JBMOPO010000025.1, read as the reverse complement.
GACCTGCTCGCCGCCACCGGCTGGGACTACGACTTTGCGGTGGCCAAGGGGCGCGGCCGCTATCTGTGCCCGCTGCGCCTCGAACAGTGCGAGGCCCAGCTCGCCAGCGGGGCCAGCGGGCATTTCCTGTTCGAGGACGAACTCGCCTTCGCACCGGGCGCAGGGGACGATCGCCGCCTCCAGGCCCTGGCTGCCGCCTGGCGCCGGGGCGCCTGGGACGGCGACCGCGACCGCTGGCAGGGCGCGCTTCCCGAGCCGCTGTGGCAGGCGCTGACCATCGACGGGCGCCGCTGCGGGGGCCGGCGCTGCCGCCTGATCGCGGCCTGTCCCTATTACCGGGCGCGGGCGGCGATCGATGCGGCGGACTGCGTGGTGGCCAATCACGACCTGGTGCTGGCCGACCTCGGGCTGGGCGGAGGCGTGATCCTGCCGCCGCCGGAGCAGTGTTTCTACGTGTTCGACGAGGCGCATCGGCTGGGCGAAGTGGCGGTCGACCACTTCGGTGCGCAGTGCGCGCTGGCTGCCACCGGGATCTGGCTGGAGCGGCTGGAGGCGCAGGTCGAGCGCCAGCGGGGCCTGCTCACCGCCGCGGCGGACGCCGAGTCCTGCGTCCGGGCGCTGCCGGCCCTGGCCGCGGAGACCGGCGCCGCGCTGCGCCGCGCGGCGCCGCTGTTCGCCGCCCTGGTGCCGCCGGAGGGCCCGGGACGCCACCGGTTCGCGCAGGGCCTGGTGGGCGACGACCTGCGCCTGATCGGCGCGGAACTGGCCGCCGCCAGCGATGCCCTGGTGGCCGCGCTGGACCAGTATCGCCAGGCGCTGGAGGCGGGCTTCGAGCGACCGGATTTTCCGTTGCCGCGCCCCGAACTGGAGGGCTGGTACCAGACTCTCGGCCACTGGCTGGGGCGCGCCGAGGGCATCGCCCGGCTGTGGCATGCGATGGCCGAGCCCGACGCCGCGGGCGCGCCGCCCCTGGCGCGCTGGGTGGTGCGGGAGGCCGGCGGTGAGCTGCGCGTGCTGGCGGCCCCGGTCAGTGCCGGAGATCGCCTGGCCGAGCGGTTGTGGGCGCGCTGCGCCGGGGCGGTGCTGACCTCCGCCACGCTGCGCTCGTTGGGCGACTTCACACGCCTGCGCCTCGACACCGGCCTGCCGCCCGAGGCCGCGACCCTGGCCCTGCCCGGGGCCTTCGACTACGCCGGCCGGGCGCTGCTGGTGGTCCCCGAGACGGCCGTCGACGGCGGTGAGCCCGCCGCCCATACGGCGGCGGTCGTCCGCCAGCTCCCCGGGTTGCTGGGGGCGGAACCGGGCGGCTGCCTGGTGTTGTTCGCCTCGCGCGCCCAGCTCGAGGAGGTGCGCCACGGCCTGCCCGGGGAATGGCTCGAGCGGGTGCTGGTGCAGGGCGATCTGCCGGTGGCGGAGATCCTCGCCCGGCACCGGGCGCGGATCGACGGCGGAGCACCCAGCGTCATCCTGGGGCTGGCCAGCTTCGCCGAGGGCATCGACCTGCCGGGCGACTACTGCCGCCACGTGATCATCGCCAAACTGCCGTTCCCGGTGCCGGACGACCCGGTGCAGGAGGCCCGCGCCGAATGGGTGCGGGCCGCCGGCGGCAATCCGTTCCGGACCCTGGCGCTGGCCGACGCCAGCCTGCGCCTGACCCAGGCCTGCGGGCGGCTGCTGCGCACCGAGCACGACCGGGGCCGGGTCACCATCCTCGACCGCCGCGCGGTCGCCAAGAGTTACGGTCGCGAGCTGCTCGCCGCGCTGCCGCCGTTCCGGCGGGCCGGCTGAAGGCCGGCCCGGAGCGCCGGCGACCCGCCGCCGGGCGCCGGCTCAGCGCCGCAGTTCGCGGGTGCCGGTCGGGTGGCGGGCCAGGGAAATGCCCAGCCGGGCGGCATGGGTCAGGATCGCCTCGCGGATGCCCTCGGCATCCAGGCCGGCGCCGGCCAACTGGGCGCTGCGGCGGTCGTGATCGATGAAGCGATCGGGCAGCCCCAGGTGGAGCAGGGGCACCCGGACCGCCGCTGCGGCCAGATACTCGGCCACGCCGGCCCCGGCGCCGCCGGCCACCGCGTTGTCCTCCAGGGTCACCAGCAGCGCGTGTTCGGCGGCCAGGGCGTCGATCAAGGCGGTATCCAAGGGTTTCACGAAGCGCATGTCGGCGACGCTGGCGCCGAGGGTTTCGGCCGCGGTGAGGGCGGCGGGCAGCAGGACGCCGAAATTGAGGATGGCGATCCCGCTGCCCGCGCGCACCCGGCGGCCGCGGCCGATGGGCAGGGGCTCCAGGCCGGGCTCCAGGGTCGCCCCCGGGCCGGTACCGCGCGGGTAGCGCACCGCCGCCGGGCCGGGGTGCAGAAAGCCGGTGGTCAGCAGCCGGCGGGTTTCGTTCTCGTCGGCGGGCGCCATGATCAGCAGGCCGGGAATGCAGCGCAGATAGCTGAGATCGAAGCTGCCGGCGTGGGTGGGGCCATCCTCGCCGACCAGCCCGGCGCGGTCGATGGCGAACAGGACGTCGAGGTGCTGCAGGGCGACGTCGTGGATCAGTTGGTCGTAGGCGCGCTGGAGAAAGGTGGAATAGATCGCCACCACGGGCTTCATGCCCTCGCAGGCGAGCCCGGCGGCCAGGGTGACCGCATGCTGCTCGGCGATGGCGACATCGTGGAACCGGTCCGGGAAGCGCCTGGCGAACTCCACCATCCCGGAGCCCTCGGTCATCGCCGGGGTGATGCCCACCAGGCGCGGCTCCCGTTCGGCCATGTCGCACAGCCAGGCACCGAACAGATCCTGATACTTGGGCCGCGCCGGCGGTGCGGCGGCCGGCAGTCCGGCGGGCTCGATCTTGGTGAGCGCGTGATAGCCGATCGGATCCGCTTCCGCGGGCAGGAAGCCCTTGCCCTTGACCGTGGCCACGTGCAGCAGCACCGGGCCGGTCACCTGCTTGAGGTTGCCTAGGGTGGTGATCAACAGGGGCAGATTGTGGCCGTCGATCGGGCCGATGTAGGTAAAGCCCAACTCCTCGAACACGATGCCCGGCGCCACCAGCGCCTTCATCAGTTCCTCCGCTTTGCGCACCAGGGTGGAGGTGGACGGGAATGCCTTGAGCAGCCGTTTGCCGCCCTCGCGCACCAGGTTGTAGAAGCGGCTCGACCAGAGCTTGGAGAAGTAGGTCGACAGCCCGCCGACGTTGCGCGAGATCGACATCTGGTTGTCGTTGAGCACGACCAGCAGGTCCAGGTCGAGATGCGCGCAGTGATTGAGCGCTTCGAAGGCCATGCCAGCGGTCATGGCGCCGTCGCCGATCACCGCGATCGCGCGCCGCGGCGCTCCGGTCATGCGCGCGGCCAGCGCCATCCCCAGGGCGGCGCTGATCGAGGTGCTGGAATGGCCGACGCCGAAGGCGTCGTAGGGGCTCTCGCTGCGCTTGGGAAATCCGGACGGGCCGCCGGCGCGGCGCACCCGGAGGATTTCCTCGCGGCGGCCGGTGAGAATCTTGTGCGGATAGGTCTGGTGGCCGACATCCCAGACCAGGCGATCCTCGGGGGTGTCGAACACATGGTGCAGGGCGATGGTCAGCTCGATCACGCCCAGCCCCGCCCCGAAGTGGCCGCCGGTCTGGCCGGTGGCATAGAGCAGATAGGCGCGCAGTTCGTCGGCGAGCCGTTCCAGTGCGGCGACATCCAGCGCGCGCAGCGCGGCCGGGCCCGAGATGGTGTCGAGCAGGGGTGTCGGCGGCCGGGTACCGGGGATCTCGGTGAAGCTGAGGGCCATGGCCGGCGGGCGGGCGAAGGGGCTGGAATTCTACTGCAAACCGCGGCGTCGCATTCAGTGGCTGCGCTGTACCGCATAGGCCGCCAGTCGGCGCAGACCCTCGGCGCGCGGGCCGAACCCGGCGACGGCCTGCACGCAGCGCTCGTGCAGTTCGGCCAGCGCCGCGCGGGCGCCCGCGCTGCCCAACAGGCTCACATAGGTGGCCTTGCCGCGCGCGCGGTTGGCCCCCTGGGGCTTGCCCAGCACGGCGGTCGACTGCTCTTCGTCGAGCAGATCGTCGCGCACCTGGAAGGCGAGCCCCAGATGATCGGCGTATTCCTTCAACCCCGCCAGGGCCGCGGGTTCGGCGACCCCGGTGGAGAGCGCGCCCAGCAACACGCTGGCGGCGATCAGATCACCGGTCTTGCGGCGGTGGATGCGTTCGAGGGCGGCGCGGCCGGGAAGGGTGCCGGTGGCTTCCAGGTCCAGCGCCTGCCCCAGGGCCATGCCTTCGCCGCCGGCCGCCGCCGCCAGCAGGGCGATCATCTCCAGCACCCGGGCGGCGGGCAGATCGGAGATCTTCGCCAGTTCCGCGAAGGCCAGGGTTTGCAGGGCGTCGCCGGCCAGGATCGCCAGCGCCTCGCCAAACACCAGATGGCAGGTGGGGCGGCCGCGGCGCAGGTCGTCGTCGTCCATCGCCGGCAGGTCGTCGTGGATCAGCGAGTAGGCGTGGATCATTTCCACTGCCGCCGCCGCCCGGTCGGTGGCGGCGGCGGGATCGCCGGTGGCGCAGGCGGCGGCGTAGACCAGGCAGGGGCGAATTCGCTTGCCGCCGCCCAGCAGGCTGTAGCGCATCGCCGCGGCAAGCCGGGAGTGTGTCGCTGCGGGCAGCGCCGAATCCAGCCGGGCTTCGCAGCGCGCGCGCCAGTCCGCAAACGGGTCGTCCGGGAGCGCGGTCACTGCTCGTCGGGTTCCGCGGCGTCCGGGAAGGGCTCCGCCACCAACTCCCCCTCGGGGGACTGGGTCAACTGCTGCACGCGCTGTTCGGCCTCGCGCAGTGCCCGCTGGCACCGGCGCGCGATCCCGATGCCGCGTTCGAAGGTGCGCAGCGCCTCGTCGAGGCCCAGTTCGCCGCCTTCCAGCGCGGCCACGATGCCCTCGAGCTGGCTGAGACTGGTTTCGAAGTCCGGTGATTTTCTGCGCGCTGCCACCCGCTGTCTCCCGCCTGCCGATCCGGATCCTCACCCTACCGGGAGTTGTGCGCAGGGGCAAACCCCATTGCCGTGTAGGAAATATCTTACAAGAGGTCGAGGTAATTTCGGACTGGTTCACAGTTCGCCGGTCCAGCACTATGGGCCCCGCAAGGACAGGCGGGACAGGGAGGTGGTCCCGGCACAGGGAGGTTCGCCGGGGGTAAGGGAGATCGCGCAGGGACGGGCGGCCGGCAGGGATTTGCCGGGGCGGCGCAGGAGTGGGACTGCTGCATTGCATCGAGGGAGCCCGAACCCGGACGGAGTCCGGGGTGGAGACAGGATGGTCGCGGGATCTCCCCCGTGTGTTCTTCGCGCTAGTGACATGCCATTGGGCGCCCTGTTGTCTTCTCCAGCAACAGGGCGCCTTTCTTTTATTGTTTTCGGATGCTCGTTCCGCTCCCGGGCCGGGAGCGGTTCGGTGCCGGCTCGGCGGGATCGCGAGTCCGTGCCGCCCGCCGCGGTTCGCCCCGGGCTGTCATCGAAACGGCCTTGACAGGTGGTCGCCCGCTTCTATGATGAAGGCGATCACCCATTCCGAGGATGCCGATTTCCCAAGGTACAGCCTGCCCCCCGCCAGCGCCGCGCGGCCGTGGACGATACACGGAGGCCCCTGCCCGATCGGTATCCCCAACCCGCAGGGGCGTGGAGGGTGCCGGCGATGATGGCGGGCGCTGGGTCGGGAAGTGCCGCGCTGGCGTCCGGTGGTCCGGGAACCGATCGCCAGGCGCGGATTCTGCGCCTCAATCTGGCCGGGCAGCCGATCGAGTGGCTGCACTGGCAGGAGGCGGTGTGCCTCTACGCCCGGGATCTGGTGGCCTGGTCGCTGGGCGATGTGGTGCGGCGCGTGCGGGGTGGCCACTGCCGGGTCACGGGGCTGCGCTCCGAGATCCCGCTGCCCAGCATCATCGCCTGCGGGGGCGGCAAGATGGCCCGCCCCCGGACCAACTACCCGCTGTCCAACCCGGCGCTGTTTGCGCGCGATCGGTATCACTGCCTGTACTGCGCGCGGGCGTTCGAGGCGGTGGCGTTGACCCGCGACCACGTGGTGCCGCTGTCGCGCGGCGGCCGGGACCGCTGGGAGAACGTGGTCACGGCGTGCCGGCGCTGCAACCAGCACAAGGGCAATCGCCTGCCGGAGGAAATCGGCTGGGAACTGGTGGCCCTGCCCTATCGCCCCAACAATGCCGAATATCTGGCGTTGATCAACTCGCGGCGCATCCTCGCCGACCAGATGGATTTTCTGGCCGCGCAGTTTTCGCCCAACGGGCGCGCCCTGATGTGATGGGGCGGGGCCTCCCGGCGCCCCGGGAGGCATCCCGGCACCGGGAACCCGGGAGCGCAGCGACTTACCGGAACACCGGCTTGCGTTTCTCGCGAAAGGCGGCCACGCCCTCCCGGGTATCCTCGTCGAGAAACAGGATGGGCATGGCGTCCTTGGCGTAGGTGATGTCCGCTCCGCCCAGCATCCGGTTGTAGACCGACTTGGCGTAGCGGATCGCCAATTGAGGTTTGCCGGCCAGTTGTCCGGCGAGTTCCAGGGCCCGGTCCAGCAACTGGTCGTGCGGGAGCACCTCCAGTACCAGCCCCAGTTCCTGGGCCCGCGCCGGCGAGATGGGCTCGCCGATCATGCTGAGATACTTGGCCTGCTGCCGGCCGACCAGCTCGGCCAGGCGCACGATGGCAAAGCCCGGCAACAGCCCCAGGTTGATCTCGGGTACCGCAAAGCGTGCCCGCTCCGAGGCCAGCACGAAGTCGCAGGCGATGGCGATCTCGAAACCGCCGCCGTAGGCGTAGCCGTTGACCGCCGCGATCACCGGTTTGCCGATGGTCTCGGGCAGCCGCAGGACGTCGAGCACGCGGTCCATGAATTCGTGGGCAAAGCGGGTGCTGAACTCGAAGCCGCTGATGTCCGCCCCGGCGCAGAAGGCCTTGTCGCCGGCGCCGGTCAACACCAAGACCCGCACCTCGCGGTCCTCGCGGGCTGCGGCGAAGGCCGCGGTCAGCCCGTCGCGGATCCCCGGGCTCAGGGCATTGAGCTTGCCGGGCTCGTCGAGGGTGATGAGCGCGGTGGTGCCGCGCTTTTCGTAGTCCACGCTGGCGAAGCGCATGTCGATCTCCCAGGGTAGGAACGCGGGGCGTCCATTGTGTCAGAAGTCGCCCCGCACCACGCGGTCGAGCCAGGCGTCCGGCAGGTGCTGTTCCAGCACCGGTACGCCCGCGGGGGCCAGATGTGGCAGCGTCAGGATGGGCGCATCGAGATGGGCGGCCAGTGCCGCGGCGTTTTCCAGCCGGGGGTCCGGCGGGGTCCGCACCGCGTTGAGGATCACCGCGGCCAGAGTCAGGTTGCGCCGCGCGATCGCCTCCGCGCTGGCCAGTGCCTGGTGCACGGCGCCCAGCCGGTCCTCGGCGACCAGCAGCACCGGCAGCGACAGGGCCACCGCGAGATCGGCATTGAGGCCGTCGGCGGCCAGCGGCGAAAGGAAGCCGCCGGCGCCTTCGACCAGCAGGAAGTCCCCGGGTTGGACGCCGGCCCGGCAGGCCGCGATCAGCGTTGCGAGGCGAAGTTCGCGGCCGGCGATGGCGGCGGCTCGCGGCGGCGACAGCGGCGCCGCCAGCGGATAGGGGCAGATGCGCTCGAGCGGCTCCTGGAATCCCGCGGCGGCGCGCAGGGCTGCGGCGTCGGCGGGCAGCGGCGCGCACCCCGACTCCACCGGCTTGCGGACCCGCACGCGGAGGCCGCGGCGGACCAGCAGGGCCGCGAGCGCGACGCCGACGCGGGTCTTGCCGATGCCGGTATCGGTGCCGGTGATGAAGATCCCGCGGTTCAAGGTTTCGCCGCCGCGGTTGGCTGCGCCCCACCCGGGCCGGTCCGCTGCGGCATCCGGGAGGTGTTCATTGCCGGCTGACGAGGTCCAGGGTTCACTGGGGCTCAGCCGGGACTGCGCCGGTTCTGCAACCAGGCCAGCGCCCCTTCGAGAAGGGAGTAGACCGGCGGGATGACGACCAGGGTGAGAAAGGTCGATGACACCATGCCGCCGATCACCGCGATCGACAGCGGCCCGTTGGTCTCCGCCCCGGCGCCGGCGCCGAGCGCGGCGGGCAGCATGGCCAGGATGACGGTGAAGGAGGTCATCAGAACCGGACGCAGGCGGATCGGACAGGCCTCGCGCAGGGCCTCGTCGATGCCCAGGCCGCGTTCGCGGCGCTGGTTGGTGATGTCCACCAGCAGAATGGAGTTCTTGGCCACCAGGCCGATCAAGAGTACCAGGCCGATCATCGAGTAGGTATTCAGGGTATTGCCCGTCAGCCAGAGTGCGGCGATCCCGCCCACCATGGCCAGTGGCTGGGCGGTCATGATGATGAAGGGCTGCAGAAAGGAGTTGAACTGGCTGGCCAGCACCATGTACAGCAGCACGGTGGCCAGCACGAAGGCGAACAGCATGTTGCTCGCGGTCTTGCTGAACTCCTCGGACTGGCCCTTGAATTTGAGGTTGTACCCGGTGGGCAGGATGGCCTGCGCGTGTTCTTGCACCCTGGCGATGGCCTCCGCCAGCGGCAGCGAGGGTTTGCTGTAGAAGGGCGCCGCATAGCGCAGGTCGTAGCGCGAAATGGACGCCGGCCCCAGGGTCTCGCGGATGCTGGCGACGGCGTCGACCCGGATCATCTGACCCTGGCGGCTGCGCAGGTAGATCCGGCTCAGATCGGCGCTGGTCCTGAAGGCGGCCTCTTCGCCCTTGACACGCAGATCGTAGCGCTCGCCGTCGCCGGGGTCGTCGTTGTACTTGGCCGCATCCACCCCGCCGATCATCACGTTGACCGCGGTGGCCACGTCCCGGGCGGAAAAGCCCAGATCGGCGGCGCGGACGCGGTCGATCACCAGTTGATACTCGGGCAGTGCCAGATTGAGGTCGAGGTCCACATAGCCCATCCCGGGCTCGGCGAGCAGCCGCCGCTGCAGTTCCTGGGCGAGTTGGCCGACCTCCTCCAGGTTGGGGCCCCGGACCACGAATTGCAGCGGTTCGCCGCGGGTGCCGCCCAGTTGGGGAACCGGGATCGGAAACGCGCGGATGCCGGGGATGGCGGCGAATTCGGCCGACAGTTGCTCCAGCAACTGCTGCTGGCTCTGCGTGCGCTCCTCCTTGGGCACCATGCGGGCGAAGCCCCAGGCCTCGTTGAGCTGGCGCCCGCTGGTGCCGATGCCGACGAAGAACGAAGTGACCACGTCGTCGTGCCTGGCGATGGCGGCCTCCACCTCGGCGACCCGATCCAGCATGCTGTCGATGCCGATGCCCAAGGGCGCCCGCATCATGACCATGAAGCGGCTCTCGTCCTGTTCCGGGGAGAACTCCTTGCCGATGTCCTTGAGGAACCACAGACAACCGAACACGATCACCCAGGTGATGCCCATCACCGACCAGCGGTAGCGGAGCGCAGCGCCGAGCAGCGCGCCGTACCAGCGCTCCAGGGCCTGGAGCCCCTGCTCCAGCCAGTGGTAGAGGCCGCCCTGGTGCTCCTCCACCTGCAGGAATCGGGAGCACAGCATGGGCGTGAGCGTCATGGATACGAACCAGGACACCAGCACGCCCGCCACCACCACCACCGCGAAGGACTCGAAAAAGCGGCCGATGATGCCGCCCATGAAGATCACCGGGACGAAGATGGCGACCAGCGAGAGGGTCGCCGCGAGGACCGCGAACACCACCTCCGAGGTGCCGTTGATCGCCGCGCTGCGGGGATCGGGGTCGAGTTCCTCGCGGTGGCGAAAGATGTTTTCCAGCACCACGATGGCGTCGTCCACCACGATCCCGATCAGCAGCAACAGGGCCAGCAGCGTCATCGAATTGAGCGTGTAGCCCATGAAATAGATCAGCGCCACCGCGCCGAGCAGCGAAATCGGGATGGCGGTGGCGATGATGATGGTGGAGCGGACGCTCTTGAGGAACATCCACACCACCAGGGCGGTGAGCAGGGTGCCCAGCACCAGGTGTTCTTCCAGCGCGGCCACCAGCTCGCGCACGAACAGGGAGTCGTCCGAGGAAATGGACAGCTTCATGCCCGGCGGCAGTTGCGGATTGATCTCGGTCTCGATGCGGCGCTGGACCTCGTCGACGATCGCCACCGTATTGGCGTTGGATACCTTGACGATACCCAGCCCCACCGCCTCCCGGCCGTTGAAGTTCGCCGCGCCGCGCCGGTCCTCGACCCCGTCCACCACTCGGGCGATGTCCCGCAGCAGCAGCGGCGCGTTGTCCCGGTGGGCCACCACCAACTGCTCGAGATCGCGGGACCGGTGGTATTCGAGATCGAGCTTGACCAGGTGTTCGCGCCCGCCGGTGGAGAGGAATCCGCCGGCCATCATGAAGTGCTGGTCGCGCAGCGCGGCGAGCACCTCCGGGGCAGTGACGTTGAAGGCCGCCATGCGCGCCGGGTCCAGCTCGATCCGCACGGTGCGCTCCCGTTTGCCGCCGATGCGCACCTCGCCGACCCCGTCGATGGTCTCCAGGATCTTCTTGATGGTATTGATGGCGTAGGTGTTGAGCTGCTGGATGGTGCGGTCGCCCTCCAGGGCCAGCCACATGATCGGCTGGGCGCCGAACTCGACCTTGGCGACCACCGGGGGGTCGGCGTCCTCCGGCAACTGGCGCAGGACCTGGTTGACCTTGGCCTGGACCTCGTTGAAGGCGACGTCGATGGGTTTGTCCAGATCGAAGGTGATCACCACGTTCGAGGTGCCGGGCGTCGAGGTCGATTCGATGTGTTCGATCCCGGTGACGCTGTTGACGGTGCTCTCGATGACATTGGTGATCGAGGCGTCGATGATTTCGGGCGAGGCCCCCACCAGCGTGGTGGTGACCGCCACCAGGGGGAATTCGGTATAGGGAAAGCGGTCGACGCCCAGGCGCTGATAGCCGATGGCGCCGAACAGCACCAGCACCCCCGACAGCATGGTGGTGAGTACATGGCGGTTGATCGCAATGCCGGGCAGGTTCATGGCTCAGCCCGCCGGTGGGGTGGATACCGTTACGGCGGCGCCGTCGGTCAGAAAGCCGGCGCCGCTGTCGATCACCAGGTCGGACGGGTCCAGTCCACTGCGAATCTCCACCAGGCCGTCCCGGTAGACCCCGGTTTGGACCTCGCGCTGGCGGGCGACCTCGTTCTCGACCACATACACCACCGTGCCCGCGGGGCGCAGCACCACCGCGGTCTCGGGAACCAGCAGGGCGTCGCTGCGCCGCTCCAGTACGATTTCGCCGGTGACGCTGCCGCCGGGCTGCCAGGTTCCGGGGTTGTCGAAGATGGTGAACACATCGATTGCCCGGTTGCCGACCCCGATGGTCGGGCGGATCTCCGACAGGGTGCTGGTCACCCGCACGTCCGGGGCGACCGGTGTCCAGAGTTCGACTGTCTGACCGACGAACAGCCGGCTGGCCAGCATTTCGGGCAGCGGCAGGCGGGCGCGCAGCCGATCGACGGTGGCCACGCGAAACAGCGGGTCGCCCACCTTGACGAAATCGCCGGGGCTGATCAGTTCGGCGTCGACCACGCCATCGTAGGGGGACAGGACCCGGGTCTTGGTCAGCGCCCGCTGACTTTGCTGCAGCCGGGCCCGGGCAGCCCTGACCTGCTCTTCCAGCGCGCGCAACTGAGCGCTGGCCTCTTCGTAGCGATCGGTGGAAATCAGCTTGTTGGCCACCAGCCTGGCGTAGCGGTCCACCGTGCGCCGCTGGTTCTCGGTCAGCGCCTCGAGCCGGCCGAGCTCGGCCTGGGTGGCCTCGGCGGCGATCCGGTAGTCCTCGACCTCCAGTTCGGCCATCAGTTGGCCCCGGGTGACCCGTTCCCCGGTCTTGACGAAGCCGGCGAGGATCCGGCCCTCCACCTCCGCGGCGACCTCCGGGATCACCAGGCTCTCGAGCTGTCCCACCGAGCGCTCGGTGACCGCGACCTCCGCGCGCCGCGGTGGGGCCGCGGAGACCGCGATCCTGCGTACCTCGGGGGTGGTGGACGCCGGCACCTGGGCCGGCTCCCGCTCGCAGGCGGTGAGCAGGGCGGCGCAGGCCAACAGGAGCGGCGACAGTCTGGGGACGGTGATCGGCATGTCTGGGGGTTCTACCCTGGGTGACGGGAGCGGCCGGAAGTGGCCTCATCGGCGAGTATTGAGATTCCGCTACTGCGTCGCGGCCCTGTTGAGCCCCCGGGACGGGGCCGCGGGATTGCACAGCATCCTGCCGGGCATGTCAATTTGGCTGCGGCCGGCCGGTCTGTGGGTCCGCTGGAGGTGGGATGGCCGTGGCATTGGCGGTTGACCCAGGCCAAGAGGGCTGGAATTAATGAGTTGCCCCGCCGATCCTCTTTGTGATTGAATCGAATGGACTTGGCGAGCCGGGGGTGCGCGTGCCTCGCGCGCTCGTGCTCGGGGGCGTCCCCAGGAGCCGATTCGCCGCCGGTCATATCAAAAAATTTCTGAACTGACATGCCGTTGTCGGCCTGTTACCCACTTTAACCAGTCTTTTGAAGACCATAGCGAGGGAAAAACATTGGCCACTTGGAGAGAAGAAACCGTCAACGTCGCGGGCAGTGAGCTCGTCCTGGTGCGGGGCGGGCAGGGCAAGCCCCTGCTGGTTCTGCACGACGAAATGGGGTATACGGGGTGGATGGGATGGAATGAGGAACTTGCCAAGGTTCGGGAACTGATCATCCCCCTGCAGCCCGGCTTCGGCAAGTCGGCGCGGCTCGACTGGGCTTGGCGCCACCGCGACATCGCCAACTTCTACCAGAACCTGATTCGTGAGCAGGGGCTGGGCAAGGTCGACCTGCTGGGCTTTTCCGCGGGCGGCTATATCGCGGCGGAGATGGCCGCGTCCAACCCCGAACAGCTCAACAGCCTGACCCTGGTCGGCCCCATGGGCATCAAGCCCGACGAGGGTGAGATTTACGACATGTTCGCCTGTACCATCAACACCTATCTGCGCGCCAGTGTTGCCAGCCAGGACAATGAATTCACCCAGATCTACGGCGGTGAGATGACCCCCGAGCAGTTCGAGCTGTTCGAGGATGCACGCGCCGAGAGCGCGCGCATCGGCTGGGAGCCCTACATGTTCAACCCCAGTCTGCCCTGGCTGCTGCGCAGCGCCGCCAACGTCAAGCTGCCGACGCTGTTGATCCAGGGGAGCGAGGATGCCATCGTACCCAAGGACTGCATCCGCAAATACAAGGAGGCGTTGCCGCAGGCCGAGGTGGTGACCATCGCGGGTGCGGGTCACCGGCCGGAGATCGAAAAGAAAGACGCCTTCGTCGCCGCGGTCAAGAAAATCCTGTCCTAAACCTCAACGGAGGTCCTAGCCATGCAAATCGCACACTTTACCGAGCGCCCGATGCGCTACATCCCCGAGCAGCCGGTGCTGCAGAACCGCGCCTTTTTCGGGGTTTCCAACAAGTACTTCGACGCGGAGAAATCCGCCCACGACTACAACTTCTACCTCGACGAAGCCTGTTTTTGTGAGGAGGTAGGGTTTGATGGCGTGGCGCTCAACGAGCACCACGGCAACCCCTTCTGCTCCGGCAACGTGCTGACCACCGAAGCGGCGATCCTGGCGCGCATCACCTCCAAGGTGAAAATCGTGCTGATCGGCACCCCGCTGCCGGTGATCAAGCATCCCCTGCGCGCTGCCGAGGAGCTGGCCACCATCGACGTCATCTCTCGCGGCAGGCTGGTGTCCGGCTGGGTGCGGGGCGCGGGCAGCGAGCAGTTCTTCAACAATGCCAACCCGGCCTACAACCGCGAGATGTTCAACGAGGCCCACGATTTCATCATCCAGGCCTGGACCCGCGACGGACCCTGGCGCTACGAGGGCAAGCATTTCCACTACCGGCACGTGAACCCTTGGGTCAAACCCTACCAGAAGCCCGTACCCCAGCAGTGGATTCCCGGCGTGTTGAGTCCGGAGACCATCCTCTGGTGCGCCGAGAAGCGCTACCCTTATCTGGGTCTGGGTACCGCCCTTGGGCCGACCTGCGACATGTGGGACATGTACGCCGACAAGGCCGCCGAACTGGGCTATCAGGCCGGTCCGGAGAACTTCGGCTACCTGTTGCCGGTGTTCTGTGCCGATACCGACGAAAAGGCCCAGGAAATCGGCAAGGGCTTCATCTTCGGCGGCGGTCAGAATGCCTTCTCCCGCCCCGAACATACCTTGCCGCCCGGTTACAACTCCAAGGCGGCGATCCGCATGCTGGCGCACCAGCCCGGCGGCAGCTGGCTGGGCGTGTCCAAGGCCAAGATGATGGCCGGCCGGGAGGACACCTGGGACGCCTCCGCCTACGACGAGCTGCGCCAGAAGCTGATCAAGGGTTACGAGAAAGTGCAGGAAAACCTGCAGGTGGTGGTCGGCAATCCGCAGACCTGCATCAAGAAGATCTGCGACATCCTCAGCGTGATCCGCCCCGGGGTGTTCACGGTGTTCGCGGTGCAGGGCAACGTCAGCGACAAGGATCGGCTGCGCAGCGTCGAGCTGCTCGGCAAGGAAGTGCTGCCGGCGATTCGCGAGTTCGGCAAGCAGCAGGAGCTGTTCGGTCCCTTCGACCGCGCCCCGGGTTCGGTAAAACTGGCGCCGGGCTCCAAGCGCGCTCCGGTGGTCGACCGCGACGCGTTGGCCAAGCTCAATCTGCCCTGATTCGTTGGGGTCGATACGGCAACAAAAAAGCGCCCCCAAGGGCGCTTTTTTGTTGGTCCACCGGTGTCAGGCCTCCAGCGAAAACCCCGCGGTCAGGCCGCCGTCGGCGATGAACTCCGATCCCGTGGAGTAGGAGGCATCGTCCGATGCCAGGTAGGCCGCCAGGGTGGCCATTTCCTCCGGTTGCCCGATCCGGCCCAGCGGCACCTTGCCGAAGATGTCGCCGGCGGTCTGGGCGTCGAGGCCGGCGCCGGTCATCATCGGAGTGAGAATACCGCCCGGGTGGATCGAGTTGACCCGGATGCCGTACTTGCCCAGTTCCAGGGCCGCGACCTTGGTCATGCCGCGCACCGCGAACTTGCTGGCGCAATAGGCGGTGCCCCCGGTCATGCCGATCAGGCCGTCGATCGAGGAGATGTTCACGATCGAGCCGCCACCGGCCTTTTTCATCGGCTCGACGACTGCGCGCATGCCGAGAAACACCCCCACCTGGTTGACCTGGATGACCTGCTGGTATTCCGCCAGCGGGCATTCTTCCAGCGCGGAGATCCTGACGATGCCCGCGTTGTTGATCAGCACATTGAGCTTGCCGAATTTTTCCACCGTGGCCTGGACCACCTTCTTCCAATCGCCTTCGCTGGTGACGTCGAGCCGCAGGTAGGCCGCGTTGGCGCCGATCTCGGCGGCCACCGCCTGGCCCTCGGCGTCGAGGACATCGCACAACATCACCTTGGCGCCGCGCTGGGCGAACAGCCGTGCTTCCGCGGCGCCCTGGCCGCGGGCGGCGCCGGTGATCAGCGCCACTTTGCCGGAGAGATTGCTCATCGGGTTTTGCTCCTTATGGGTCGTTGGGGTGAGAGAGGATTCGCTGTGGTCTGGTCGTCACCGGGCGGTCGGCGAGGGTTTGAGCGGAGACTGGCGCAGATTGTCCGACGCCGAGCCCCGCGGGGCCGGCGCGTCGGTTGAGGCTCGGCGCCGGGCGGACGCCTCCGCCCGGCGGGCGCGCCGATTTCGAGCTGGTCGCCGCCAAAAACGATAAACCCGCCGACGGGCGGGTTTATCCTGAACCTGGTCTGGGGCTGGATCAACCCAGCGCAAAGCCCGCGGTGAGGCCGCCGTCGGCGATGAATTCCGAGCCGGTCGAGTAGGAGGCGTCGTCCGAGGCCAGATAGGCGGCCAGGGTCGCCATCTCCTCCGATTGGCCGATGCGGCCCAGCGGAATGCGCTTGAAGGCCTCGACCGCCTGCTCCATGGTCAGGCCGGTGTCGTCGAGAATCCGGGTCTGCACGCCGCCGGGATGGATGGAGTTGACCCGGATCCCGTACTTGCCCAGTTCCAGGGCGGCGACCTTGGTCATGCCGCGCACCGCGAACTTGGTGGCGCAATAGGCGGTGGCGCCGTACATGCCGATCAGGCCGTCGATCGAGGAGATGTTCACGATAGAGCCGCCGCCGGCCTTTTTCATCGGCTCGACCACTTCGCGCATGCCCAGGAACACGCCGACCTGATTGACGTTGATCACCTTCATGTAGTCGCTGAGGCTGGTGTCGCCGATTTCCCTGACCGGCGTGATGATGCCGGCGTTGTTGACCAGCACATTGAGCTTGCCGAACTTGTCCACCGTGGCCTGGACCACCTTCTTCCAGTCGCTCTCACTGGTGACGTCGAGCCGCAGGTAGGCTGCGTTGGCGCCGATCTCGGCGGCCACCGCCTGGCCCTCGGCGTCGAGGACATCGCACAGCATCACCTTGGCGCCGCGCTGCGCGAACAGACGCGCTTCTGCAGCACCCTGACCGCGCGCCGCCCCGGTGATCAGTGCCACCTTTCCTTCCAAAGTACTCATTTGCCGGTCTCCCCCGTGGATAGTGGTTGTGGAATTCCGGCCGCCGCAGGCCGCCGGAAAACAGTCGAAAGCGCGTCAATATAGAAGCTTTCGCGGCCAAACGCGACCGTCCGGCGGCGGTTTGGGCAATGTCTTTGTAGGGCGGTGATTCGCTGTACAATCCCAGGTTATCGATAAAACCGGTTCTCATTACGCGGGCGCATTGCGGTCTTGCCGAGGCCGGATCGTTCGCGAACCATTGACGGCGTGAAGGCCGGCCCCCGGGCCGGTGGGTCCCGCATACCGAGGAGGAACCGCTATGGCGCGACTGAGCCAACTGAGCCGTTCGGTGGCCGGCAAGGTGGTGCACATCACCGGGGCGGCCAGCGGCATGGGCCGGGCGACGGCCCATCTGTTCGGCGACGAGGGCGCCAAGGTCGCGGTCACCGACCGCTTCGGCGAGGACGCGGAAAAGGTCGCCCAGGAGATTCGCGACGCCGGCGGTGAGGCGGAAGCCTGGGAGCTCGATGTCGCCGATCCCGACGCCATCATCCGGGTCACCCAGGCGATCGGCGATCGCTTCGGCGGCCTCGACATCCTGGTCAACAATGCCGGCGTGGCTGTCTTCTCCCGGATCGACGGCGAGCGCTACGAGGAAAAATGGAGCTGGGGCATGGACATCCTGCTCAACGGGGCGATGCGGCTGATCCGCGCCTCGCTGCCCATGATCCGCCAATCCAGTCACGGCCGGATCATCAACATCTCCTCCACCGAGGGGCTCGGCGCTACCGAGGGCGCGAGCGCCTACACGGTCGCCAAGCACGGCGTGGTGGGCCTGACCCGCGCCCTGGCGGTGGAGCTGGGCCGCGAGGGCATCACCGTCAACTGTGTCTGTCCCGGGCCCATCAACACCAAGCTCACCAGCTTCATCGACGACAAGGACAAACAGGTGTTCGCCCGGCGCCGGGTCGCCCTGCAGCGCTACGGAGAACCCGAAGAAGTGGCCCATGCCACCCTGAACTTCGCGCTGCCGGCGGCCTCGTTCATCACCGGCACCACGCTGCAGGTCGACGGCGGCCTGTGGATCCGCAATGCGTGAGGGGGAATTCGCCATGACCACCAGTTGGCAGATCGGCGATGTCCGGGTCACCAAGGTCGTCGAGGAGGACGCCCCGGTGCCCGGGCCCTTCGTGCTGCCCGACGCCCTGCCCGAAAGCCTGGCCGAAATCCCCTGGCTGGCGCCGAACTTCGTCACCGGCAAGGGCTGGCTGAAGATGTCGATCCACGCGCTGGTGATCGAGAGCCAGGGGCTGCGCATCCTGGTCGACACCTGCGTCGGCAACGACAAGCAGCGCACCACCAAGGCCTGGGCGATGCGCACGGGCCCCTTTCTGGAAGATCTGGCCGCCGCCGGTTTTCCGCGCGAAAGCATCGACTACGTCATGTGTACCCACCTGCACGTGGATCACGTGGGCTGGAATACCATGCGGGTCGACGGCCGCTGGGTGCCGACCTTCCCCCGCGCCCGCTACCTGTTTGCGCGCCGCGAATGGGAGTCCTGGATGGCCGATCCCCAGGAGGAGCACTTCGGGCCGGTGATGCAGGACTCGGTGATTCCCATCGTCGATGCCGGGCTGGCCGACCTGGTCGAGCCCGACCATCGGCTCAATGACGAAGTCTGGTTCGAACCGACCCATGGCCACACCGCAGGGCATATCAGCGTGCACATCGCCTCGGCGGGTGCCGAGGCGGTGATCACCGGCGACATGACCCACCACCCCTGTCAGCTCGCCCACCCGGAGTGGCGCTGTTATGCGGACTACGACGCCGCCCAGGCCATCCAGACGCGCCGGGACTTTTACGCCCGCTACGCGGACACCGACGTGCTGGTGATCGGCACCCATTTCGCGCCGCCGACCGCCGGCCGCATCGTCCGCGACGGCGACCGCTACCGGCTCGCCTGCTGAATCCCCGACCCCAGGAAACCTGCCCATGAAAGCCACCCGTTTCGTCGCCGTCGGCGAGCCCATCCGGATCGAGGAGCTGCCCGATCCGCGGGTCGGCCCCACCGATGTCCTGGTGCGCATCGCCGGTGCCGGCGTGTGCCATTCCGATCTGCACGTGATCGACGGTGAGGTGAATGTGCGCCAGTTGCCCATCACCCTCGGCCATGAGAACGCCGGCATCGTGGAAGCCGTCGGCAACCGGGTCACCGACCTCGCGCCGGGCGACGGCGTCGCGGTCTTCGGCGCCTGGGGCTGCGGCCGCTGCGCCCAGTGCGAGCGGGGCGAGGACAACCTGTGCCTGCAGCCGACCTTTCCCGGCGTCACCGTGGACGGCGGCTGGGCGGAGAAGCTGCTGGTCCCGCACCCGCGCAACCTGGTGAAGCTGGACGGGCTCGACCCGGTGATCGCCGCACCCCTCACCGATGCCGCGCTCACCCCCTACCGGGCGGTGCGCAAGGTGTTGCCGCGGCTGGGGCCGGGCCGCAGCCTGGCGGTCATCGGGGTGGGCGGGCTCGGCCACATGGCGCTGCAGATCGTCCGCGCCCTGGCCCCGGCGACCCGGGTGGTGGCGGTCGATCTCAGCGAGGACAAGCTGGCCCTGGCCGCCGGGCTGGGCGCGGATCACTGTATCGCCGCGGCGGGCGATGTGGGCGCCGCGGTCAAGGCGGCGACCGGTGGCGCCGGCGCCGATGCGGTAATCGATTTCGTCGGCAATGACGCCACCCTGGCCAACGCCGCGGCCAGCCTGGCGGTCGGCGGCAAACTGGTCGTGGTCGGCATCGCCGGCGGCACCCTGCCGTTTTCGTTCTGGAAGATGCCCCTCGAATGCGAGGTGACCACCAGCCTCTGGGGCAATCGCCAGGAGCTTCGGGAGGTGCTGGAACTGGCTCGGCGCGGACTCATCGCGCCCCATATCGAGCGCCAGCCGCTGGCGGCGGTCAACGAGGTGATCGCCCGGCTGCACGCCGGTGCGGTGCGCGGCCGGGTGGTGCTCACGCCCTGAGATCGAGGCCAAGTCAGCAAAGCATCAGCAGCAGTAGTTCCGGAGGTATCGAAATGCCATTGTCCGCGCCCAAGGCGCGCCGCCTTCTGCATACCCGCACCATTCAGTTGGAAGGTTATTTTCGCGACGACGGCCTGTTCGACATCGAGGCCCATATCGTCGACCGCAAGACCTACAGTTACGACAGCCGCTGGCGCGGGGTCGTCGCCGCCGGCCACCCGGTGCACGACATGTGGCTGCGCCTGTCGGTGGATGGCGATCTGGTGGTGCGCGAGGTGGACGCCGCCATGGACGTCCAACCCTACGACATGTGCTCGGAGATCCTCGACAATTTCCAGCGCCTGGTCGGCCTGCGCATCGGCGGGGGCTGGAACCGCAAGGTGCGGGAACTGGTCGGCGGCGTCGAGGGCTGCACCCATATCGCCGAGCTACTGGGGCCCATCGCCACCGTCACCTTCCAGACATTGGCCGGCGATTATCCGCGCGAACTCATGGGCAAGCCGCCGCGCCAGCGGGGCACCGACGCCGCGGCCCAGGACGAGGGCGCCGTATTCATGATCGACGGCTGTCACACCTGGCGCAGCGACGGCCCCGTGGTGCGCGACGACTACCCGGCCCATTACACCGGACCCGATCGGGTGAGGATCGTCGGCGAGGCCGACTCCTGATGGTGGCCGGGGCGGCGGCGTCATGAGCGGCGAGCTGGGCGTCAGGCAGTACGGCCGCATCCTGCGCATCCCGTCACCCACGGGTTTCAGCGTGGGCGACATCAACAGCTATGTCATCCTGCCGCCGGCGGGCTCGGATCAACTGGTGCTGATCGATACCGGCGTCGGCCGGGAGGACGCCTGGCAGGCGCTCTCCGCCGGCCTGGCGGGGGTCGGCTTCCGCATCGAGGACATTCGCCTGGTGCTGCTCACCCACGGTCACACCGACCATTTCGGTCAGGCCACCCGGATCCGCGAGGTCTCCGGCTGCGAGGTCTGGGGTCACGAGGCCATCGACATGACGGTGTCGCGCTATCTGCCGTCGGGCGAGGACGAGGCACGCGAGCGCGCCTTTCTGCGCCGCCTGGGCCTGAGCGACGACCTCTACGACCGGGCCTACGCCTATCGCGCCTACATCGCCGACGTGTACAAGCCCTGCGCGCCCGATCGCCTGCTCGCCGACGGCGACCTGGTGCCCATCGAGGATTTCGCGCTGGAGACCATCCACACGCCCGGCCATTGCCCGGAGGAGGTGGTCTACTGGCAGCCCGAGACCCGCCAGCTCTTTTCGGGGGACCACCTGCTGCCCGAAATCACCCCGGTGTGCCTGATGCACATTCCCAGGCGCCCCGACCAGCCGCGCATCCACGCCCTGTCCCAGTACTACGAATCCGCCGACAAACTCCTGCCGCTGCCGGTGCGCGCGGTCTATCCGAGCCACGGCGACGTGTTTCACGACCACCGCGAGCTGATCGCCGGTTACAAGCTGTCCACCGAGCGGCGCCTGTTGAAGATCTCGCGCATCCTGGAGCGGGAGGGCGAGCTGACGCCGCTCGAGGTCGGCCGGCAGTTGTTTCCCAAGGCCTGGGAGGATCAGCTCTACGCGGTGATCTCCGAGGTCATGGGTCATCTCGACCTGTTGCTCGATCGCGGTTTCGTGGCAGCCGGGGAGCGCGGCGGTTTGCTGTACTATCGACTGCTGCGGGTGCCTGGCCCGGGCGAGATTTTCGCCGATGCGGCCTGCGGCTGAGCGAAGGCGGAGGCGGGCGTGACGCAAACCAAGTCCAACGAACTGATCGGCACCTCGCCGCATTCTTTCGAAGGCGCGCTGCAGGCGATTCTCGCGCGCGCCAACCGCACCCTGCGCGGCGTGCGGCGGCTCGAGGTGCTGGCCAAGGAGGTCGAGGTCACCGCCGCGGGCGAGCTGGTATACCGGGTGCGCGCCCGGCTGCGCTTCGATGTGACGCCGCCCGACCAGTTGCACTGGTGAGAGCTTGTGAATTTTTCAAGCTCGAAGTCCGGCCAGGGATGGCCGGCCGCACGTCAAGCACGCAAGTGCTCGATGTGCGGGAGCGAGTCTGGGCGTGTAGCGGACTCGCGACAGAAGAAATGCACCGGACGCGCATTTCTTCACGAACTCTGAGGCGACCGGGGGGGGAAGGACATGACGATATCCAGTGTTTCCACGCTCACCGCCGATTCGCCGGAGAGCTTTCAGGATGCCCTGCAGCGGGGCCTGGCGCGGGCGCGCCAGACCCTGCGCGGCATCTATCGGGTGGAGGTGGTCGCCGAGCGCGCCCGGGTCGAGCGCGGTGAGATCCAGCGCTACGAGGTCGAGCTGAAGATTCTCTTCGCCCTCGACGACGGCTGACGCCCGCGGCGGGCGGTGACCGGTCGGCGGGCCGGGCGGCGACCGGGTGAGTCGCGGCGGCGCGCGGCGCCGGCGCCGGGATGATAACGACAGGGCCCCGGAGGCCCGCAGGGGGTAAGCCATGGCACAGGCCACAGTGTTCACCAATGCCCGCCTGATCGACGTGGTCGAGCGGCGGGTTCGCAACGGCGTGTCCATTCTGGTCGAGGGCGAGCGCATCGCCCGGGTGGTCGATGGCCGCCTGCTGGTGCCGGGCGCCGAGGAGATCGATCTCGCCGGCAGGACGGTCCTGCCGGGGCTGATCGACACCCATGTCCACACCGTGATGATGGACGCCGAGTGCTTTCCGCTGTTTCTGGCCGCCGGCGTCACCGCGGCCCGCGACGTCGGCGGCCGGCTCGACCTGGTGCTGCAGAACCGCGCCGAGCTCAACTCCGGCGCCCGGCTGGGCCCGCGGCTGTTCGTGTGCGGGCCGCTGCTCGACGGCCCGGGGGCGAGCTTCGAGAATCCCGGCTTCACCATCATGCTCGACCGGGTGGAGTCGGTGGCCGCGGTGCCGGCCAAGATCGGCGGGCTGCTGGCCGCCGGCGTCGATGGCATCAAGTGTTACTTCACCATGACCGCCGACATCGTCCGCGAGGTGATCCGCTTCGTGGGCAAGCGAGTGCCGGTCACCGGTCATCTGGGCTACTGCGCCTCCATGGACGCCATCGAGGCCGGCATCGACGGCCTCGAGCACATGTGGATCTCGCCCTACAACGACCTCTGCGCGCTCAATCTGCGGTTCGGCCGCGACGCCTCCATGATGAAGCGCGAGTTCTGGACCCGGACGCTCGCCGGCTGGGAGGAGATGGACCTGTCCGGCCCGCGGGCGCGGGCCTGGTTTTCCGCCATGGTCGACAAACAGGTGCACATGGGCACCACCCTGGACCTGCTGTGGACCGCCAAGGCCGGTGTCGAGGCGAGTTTGCAGGATCCGGATCGCCACTGGATCCCGCCGGCCGGTCTCGCCCGGCAGGCGAAGATGAAGAAATTTCTCGGCGACCGCCCGGACTGGGATATCCATCCGGGGTTCTATGAGGTCGGCGAGGGCAGCCGCGCCCTGGAGCGCCAGCAGGAGGCGGTGCGCATCCTTCACGAATCCGGCGGCCGGGTGGTCGGCGGCACCGACTGCGGCGCGCTCGCCTATCCGCCGCCGGGCTTCGCCCTGCTGCGCGAGATCGAGCTGCTCGCCGAGGTGATCGGCACCATGGCGGCGCTGCGCGCGGTCACCCACACCGCGGCCGAATATCTGCGCGCCGAACGCGATATCGGCGCAGTGGCGCCCGGGCGCTATGCCGACTTCCTGGTGCTGTCCGGCGACCCGATCCGCGACGTCCGGGAGCTGCGCAGCCTGGAGCTGGTGTACCGCGGCGGCGTCGCCCATCGCCCCGCCGAACTGCTGGCCCGGGTGCCGCGCCACCGGCCCGACGGCCTGCCTCACTGAATGGGTCTGCAACTCCTGGAGAACACGCGATGAACGACAGAGGCCACGCCCTCATCACCGGCGCCATCGGCGGCCTGGGCACCGCCATGACCAAGCGCCTGGTCGCCGACGGCATCCCGGTGATCGGCTGCGACCGCAAGACGCCCGCCGAGCTGGACGCCTGGCGGCAAAAATCCCTGACCCCGGAGGAATCCGCCCGAGTCACCCTGTTTCCCCTGGATGTCACCAAGGACGAGCAGGTGGACGCACTGGCCGCGGAATTGCGGGATCGCGGCATCCACGTCGCCTATCTGGTCAACAACGCCGGCATCCAGGGCTACGGCAAACCCTGGGAGCTGGACACCAAGACCCACGACCGGGTGATCAGGGTCAACATCAACGGCGCCTTCTTCTGCAGCCGGGCCTTTTCCAAGGCCATGGTGGACGCCGGCTTCGGCCGCATCGTCAACTTCGCCTCGCTGGCGGCCTATATCCCGCCGGCCGGCCAGGGCTGCTATGCCGCGGCCAAGGCCGGCGTGTTGGGCTACACCCATTCGCTGGCGCTGGATCTCGCCCCCTACGGCGTCACCGCCAACGCCATCGCGCCCGGGCTGATCATGCACGAAGGGTTGAAGGGCGTGATGCCCGACCAGGTCTACGAGAGCATGCTGCGCCGGGTGCCCATGGGCCGCGCCGGCCGGCCGGAGGAGATCGCCGCCACGGTGTCCTTCCTGCTCTCGGAGGGCTCCTCCTACATCACCGGGCATACCTTTCATGTGAACGGCGGCCTCTATTGCTCCGGTTGAGGGCGCCCGCTTGGCTGGAGACTGATGGTCATGAGCAACAAACTGCAATTCGGCACCGGCCTGCGTTCGGTCGCCGACACCACCGCCTTCGCCCGCCGCGCCGAAGCGCTGGGTTTCGACATCCTCGGCTGCGGCGAGCACGTCATGTTCCACGGGCCCATCGGCAACACCTTCGTGCAGCTGGCCGCGGCGGCGGCCGTCACCGAGCGCATCCGGCTGATGAGCACCATCGCCCTGCTGCCGCTCTATCCCGCCACCCTGGCCGCCAAGCTGGGCGCGGTGCTGGACGTGGTGTCCGGCGGCCGCTACCTGTGCGGGATCGGCATCGGCGGCGAATTTCCCCCCGAATTCGAAGCCTGCGGGGTTCCCGTCGCCGAGCGCGGCCCGCGCACCACCGAGGCCATGCAGGTGATCCGCCGCCTGTGGAACGAGCGCGAGGTCAGCTTCCACGGCCGCTTCAATACCCTCAACGGCATCACCCTGGATCCGCCACCGGTCCAGCAGCCCGGCCCGCCGCTGTGGGTGGCGGGCCGCAAGGAAGGCGCCATGCGCCGCGCCGCGCTGCACGGCGACGGCTGGATGCCCTACATGTACACCCCCGAGCAGCTCGTCGAGAGCATGCAGACCATCGCCCGGCTGCGCGCGGAAAATCCGGTCGCGGCCCCGGAGTTCCGGCACGGCATTTTCATCTTCTCGGCGGTGCACGCCGACGGCGCCACCGCGCGCGGGATGGCCGCGGAACGGCTGGGACGGCAGTACGCGCAGAACTTCGACAACCTGGTGGGCAAGTACGCGCTGATCGGCACCCCGGCGGAATGCCGCAAGCGGCTGCGCGAATATGTCGACACCGGCGCCAGCCTGTTCATGCTCACCTCGGCCTGCCCGGACGACTACATCGACGAGAACGTCCGCCTGCTGGCCGAGGAAGTGATCCCCGAGTTTCGCTGAAGCATTCCCCCTACCACCCGTTTCCAACAGGAGAATCCATCATGGGCAATCGACTGCAAGGCAAGATCGCCATCATCACCGGCGGCGCGCGCGGCATCGGCGAAGCGCACGCGCGGCTGTTCGCCGCCGAGGGCGCCAGGGTGGTGGTCACCGATATCCTCACCGCCGAAGGCGAGCAGACGGTGGCCGCCATCAAGGCCAGCGGCGGCGACGCCCTGTTCCTGCATCACGACGTCACCCAAGAGGCGGACTGGGCGCGGGTGGTCGCGGATACCGTCAAGCAGTACGGCGGCCTCACCACGCTGGTCAACAACGCCGGTTTCGCCAACCTCAAGGGCGTCGAGGAGGAAACCCTCGAAGGCTTCAACAATATCGTCGCCGTCTGCCAGACCGGCGTCTGGCTGGGCATGAAGGCGGCCATGCCGGCGCTGAAGCAATCCGGCAACGGCGCCATCGTCAACATCTCCTCGCTGTACGGCATCATCGGCACGCCGAGCATGATCTCCTACCACGGTGCCAAGGGCGCGGTGCGGCTGATGACCAAGTCCGCGGCGCTCGAGTACGCGCGCCAGGGCGTGCGGGTCAACTCGGTGCACCCGGGCATCATCGGCACGCCGCTGGCCAAGACCCTGCCCGCCGAGTACCTGGAAACCATCTGTGAGACCACGCCCATGGGGCGGATGGGCCAGCCCATCGACATCGCCACCATGTCGCTGTTCCTGTGTTCGGACGAAGCCAACTTCATCACCGGGGCCGAATTCGTGGTCGACGGCGGCTGGGGTGCCCAGTAGGGCCGCGGGCGGAGGGTTTTCGGCCCCTGGGGCCGAGCGTGCGATACCGCGCCGGTCGTGCGACCGGCGCGGCCTTTTCCGTGGCTTGACGGGAGTCTGTATTGGGCGAGACCAGTCCGTTCCGCTCGGGGGCGATCGTGGTCGCCACCCTGTTCTGTTGTCTGGGTCTGCTGTACGGGATCTGGTATTCCTACTCGGTGTTTCTGGTCGCCCTGATCGAGCACTTCGGCTGGTCGCGCTCGGTCACCGCCGGCGCCATGTCGGTATTCATCCTGGTCCACGGCAGTTTCGGCCCCCTGGCCGGCCGGCTGGTGGAGCGCTTCGGGCCGCGCCGGCTGATGCTGGGCGGCAGCCTGGTGATGGCGAGCGGACTCGCGCTGACCGCCCAGATCACCGCCTGGTGGCAGCTCTATCTCAGTTTCGGGGTGGTGACCGCCATCGGGCTCGGCGCCTGCGGCTGGGTGCCCTCGGTGATCCTCGCGGAAAAATGGTTTCCCACCCGGGTGGGCACTGCGCTGGGCATAGTCACCGCCGGCATCGGGGTGGGCATCTTCGGGGTGATCCCGCTCAGCAACTGGCTGATCGAGCAGTTCGACTGGCGCTTGGCCTACCAGCTGCTGGCGCTGCTGGTGGTCGCCGCGGTGGCGCCCGCGGCGCTGTGGATCCTGCGCGAGCCGCGGGCCGCGGACGCCGCGCCCGCCGCCAGGGATGCGGACGGCTCGGCGCCGATCGTCACGCGCCACTGGACGGTGCGCGAGGCGGTCCGCGCGCGGGCCTTTCGGTTCGCGGTGCTGGCCTTCTTCACCGGCGGCAGCCTGTCGCAGATGCTGCTCATGCACCAGTTCGCCTTCATGGTGGATCACGGCGTCGCCAAGACCGCCGGCTCGCTGATCGCCGGGGTGATCGGCATCACCAGCATCCCGGGCAAGATCCTCTGGGGCACGCTGTCCGACCGCATCGGTCGCGAGCTGACCTACAGTCTGGGTCTGAGCTGCATCCTGCTCGGGGTGCTCTGTCTGGCCGCCGTGGGCCGCACACCCGGCCTGGTGCTGCCGCTCGCCTTTGCCGTGCTGCTCGGCCTGGGCTATGCCGCCAACGCGCCCATCATTCCGGCCGCCGCGCGGGATCTGTTCGCCGGCCCGAAATTTCCGAGCATCTTCGGCACCCTATCGATGTTCGCTGCCCTCGGCGGTGCAACCGGCTCCTGGTTGGGCGGCGCCCTCTACGACCTGGCCGGGAATCACCGGCCCATGCTTGCCGTTGCCGCCACCCTGGCGATCTGTGCGCCGGTCTTCCTGTGGATCGCCGCGCCGCGCCGGCCGCAGCCGCCGCCCACCTTGCAGACGTTTTCCCCCCACTGAAACCAACGGAGACAACGACCATGAAAGACGTAGCAGGTAAAGTGGCCTTCATCACCGGTGCCGCCAGCGGCATGGGTCTCGGCATGGCCAGGGCCTTCTCGGCCGCCGGCATGAAGGTGATGCTGGCCGATATCGAAAAGGCCGCGCTCGATCGGGCGGTGGCCGAACTCAGGGCCCAAGGGCGCGAGGTCGCGGGCGTGGTGACCGATGTCACCAAGCGGGATTCGGTGTTCGCCGCCGCCCAGGCCACCGTCGACACCTTCGGCAAGGTCCATGTGCTGGTCAACAATGCCGGGGTCGGTGCCAGCGGCCGCGCCGAGACCACCAGCGAGAAGAACTGGCGCTGGACCATCGACGTCAATATGTGGGGCGTGGTCTGGGGCCTGCAGGCCTTCATGCCGCTGATCGAGTCCCACGGCGAGGGCGGCCATGTGGTCAACACCGCATCCATGGCCGGGATGTATGCCTGGGGCGAGCTGTCGGCCTACAACGCCTCCAAGTATGCGGTGGTGGCGATCTCGGAAACCGCCATGGCCGAGCATCTCAACGACAACATCGGGGTTTCCGTGCTCTGCCCGGGCGTGGTCAACACCAACCTCGGCACCTCGGCGCGCAACCGCCCGGCGGAATACGGCGGGGCCACGGATTCCAGGTCCGAGCAGATGGTGGAGATGCTCAAGAAAGGCCTGAGCCCCGATGTGGTGGGCGAGCAGGTGCTGGAGGCGATCCGCGCCGACCAGCCCTACATCTTCACCGACCCCGGCCTGCGCAAGTACGTCCAGGCCCGCTTCGAGCGGATCCTGAAGGGCTACGACTGGGCGGAGCGGTGCGAGGCGCTGAAGAAGGCCGACCAGCAGACCGATATCGTGCTCTGATCCCGCCGCCCGCGCCGGCAGTCCGGCGCGGGTTGTGCATCGGCATCGGCACCCTACCGCCGGGAGCGACCTCCATGCAGTTTCTCAACCGCCGGAAGCCCATTGCCGGCGCCGCGCCGGATGGCGAACCGGGTCTGGCGCGCAGTCTGTCGGGGCTCGACCTCACCCTGCTCGGTATCGGCGCCATCATCGGCGCCGGGATCTTCGTGCTGACCGGCATCGCGGCGGCCACCAAGGCGGGGCCGGCGCTGTCGATATCCTTCGTGGTCGGCGCCCTGGCCTGCGCCTTCGCCGCCCTGGTCTACGCGGAATTCGCCGCCACGGTACCGGTCGCCGGCAGCGCCTACACCTACACCTATGTCACCCTGGGCGAGTTTCCGGCCTGGGTCATCGGCTGGGATCTGATCCTCGAATACGCCCTGGCCTGTGCCGCGGTGGCGATCGGCTGGTCGGGCTATTTCGTGACCCTGCTCGCCGGCCTGGGCCTGACCCTGCCCGAGGCGCTCACCAAGGCCCCAGTGCAGGGCGGCATCATCAACCTGCCGGCGTTCGCGATCATGCTGCTGATCAGCGGCCTGCTGGCGCTCGGGGTGCGCCAGACCAGCCTGGCCAACATGCTGATCGTGATCCTCAAGCTGGCGGTGATCGGCCTCTTCCTCTACGCCGCCATCCCCCACGTCGAGCCGGCCAACTGGCGGCCCTTCATGCCCTTCGGCTGGTCGGGGGTGATGGCCGGGGCCGGGCTGATCTTCTTTGCCTACATCGGCTTCGACGCGGTCTCGACCGCCGCCGAGGAGGCCCGCAATCCGCAGCGCGACATGCCCATCGGCATCATCGCTTCGCTGGTCATCTGCACCCTGATCTACATTGCGGTGACCGTGGTCCTGACCGGTATCGCGCCCCATACCGCGCTCGATGTGTCCGATCCCATGGCCTTCGCCCTGGCGCAGGTGGGCGAGCGCTTCGCCAGCGGCGCGGTCGCGATCGGGGCGGTCGCCGGGCTGAGCTCGGTGCTGCTGGTGATGCTGTACGGCCAGACCCGGGTGTTCTACGCCATGTCCCGCGACGGCCTGCTGCCGCTGGCGTTCTCCCGGGTGCACCCGCGCTTTCGCACCCCGGCGCGCACCATTCTCGCGACCGGCCTGCTGATCGCGACGGGTGCCGGCCTGCTGCCCATCGCCGAGGTCGCGGCGCTGGTCAACGTGGGTACCCTGGCGGCCTTCATCATGGTGTCGATCGCGGTGCTCTATCTGCGCCGCGCCCGGCCCGACCTGCCGCGCCCGTTCCGCACCCCCTGCATGCCCTGGACGCCGCTGCTGGCGATCCTGTCCTGCGGTTATCTGATCGCCAGCCTGGACGGGTTGACCCTGCTGCGCTTCCTGGTATGGATGGCGATCGGGATCGCGGTGTACTTCGGCTACGGGCACCGGCACAGCCTGGTCGGCCGGGCGGGTTGACCGCCGGCGCGCTCCGGTTCGCGATTGGCGGCGCGCGGGGCGGCCAGGCGCGGGGCCCTCCTCTGGCAGGGCGTTGAACAACGCCCTGCCAGGCGCCGCAGGGAGGCGCCGCATCGAAAATCAAACGCGCAAGTGTTTGATTTTCGGAGCGAGCTGCGGACATGTGCCGCAGCGAAGCGAGTTGAAAAAGCCCACGGATGGGCTTTTTCAACAGCTTGCTAGAATCGAACCGTCACTGACCACTGCAAGGGGGTGATCCATGCAATACCGGATACTGGGCAACAGCGGCTGCGAGGTGTCGGCGATCGGCCTCGGCTGCATGGGCATGTCGGATTTCTACGGCCCGGCCGACGAGAGCGAATCCATCGCCACCCTGCACCATGCGCTGGACATCGGCCTGAATTTTCTCGACACCGCCGACGTCTACGGCAGCGGCCACAACGAGACCCTGATCGGGCGGGCGCTCGCCGGGCGCCGCGAGCAGGCGTTCATCGCCACCAAGTTCGGCATCGCCGGCGCCAGACGCCGGCCCGAAGGGGGGCTCGAACTCCAGGTCAACGGCCGCCCGGAGTACGTGAAAAGCGCCTGCGACGCCAGCCTGCGACGGCTCGGCATCGACTGCATCGATCTCTATTACCAGCATCGCGTCGATCCCAAGGTGCCGATCGAGGACACGGTGGGCGCCATGGCGGAGCTGGTGCGGGCCGGCAAGGTGCGCTTTCTCGGTCTGTCCGAGGCCTCGGCGGATCCGGCGCTGATCCGCCGCGCCCAGGCCGTGCACCCCATCGCCGCGCTGCAGACCGAGTATTCGCTCTGGACTCGCGACCCCGAGCCCGAAGTGCTGCCCCTGTGCCGCGAACTGAACATCGCCCTGGTGCCCTACAGTCCCCTGGGCCGCGGCTTCCTCACCGGCACCATCACCAGCACCGCGGAGCTGGGCGACAAGGACTTCCGCAAGACCAACCCGCGCTTCCAGCCCGGCAACCTCGAGCGCAACCTGGAGCTCACCGACAAGGTGCGGCAGCTCGCCGCCGCTCGTGGCTGCACCGCTGCCCAGTTCGCCCTGGCCTGGCTGCTGGCACAGTGGGAGGGCATAGTGCCGATTCCCGGCACCCGCAGGATCGCCAACCTCGACAGCAACGCCGCCGCGGCGGAGCTGACGCTCAGCGACGCCGAGTTGCGCGCCATCGAGGCGGTGTTCCCGCCCGGGGCCGCGGCCGGCGCCCGCTACGCCTGAACCTGCCCCGGAGGAGCGCGCCATGGACCTGCCTCCCGGCATCCACCTCCGCCTCGCGCCGGAGGATGAATACCTGCACCCGCCGAGCGGGGAGCGGAACTACAACGAGAGCATGTACTTCAACCTTTACGACGCCGGGCAGCGCGTCGGCGGTTGGTTCCGGCTCGGCAATCGGGTCAACGAAGGCCATGCCGAGATGACCAACTGCCTCTATCTGCCGGACGGCTCGGTCGCCTTCATGTTCCGGCGCCCGGAGATCGCCCACAACGAGGCCTTCGATGCCGGCGGCATGCGCTTTGCCGTGGCCGAGCCCTTCAAGCGCCTCTCCGTGCACTACCGCGGCGAGGTGCTGCTGTTGCGCGACCCCGGCGAGATGATCGACCCCGGCCGCGCCTTCCGGAACAATCCCCGGCTGCCCTGCGCGGTCGACATCGACTACCGCGGCGTCTCCCCCATGTACGGCGGCGAGCCGGTGCACGCCGACGGCAGCCCCTGGCGGGAGAACCCCAACGCCGGGCTCTATGCCGGCCACTACGAGCAGCACATCGCCGGCACCGGCCGCATCCGCGTCGGCGACCGGGAGTGGCAGGTCCGCGGGCTCGGCCTGCGCGACCACAGTTGGGGGCCGCGCTACTGGCAGAACGTGCCCTGGTACCGCTGGCTGCCGATGAGCTTCAGCGAGGACTTCGCCATCATGCTGCTCGACAAGGCGCTCGGCGACGGCCGCCGCATCGTCGGCGGCATGGTGCTCAGCGGCGGCCGCTACGACCTGGTGCGGGAAGTGCGGGTGGAGTCCGAATGGGATGCCAACTTCCACCAGACCCGGCTGCGCGCCTGGGCGCGCACCGATGGCGCCGAATACCGGATCGAGGGCCGGGTGCTGGCGCTGATCCCGCTGCGCAACCGCCGCACCCTGGCCGACGGCACCGAGCTACTCACCCGCATCACCGAGGGGCTCACCGAGTACCGCTGCAACGG
Source organism: Pseudomonadota bacterium (assembly GCA_049325095.1). GTDB lineage: Bacteria > Pseudomonadota > Gammaproteobacteria > Pseudomonadales > Porticoccaceae > JAGPUQ01. Next base: position 78,890 of record JBMOPO010000025.1, on the reverse strand, counting down.
GCAGGTCGGCTACGGGCTCTCCGAATACCTCGACCAGATCGTCGATGGCCGTCCGGTGGGAGTGGGCGCGTGAACCAGGCCGTCGAACTGCCCCCGGCGGCGGTCGGCGAACTGCTCGCCGCCGCGCTCGAGCGCCACTTCGGGCCGGTGACCCTGAGCGGTCTCGAGCGCCTCTCCGGCGGCGCCTCCCGCGAGACTTGGTCCTTCGATGTGGACACCCCGGCCGGTGCCCGCCACCGCCTCATCCTGCGCCGCGACCCGGGCGCCACCGGCAGTGCCGGACCCGAGGGCTGGCGCGGCGGCAAGACCGCCTACTCGCTCGACCGCGACACCGAGGCGCAATTGCAGCGCGCCGTATTCGAGGCCGGCGGCCCGGTGGCGCGGGTACATTTCAGCCTGCCCGCCGACCATCCGCTGGGCAGCTGCTACGTGATGGACCGCATCGAGGGCGAGGTGCTGGCGCCGCGCATCCTGCGCGATGAGGCCTTCGCCGGCGCCCGCGCCCGCATGGCCCGCCAGTGCGGCGCGATCCTCGCCGGCCTGCACGCCATCGACAGGGCGAAGTTGCCGGCCCGTCTCAGCCGCATGCCGCCGCGCGCCCTGCTCGGCTACTACCGTGAACTGCTCGACGGCCTCAGCGCCTTCTACCGCGACGAGACCCCGGTGGGCCGGCCCGAGTACCACCCCGCCTTCGAGCTGGCCTTCCGCTGGCTGGAGGAGCGCTGCCCCGACCGGGCCCCCGTCGGCCTGGTGCACGGCGACTTCCGCAACGGCAACTTCGTCGTCGGCCCCGAGGGCATCCGCGCCGTGCTCGACTGGGAGCTGGGGCACCTCGGCGACGGCATGGAGGATCTCGGCTGGCTGTGCGTGCGCGCCTGGCGCTTCGGCCAGCACCGCAATCCGGTGGGCGGCTTCGGCTCCCGCGAGGACCTGTTCGCCGGCTATGAGGACGCCGGCGGCCGCGCCGTGGATCCCCGGGCGGTGCGCTTCTGGGAGGTGTTCGGCACCCTCAAATGGGGCATCGTCTGCCAGTTCCAGGCCTACAAGCACATCTCCGGGCTGATCGACTCCTTCGAGCACCTGGCCATCGGGCGGCGCGCCTGCGAGAACGAGCTCGACCTCCTGCAACTGATCGAGGAAGCCTGACATGCCCCAGGACCGAGCCACCGCCGCCGAGCTGCTGGCCGGCGTGCGCGCTTTCCTGCGCGACGAGGTCCTGCCCCAGCTCCAGGGCGGCAGCGCCTACCGGTGCCGGGTGGCGGCCAACATCCTCGCCATCGTCGGTCGCGAACTGGAACAGGGCGCCGCCGCCGACCGCGCCGAGCTGGCCGGGCTCGAGCGCCTGCTCGGCAAACCGGCCCCGCCGGACCTGGAGCGGGACGCCGCCCTCGACGCGCTCAACGCCGAGCTCTGCGCCGCCATTCGCTCCGGCGCCCTCGACCACCGCCGCGCCGAGGTGCTGGCCCAGGTGCGCGCGACCGTGCGCGCCAAGCTGGCGATCGCCAACCCCGACTATCCGGCGTTGCGGGAGTGACCCGCCGGCGGCCCCAGCCCTAGCCATCGATGCGGGGCGGGCAGGCGCAGCGCACCCGGCGCCGGCGCGGAGGCATGATGCCGGCGGTTGAGATGGGGGCGATTGCCGGATGCGCCGCGGTGCGGCTTATCCGGCCTACCGAGGTCGTGCGCGCCAAGTTCGCCATCGCCATCGACGCGGGCCGGACAAACGCAGCGTACCCGGCGTTGGTGCCGAGGCCTGGTGCCGGTGGCTGCGATTGGATCCATTGCCGATGCGCCGCGCGGCGGCTTGCCCGGCAATTGATTGGAAACTCCTGTCCGGTTGAAATTCCGGTGCTCGATGCGGAGGGAACGCCATGACCGAGGTCGCCGGCGAGGCAACCGGCTTCGGCCCCACCGGCCGCCGGGTGGGGCTCGCCCTGGGGCCGGCGCTGGCCCTCGGGCTGCAACTCCTCCCGCCGCCCGAAGGGCTTTCGGCGGAAGCCTGGCGCGTGGTCTCGCTGGTGGCGCTCATGGTGGTGTTCTGGGTCACCGAGGCGATCGCAATTTCGGCGACGGCGCTGATCCCGATCGCCGCGCTGCCGCTCATCGGCGCGGCCGGCATCGGCGCGGCGGTTGCCCCCTACGCCGACCCGATCGTCTTTCTCTTCATCGGCGGTTTCATGCTGGCGGCCTGCGTGGAGCGCTGGCGGCTGCACGAGCGCATCGCGCTGTCGATAGCAGCGGCCGCGGGCGGGCGGCCGGTGATGCTGGTGGCGGGCTTCATGGCCGCCTCGATGGTACTCTCGATGTGGGTTTCCAATACGGCGACGACCCTGATGCTGGTGCCCATCGCGATCGGTACTGCACGGGCGATGGCGGGCGGCGGCCCGGCGGACCCGGCTCTCGGCGGCGCTTTGATATTGGGCGTCGCGCACGCGGCGACGATCGGCGGCGTCGGCACGCCGGTCGGCTCGCCCACCAACCTCATCGGTATCGCCTTCTTCGCGCGCGCGGGCGAGCCGATCACCTTCATCGACTGGATGGCGCGCGCCATTCCGATCATGCTGGTGATGCTGCCGGTCGCCTGGCTGCTGCTGTGCCTGCCGCTGTTCGGCCGCAAGGCGCAGGGGCGCTTCGCGGCGATCGGCGCGGTGGTGAAGGATGCGCTGCGGGCGCTGGGGCCGGTCACGCGCCCCGAGGCGCGCATCGGGGCGGTGTTCGGGCTCGTGGCGCTGGCGTGGATGTTCCGCGTCCAGCTGGCGGGCCTGCCCGGTTTGAGCGCCCTGACGGACACGGGTGTGGCTATCATCGGCGCCCTGCTGCTGTTCTTCATTCCGTCCGGCCGCGGCGGTGGCGAAAAGCTGATCGACTGGGAAACGGCCGAGCGCATTCCCTGGGGCATCGCGGTGCTGTTCGGCGGCGGGCTTTCGCTGGCGGCGGCGATGGAAAGCACGGGCCTTGCGGCCTGGATCGGTACGTGGATCAGCGGGCTCGGGGGCGTTTCGGCGCTCGGGCTCATCGCGCTGCTGGTGGCGGCGACGATTCTGGTGTCGGAGCTCGCGAGCAATGTCGCGACTCTGACTTCGATGCTGCCGGTGGTGGCCGCGGTGGCGAGTGCGACCGGTACGCCGCTGGCGGAGCTCGGCTTTCCGGTGGCGCTGGCGGCGAGTTTCGCTTTCATGCTGCCGGTGGCGACCGCGCCGAACGCGATCGCCTATGCGTCGGGCGTGGTGAACCTCAGGCGCATGCTGGCGGTGGGGCTGGGGCTCAACATCGCGGCAGTGATCCTGATCCTCTCGCTGGCCACCTAGCCGGCGCGAGCCTGGCCCTGGGCTTTCGGCTCCGGAACCCGGAGAAATTCCACCAGGAATTTCACCGGGCCGTCCGGGGCGACCTCGTGCGGTACCTGGGGTTCGACCACGCCGAACCGCTCGGGGGTGAGCAGGACTTCCTCCACCGCGGGGCTGAGGATCCGGTATCTCAGCCGGCCTTCGAGGACCAGGATCCTGCCCCAGGTGCCGGCCTTGGTGGTGTGCGCCCGCAGCAGCCCGGCGGGTACCGTGGTCTCGGTGAACACCGGCGTGCGCTGGTAGGGACGCACTTCGTCGGGCAGGGTTTTCATGGGCTGTGCTCCAAGATGGGGGCGGGCCGATCCCCGATTGTGCCCGCAGGCGCGGCAATCCGCTTCGGCACTTGGACCGCGCGGGCCGGACCTCGCCTCAGAAGCGCTGCACCAGGGGCGCGGCCCGCGCGCGCAGGTCGTCGGGGATGGGTACCGAGCGGCGCGACTCGAAGTCGAACAGGGTGCCGGCGGTCTCCACGGTGGCTGCGGTCTCGCGGCTGGCGGCGTTCAGGAACCAGTGGAAGAAACGCTGGATCTTGCCCTCCATCTCGCGCAGGCCGCTGCGGGTGACGATGGCGTCGCCGGCGCGCAGCGGGCGGTGGAATTCGATGTCGTATTCGAGCGCGGCACTGCCTAGGCCGCGCGCCCTGCGGTAGTCCGGGGTGAGGCCGTAGTGGTGCTGGAGGTGGGTGACCGCATCGGAACAGCGCGCCATGAAGAAGCGCGGATGGAGTTCGCCGCGGGCGTCGCACTCCCAGGGCTCGATGGTGCCGCGCGCGGTGTCGAGCAGGCCCAGCGCCTCGGCGGTGGCCCAGTCCCGCGCCGGCGGCTGGCGCAGCCGCGCGGGCGGGCGCAGGTCCTCCGGCGCGGCGATGCGCAGGGGTTCGGCGGCGGCCAGGCAAGGCTCCGGCAGCGGCAGGGGCGCGCCGGCGGCGTCGGTCAGGTCGAGCTCGATGACAAAGCGCGCGGCGCTGGCGCCGCTGTCGATGTTGCGCATCTCGTTGAAGGTGGTGAGGCCGCTGCGGCGCAGTGCCAGGATGCCGGTGGCGATCTCGAAGCTGGCGCCGTCGCGCAGCTCGCGCAGGAACAGTACGCGCTCGCGGCGCGGGCGCAGCACGCTGCCCGCGGGCAGCCCGAGCAGAACCCGGAGCTGGCCCAGGGTTTCGGCGGAGCGGCCCAGGTAGTGCTGGACGTTCATGTGCTCCATGAGGTCGCACTCCCAGGCCTTGACGTTGCCGCGCACCGTGGTGGTCATCGCGCCCATGGTGGTCCCGCCCGTCAGGCGTCCGGGGCGCAGCTGAGGTCGATGATCATCCGGTTCACCGCGCGCTTGACGCGGTGGTGGATCTGGACGCGCTCGCCCGCAGCGACCTGGCGCCGGTAGGTCTTGGGCGGCAGGACCCGGATGTCGAAGGTGGCGGTGCAGCGGGCGTCGCGCCGGTCGAGGTTGGTGAGCGTGAGCACCATGACGTCGCCGGCGGCATCCGCGGCCTGCACCTGGGCGATGATCTTGAGGCCGCCCAGGTCCTGGTTGAGATCCACCGGAAAGGTCTGCGCCGCGGCCGGTGCCGCGGCCAGTGCAGCCAGACCGCACAGCAGCCCGGTGAGCCGGCGGGTTGCGCGGCGCACGGCGGGATCCTCAGCGGCCCCGGTAGACGGGTTCGCGCTTCTCGGCAAAGGCCCTGGGCCCTTCCCTCGCATCCTCGGTCTTGAAGATCCGCTCGGCGAGCAGCGCCTCGGTGCGGAAGCCCTCCTCCCAGGACTGGTTGTAGGCGGTGATCACCGCTTCCTTGGCGGCCTGGACGGCGAGCGGGCCGTTGCGGCAGATCAGTTTGGCGTAGCGCTCCGCCTCGGCCAGCACCTTGCCGGCGGGCACCACCCGGTTGATCAGGCCGAACGCCAGGGCTTCCTGTGCGGTCAGCTGGCGGCCGGTGAGGATGATGTCCATGGCGTGGCAGTAGGGGATCTGGCGCGGCAGGCGCACATGGGAGCCGCCGCCCGGGATGATGCCCCAGTGCACTTCGGGCAGGCCGAAGCGGGCGTGCTCGGCGGCGATGCGGATGTCCATGCCCTGGATGATCTCGGTGCCGCCGGCCAGGCAGAAGCCGTTGATGGCGGCGATGATGGGCTTGAAGCAGGTGCTGAAGAAGCGCTGTTCCGGCCTGGCCATGAAGCGGCCGCCGGCGGCGGCCTCGGCGGTCAGTTTGGTGATGGTCTTCTTGAGATCCGCGCCGGCGCAGAACGCCTTGTCGCCCGCCCCGGTGACGATCAGCACCAGCAGCTCGCTGTCGTTCTTGAAGTCCTCGGTGACCACCTCGAGATCATCCAGCATCTCCGGGGTGATGGAATTCATCTCGCTGGGCCGGTTGAAAGTCAGGTAGGCGAGCTGGCCTTTTTTCTCGTAGATCAGGTCGTCGGTGATGGCCGGGGTTTTCACTGAGATCCTCCAGTGGGGAAGGGCGGCGGGTGCCTGCGTCAACGGGTTGCCATGATACGCCAAAGGTCTCCCGGGTCGAGGGCCCGGGTTGACAGCCGGGGGGTGGGCGCTAAGCTCCCGTCAGATCGTGACGCGCGTACCGCGCGCAGCCCTTGGGGGGAAGATGCCGGGAGACCTGCAAGGCAAGGTCGGTCTGATCACCGGCGCGGGCTCGGGGATCGGCCGCGAGACCGCGCTGGCCTTCGCGCGCGAGGGGGCGCGGGTGGTGGTGTCCGACATCGACCGCGAGGCCGGGGAGGAGACCGTCGCGCGGGTGCGGCGCGCCGGCGGCGAAGCGGTGTTCCTCCGCTGCGACGTGACCCGGGGCCCGGAGGTGGAGGCCCTGGTGGCCGGCGCGGTGGAGGCCTTCGGCCGCCTGGATTGCGCCTTCAACAACGCCGGGGTCGAGGGCGACACCCGCGCCACCACCATCACCTGCAGCGAGGAAAACTTCGATCTCAACATCGCGGTCAACCTCAAGGGCGTGTGGCGCTGCATGAAGTACGAGATCGAGCAGTTCCTGCGCCAGGGCTCCCCGGGCGCCATCGTCAATACCTCGTCGCTGGCCGGGCTGGTGGGCGTGCCGCGCGGCAGTGCCTACGTGGCGGCCAAGCACGGGGTGATCGGCCTGACCAAGACCGCCGCCCTGGAGTTCGCCAAAGAGGGCATTCGCGTCAACGCGGTGTGCCCGGGCGCCATCGAGACGCCCATGCTCCATCGCATCGTGGGCGGCACCGAGAAGGGCTACGAGATGATGCGGCGCATGGAGCCGGTCGGCCGCCTGGGCCGGCCCGGGGAGATCGCCGAAGCCGTGGTCTGGCTGTGCTCGGACCGGGCGTCGTTCGTCACCGGCCTGGCGATGTCGGTCGATGGGGGCTCGTTCGCGCAGTAGGCGCCGCGGCAGGGGCCGCGCCGAATCACATAAGAACCGGAGGCAAGTCCCATGAAACACGTACTCGACGGCTATCGGGTGCTCGACCTCACCCAGTTCCTGGCCGGCCCGGCGGCCACCCGCATCCTGGTCGAGGCCGGCGCCGAGGTGATCAAGGTCGAATGGCCCGGCGGCGATCCCAGCCGCAAGTTTCCGTTTCTCGGCCCCGATGGGCGCAGCGCCTACTATGTGCAGCAGAACCGCGGCAAGCGCAGTGTCGGCGTGGATCTCAAGAGCGCCGATGGGGTAAAGATCGTCAAGGACCTCGCCAGGCACTGCGACGTGTTGGTCGAGAACTTCGCCCCCGGGGTCATGGCGCGGCTCGGTTTGGGCTACGACGTCATCAAGACGGTCAACCCCGAGATCGTCATGTGCTCGATCTCCGCGTTCGGCCAGAGCGGTCCGCTCGCCCATCTGCCCGGCTTCGACAACATCGGCCAGGCGTATTCGGGCATCACCAGCATGATCGGCGACCCCGACAAACCGCCCGCCTTCCCCATGGCGGCGATCGGCGATGTCAGCACCGGGGTGCACGCCGCCTGCGCCATCGGGTTTGCGCTGCTCTATCGCGAGCGGACCGGCAAGGGCCAGTACCTCGACATCTCGCTGCTCGACAGCTATTTCCACTATCACGAGGTCAATGTGCAGGTCTGGTCGTGCAGCAAGGGCGAAATCCAGCCCACCCGCTCCGGCTCGCATCACTATGCCGTGGCTCCCGGCGGGATTTTCAAGAGCAGGGACTCCTATCTGTTTCTGCTGCCGATCCTGCACCTGTGGCCGAAGCTGTGCGAGGTCATGGGCCGCCCGGAACTGGCCGAGGACCCGCGCTACATCGACAATGCCTCGCGCGCCAAGAACCGGCACGAGCTGATCGCCATCATCGAAGCGTGGCTGCAGGCCCAGGAAAGCGACGAAGCGGCGATCCGGATTCTCGAAGAGGGCCACATCCCGGTGGCGCCCATCCTCACCGTGGAGCAGGCCTGCCGGCATCCGCATCTGATCGAGCGGGAGACGGTGCGCACCATCTACGACCGTTCGCTGGGCAACTTCCAGGTGCCGGGCAATCCGCTGCGCTTTTCCGAGTTTCCCGGGCACCTGGATCTGGAGGCGCCCTACCTGGGTGAGCACAACGCCGCGGTGCTCGGGGAGATCGGCTACGGCGAGGCGCGCATCCGGGAGCTCGCGCAGGCCGGCGTGCTGCATGCCGAACCCCTTCCCGAGCGACCCGCGCCGCGCGCCGCCTGAGGCCGTGATGGCAACCGAGGAGCAGTGAGTATGGCAGGTATCGTAGAAGGCAAGGTGGCGCTGGTGACCGGCGCCGCCGGTGGCATCGGCCGCGCGGCGGCGCAGATCTTCGCCCGCGAAGGGGCCAGGGTGGTGGTTGCGGACCTTCAGGAAGCAGCCGGTGCGGAAACGGCAAGGCTCATTCGGGAGGCTGGCGGCGAGGCGACCTTCGTGCGCTGCGATGTGTCGAAAGCCGCCGAGGTCGAAAACCTGGTGAAAGCGGCAGTGAGTCACTATGGGCGGCTCGATTGCGCCTACAACAATGCCGGAGTCGAAGGCACCTGGACCCGCCTCCACGAGTGCACCGAGGAAAACTTCGATTTCAACTACAACGTGAACCTGAAGGGTGTCTTTCTCTGCATCAAGTACCAGGTCAGACAGTTTCTGGAGCAGGGCGGTCCCGGGGCCATCGTCAGCACCGCCTCGATCGCCGGCCTGGTGGGTTCCAAGAACGCCGGCGCCTATGTGGCCGCCAAGCACGGCGTGGTCGGACTGACCAAGACCGCCGCCCTCGAATACGCGACCAAGGGCATTCGCGTCAACGCGGTGTGCCCGGGGGTGATCCGCACGCCGATGCTGGAGCGGATGTTCGCCACCGATCCCCGCCTCGAACAGGCGATGATCGGCTTCGAGCCGATTGGGCGATTCGGTGCGCCTGCCGAGATCGGCGAGGCGGCGGTGTGGCTGTGCTCGGACCACGCCTCCTTCGTCACCGGGCACGCCATGGTGGTGGATGGTGGCGCCACGGCCTGCTGAAGATCCGCGCGATTGCGATTGCACAACACCCCGCCGCCATCCCGGCGGCGCCATGAAATGAGGAAGCTGCGATGGAAGTAGGCGTATTTTCGATGCCGACCATCGGCCCGCGGGCCGAGATCGAAAAGGGCATGGCGGGCGTCCGCACCGACCTGTACCAGACCATGCTCAGGAACCTGGTGGAGCAGGCGCGCTATCTCGACGAGACCGGCTACTACGGCTTCGGCTTCACCGAGCACCACTTTCACATCGAGGGTGAAGAGGTCTCCACCAACCCGATCATGATCGACCTCTATCTGGGCCTGCACACCAAGCGCTTGCGGGTCGGCCAGCTCGGCAACGTGCTGCCCTCGCAGCACCCGATCCGGGTGGCGGAAGACATTGCGATCCTCGATCAGATGACCCAGGGCCGCGCCTTCGCCGGCTTCGCCCGCGGCTATCAGCCGCGCTGGGTGAACGTGATCGGCCAGCAGTTCCCGGCCCTGCGGCGCAACGCCGGCGACGCCGAGGCGGCCTACGAGGAGGCCAAGCGCGACCTCTATGAGGAGCACTTCGAGATCATCATGAAGGCCTGGCAGAACGATACCTTCAGCCACCGGGGCAAGCATTGGCAGATCCCGCCGGCGGACGACATCTACTGGCCGGCGGTGGAGGTGAGCCGGGAGTTCGGCCGGGGCATCGACGACCAGGGCCTGGTGCGGGAGATCGGCATCGCGCCCAAAACCTACAACAAGCGCATCCCGGATCTGTTCCAGCCGTTCAGCTTTTCCGAGCGTACCATCCGCTGGGCGATGCGCCACGGCGTGTCGCCGATCTCCATCATCGCCGGCGATCTGGAGGCCGCCAAGGGCCAGTTCCGCGCCGCCCAGGAAGAGATGGCCGCCTGCGGCAAGGACGATCGCTTCGGCGCCAACATGGGTATCACCCGCGAGATCGTCTGCGCCGACACCGATGCGGAGGCGCGCCGCATCGCCATGGACGCCGGTGCTTTCCTGTGGTGCAAATTCTTCCAGCCGTTTGGCTTCAATGCGGCCATCGCGCTGCCCGGCGAGGATCCCATGAAGATCCAGAACGACTTCGAGTCGCTGGAGCAGCGCGGGCTGGTGATCTGCGGCAGCCCCGACACCGTCACCCGCAAGCTGGAGGCCCTGTTCAAGGAGTTGCCGGCGGATTACTTCTGGATGATGGGCTACAACGAGCTGGTTCCGCAGCGGGCGATGATGCGCCATTTGGAGCTGATGACCACCAAGGTCTGGCCGCGCTTCACCGACCGGATCAAGGCCTGAGGCGCGCCACTCTCGAACGCGGCCGAAGCCCCGCGCAGGCGGGGTTTCGACCGTGGATCCGGTCATTGATCTCGGGGTTCGGAGTTGAATTGTGTCAATCGTTTGCTTAAATTCGGTGGGATGCTAATCACCGGTAACCTGGGTTGCCGGTTGGTAAAGCAGGGCTCGATCCGCCGTGCTCCGGACGGCGGAGTTCCTCCCTCCTCGACAATCATGGAGCATCTCAGATGAGCAGCCTGGGTTTTGGACTGATTTCCGCCGATTCGCACATCGTCGAGCCGGCCAACTGTTATACCGACTACATCGATCCCAAGTACCGCGACCGTGCCCCGACCATCAAGCGCGACGCTGCCGGCAACGATACCTATGTGATTCCCGGCATGGAGAGCGCCATTCCCCTGGGCCTGGTGGCCGCCGCCGGCCTCAGCCCGGAAGAGCTCGGCCAGCGCACCAAGGGCTGTACCTTCGATCAACTCCATCGCAGCGGCTACGACGCCAGGTACCGGGTGGCGGACCAGGACCGCGACGGCGTGGTTGCCGAGATCATCTATCCGTCGGTGGGCATGGCGCTGTGCAACCATCCCGATTTCGCCTACAAGACCGCCTGCATGCACGCCTACAACGAATGGCTGGCGCACTACCTGACCGATGCGCCCGAGGGCCGGATGTTCGGGCTGGGGCAGACCTCCGGTGAATCCGTCGACCAGATGATCAAGGATTTCCAGGACTGCAAGAAGAAGGGCTTCGTGGGCATGATGATGCCCGGCGACCCGGCCCAGGAGGACTACGACCACCCGATGTACGACGCGCTGTGGGAGTGCGCGGTGGATCTGAACATGCCGCTGTCCTTCCACATCCTGACCTCGCGCGGCGGCGGCGTGGGCGATATCGCCCGGGTGCGCGGCAACAAGGTCAACGGCTTCATGAGCATCATCCGCAGCGTACAGGATGTGATGGGCGTGTTCGTGCTCAGCGGCGTGTTCGAGCGCCATCCGAAGCTCAAGTTCATCGCCGCCGAGGCCGATGCCGGCTGGCTGCCGCACTACGCCTACCGCATGGACCACGCCTACGAGCGCCATGGCGTCTGGCTGGGCGGCGGCAAGAACCTGGCCAAGATGCCCAGTGAGTACATCGCCAGCAACATCTGGCTGACCTTCCAGGACGATTGGGTGGCCTTCAAGGTGGCCAACCTGATGAATCCCAAGCGGCTGGTATGGGCCAACGACTTCCCGCACAGTGACGCCACCTGGCCCTGGTCGCAGGAGATGCTGGAAAAGCACACCGGTGGTCTGACCAACGAGCAGATGCGCTGGATCATGCGCGAGAACATCATCGAGTGCTATAACCTGCCGGTTGACAAGATTCCGGCATGACCAGCGAGGCACCCGGGGGCTCAGCCCCCCGGTTTGCCGTTGGCCGCGGGCGCCGGGCAGCGTCAGGACCACTACAACAGCGCCCGAACCGGGCAGGGCAGCGATCGCTCGTGACCGTCACGCCTCCGCTGCGTGACCGGTCGACGGCAGGTCGGTGGTCGCCCTGTGCGCATCCGGGGTGACGAGGCGCCATGGATACCGCCGCGCAACCTTTTCTGTTCGACGCCGACGCCCATGTCCTGGAGCCGCCGGATCTGTGGGACAACTACCTCGATCCCGCTTTCCGACATCGCAGCATCCAGTTTCGCCGCTCCCCGGAGGGCATCGATCAGCTCTTCGTCGATAACCAGTTGATCCTGCCCAACTGTACCGCCGCGCTGGGCGGCGCGGAGCTCGATCGCAACCTGGCCATGAATCCCGATTCCGGTCTCGGCTATCTGGACGGCGCGCCGCGCTCCAGCATGTTCGGTCCCGACCGCGTCGCGCTGTTCGACCGCTGGGGTCTGGCCGCGGGTCTTGTCCTGCCGACCATCGGTATCTTCTGGGACACGCCGGACATCGCGCTCGCCAACGCCTATTGCCGCGCCTACAACGACTGGGTGCATGACTTTCAGGCGGCCGACCGCAAGCGCCTGGTGATCGCTGCGCACCTCAATCTGCGCGACATTCCCGGTGCGGTGAAAGAGCTGGAACTGCGCCTGGAACAGGGCTTCAAGGGGGTGTTCCTGGCCCCGGAACGGGTGGACGGCAAGGGCTTTGCCCATCCCCATTTCGATCCCCTGTGGGCGCGCGTCGAGGAAGCCGGGGTACCGCTGCTGGTCCACGTCATCGTGCGCACCAGACGTCTTGTCACGGGTTTCGTGGGCGATTGGTACGACACCCCGGCCAACCGTACCTTCACCTTTGCCCTGGGCGCGACATCCCAGGTGATGCCGGCCTGCATGGCCATGGTGATGGACGGCCTGTTCGACAAGTTCCCGCGTCTGAAAGTCGTCGCCATCGAGGCCGGCTGCGGCTGGGCGCCCTATGCCATGGACCGGCTCGACGAGAAGTACCGTCACTTCCGCGGTTTCGATGCCGAGCTGGCATTGGGCCGGCCCAGCGAGTACTTTCGCCGCAACCTCTGGTTCGTGGCCGAACCCGAGGAGCGCACCATCGGCAGTTGCCTGGAACTGGTCGGCCGCGACCGGATTCTCTGGGGCTCGGATTTTCCACATATCGATGCCAGTCTGGATGCGCCCGGATTGGTTCGGGCCAGTGTCGCCCGGCTTTCCGAAGCCGACCAGCGCGCAGTGCTGGGAGAAAACGCCCGGTCGTTGTTCGGACTTTGATCCCGCACGCCCCGGGCCGCGCGCCTGCAGCCCGCCGCCGGGGCGCCGCAATCGCAGTAATCGCATAACACAGGAGTAAGGCGAGAATGACTATGAATACCGCATGTCCGATCGAGGCCGCCCGGGCGCTGCGTCCCCTGATCGACGAAAAACGGCGCGAAGGCGAGCTGCGCGCGCGGCTCGCCCCCGAAGTGGTGGCAGCCGCGGGCCGCGCGGGAATGTTCCGCCTGTTTGCACCCCGCGAGGTCGGCGGCCTGGAGGTAACCCCCAGGGAGGCTTTCCTGGCCACTGCCGAGATCGCCGCCGCGGACCCCGCGGTGAGCTGGTACATGGTCAACTCGATCCCCGCCTGCATGGCCGCAGCGCTGTTGCCGGAAGCCGAGCGCCGCGCTCTGTTCGCCGAGCCGGATCGCAACTTCGGCTTTTCGGCGGTGGCACTGGCGACCGCCAGGCCCGCTCCCGGCGGCTATCGCCTGAGCGGCTCCTGGCCCGTGGTCACCGGCTGCGAGGACGCGCGCTGGTGCGCGCTGATGGCGCGGGTAGTGGACGAGGACGGCCCGCGGCTGGTCAACGGCCGGCCCGAGGTGCGGCTGTTCCTGGTGCCGACGGAGCAGGTCGAGATCGCCCAGACCTGGCAGCACGCCGCCGCCATGCGCGGCACCGGCAGCAACCAGGTGACGGTGGCGGATCTGTTCGTGCCCGAGGTGTTGGCCACCATCCCCGGCAGTCCGCCGCGGATCGACCGGCCGCTGTTTCGCAATCCGGCGACGGTGCTCACGCTGCCGATTTTTGCCGCCGTGGCGGTGGGGGTGCTGCAGGGCGCCATCGCTGCCGCGAGCCAGGAAATCACCACCAAGATTTCCTCGATTACCGGCCGCGCGCTCAAGGATCAGGCCGAGATCCAGATCGTGATCGCCGATGCCACCGCGGCGCTGCGCGCGATCCGTGCCGGATGCGCCGAGGCCTATGAGGCGGTGTGGGAGCAGGTGAGCCGGGGGGAGCCGCTGAGTGGCGCGGCCAAGGCCGAGCTGTACGCCTCGAGCTTTTATGCGGGCGATATCGCCCGCGATATGGTCGGCCGGCTGTACGTCAAGGGTTCGCGGGCGGCCTTCATGCAGGGCCACCCCCTGGAGCGCTGTCTATCGAACGTACATGCCATCATTGCGGCGATCGAGGCCCGGCGGGGGTTCCAGCAATCCGCCGGAGCCGTGCTGCTCGGCGCCGAGCCGGTGGAGCCCGGCTTCTGAGTGAATCCGGGTTTGGGCCGATCACCTTGGGAGCAGTAAAAAAAATGAGCATCAATGACACTCGCCAGGCGCTCGATCGAATCGCGCAACTGGCCCGGGAATTCGCGACCACCTATCCGCAGCGCGACCGCGACAACCAGTACCCCCGCGAGGAGATGGAGCGGCTGAAGGCGAGCGGCCTGCTCGGCTTCTCCATTCCGGCGGCCTATGGCGGTTTGGGCGCGAGCTGTGCCGAGATCACCGAGGCCATCGCCCAGTTGGCCGAGGGCAACCCCGCGATCGGGCAGATGTTTCTGGTGCACTGCCTGCTGGGGGCGTCCTTTCTGGACGAACTGGCGCCGGAGGCGCTCAAGCGCAAGGTCTACGAGGACATCCTCGCCCAGCAGCGCTTTCTCGGCAACGCCGCCTCGGAGAAGGCCAATGATCCGCGCAAGGGCTACGACCTGCAATTCGTTCCGGTGAAGGGCGGGGTGGAGATCACCGGGCGCAAGTTCTTTTCCACGGGTTCGCTGGCGGCCGATCTGATCGCGGTGATCGGTACCATGAACGGCAACCTGGCGCTCGCGATCCTGCCGGTGGACGCACCGGGGCTGCGCATCCTCGATGACTGGGATGCCATGGGGCAGCGCGGCACCGGCAGCGGCACCACGCTGTTCGACAAGGTGTTCGCGCCGGACGAGATGGTGATCCCCAGTCTGCTGGGTCCGGATCGCCAGATGGCGCATACCAACCTGCTCGGGCCCATCACCCAGATCGGTTTCACCGCGATCTTCGTCGGTGCGGCGCGCGGGGCGCTGCGCGAAGCGGTCGGCTATGTGCGCACCACCACGCGCGCCTATCCCTGGCCGGGATTGACCTTCGAGCGCGCGGTGGAGGATCCCTATATCCTGGAGAATATCGGCAGGCTGGCCGCCGAACTCGCGGCCGCCGAGGCACTGACCCGGGAGGCGGCGCGCAAGGTGGACGTCGCGCTGGCGGCGCGCGCCACGGCCGCGCCCGAGGAGATGAGCCGGCTGCGCGCCGAGGCCTCGGTGGCGGTATCCCAGGCCAAGATCGTCGCCACCGAGACCGGTTTGCGGGTGTGCCAGGAGGTGTTCACGGCCTGCGGGGCGCGCGCGGCGCTGCGCGAGCAGAACCTGGATCGCTTCTGGCGCGACGTGCGCACCCTGACGCTGCACGATCCGATCGGCTTTCGCATCCGCAGCGTCGGCGAATACCTGTTGCAGGACAAGGCCCCGGCGCCGGCCCTGCGTTACTGAGGCCGCTGCGCCCCGGCCGGTCGAGGAACCCGCATGCCCCAGGGCAAACCCCATGGTCCCACGGTGGTGGCGGTCGCCTTCGCCACGCTCGGCGTGGTCTATGGCGTCTGGTTCGCCTACGCGGTGTTTCTGGTCGCCCTGGTCGACGACATGGGCTGGTCGCGCTCGCTCACCGCCGGTGCCATCTCGGTACTGAGTTTGGTACACGGGTTCTCCGGCCCGGTTATCGGCAATCTCATCGAGCGCATCGGCGCGCGCCGAGTGATCTTCCTGGGCGGGGTGATCTTTACCGCCGGCATGGTGCTCACCGCACAGATCCAGGACTGGTGGCAGCTCTACCTGACCTTTGGCCTGGTTTCGGGCTTTGGCATCGCGATGGCGGGCTGGGTGCCCTTCATCGTCACCGTGGAACGCTGCTACCCCGAACGTCTGGGCACGGCGCTGGGGTTCGCGCTCGCCGGGGTCGGTTTCGGCATCCTGGTCGCGGTGCCGGCCATCAATCTGCTGGTGGAGCATTTCGGCTGGCGCGGCGCTTTCCTGGCGCTGGCGCTGCTCGGCCCGCTCTGGGTCTGCCCCTCGGCCTGGTGGCTGTTGCGCGGTGCCGACGCCGGCGGCGCCCGGGCCGCCGCGACCGGGGCGAAGTCCACGGGCGGCATCCCGGCGCGCCACCACTGGGTGCTGGCCAGCGCCTTGCGCTCGGCGCGCTTCTGGCTGGCCGGCTTCGCGTTCTTCACCGGAGCCTGTCTGGCGCAGATCCTGCTCATCCACCAGTTCGCGTTTCTGGTCGATCACGGCATCCCCAGGGCCGAGAGTTCGCTGATCTCCGGAACCATCGGCGTGGCCTCGATCGCCGGCCAGCTGTTCTGGGGCCGGTTGTCCGATCGCATCGGCCGGGAGCCCGCCTACAGCCTGGCGGCGGTGGCCAATGTGCTCGCCGTCGCGGCGCTCGCGGCGCTCGGCTGGTGGCAGGCGGTGCTGTGGCTGGCGCTGGGGTTCGCGATCTGTGCGGGCTTCGGCTACGGTGCCAATGCGCCGCTGTATCCGGCGACCGCCCGCGACCTGTTCGCCGGGCCGGCGTTTCCGTCGATCTTCGGCACCCTGTCGATCGCCGGCTCGTCGGGGGCCGCGCTGGGCGCCTGGCTGGGGGGCTGGCTGTACGACATCACCGGCGCCTATCACGCCATGCTGGCGGCGAGTCTGGTGCTCGCGCTGATCTCCCCCCTGGCGCTGTGGTGGGCGGCACCGCGCAAGCCCAATCCCGCGGTGCTGGCGCCGCCGGGGGCGGAACCCACTCAATGAAAACGGAGCACGACCATGAGCTATCTGCCACTCGACGAGCGACAACAATCCCTTCGCGACCGGGCCCGTGAGGTCGCCACCAGCGCGGTGGGGCCGCGCGCCGCGGCGACCGACCGCGATCGCGCCTTTCCCCGCGAATCCCTGGCCGCCCTGCGTGATGCCGGCCTCTGGGGGTTGCGCGTGGATGCCGCCGACGGCGGCCTGGGCGCGGATCTGCTGAGCACCTGCCTGGTGGTCGAGGAAGTGGCCCGCAAGTGCCCCTCGACCGGCATGTGCTACAAGATGCACATCGAGGCATCCGAGCTCGTCAGCCGGATGCCCAGCGCCGCGCAGCGCCAGGGGATCGTCCGCGAGATCGCGGCGGGCAGGGCCTTTCTCACCGTCGCCGGCGGCGAGACCGCCGGTCGCGGCGACGACTGGGTGCCGGGCATGCGCCTGTCGGCGGTGACCCGGACGCCGGACGGTTATCGGCTCGACGGCATCCGCAAGTCCTATGTCACCTCGGCGGGCGAGGCCACGCACTACTTCATGCTCTGCCGGGTCGGGGCGGATGCCAAGCCCAACCAGCTCACCGCGCTGCTGGTGCCCGCCGACCAGGTGCAGTGGGAGACCCTGGAGCCCTGGAACGGGCTCGGCATGCGCGGCAACAACAGTATGCCGATGCGCTTCGACGGCCTGGTGCCGGAGGCCAATCGGATCGGCGACGAGCACGCCGCCGCCAAGTATCTGGGCGCGGTGATGATGCCGGTGGTGGCGCTGACCTATGGGGCCGCCTATCTGGGTGTGGCCGCCGGCGCCTACGAGCTGGCCTGCGTGGAGGGCGCCAAGCGCTATCCGAGCGGCGCGCGGCGCATCGACAGCCCCATCAACCAGCGCCGCATGGCCGAGATCAGCGCCCGCATCGAGGCGGCGCGGGCCCTGCTGCACGCGGCGGCCAGCGCCGGCGACGCCGGCCAGGTCCAGGCGCCGCTGCCTTATCTGCAGGCCAAGGTGACCTGCTCGGAGGCCGCGGTCTGGGTGACCCAGGAGCTGATGACCATGTTCGGCGGCACCGCATTTGCCGCGCGACTGCCCTTCGAGCGCTATTTCCGCGACGCCCGCGCCGGCATGATCATGGGGCTGGCCAACGACGAGGCCTATCAGAGCATCTTCGCGATGCTGTTCCCGGAACCCAGGCAATGAATCGGCCGGGGCCCCGGCTCGGGTCCGGGCCGGCTGCGGTAATCCTCACTTCGGGAGGGGGGAATCGGTGGATATCCGGGGGTTGACGGCATTGATCACCGGCGGGGCCTCCGGCCTGGGCGCCGGTGCCGCGCGGGTGTTGAGCGCGGCCGGCGCGCGTTGCGCACTGCTGGATCGCAACCTGGAACTGGCGCGCGAGGTGGCGGCGGAAATCGACGGCCTGGCCCTGGCCTGCGACGTGGTGGATACGGGGGCGATCGAAGCCGCGTTGGCGGCGGCGAGCGCCCAACTGGGGACGCCCAGAATCGTGCTCAACGCGGCGGGCATCGACGTCGCCATCCGCACCGCGGGGCCCAAGGGTCCCCACTCCCTGGCGGAATTCGAGCGGGTGCTGCGGGTCAACCTCACCGGCACCTTCAACGTCGCCCGGCTGGCGGCCCAGGCGATGATCGGCGAGCCGCCGCTGAACGAGGACGGCGAGCGCGGGGTGATCGTCAACATCGCCTCGGTGGTGGCCGAGGACGGACCCCTGGGCCAGGTCGCCTACGCCGCCTCCAAGGCGGGGGTGCAGGGCATGACGCTGCCCATGGCGCGCGATCTCGCGCCGTTCGGGATCCGGGTGGTGACCGTGGCGCCGGGGATGTTCGAGACGCCCCTGGCGAGCAGCATTCCGCAGCGCTGGATCGACGCCATCATTCCCACGGTGCCCTTCCCCAAACGCTGGGGCAACCCGCTGGAATTCGGCACCCTGGTGCGCCAGATCTGCGAAAACCCGATGCTGAACGGGGAGATGATCCGCATCGATGGCGCCATCCGCATGGGCATCGAACGCAACTGATGGCTTTGCCAGAGGAGACATCATGGAAATTCGCGAACAGATCGCCATTGTGACCGGCGGCGCTTCGGGACTGGGCGCGGCCACCGTGCGCCGGCTGGCCGCCGCCGGTGCCAGGGTCGCGATCCTCGACATCAACGAAAACCTGGCGCGCCAACTGGCGGACGAAGTGGATGCCATCGCGGTGCCGGTGGATGTCGCCAGCGATGCCAGCGTCGCCGCCGCGCTCCAGACCGTGCGCAGCCGGCTCGGCGTCGCCCGCATCCTGGTCAATGCCGCCGGCACCGGCATCGGCCGCAAGATCGCCAGCAGCAAGGGCCCGCATCCGCTGGAGAGTTTCCGGCGCGTGATCGATATCAATCTCACCGGCACCTTCGACGTCTGCCGGCTGGTGGCGAGCGACCTGCTCGCCCTGGAGCCGGTCACCGACGATGGCGAACGCGGCGTGTTCGTCAATGTCGCCTCCATCTTCGGTTTCGACGGCCCGGTTGGCAACACCGCCTACGCGGCGTCCAAGGCCGGGGTGATCGGCATGACCCTGCCCATGGCCCGGGACCTGGCGCCCTACGGGATCCGGGTGGTCACCATCTGCCCGGGGGTATTCGACACCCCCCTGGCCCGTGCCGAGACCGGGGATGCCGGTTTTCAGCGCATCCTCGATCTGGTGCCCTTTCCGCGTCGCGCCGGCCGGCCGGACGAGTTCGCCCAGCTCGCCTGCCATATCGTGGAGAACAGCATGCTCAACGGCGAGGTGATCCGGCTCGACGCGGCGATGCGCATGGGGCTCATGATCTGACCCGGATTCGGGGCCGGCGCTCAGAGTTTGCGAAGAAATGCACGTCCGGTGCATTGCTTCTGTCGCAAGTCCGGTACACGCCCGGACTGGCTCGCGCGGATCAAGCACTTGGGTGCTCGATCCGCGACCGGCCGTCCCTGGCCGGGCTGAGCGCTTGAAAAATTCACAAGCTCTCAGGCGGCGGTCGGGCGCGGGCGCTCGTGGGTGCGCAGCAGCCGCTCCAACGAGGGGCGCTGGAGGGCGCGCTGGAGTTCCTGCTGAACGCTGGCCGGGTCGGCCAGTTCGCTGACGCGCAGGGCGAGCGCCGTCATCTCGGCGATGCTGAGCTGGCGCAGCACGGCCTTCACCCGCAACAGGTTGGCGGCGCTCATCGACAGGGTGCGATAGCCCAGGCCGATCAGCAGTACCGCGCCCAGGGGGTCGCCGGCCAGTTCGCCGCACACGCTCACCTCCCGGCCCACGGCCGCGGCTTCGGTCGCGATGTGGCGCAGTGCCCGCAGCAGCGCCGGGTGATAGCCGTGGTAGAGGGCCGCGACACGGGGATTGTTGCGATCCACCGCGAGCAGATACTGGGTCAGGTCGTTGGTGCCGACGGAGAGAAAATCCACCCGCTGGGCCAGCTCGCGGGTCTGGTAGACGGCGGCCGGCACCTCGATCATCGCCCCGACCTTGGGCATCTCGATGCGATAGCCTTCCTCGACGGTCAGTTCGGTGTACACCCGGGAGATCAGGGCCAGGGCGCTGTCGACCTCCAGCACGCTGGAAATCATGGGCAGCAGGATGCGCAGGTTGTCGAGGTCTTCGCTGGCCCGCATCATGGCGCGGATCTGGGCGATGAAAATCTCCGGGTGGTCCAGGGTGATGCGGATTCCCCGCCAGCCCAGGAAGGGATTTTCCTCGCTGATCGGGAAGTAGGGCAGGGCCTTGTCGCCGCCGATGTCCAGGGTGCGCATGGTCACCGGGCGCGGCGCGTAGATCAGCAGTTGATCGCGATAGATCTGGCGCTGTTCCTCTTCCGAGGGGAAGCGCTCCTGCAGAAAGAACGGAATTTCGGTGCGGTAGAGGCCAACCCCGGCGGCACCCATCTCCAGCGACAGTTTGGTGTCGACGCGCAGCCCGGTGTTGACCCACAGCGCGATCGCCTCGCCGCATGCGGTGACACTGGGTTCGTCCCGGGTGGCGAGCAGATCGGCGGCCAGCAGCTGCTCCTTGTGGAACACCTCCTGAAAGGCGCGCTCCACCTCCGGGGTGGGTTCGATCAGGATCTGCCCGCTGTGGCCGTCGACGATGACCTTCTGGCCCTCGAGATCGCTCCACGGCAGATCCACGGCGCCCATCACCGTGGGGATGCCCATGGCGCGCCCGATGATCGCCATGTGGGAATTGTGCGAGCCGCGCACCGAGACGATGCCGCGGATGCGTTCGAACGGCACCGCGGCGAGGTGGGGTGCGGCAAGTTCCTCGCCGATCAGGACGGTGTCCTCCGGGTAGACCCGCTCCGCCGGCCGCGCGGTCTGCTGCAGATGTTCGAGTACCCGCCGGCCCAGGTCGCGCACGTCGGAGGCGCGCTCGCGCAGGTATTCGCTCTCCATGCGGCTGAAGGTGCGGATGTGCTCGATGATCACCTGGCTCCAGGCGCTCTGGGCGGTAAAGCCCTGGTGGATCAGGGCGATCACCTCGCCGCCCAGGGAATGGTCCTCCAGCATGCGCAGATAGACGTCGAACATCTCCAGCTCTTCGGTGCTGAGAATGCCCCGCAGTTCGTTCTTGGTGTCGTGCACGTCCCGCTGGGTGCGCTCCAGCGCGTGGCGGAATTGTTCGAGTTCTCCCGGGATGTCCTCGGTACGGCGCTTGGGTACCGCGTAGAGGTCCGCGGGGGAGGACACCACCACCCCGTAGCCGATGCCGATGCCGGGTGCGCTGGCGATGCCGGGGTAGACGGCCGCGGGTCCGACTTCGGCGCCCGGCGCGGTGATCCGCACCAATTCCCCGGTGGCGTCGGCGTGGGCGATGACGCCGGCGAGCTGGGCCGACACCGTGATCAGGAAGGCCTCCTCGCTTTCGTCGAAGCGCCGGCGCTCCTGCTGCTGCACCACCAGCACGCCCAGGACCTCGCGCTGATGGATGATCGGCGCGCCCAGGAACGAGCTGAAGCGCTCCTCGCCGGTTTCCGGGAAATAGGCGAAGCGGGGGTGGGTTTCGGCGTGCTCCAAGTTGACCGGCTCGGCGCGGCTGGCGACCAGGCCCACCAGCCCCTGGTCGGCGGTCATTGCCACCTTGCCCACCGACTCCGGCAGCAGGCCGCGGGTCGCGGAGAGCACGTAGCGCTTGCTGATCGGGTCGAAGAGATAGATCGAACACATGCCGGTGTTCATCGCGGCCTTGACCCGCTCCACGATGATTTCCAAGACCGCCGCGAAATCCGGCGCGGAGTTGACCTCCTGGACGATGCGCCGCAGCGGCTCAAGCATGGCGTTGGCTCCGGTCGCGGGGCTCGGCACCGGGCAGTGCCCGCGCCAGCTCCCGCAGTGCCATGCGGTACACGCTGCGCTTGAAATCGATGACCTGCCCGACGGGGTACCAGTAGCTGACCCAGCGCCAGTCGTCGAATTCGGGCTTGGGCCCCCGATCGAAGCGGATGTGGTGTTCCTCGCCGACCAAGCGCAGCAGGAACCATTTCTGCTTCTGGCCGATACAGGGAGTTTCGCTGGAGCGGCGGATGTAGCGGCGCGGGAGCCGGTACTTCAACCAGCCCTGGGTCTGGGCGAGGATTTCCACATGGGCCGGTTCCAGACCGACCTCTTCGTGCAGTTCGCGAAACAGGGTATCGCGCGGGGCTTCGCCCTGGTGGATGCCCCCCTGCGGGAACTGCCAGGCGTCGTGACCGACCCGCTTGGCCCAGAATACCCGGCCCTGGGCGTCGCAGATCACGATGCCCACGTTGGGGCGATAACCGCTGGCGTCGATGATGTCCAAGGCAGAAGCGGTCGATCCGCGCTGACAGAACCTTCCGGTATTGTTCCACAGTTGCCGGAGGTCCACCAATTGCGTGGCGGTTGCCGGCCGCAGCCGCGATAATGCGCCCGGCCGGGCGGATTTTCCGCCGGGATCGGGAGGGTGCGGGCGATGGTGCGGCGTAGCGGGACAGTGGGGTTCGTGAGCCTGGGTTGCCCCAAGGCGCTGGTGGATTCCGAGCGCATCCTCACCCAGTTGCGTCTGGAGGGCTATCAGGTCTCATCCACCTACGCCGGCGCCGACGTGGTGGTGGTCAACACCTGCGGCTTTCTCGACAGCGCCAAGCGGGAATCCCTGGAAGCCATCGGCGAGGCGCTGGCCGAGAACGGCCGGGTCATCGTCACCGGCTGCATGGGCGGCGATGAGGCCGCGATCCGCGCCGTACACCCGGAGGTGCTCGCGGTCACCGGGCCGCATCAGTACGAACAGGTGGTGGCCGCGGTGCATGAATGGGCCCCGCCGCCCCAGGACCACGATCCCTTTGGCGACCTGGTCCCGCCGCAGGGCATCAAGCTGACGCCCCGGCATTACGCCTACCTGAAAATCTCGGAAGGCTGCAACCACCGCTGCACCTTCTGCATCATTCCGGATCTGCGCGGGCGGCTGGCGAGCCGGCCCATCGGCGAGGTCCTCGACGAGGCCGAGCGGCTGGTCGCGGCCGGCGCGCGCGAGCTGTTGGTCATCTCCCAGGACACCAGCGCCTATGGCGTCGACATCAGGTACCGCACCGGGTTCTGGCAGGGGCGCCCGGTGAAGAGCAACCTGCTGGCGCTGTGCCGCGCCCTGGGCGAACTGGGCGTCTGGGTGCGCCTCCACTATGTCTATCCCTATCCCCAGGTGGACGCGCTGATTCCGCTGATGGCCGAGGGGCGGATCCTCCCCTACCTGGATATCCCCTTTCAGCACGCGAGCCCCGCCGTTCTCCGGGCCATGCAGCGGCCGGCGCATCAGGAGCGCACCCTGGAGCGCATTCGCGCCTGGCGCGGGCAATGTCCGCAACTGGTGTTGCGCAGCACCTTCATCGTCGGCTTTCCCGGCGAGACCGAGGCGGACTTCGAGCTGCTGCTGGATTGGCTGCGGGAAGCCCAACTGGACCGGGTCGGCTGCTTCCGCTACGAGGCGGTGGCCGGGGCCCGCGCCAACGCCCTGCCCGGCGCGGTGCCCGAAGAGGTCAAGGAGGAGCGCTGGCACCGGCTGATGGCGGTCCAGCAGGAGATCAGCGCCGCACGCCTGCGCCGCCACCTGGGCCAGGTGCTGGAAGTCCTGGTCGATGCTGTCGGTGAGGGCGGCGCGGTGGGGCGCAGCGCGGGCGATGCCCCGGAGATCGACGGCCTGGTGCACATCGGGATTCCCCGGGGTGCGGCACCGCCCGCGGCCGGCGATCTGATCGAGGTGAAGATCGAGGCGGCCGACGATTACGATCTGTTCGGCTGCCGGGTGGGCGCATCCGGCGGCCGGCCCGGGGATTTGGGTTGACAGTGCTGCGGCGCTGTATTGTGATGGCCGGCGCCCGGCCGGCCCGATAATCCTACCCAGGGTCGCGCGGTAGTCCCGAACCATGGTGTGGGCGCAAGCCCGTTGCCGCCGCTGCCGGCGCCAGCCGCCGGTCGGGATTTGCTCCGCTCCAGTGGATGACAGTTATGGGACTTCTGGTCAATATCGACAATGGCGGATCCTTCACGGATGCCATTGCCACCGACGGCGACAGGGTGCTGCACGTCAAGGCGCCCACCACCCCGCACGATCTCACCCAGTGTTTCGTCGCCGTGCTGGAGCGGCTGGCTCTGGCCTGTTATGGCGAGCCCGATCTGGCGCGGTTGCTCGGCGACACGGAACACCTGCGCTATTCGACCACCTCCGGGACCAACGCCGTGGTCGAGCACAAGGGCAGCCCAGTAGGGGTCATGGTGCTGGCCGGCGAGGAGGAGACTCTCTATGGGAGTGCAACTTCGCTGTCGGCAAGCACCCTGTGGCGCGCCATGGTGCCGCAGCCGGTGGTCGGCCTGGATTTTTCCGGCGGCGGGCTGGATGCCTCCCGGTTGATGGCGGGTGTCAACGGGCTCATTTCCCATGGCGTGGCGCGCATCGTGGTGGCGCTGCCCGATCCCCGGCAAGAGGCCCTGGTCAAGGATGAAGTGCTGGAAAGGTATCCCAGGCATCTGCTGGGCGCGATACCGGTGCTCTTCTCCTGCGAACTGATACGGGATCCCGATCATGGCCGGCGCCTCTTCTCGGCGGTGGTGAATTCCTATCTCCACCCCGGCATGGAGCTGTTTCTCTACGGTGCCGAGCGCGTCACCCGCCAGCATCATTTGCGCCGTCCCCTGCTGATCTACCGCAACGACGGCGATTCCGCCAGGGTTGCCAAGACCACGGCGATCAAGACCTATGGTTCGGGCCCGCGTGGTGGCATGGCGGGGGCCGAAGCCTATGCCCGGTGGTACCGATCGCCCCTGTTGGTGGCCATGGATATCGGCGGTACCACCACGGACATCTCCACCGTGGTGGATGGCGTAGCCACCCAACTCGGCCATGGCCTGGTGGGCGATGAGGAGATTCCGTCCTCCTTTCCGATGGGCGACATCGTCAGCATCGGCTACGGCGGCAGCTCGGTGTTTCGGGTCGACAATGGCGACATCCGCATCGGTCCGGACAGCGTCGGCGCCGCACCCGGGCCGGCCTGTTTCGGCCGCGGCGGCACCCAGCCGACCATCACCGACGCCCTGCTGCTGGCCGGCGTGATCGATCCGGAGAACTATCTGGGGGGCGAGCTGCGGCTGGATCCGGCGCTGGCCGAAGAGGTGATCGGCGCCGCGGTCGCCGGGCCGCTGGGACTGAGCGTGGCGGCCGCCGTGCAGCACATGATCTCCGCCTACGAAAGGCAGGTCGCGGGCCATCTGCGGGAGATCCTCGGCAATCGCGGCATCGCCGGGGGTGGCGATCTGCTCGCCTTCGGCGGCGGCGGTCCCATGAACGCCTGCGGAATTGCCGAGGCCGCCGGTTTCCGGCGGCTGATCGTCCCCGCCTATGCATCCGTGTTCAGCGCTTACGGGTTGGGGTTCAGCGATCTCGCCCACCAGTACCTGGTGCCGCTCGCCGAGCTGGAACAGCGCGGCGCCGAAGCGACATTGGCGGCGCTGCGCGAGCGCGCCCGGCGCGACATGTTCGGCGAAGGTGTCGGCGCGGAAGCCTGGAGCGAGACCCTGGAACTGGTCGGGGTGGCCGAGGGCCGCCTGCGCGCCCGCCCCTGGAGCGAAGGGGCCGGCGCCGAGGGGTTGAGCGATGCCGCGCTCCGGCTGACCGCCGTCCACCGCCTGCGGCAGCCGCAGCTGCCGCAGGCGGTGACCCCGGAGCCGGTCGCGGCACCTGCCGCCGGCAGCGCCCGGGTGGTACTCGACGGCGAGGCGGTGGAGGTGCCCCGTTATTCGCTGTCCGGCCTGCCGCCGGGTGCCGGCGGCCAGGGTCCGGCGCTGTTCCGCGACGCCTATCTCACCTGTCTGGTGCGGCCGGACTGGCGGTTCCGGATCTCCGCCAACGGCGATCTGATACTGGAGAGCACCCATGACTGACGCCGGCCGGCTGGCCATCACCGAGTATCTCGCCGTCGATCTGGACCGGGAGACCTGGCATTGCCGGCGCTGCGACGCCGCGCTGGGCAGTGCCCGCGGCCCCTACAAGGATGCCCTGCTGGTCGCCGAACGCGATCCCCGGGAGATCCACGACCCGCGCCTGGATCCGCAGCGCTATGCCTTCACCTTCGCCCCGGATCCGGCGTGGTGTCGCATCATCGAATACTACTGTCCGGGCTGCGCGACCCTGCTGGAGGTCGAGTATCTGCCCCCGGGGCACCCCCTGACCCGCCACGACATCGAGCTCGACATCGATCACCTCAAGGCGCAGTTCGGGGGGCGGTCGTGAGCGCGCCCGCGGCGCCGGCGGTGCCCGAACCGGCCGCGGCCGCCAGCCTGCGCCGGGTCAGTGTCGACATCGGCGGAACCTTCACCGACTGTTTCCTGGTCTGGGATGAGCGGCGCGCGGAGGGCAAGGCGCTCACCACCCACCACAACCTGGCGTCCGGATTCATGGCCGCCCTGGAGGACGCCTGCGGCCAGCTCGGCCTGGAGGTGGAGCAGGTGCTGTCGCAGGTGGATGCGGTGCGCTATGCCACCACGCTCGGCACCAACGCGCTGATCGAGCGCAAGGGTCCGGCGGTGGGCCTGCTGACCACCGCGGGATTCGAGTTCTCGGTGCCCCTGATGCGCGCGCGCGGCTACGGCGACGGCCTCAGCGACGCGGAGCAGCAGGATCTGCCCGCCGCCTCCCGGCCGGTGCCCCTGGTGCCGCGGGCGATGATCGAGGGCATCGACGAACGCATCGATTTTCGCGGCAGCGTGGTATTTGCGATCGATCCGGACAATGTCCGCGCCGCGGTGCGCACCCTGGTCGATCGAGGCGCCCAGGCGTTCGTGGTGGCACTGGTCAACTCGGTGGTCAACCCGGCGCACGAGCGGCAGGTCGAGCGCATCATCCTGGAGGAATACCCGAGCCATCTGCTCGGCGCCATTCCGGTGGTGCTGTCGCATCGGGTGGCGGGCCGCAAGGGCGAGTACGCGCGCACCATGTCGGCGATCCTCGACGCCTATCTGCACGATCAGATGTACCACGGCCTAGCCAGCCTGGAGCAGGTGCTGCGCCGCCATGGCTATCGCCGGCCGATGCTGGTGGTGCACAACTCCTGCGGGATGGCGCAGATGAGCTCCACCCATGCGCTGCAAACCGTGCACTCGGGACCGGTCGCCGGGCTGGAGGCCACCCAGAGCCTCGCCACGCAGTTCGGCGAGCCCAACCTGATCGCCACCGACATGGGCGGTACCAGCTTCGATATCGGGCTGGTGACCGGCGACGGCGTCAAGTTCTACGACTTCAATCCGGTGATCGACCGCTGGCTGGTCAGCACCCCGATGAGTTACCTGCATACGCTGGGCGCGGGCGGCGGCTCCATCGCCCGCTTCGACGGGCTCTGGAACGCGGTCGAGGTGGGGCCGCAGAGTGCCGGCTCGGACCCGGGCCCGGCCTGTTACGGCAGAGGGGGGCGATTGCCGACCACTACAGACGCCAACCTGGTGCTCGGCTACCTGGATCCAGACAACTATGCCGGCGGCCGCATCCCGCTCCACCGGCGGCGCGCGGAGCGGGCCATCCGCGAGCACATCTGCGAGCCCGCCGGCCTGGGTCTGGAGGAGGCGGCGCTCGCCATCCGCCGCAAGGTGGACGCCAATATGGCGGATGCCATCTTCAAGGAGGTGGCCGTCAAGGGCTACGACCCGCGCCAGTTCACGCTCTTGTCCTACGGCGGCGGCGGGCCGCTGCACGCCTGTGGCTACGCCGCCAAGATCGGTATTTCACGAATCCTGATCCCCCCGTTCAGCTCGGTGTTTTCCGCGCTCGGCGCCGGCAGCATGAACCAGCTCCACATCCATGAACGCTCGCTGTATCTGATGCTCTACGACGCCAACCGGCGCCGGGTGCTGGATGACTTTTCCGAGTTCAATGCGACCGTGGCGCAGCTCGAGAACCTGGGCCGCGAAGATCTGTTGCGCCAGGGCGTGGCTGCGGAACAGATCCGGGTGCGGGTCGAACTGGACATGCGCTATGGCAATCAGCTCGCGCAGACCGCGGTCGTCAGCCCGGTCAATCGCATCTCCTCCGAGACCCAGGTGATGGCGCTGCTCGATCTGTTCAGCGTCAACTATCAGAAGCGGTTCGGGGCGGGCAGCGCCGCGCCCGAAGCCGGCATTCGGGTCAACGTGGTGCGGGTGGTGTCCTACGTCGAGCACAGCGCGGTGCGGCTGGAACGCGCGGTGCCGCGGCCGGCCGCCGCAGCCAGGCCGCGCGCCAGCCGGGACTGCTGGTACGACGGCGTCTCCGGCCCGCTGTCCACCCGGGTCTACGACATCGACGCGCTGGTCGAGGGCGCGGTGATCGCCGGCCCCGCGCTGGTCGAGACGCCACACACCACCTACCTGGTCTACCCCGATTGGACGCTGACCATGGGCCGCCAGGGTTCCGCCTGGCTGGAGCGCCGGGATGCCAACTGAGACGAAGCCATGAGCCACTCCCACAGCGGCGGTCAGCGCAGCCTGATCGAGAAGTTCCTCGATGAAAACGTACTCTATCTCGGACCGGATCCGGCGATCATGGGGGACCACGGCGTCGCCGAGCCGTCGCCGCGCGAACACGCGGCGGTGGCGGCCTGGAGCGGCCGCGCCGAGGAACTCAACCTGATTCGCAACCGGTTGCAGACCGCCTGCAACGAATCCTTCGACATGGTCGAGCAGATGGGCGCGGCGCCCGGCGCCAAGTGGGGGGATCTGATCGCCGGCATCTTCTCCTGTCGCGGCGATCTGGCGCTGTCCAGCGCCGGCGGCGTGCTGATTTTTTCGGTACTGGCGCAGCATCCGGTCAAGTTCGCACTCAAGTACTGGCGGGACGATCCCACCGTGGGTATCCGCGACGGCGATATTTTCATGCACAACGACGCCCGCTACGGCAATATCCACAACACCGACCAGAGTCTGTTCATCCCGGTATTCGATGGCGGCGAGATCGTCTGTTTCGTGGGCGCCATCGTGCACGAGGGCGAAAACGGCGCCTGTGAACCGGGCGGCATGCCCGGCGGCGCGGAATCGCCCTACGACGAAGGTCTCAAGATGTCCCCGCTCAAGGTGGGCGAGAACTTCGAGTTCCGCCGGGATCTGCTCACCTTCCTGCAGAACTCGGTGCGCGAACCCAAGCTGCAGCTGGAGGGCATGAAGGCCAAGTTGCACGCCTGCCTGCGCATCAAGCAGCGGGTCGAGGAGGTGATCCGCAGTTACGGGGTCGAGGCCTTCCTGGCCACGCTGCGCGGGACCCTCACGGATACCGAGCAGGAGGTACGCCGGCGGCTGCGCACCTGGCCGGAGGGAACCGCGCGCTCCATGGTGTTCGCCGACGGCACCCTGCGCGAGAACGCGCTGATCAAGATCCGCTGCGAAGTCACCAAGCGCGACGACGAGCTGATCATCGATCTGCGCGGTTCGTCGCCGCAGTTTCTCAATCGCGCCAACAACACGGTGCTGGCGTCCATGAAGGGCATGCTGGCGCAGCTGTTTCTGATGTTCGTGTGGCCAGATCTGCCGCGCAACCAGGCGGTCTTCGCCCCCATCCGGGTGCTCACCGATCCGGGTTCGGCGCTCAATTGCACTCCCGACGCCCCCAATGCCCAGAGCATGATGACGTTCTTCCCCGCCTTCACGGCGGTCCAGGTGACCATTCCCAAGCTGCTCTACGCGGCCGGCTACAAGTCGACCGAGGTGATCGCCTGCTGGTACAACATGATCACCACCTTCGTCTATGGCGGCGTGAACCAGCACGGCGAGTTCGCCGGCAATGTCTGTGCCGATCTCAACGGCATGGGCGGGGCGGCCCGGGCGTCTCGCGACGGCGAACACTCGGTGGCGCCCATCTTCGCTTCCATGGCCGATATCGGCGAGCAGGAGCTGATCGAGGAAGAGGTGCCGATGATAAAGATCGTCCCCCACCGGGTGATGGTCGACAACTGCGGATTCGGCAAGTACCGCGGCGGGCACGGCTATCAGCAGATCGCCACCCACAAGGACACCCGCGCCTGGGGCTACATGACGAATTTCATCGGCTCCAAGTTTCCGTCCACCTACGGGATCTTCGGTGGTTACGCGCCGGGCTGCTATCCGCTGTGCAAGGTCAAGGGCGTCAACGTGTTCGAGATCATGCGCGACAGCCGCGAACTGATGCGTTACACCATCGAGGAAATCATGAATGAGCGGCCGTTTCCCGGCGCCCGCTACAGCACCCATCACGGCGGCATGCAGTTCGAGCTGGGCCAGCCCGGGGAGCTGTACATGATCACCCAGGGGGGTGGTGGCGGTTACGGCGATGTGCTGGAACGGGATCCGCAGGACATCGTGCGCGACTGGCGGGACGGCATCGTCTCCCGGCGAGTGGTGGAGGACATCTACCGGGTGGTCATGGATTACGACACCGGCGCGGTCGACACCGCCGCCACGGATGCGGCCCGCGCCGCGGCGCGCCGCGAGCGCTTCGCCCGGGGCCGGCCGTTTGCCGAGTTCGCCGCCGCCTGGACCAGGGAGCGGCCCCCGGAGCACCTGCCCTACTACGGGAGTTGGGACGACCCGGGGACCCTCTACCTGGGCACCCCGGAGCGTACCTGTCCGGCGACCGCCATCGAGCCGGTGATGATGCCGGATCCCAAGGACGTCGAGATCGAGCGGTTGCAGGCCGAGCTCGAAGCGCTCCGGGCGCGCCTGGGATGAGCGGTGTGCTGCGCGCCTGGCTGGCGCAGGGCGGCGCGCTGCGCTGGCTGACCTTCGACGCTTACGCGCGCCGCCTGTTCGGCGGCAGCGGCGCGGACTGGTATCGCGAGCCGATGCGCCAGGTGGCGGGACTGTGCGACGCCAACCGGGTGCTGGGTTCGCAGATCCTGGAGTTCGACCTGGGCGCGCTCTGGGTCGCGCGGGCCGATGCGGCCGCCGGCGCGATGCAGCGGCTCGCCGGAGTGCTCGCATCGGTCGGGCTGCGCCACTTCTGTGATCAGGTGGTCGCCGCCCTCATCGATCGCCAGGCGGGCCGTGCCGACATTTTGTTGGCGTTGCCCTCGCCGCCGGCGATCCTGCAGGCGCTGGGTGCGGGGAGCGACCTGGACTTCGATCAGCTCGACGATGCCGCGGCGCGGATGCTGGACTTTCTGCGCCCGCTTGCCGGCAGCGGCGTCGCCGGGCTGGTGATGAGTCCGCCGGCGCCCGGAGTGGACGCGGGCGATGCGGTCGATGCGTTGGCACCGCTACAATCCGCTGCCGCCCATTACGGCTGGGTATTCGCGCAGCGGATCGCCGACAGCGGTCTCGGCCGGGACTGGAGCGGGCCGGCCCCCGACCTCTGGCTGCCGGAGACCGCCGAAGTGCGCTGTCCCCAGACGGCGCCCGCCTGTACCGCGCTGCCCGCCGGATTCTGGCGCGCGGGGCTGCCGGCGCCCGCGGCTGCCGGCGTCTACGGCCGGGTGCCCGCCGACCTGGATCCGGCGCTGATCGCGCGGCGGGCCGCAGCACTGCCCTGACCGGTGGCGGTGCCGGGCGCTCCGGGCCCCGTCGCCGGTCGGGTAAGAGCGGAGTGCGGGCCGACGCGCCGGGCCGGTTCCCGATTACAGGAGAGCGACATTCGATGATTCATACCAGCCAGACCTCCCAGTTCCTGTTTCGCAATGCCCTGTGGCGGTACGCGCCGAAGACTGCGCTGGTCGTCGGTGGGCGTTCCTACACCTATCGAGAGCTGGATCGACTCTCCAGCACCCTGGCTGCGGGCCTGGCCGAGCGCGGAATCGCGCGCGGCGACCGCCTCGCCATCCTGTTGCGCAACAGTGTCGAATTCGTGATCACCGAGCTCGCGATTTTCAAACTGGGCGCGGTGAAGGTGCCGCTCAACGAACTGCTCAGCCAGGCCGATGTGAGTTACATGATCGGCCACTCGGGCGCCAAGGCCCTGGTGATGCACGGTTCGCTCGCCGACAAGCTGGACGGCGCTGCGCTGGCGGCCACCGGCCTGCGCACCCTCATCGAAGTGGATGATCTGGGCGGGGGCGCCGGTACCGGCCGCGAAGCCTGGAGTGCGCTCTTTGCGGCGGGCGAGCGCGCTTTCGAGTGGCGGGAGGTACAGCCCCACGACCCTGCGTTCATTCTCTATACCGGCGGCACCACCGGGCGTTCCAAGGGGGTTTTGCACACCCACCGCAGCATGGTGATCAACGGCCTCACGCATATCGTGAACGGCGAAATCGGCGAACACGAACAGATGCTGCTGACCAGCCCGCTGCCCCATGCCGCGGGTTTTTTTCTCCAGGCGGGTCTGCTCGCCGGCGCCTGCATCCATGTGCACGACAAATTTGACGCGCGGGGCGTGATCGAGACCATCGCCAAAGAAAGAATCTCCTGGACTTTCATGGTGCCTACCATGATCTACCGGGTGCTGGATGCCCATGATCCGGCGCGCGACGACCTGAGCTCGCTGCGCACCCTGGTGTACGGCGCCGCGCCCATCACCCGCGTGCGGCTGCAGGAAGTGATCGCCAAGCTCGGTCCGGTGCTGTTGCAACTGTTCGGGCAGACCGAGGTGCCGGATTTCGCGACCAAGCTGTCCAAGGCGGACCACCTCGACGAGCGCTTTCTGGGTTCCTGCGGCCAGCCGGTGATCACCGCCGAGGTGCGTATCGGCGATCCCGTGGGACGACCACTGCCCTTCGGCGAAGTCGGCGAGATCATGGTGCGTTCGCCCTATACCCTGGAGAGCTATTACAACGACCCGCAGAAAACCGCCGAGGTATATGTCGGCGAATGGATCAGAACCGGCGACGTGGGCTATCAGCTCGACACCGGCCACGTCTTCATCGTCGATCGATCCAAGGACATGATCATTTCCGGCGGCATGAACGTGTACTCTTCGGAGGTCGAGAACGCCATCCAGGAGTACCCCGGGGTGCGCCAGGTGATGGTGATCGGCATCCCCCACGAGGACTGGGGCGAGGCGGTGTGCGCGGCGGTGATCCCGGCCGATCCGGTGGCTTTCGATGCAGGGGACCTGGTCGCCTTCTGCAAACAGCGCCTGGCCGCCTACAAGGTGCCCAAGGTGATCGAGGTGGTGGACGACATTCCCCTCACCGCCTATGGCAAGCCGGACAAGAAGGCGCTGCGCGCCAAGTACTGGGGGAACCAGGAGCGGCAGGTTCACTGAAGCCGCGGGTGAGAATTCCAACAACCGTCGAGGAGCAAACCATGGGTAGAGTACAGGGCAAGGTCTGTCTGATCACCGGGGGTACCGCCGGCATCGGTTTCGCCAGCGCCGAGCTGTTCGGCCGCGAGGGCGGCAGGGTGGTGATCACCGACATCCGTCCGGTGGAGGGCGAGGCGGCTGCGGGCAGGCTGCGGGACCAGGGTTATGACGCCCGCTTCATCGAACAGGACGTGACTTCGGAAGCGCGTTGGCCCGAGGTGATCGCCGAGGTGGTGCGCCATTACGGCCGCCTCGACGTGCTGGTCAACAACGCCGGCGTGGGTGTCGAGACCGATCTGGAAAACAGCGATCTCGCCCACTGGCGGTTCGTCAACAGCGTCAACATGGAAGCCGTGTTTCTGGGCACCCAGCATGCCATCCGCCAGATGAAACACAACGGCGGAGGCAGCATCATCAACATCTCTTCGATCGAGGGCTTGGTGGGCGATCCGAAATTCGCCGCCTACAACGCCAGCAAGGGCGGGGTGCGACTGTTCACCAAATCGGCGGCGCTCTATTGCGCGGAAAGGAAGTACAACATCCGGGTCAATTCCGTGCATCCCGGGTTTACCAAGACCCCCATGGTGGACAACGCCATCGATCTGTTCTCGCCCCAGGATGCCGAGCGCATCAATCGCGAGATCGTGATCGGCTACATGGCCGAACCCATCGACCAGGCCTACGGTATCCTGTTTCTGGCTTCCGACGAGTCCCGCTACATGACGGGCTCGGAACTGGTGATCGACGGCGGCTTTACCGCCCATTGAACGGCGTCAGTCCGGGTTGATCGTCCGCCGCCCCGGTTCCGGCGGCCCCCGGCCAGTCCTCCCGCGATCGGCCCGGGGGATGGTGCGCCGGCAGATCGACATGGCGGCGGCACAAGCATGATGACAAGGAGGCGGGCCATGCGCAGTGTGCTCATCCTCAACGCCAAGGGTGGCTGCGGGAAGTCGACCCTGGCGACCAATCTGGCCGGGTATTACGCCAGCAAGGGCCGGCGCGTGGTGCTGGCGGACTTCGACCCCCAGCAGTCGGCCCTGGACTGGCTGGCCGTGCGTCCGGCGGAGCGCCCGCCGATCACGGGGATCGCCGCCTGGAAGGATGGCTTGCGGCCGCCGAGGGACACCGACTGGCTGGTGATCGACAGTCCGGCCGCAATCCATGGCCGCGCCCTGTCCGACCTGGTGCGCCGCGCCGACAGCATCCTCATGCCCCTGCTGCCCTCCCCCATGGACGTGCGCGCCGCCAATCACTTCATCGCCGAGCTCAACGCGGTGCGCAAGGTGGTCAACCGGGAGGTGCGGGTGGCCACCGTCGCCAATCGGATTCGGGAGCACACCCTGGCCACCGCCGAGCTGGAGGATTATCTGGCCCGCTTCAGCCTGCCCAACGGCAAGCCGTTTCCCTTCCTGGCCGGCTTGCGCGCCACCCAGAACTATGTGCAGGCGGCCGACCGCGGCCTGTCGATCTTCGAGTTCGCCCCGGTGAAGACGCTGCCGGATCGCGAACAGTGGCTGCGCATCCTGCGCTGGCTCAGCCGCTCCGGCAGGCCGCGCAAGGCGCCGCCGGAGACGGATGACTGAAGAGCGGCGGTCATGCCGCTCCGGGGTCAGGAGGCCGTGGTGCCGCCGTCGACCACCAGCTCGGCCCCGGTGACCCAGGGCGACTGATCGCTGGCCAGAAACAGCGCCGCCTTGGCAATGTCCGCGGGAACGCCTTTCATGCCCAGCGGCGTGCCGCGCTCGAAGGCCTGCTGCACGCTGGCCTCGTCCCTGCCCAGCCCGGCGGCGACGAACCCCTTGAGCACCGCGTTGCCCATGTCGGTCGGGATCAGGCCGGGGTGGATGGAGTTGACCCGGATGCCATAGCCCAGATGGCCGAATTCCACCGCCGCCGCCTTGGTCAGCAGCTTGACCGCGCCCTTGCTGCCGCAGTAGGCGCTGAGGCCCGAGAAGCCGCGCAGCCCGGCCACCGAGGACAGATTGATCACACTGCCCCCGCGCCCGGCGCTGCCGCCTGGCTGCATGGCCCGCGCGGCCGCCTGCAGGCCGAGGAACACCCCGGTGACATTGATGTCGAGGATGCGCTGGAAATCCTTGAGCCTGGTGTTCTCGACCAGCGCGCAGACCTCGATCCCGGCGTTGTTGACCAGGATGTCGAAGCCGCCGAACTCCCCGAGGGTGGCTTCCACCGCGGTCTGCCAGTCGGCTTCGCTGGTCACGTCCTGGCGCACGAAGGCGGCCCGGCCGCCGTCGGCGCGGATCGCTTCCGCGGTCCGCCGGCCCTCCGCTTCGAGAATGTCGGCGATCATCACCGCGGCGCCGGCGCGCGCAAAGGTGGCTGCGATTTCCGCTCCCAGGCCGCGTGCCGCGCCGGTGATCAGGGCGGTCTTGCCGGCCAGGGAAATCTTGATGCCTTGCTCGCTCATGGAGGTCCTCCGGGACGCTGGAATCAACGGGTTGGTGAGGGGTTCCTGTGGTCAGGAGTTGCGTTCGCGTTCCCGATACTCCGACGCTGAGCAACCGCACCAGCGCTTGAAGGCACGGCGGAAGCTGGCGGTATCCTGGTAGCCGAGCTCCAGGGCGATGGCGTCGATCGACTGATCGGTATTGCGCAGCGCCTCCATCGCCATCTGCTTGTGAATACTATCCCGGAGATCCCGGTAGGTGGTGCCCTCCGCCTGCAGGTGGCGAATCAGGGTGCGGGTGGAGACGCTGAAGATCCCGGCCATCTCTTTCAAGGTCGGCATGGCCGCCGTATTGCGCCGCAGTTCGGCGAGGATGCGCTGGTGGATCGGCGTGCCGGTGCGCAGCTCCTGCAACTGGTGCTGGAGCTGCTCCTCCGCGAGTCGGTGGATCCGGGCGTCGGCGGATACGCAGCGCACGTTCTGGATCGAGGCCGGCAGGATCATCAGATGGCGCTCGCCGTCGAACTCGGTCTTGCCGGAAAAATAGAGATCGTACTGATCGGCGTAGGGCGGCGGCGGGTAGCCGAATATCACCCGGCTGTCGGTCAGGGCCCGGCCGCTGACGAACTCCAGGGCGTTTTGCAGGGTCAGCATCAGCGCCTCCACCACGATCACCCGGACTTCCGGGCTGGTGAACGCCTCGCGCAGCTCGATGATCAGCTGGTCGCCCTGGTAGAACAGGTCCATGTCGCAGAAGGTCACCGCGGTCTGATAGTACTTGGCGATGTCCTTGATGGCCTGGCCCAGGGTCTCGGCGGAAATCACCGCCATGCCGATGGTGCCGTGCTTGGAGACGTGCAGTCGGGAGCCCAACGAGAGCCCGGCATCGGGCATGTCGAGGGCCTCCATGACCGCGAACACACTTTCGGCCAGCCGGTCGAAGGCGATGGGCGTGGCGGCATCGGTCAACACTGCCGGGTCCAGGCCGTGCTCCCGGAAGATCGCTTCGATCTGCGGGCCACCTCCGAGAGTGTGGAACACCATGTTGGCATAGCTGGCCGTGACGAACCTGGTGTCGGCGGTAGGTGCCTGTCTGGCAATGGCCTGCCGGTCGAAAGCGGGGGGCGGCGTGGGCGGCACTGATCGCTGGCTCATCTCGGCTCTGCAGGCCCGGGTCTGGGATGGCGGCCCCCGGTGGTTCCGGGAGCGGCGGAGTTGGAATTGGAGTGGTTGCCCGGTGCCCCCGGATTCTCGCACGACGGCCGCTCCGCGGCAAAGCGAGACCTGCACGGCGTTCGGAGTCATGACAATGTCACTTTCTGCAACGCACCTGTCACTTCCAGTGCTGTCCCCTCACCTGAGGGCTTGCCTTATAGTGCCATCGCGACGAATAATTCCTGCGCATCCATAACAGAAGCTCAGGTTATTGATCTGTAGAATTCTATAACCGAGGATGGGGTGACTGCCATGTCTGAAGTGAAAGCGACCCGCTACGGGTATGAAGTCCAATCCGACTATACAGAGGCAACCGCAGGTGGCGGTGGCCTGGCGGGGCACCTGCGCCGCAATCGGATTGCCTACATCGGTGGTGCCTTGGTGCTGGCCATTGCCATCGGTATTCGCATCTACCAGCAGATGATGGCCTTCTCGGTGGGGATGGACTTCTACGAACCCGAATTCCAGACCTATTGGATGCCGCTGCTCTACGGTGAAGTCGTGGTGCTCGGCAGCATCATGGTGTTGGGCTCCATTTACATGTGGCTGACGCGCGTGAAGGATGCCGCCTCGATTACGCCCGAGGTGGAGCTCAAGCGCTATTTCACCCTGCTTGGCGTGTTCACCGTGCTGGGTATCTGGGCGGCGCTGATCGCTGCCCTGGCGGTGGAGTCCGACGCGGCCTGGCACCAGGTGGCGATCCGGGACACCGACTTCACGCCGACCCACATCGTGATCTTCTATTTCTCGCTGCCGCTGCTGACTGCCATCCTGATCCCGACCTTCATCTGGGCGCACACCCGGATCCCGGCGTTCATGAACCGCGTGTCCGTGCCCTTCCTGGGTGTGGTCTGCGGGATCTTCATGATCATGCCGAACTACGGCTTCAACGAGTGGGGTCATACGTTCTTCTACGCGGAAGAGCTGTTCGCGGCGCCGATCCACTGGGGCTTCGTGGTCCTGGGCTGGTCGCTGTTCTTCCTCGGGCCGCTCGCCGTGCAGATCATCCAGCGCATGGCACAACTCATCTCCGTGGTTGCCTCCGGCCGCGACTGCACCGTCTCCACCCGCTAAGCTCTGCGCAGCCAAACCTGTGGGAGCGCCTCCGCATCCGAGGCGCCCCGCAGGTGGCCGCAAATCCCGACCCGATGCATTGCGGCCGGCGGATTCGACGGCCGCACGGCTGAGTGCGCCCTCTTGCCCTGTAAGGTACGTGCCATGGTCAATCTCGCGCTGCCCACCTCGAAGATCACCGATGTCGCCGGGCGTTACGACCTCTCCATTCTGGACAACCCCGCCGCGCGCCGTTACTACCGGCGCTTCGACGGCATCCTCATCGTCGTGCTGTTCAGTTTCCTCGCCCTGGGTATTTCGATCCACTACGCGTTGACCGCCGGCGACTGGGATTACTGGATCGACTGGCGGGACCGGCGCTGGTGGCCCCTGATCACGCCGATGTCGCTGATGATGTTCATCGGCGGGTTCGTG
The DNA here is from genome assembly GCA_049325095.1 of Pseudomonadota bacterium. Classification (GTDB taxonomy): domain Bacteria; phylum Pseudomonadota; class Gammaproteobacteria; order Pseudomonadales; family Porticoccaceae; genus JAGPUQ01. Next base: position 40,513 of record JBMOPO010000025.1, on the reverse strand, counting down.
TATCCGATCTGGAAGGTGTTCCGGCTGCCGATCATCGCGACCGCGGTCACCACCCTGCTGTGCCTGGTGTCCTGGGTGAGCCGCTATTTCAACTTTGGCCAGTTCACGGATTTTCCGCTGACCTTCACTTTCCCGTCCACCTACATCGGTCTGGGGGTGCTGTTCGATTGCGTGCTGCTGATGACCCGCAGCCTGGTGATTTCCGCGTTTGCGGGCCCGTTTCTGTTCGGCGCCCTGATCTGGCCGATCAACTGGCCACTGTTCGCCGCCTACAAGGTTCCTGTGGAGTACAGCGGCACCCTGGTGTCGCTGTCCGACCTGATGGGCTATCAATATATCCGCACCACCACGCCGGAGTATCTGCGGATCATCGAGGAGTCGACGCTGCGCACCTTTGGTGGCTCGGTGACGCCGCTGACCGCGGTGTTCTCGGCCTTCGTGGCAGTCGTCGCGTACTCACTGTTTCTGCTGCTCGGCGCCGCGCTCTACAACTTTGCCGGGCGCTATGCGCGGCGGATCGTTTGATGATCACCGGAGCCGGAACCATGACCGTTGGCGGGAGAAAGAGTGTGGTATGGCGCCTTTGGTATCTGTTCGCCGTGGCGCTCGTTGCGATTCCAATGGAGGTCGCCGCCCACGGCGAACGCGCGCAGCTCGCCAGCATGCGCATGCGCACCCTGCACTGGTTTGACATCAGTGTGTCCCCCACCCGGGCGAAGGTCGGCGACACCATTGTCATGACCGGAAAATTCATTCCCTCGAAGCTGTGGCCGGAGCAATTGCCCTCGGTGGCGGATACCGCGTTCCTGAATATCGGTGCCCCTGGGCCGAAATTCCTCCGCATCCATTCCGAGGTCAATGGGGTGCCGATGATACGTTCGACGGCCTTCGAACCCGGCAAGGTCTACGACTTCAAGATCGTGGTGCGAGCCCGCGTGCCCGGGCGGTTTCACATCCACCCGCTGGTGAACGTCAAGGACGCGGGCACCCTGGTGGGCAAGGGCACCTGGGTCGACGTCGAGCCGTCGGCCACCGGCGAGGCGTTTCGCAACGAGATCGTTACCCTGACCGGAGAGACGGTGGACATGGAGACCGTCGGCATGAAAAGCGTGGTCGGGTGGCATCTGGTGTGGATTGCGGTGGGGGTGGTGTTCCTGGTGTATTGGCTGCTGAAGCCCGAACTGTTCATCCCCCGCTACATGCGGATCCGCAACCTGGGCGAGGATCAGGCCAACACCATCATCACCAGACGTGACTTCGTCGCGGGCGGGGTGTTTTTCACCATCACCATGGTGCTGATCCTCGCCGGGTATCTCTGGGCGGAACACAGATATCCGGTGACCATCCCGCTGCAGACCGGCAAGGTAAAGGTCGAAGGCACGCCGATTCCGGCAGGTCCGCTGCAGGTGTCGGTGGAAAACGCCAGCTACGAGTTGGCGGGCCGCAGCCTGACCATGCGCATGCGTCTCACCAACCACGGCGATCAACCCCTGACCATCCGGGAATTCGTCACCGCGAACATCCGCTTCCTGAACGGGCCCGCGGCAGAGGCTGCGATCGCCGAGGGCGAGGAGCTGGTGGCGGCGGATGCGCTGCATCCCTCGGTGGCGACGATTCCTCCCGGGCAGACCCTGGACGCGGTGCTGCGCGCCGAGGACTCGCTGTGGGAAACACAACGCATGACGGGGCTCATCTATGATCCGGACAGCCGCTTTGCCGGATTGCTGTTCTACACCGACGCCAGTGGCCAGCGCTATTACCAGGAAATCGGCGGCCCCATATTGCCGCGGTTCTTTTGAGTCCGGGCGCGTGGTGAACGCCTTGTTTTCACGGCCCATGGTGATTCTTCTGCGTGCGCTGCTGCTGGCTTTGGCGGGCGTGCCGGGGCTCGCCGTGGCGCACGGTGGCGTTTCGATGGAGGAAGACGTCTGCATCATCCAGATCGGGCGCTACAAGGCACACTTCACCGGCTATCTGCCGGAGAGCCGGGCTACCCAGGAATTCTGCGAGGATATCCCGGCCACAGGAAACGCGGTCTTCGTCATCGACTTCATCAGCGACGAACTGCGGGGCATGGAGTTCGATTTTCGCATCATCCGCGATGTGAACGATGCCGGCATCACCGCCACCTATGAAGATCTGGGGGGAGAGCAGGCCATCGAGGACGCGACGATCTTCTATTCGCCCATGCGCCGTTACCCCAGCGGAGTGATGGACGCGCGGTATTCGTTCATCGCCAAGGGCGGCTACATAGGCATTTTGAACGCCCGCCATCCCGCTACCGGCCTGGCTTACCGGTCGGTATTTCCGTTCCGGGTGGGCAGCACTTCCTACGGCCGGTACGCGGCCTATTTCGCGCTGGTGCTGGCCGGTTGCGGCCTGTTCATCTGGGCGACCGGGCGCAGAACCTATTTCTGAGGCGGCTCATACAGCCGTGCTGTTCCATGATGCCGGTCAGGTGCCGGCATGGTTTTTTCGGTGCTTGATCGACTGAAAAGTAGAAATAACTTCTCATTGGTTTGCATGACTACCATGGGGTAACAACAGGTAATTCCGGGCTTTTTGACACCCATTGCGTCGGAGGTATGGATGGTCACAATTGTCCATGCTACAGTCCCGCGACTTGCGGAGGCTGGCTTTGCAACGAAGCCAGGTTCACCAGGCAACTAAAAATTCTGGGGACGGAGGGGCTCTTGAAAACCTTGCGCTATCGGTTGTCCGAATTTGTCATGCACCATGTCTGGCTGTCGCTCCTGGTGCTGCTGGCGATTACCGCATTCTTTGGCTGGGGCCTGCGCAACGTCGAGCTGAAAACCATCTTCTCGGACCTGTTGCCCAAGACGCACCCCTTCGTGCAGGTCTACAAGGACCATCCCAATTTCGGCAACCCGCTCACCGTCACCATCATGGTGAAGCGGACCGATGGCCAGACCATCTACAACCCCGAGACCTTGCAGAAGGTCTGGAATATGACCCGCAACATCGACCTGACGCCGGGGGTGGATCACGATCAGGTGCTCTCCATCACCACGGAAAAGGCCAGGTACGCCGAGGCAACCCCCTTCGGAATCGACTCCCAGCCGCTGATGGGCGACCACGCGCCGGCCACCCCGGAGGAGATCGCGGAGTTTCGCGAGCGCGTCAAAAGGTCACCGGCGAGTCAGACCTTTTTGATCTCGGCGGACGAAACCGCGACCCTGATCCAGGCGACCTTCATCGAGCGCCTGCTGGACTATCGCACGGTTTTCGACTTCATCCAGAAGAATCTCGTCCAAGCGGAAGCGGACGAGGTGCACGAGATTCACGCCGCCGGGCAGCCGATGCTCACTGGCTGGGTCTTTTACCATCAGCACCAGATGATCTTCATCTTCATGGTGACTGCGGGTGCGCTGCTGCTCGCGCTGGTGGTCTACATGCGCAATGTGGCGGGCGTGGTGGTGCCCCTGGTGTGCGCCGGGGTCTCGGCCATCTGGGGCTTTGGCTTCGTCGGCTGGCTGCGGGATCCGATCGAGCCCCTGATCATGGTGGTTCCCCTGCTCCTGGTGGCGCGCTCGTTCAGCCACAGTGTGCAGGTGATGGAGCGCTATTACGAGGTCTACTACCACGTCAAGGACAAGAAGAAGGCGGCGGAGATTTCCCTGAGCGTGATGATGGCGCCGGGCATTTTGGGCATCGTCACCGATGCCGCAGGATTGTTTCTGATTGGAATGGCGCCCATTCCGACCATGGAAAGATTCGCGATTTTCTGCGGCTTCTGGGCGATGACCCTGATCCCGGCCAATGTATTCATGGCGCCGATGCTGATTTCCCTGCTGCCCGAGCCGAAAAACGTTCGCCAGATGATCGGGTTGGCCGAAGACGAAGGCTTCAGCGTTCACCGCAGCATCAAGCATGGCTTGCAGCGCTTCTCGAAGATCAGCTATGGCGCCCCGGCCCGGATCACCACGGTGATAGCCGTCGTCCTGGTCGGCTTCAGCGTCTACAAGATGCTGCAAATCAAGATCGGCAATCCCGTCGAGGGCAGCAACCTGTTGTGGGAGGATTCCGATTACAACGTGGCGGTCAGCAAGATCAACAGCCATTTCCCGGGGCTCAATACGCTCGAAATCATCTTCGAGGTGAAGCAGGAGGAGCAGGAGCGGCTGCTGCGCCAGGCCAATACCATTTTCACCATGAGCGCCTTGCAGCGGGCTGTTGAACTGTCCGCCAACCCTCCGGAGGCGACGCTGTCCTTTGCGGACTATCTGCCGGAGGCCAATCGCCTGTTCAGCGGGGGCAATCCCAAGTGGGCGCCGCTGGATCCCAATCAACAGGCGGTGGAAGCGGCCGCCAGCGCGGTGCTGTTCGGGTCCAGTCCCAAGGCGTTTTCCCATGTGTCGGATTTTGTGCAGCAGAACGGCACCGTGTCGCTCTGGTACAAGGACAACAAGCAGGAAACGGTCGATGTTGCGCTCGAGCAGGTGCGCGCAGCGCTCGATAAAATCGGCATCGATCACGAGAAATTCCGGATCCGCCTGGGCTCGGGAACCATTGCCCTGCAGCAATCGATCAACGACACGGTCGATACCTATCAATATCTCATTCTTGCGATGCTCAACGTGGTGATTCTGATCACCGCGGCCTATGCCTACAAGTCACTGGTCGCCGGGTTGGTGCTGCTGTTGCCGGTAAATATTTCGAACGCCTTTCTGGCCGCGGTCATGGTGTACCTGGGCATCGGGCTGGACGTGAACACCCTGCCGATCGCAGCCATCGGTATCGGGGTCGGCATCGACTACGGCATCTATCTGTTGAGCCGCATCTGCGAGGAATATCAGGGCCACAAGGATTACGGCATGGCCATCTACGCCTCGGTCGCCACCACCGGCAAGGCGATCTTCTTTACCGCGACCATCGTGCTGCTGGCCATTCTCCCCTGGTATTTCCTTTCCGAGCTGAAATTTCTGGCCGACATGGGGTTGCTGCTGGTCATGGTGATGTTGATCAACATGGTCGTGGCGCTGGTTCTGGTTCCCCTGCTGGTCTGGTTGATCAAGCCCAAATTCGTGGCGTCGGACAAGTTGCTGGTCGGTGAGGGGGTCAATCTGGAGGACTATGTCTCCGGCGAAGAGGTGTATTCATAACGGCCTGCCGGATCCGGTGCAGGTGCAATAAGACGGGGGAAAAAGAGATGCACATCAAGAAGTACGATTTTGACTACAGCCGGCGGTTTTTCTTGGAGAAGACGGCGCGCGGGGCGATGGGGGCTGGGGTGCTGACCTCGCTGTGGCCGCTGATTGGGGAGACGGGGGAGATTGGGAAGGCGTATCCGGAGGAGTTGCAGTCGCTGGCGGCCTATACCAAGGGCAAGGTGAAGGAAGGGGACGTGATCACGGCGGACAATGTCGAGCACGTGAAGGATCTGCTGGATCCGGTGGCCTATCACCAGGTGACGCAGATGGGCCGGCGGATCCGGGTGCGGCCGCAGACCCAGGACGTGAGCAAGCTGTTTCCGCACGATTTCTATCAGGCGACGCTGAGGAACCAGGGCAAGGCAGCGCTGGATGCGAACGGCAACGTGGTGGTGAAGGACAGCGGGCAGCCGTGGATTGGTGGAGCGCCCTTTGTGGACCCGCAGAGTGGTCTGGAGGCCTTTGCCAACGTGACCCTGAGCTGGGGCCGTCACGACACCTCGATCTACGCGGTGGACGATGTGGACCTGGGTCCGACGGGGGACGTGGAATACAGCTACTCGCTGGCCTGGTGCGAGATGAACACCACGGCGCGGGTGAGCGACCCGGAGGGGCCGTACCTGAAGGGGGAAGAGGACAAGCTGCGCTATCAATCGGTGTGGTTCACGGCGCCCAACGATGTGAAGGGGACCTCGTTTCTGAACACTTGGAAATACGACCAGCGGGAGTTTCCGGACCTGTTTGGTTATTTGCCGGCGTTCAAGCGGGTGCGTCGTTTTCCGACCAATCAGCGTTTTGAGCCCCTGGTGCCGGGAATCACCTTTTTCCTGTCGGACGCCTGGGCGGCGGGGGACCCGATGCTGACCTGGGGCAACTACAAGATCATCGGGCGGGGGCCGTTTTTGGGGTCGCAGTCGGGGACCTGGTTTGGGGACCAGGACAACTGGAGCAAGGACAGTGTGCTGCACGGTGGAGCCAAGGGGCTGAACTTCTACGAGGTGGACTTTGAGTTCTGCCCGGAGGTGCTGGTGATCGAGGCGGAGCCCACCGGTTATCCACGGGCGCCGGTGAGCAAGAAGCGGGTATGGCTGGACGTGCGCAACATGGCGGCGATTGGCTATGTGACTTATGACCGGCGCGGCGAGCTGTGGCGCTCGTTCGAGATTGGGTTCAGCCAGCAGACCAAGGGCGACAAGGCGCAGTTGGAGCGCAATGGTCACCCGGTGTGGTCCTGGTCCTTTGTGCACGCGCACGACATTCAGACCAACCGGTTCACGCGGTTCAACCATGCGCAGCAGAACCGCTCGGGGCTCAAGACCGAGTTCGATGTACCGGATGCCTACGACAAGTACCTGACCATCCAGGCCATCCGCAGGCTGGGAACCTGAGGCCGGCCGCCGGAACCGCGGCCCGCGCCCTGGGCCGCGAATTCCGGGGGATCGGGTAGCGACCAGCGCCGGGCCACGGCAAAACCATATCAAGAAGCTGAGAGCCGAGAAGCTGAGAGTCGAGGAGGTGAAAGCAGCTTCCGGCCGCGTGGAGAGCCGGAAGACGAATGAGGGCGGGTCTCCCGGGCAGCGCAGCCTTGGTAGACACAAAATATAACCAATAAGTATAAGAGGACGAGTCATGAGAAAAATCTCTCTATGCCGGATGGTCGGACAGGGCTTGCTGTCCGGTCTCCTGTTCAGCGCCGCATCTGCGGCCGCCTTCGATCTGGCGGTTTCGGGTTTCATTCGGGAGGAGGCGGCCTACCGTATCAGCGGTGACCCCAACCCCTTTCTGCGCGGCAGTGCCTATGCGGTCGGTCCGCTGGACAACACGGTGCGGGGCAACCCGGTGGCCGAAGCCACCTACGCCGCCCTGACCGGGCAGGATGTCACCGACCCCTCGAGCTGGGTGTTGCCGCCGGAGCAATTCGTCAAGGAGGATTTCGACAAGGACGAGCGCTGGAACCTGATGGCGACCCGCGCCGAGGTGGACTTCAACATGCAGTTCAGCAATACCCTGACGGGCTTCGTGAAGCTGCGCGGTTACTTCACTGCCGACGTCATGGACGAGTTCGGCAAGCCGAACAACTTCGAAGTCAATATGAGCGGGGTGAACGGCGACTGCGGCAACCGGCTGGAGGTCTGCGACCGCAATTACATGATCGATCTGCCCTCGGCCTATCTGGACTACCAGAATGGTCCGCTGTGGGTGCGGGTGGGGCAGCAGCAGATCGCCTGGGGCGAGGCGATCTTCTTCCGGGTGGCGGACGTGCCCAACGGCCTGGATCTGCGCCGCCACTCCTTTCTGGATTTCGCCTCCGAGGAATATGCCGATGAGCGGGTCGCTTCCCCGGCGCTCCGCATGAGCTACAACCTGACCCAGGATTGGGAGCTGGAAGCCTTTGCGCAGATGTTCCAGCCCACCGTCCACCCCCGGCCCGGGACGACCTACGCATTCATCAACTCGCCCTATACCATCCGCGACGACATCGGCTTCGACAACTTCGAGGACTACATCAACGGGGGTCTCCGCTTGCAGGGCCAGGTGGGTGATCTGGGCTTGCAGTTCTTCGCGGTGAGCCGCCACAACCCCGACCCGGTGTACAAGTGGGGCCCGGGGGGCCAGACCGCACTCGACGCCCAGTTCGGCGAAATCAACGGCCAGGTGTTCTCCGAGCAGGTGTTTCGGGCCTCCGGCCTGCCCGGCAGCCCGCAACCGGATGGCGCCGGCACGCTCAGCTCTTTCGACTGGATGCAGGGCGCCGCGCTCTCGGGGCTGGACGGGGTCGAGGCGCTCAATGTGCTGGGCCGGGATTTTCCCTTCATCGGCGGTTTCCTGACCACCATCGCCGGGGTCAGCTCGATGCTGGACCCGACCGGGGTCGGGTTGCTGCCCAATGCGGACATCGCCAACGGCATCTGGGCCACCAATTTCCAGGAGGCCGCGCCGATCTTCGATCTGTTCTTCTCGATCCTGGGCGATCTGGATGCCGACATCATCTCCATGTATCCGGCGGAGAACATCTTTGGCGGCGGGTTCAATTACATCTTCTACTCCGATCCCGGTTCCTGGCTCGATCAGTTGGTGGTGCGCTTCGAGGCCAGCTTTACGCCGGACCGCAAGTGGACCAACAACGTGGCGCGCGATCCCATCGAGGAGGACGAGTGGATCACCGCGCTGGCGCTCGAGAAGTACCATCGCTTCTCGGAGAAGTTTCCGGCGACCTTCCTGGTATTTCAGTGGATGCACAAAACCGAGAGTGATTTCGTGGGGCGTCACCTGAGCACCACCGGGGGTACCGCGACCCGGGGGGCCACCGGCGGCGAGGAGAACAACGGCTGGGATGGGTTGGCGTTCGCCTTCCAGCAGCCGTTTCCGGATCTGGTGTGGCGTTTCGATTTTGCGATGCTCTATGATCTGAATGGCGGTCACCTGATCCAGCCGGCGGTGCGCTACAAGCCCAGTGCCGAATGGACGGTGGAGGCGTTCGCGACCTTCATGCACAGCAAGGATACCGCAGGCATTTTTGGCCCCCTGGAGTGGGGTGACGAGCTCACCCTGCGGGTGGGCTATCAGTTCTGACTGGAAACCATGCGGTACCAAGCCGGCGCCCAGCGCCGGCTTTTTTGTCGCTCTGGCGGGGTTGGCAGTGAGAGTTGGGCAGCGGAGTACAGACTTTTGATCTCGACCGAGTGGTGGCGAACGATGCAGTTGATCGAATTGGGTGGGCCCGTGGTGGTGGCCCTGTTGATCCTGTCGATCGCCGGTCTGACGGTATTCCTGTTCAAGTCGGTGCAGTATCTGGGTTATGGCCGCGGGCGGTTCCGCCGCGCGGAGCGCCTGGTCGACGACTGGGTCGCCGGCAAGGCGCCGCCGCCTTCGGCGAACCCGGGCGCCAACCCCTATCTGCGGTTGCTGATCGCAGGCATGGACTGGCTCGAGCGGGGGGGCGACCCGGACCAGGTGCGCGACGAACTGACCCGCCAGGGGCAGATGGTCGTGGCCCGGGTGAACAGCCTCAACGGCTTCGTCGAACTGGTCGCCTATCTGGCGCCGCTCGGCGGCTTGCTGGGCACTGTGCTCGGCATGATCGATGTCTTCCAGGGGCTGGCCAGTTCCGGTGGCGGCGGGCCCCAGACCGGCACCCTGGCCGGCGGTATCTGGGAGGCCCTGCTGACCACGGTGGTGGGGCTGTGCATCGCCATTCCCTTCACCCTGATGCATGCCCTCCTCGACGGGCGCGCCAATCGCATCCGCATCCGCATGGAAAATCAGTTGTCGCGCCTGTTCACCGCCGATCTCTACCGGGCCGGCGATGGCGCGTGAACCTGTGCGGGTGAGTCTGGCGGCGGCCAGGCCCAGGCGCCCGCATCGCCTGACGCTGACCCCACTTGCGGATCTGGTGTTCATCCTGCTGATCTTTTTCATCCTGGAGACCAGTTTCGTCGAATTTCGGCAGCTCGATTTCCACCAGCCGCAGACTCCGCCGGCGGTTGAAGCAGAGGGTCAGGGTGAACAGGCCCCCGCCGCGGCGGACCCGCAGGCGCTGGAAGTGGAAGTGTTTTCCTCGGGAAAACTGTGGCTGAACGGCGAGTCCCTGTCGGTCCGGGACCTGGCCGGCCATCTGCGGGCGCGGAACCCGGACTCCAGGACACCGGTCATCGTCAGTACCGAGCCCGCGGTGCCGGCGCAACTGCTGGTCGAGGTGTTGGATGCGCTGCACGCGGTGCGCTTGACGCGGGTGGCGGTGCGCGAACTGGAGTCCGGGCATGATTGATCTGGAGGACAGGGCACCCGCCCGGCGGCGGGCCGACAACATGTTGCCGGCCATCAATGTGATTTTTCTGCTGCTGCTGTTCTTCATCGTCGCCGGCAGTGTCACCGAGGGTTTCGCGCGGGATATCTTCCCGCCCCGGTCGCAGAGTTCCACCCGGCCGTCGCCGGCGGTCGAGGAGTTCGTGCTGCCGCCCGGCGGCGGCGCCCTGCAGCTCGATGGCCGGCCGGTGAGTGTCGCCGGCTGGGCGGCGGAACTGGCGGCGTCGCGGGTCCCGGTGCCGGACGCGGTGCGGTTGCGGGCCGATGCCCGGGAGCCGGCGGGCAGGATCATCGAGCTGCTCGACGCGTTTCGCGACGCCGGGGTCTCCCGGGTCGGGCTGGTGACCCTTGCGGAGCGCGGTGACCGGCAGGCGCCGCCGTGAACCGGTCCCACTCCCTGACCCTGTGGCTCGCGCTGCTGGCGGTCTCGGTGGCCATCCACGGGATCCTGTCCTGGCGCGCCTCCTTTCCGGTGGCGGCCATGGTGCGGCCGCAGCCCGAGACGGAAGTGCCGGTCGATATCCAACTGGTGGAGGAGCCGCCGCCCCGGGAGGAGCTGATCTTCGAGGAGCGGATCGAGTTCGAGCCGCCGGAAGTCCTGGTGCCCAGTGCCGCGGCAACCCCGCCGCCGCCCGACGTCGACCTGGCGATGCGCGCCGCGGCCGGCGGCCTGAGCCGCGGTGCCTCCCTGCCGCAGATCCCGGATGCCCTGCTCACCGCCGGCAGGGGTACCGCGGGGTTCGGCGCCGGTGTCGGCACCGGTCTCGGCAACTCGATGCAGGGGTTTGCCGCCTACGTCCAGGGGTTGCGGGAAACCGGCCTGGACGTGGTGTTCGTGGTCGATACCACGGGGTCCATGGACTGGGTGCTCGACGAGGCCCGGACCCGGATGATCGACATCGTCGATGCGGTGCGGCTGCTGGTCCCAGTGTCCCGCTTCGGGGTGGTCGCCTATCGCGACTACGACAGCCCGGGCTACCTCACCCAGGTCCGGCCGTTGACCTTCAGCCTGACCAAGCTCACTGCCTTTCTCGGATCCCTGACCGCCCAGGGCGGCGGCGATCACCCGGAGGCGGTGGCCGCCGGCGTCGAGGCCGCGGTCGAGCGCGCCGACTGGCGGCTCGGGGCCCGCAAGGTCATGGTGCTGATCGGCGATGCCCCACCGCACCAGGACGAGCTCGACCGCACCCTGCGGCTGGTGCGCAAGTTCGTCACCGACAACGGCCAGTTGTCGGCGCTGGACGTATCCCACGAATCCAACCCGGCGCTGATCGAGGCGGTGGTCGGCCGGCCGGTGGACCACAACATCTTTCGCAACCGCCCCATTTACGATTTTCAGCAACTGGCCGAGGCCGGCGGGGGCGTCGCCGCCACCATGGCCGGCGAGGTGCAGATCACCCGGCAGTTGCTGTCGCTGATCCTCGGCGGGCGATTCCTGGCCGAGGCCAGCCTGTTGCTCGAGGGCTTCACACCATGAGATTTGCGGTGTGGCTGGTGGGGCTGCTGTGCGCGGGGCAGGCGCTGGCCGCCATCGATGCCGGCCTGGGTCCGGCGGCCGAAGCCGCCGCCGACGGCGCGCGGATCGCGGCCGTGGAGCGGGGCCTCGCCGGCGCCCTGGCGGGCGGTCCCGCCACCCTGGCGCCCGGCGACTACCTGACTGCCGCCGAGGTGCTCGGCAAGCTGGTTTCCCGGGCGCGGGAACTGGGCCTGGGCGCGGCGGAGTTCGCGCGGCTGGCGGCCACCGCGGAGCGCATGCGGGATGCCTGCCGCGCCAAGGTGCGTGACCTGGAACTCGCCACCGGGGATGACGAAGCCCGGCTGGAGAGCCTCTACCGCTCGGATCTCTGGTACGACATCAACCACGCGCTGTCGGCTTTCGGCTACTGGCGCGCCTGGGCCCTGCTGGGCGCCGCCGAGGCGCGGCCGGCGGGCGAGCGCCTCCAGGATCTGCATCGGGCGGAAGCCGGCTTCAAGGCCACCTCGGTGCGGATTCTCTATCCCGGGCTGGTGCAGGGAAGCTGGCTGGGGCTGGGGTATGTCGCCCTCGCCCGCGGCGAGGTGGAAGCCGCCCGGCAGCGGTTCGAGCGCCTGGCCCAGGCGCTGGCCGACCGCCCGGACAACCCGGTGCGCAAGCTGGCCGAGGACGAGCTGACGCTGCTCGCGGTGCGCCGGGGGGAGATTGCGAATCTCCAGCCGTTGCCCCGCGAGCCGCTCGGCCCGACCCGGGCCGCGGTGGTCGCCGAGGAGGCGTTCGCGCTGCTGGAGCGGCGGCGGCGCGAGAATATCGGCGCCATGCCGGCGGGTGAACGCCTGCGCAAGCTGATCGCCGACGGCTATCTGTCCGACGCCCTGCTGGCGCGCCTGCTCGAATACCGCGACCAGATCGTCGGCGAGGATCTGGGCGTGCTGTCCCGGCTGATCGACGCCGAGTACGCCTACGCCTACGATCAGTACCAGACGGCGGTGATCAAGTACCGGGAGTTCCGCGCCCAGGGCGGCGAGCGGCTGCTGATCGACACCAGCCCCTTTCACTACCACTATGTCATCGCCCTGGTGCGCACCGGCCTGCCGCGCGAGGCGCGCGACGAGGTGGAGCGCCTGCGGCGGTATCCGCGCCTGCATCCCGCGGTGGCGGCGGCGCTGCCCAAGCTGGACTGGGTGGTGGCCGGGGCCGTCTATGACCTGCATCCCACCGAAGCCAACCGCAAGTACTTCGAGCGGGCGGCGCGCGCCTTTGTCGAAGCGGCGCCGGCGGATGGCGATGTCGCCGCCGCTCACCTGGGGCTGGCGCAGGCCAGTGACGACCCCCGCGCCATCGCCCGCCACCTGCGCGCGGCCCGGGCGGATCCGGCCCTGCGCAACGGCGTGGCGCTGACCGCGATTCACCGCGCGGTGAGCGACTTCAACCGCGCGGTGGCGCGCAACGATCGGGCGGCGCGGTCGCGGGTGGCCAGGGAAATTCTGGCGGCATTGGCCGAACTGCCGCGGGAGCAGCGGCGCCAGCCCTGGTTTCGCGCGCTCTCGGTGCAGATGCGCGTGGTGCTGGAAGAGGATCTGCCGCGCCTGCTGGCCGAGATCGATGCCCTGCTGGCCGAGGCGAGCATCGACAGCCGGGTGCGCCCGGTGCTGCTGTGGTCGCGGTTGCGCGCCCTGGCGGCGACCGGCGACCGCGCCGGGCTGGAGGCCATGGCGCGCGCCATCGCCGCGCGCGGCGACGATGGCGACGGGGAGCGCCAGTTCTACCAGTTTCTCCTGGAGCTGGAGCGGGGCCAGCAGTTCGCGCTATTGGCCGCACTGGCCGAAGCCTTTGCCCCGGCGTTGGCCGGCCAGGGCCCGGACCAGCGGCAGTTGACCCTGTTGCGGATCCGCACCGCGGCGGCGCTGGGCGATGCAGAGGCGGGATTCGCGCTTGCCCAGGACATGGTGCGCGAATTCCCGGATTCCGGCGATGCCTGGCGGGCCTATGCGGCCACGGCCGAACAGAGCGGCCGCCGGTTCGAGGCCGACCGCGCTTGGGCGCGGATCGCCGCCGCCACCCCGGTGGGTTCTCCGCACTGGCGGGATGCCCTGGTCCACCGCCTGGCGCTCGCGGAGGCGGAGGTCTGTCCGCTGGTCGATGAACTGGGGGCCTACCGGCATTTGCTCGACCACGAAGAAAAGGCGGCTCTGGCGCGGGCGGCGCGACCCTGTTCGGGGTGATCGCGCCGCGCCCGCCACCGGCAGCCGCGGGGGGAACACATGCACATCAAGAAGTACGATTGCGATTACAGCAGGCGGCATTTTCTGGACCAGTTGCGCCGCGGGGTGCTGGCCACCGGGGTGCTGGCGCCGCTGTGGCCGACCCTGGCCAGAACCGGCGAGATCGGCGGGGTCTATCCGGACGAACTGCTGTCGATCGACGCCTATACCGGGGGCCGGATCCGCACCGGCGACACCATCGATGCCGGCAACGTCGAATTGGTGAAGGATCTGCTGGATCCGATCCGCTACCAGCAGATCGCCCAGATGGGTCGCCGGCTGGAAGTGATCGACACCACTGTGGATGCGTTCCGGCTGAGCCCCTGGGAATACATCGAGGCGACCCTGCGCAATCAGGGTCAGGCGACGTTCGACGCCGACGGCAATGTGGTCACGCGGGAGGGCAAGCCCTGGATCGGCGGCAATCCGTTTCCGGACCCCAAGACCGCGATCGAGGTGTTCGCCGGCATCACCCTCACCTGGGGCCGGCGCGATGCCTCCTTCTACGCCATCAAGGAATATGACATCGGCCCCGGGGGGGAGGTCGAGTACCGGTACGAGCTGTGCTGGGCGGAACTCGCCCCGGTGGGCCGCACCGTGCTCGATCCCAAGCCCTACTGGCCGGGGCACGAGGACAAGCTGCGCTACCAGTCGGTGTTTTTCGTCAGTCCCAACGACATCAAGGGCACCTCGTTCCTCAATGTCTGGCCCTACGACCAGCGCCGGTTTCCCGATCTTTCCGGGTACATTCCGGCCTTCAAGCGGGTGCGCCGCTTTCCCACCAACCAGCGCTTCGAACCGCTGATCCCCGGCTCGTCGCTGTACCTGTCGGATGCCTGGACCGCGGGCGACCCCTTCCTGACCTGGGGCAACTACCGGATCGTCGGCCGCGGGCCGACCCTGGCGGCCATTTCGCGCAACTGGAACTCGGCCCATGAGAACTGGGAGCACACCACCCACGGCGGCCCCCGGGGCAATACCTTCTGGGACATGAAGGTGGAGCTGATTCCCGAGGCGATCGTGGTGGATGCCGAGCCGGTCAGCTTTCCCAAGGCGCCGATCTCGCGCAAGCGGGTCTGGTTCGACGCCCGCACCCTGGCGCCCCTGGTGATGGTGTCCTTCGATCGGCGCGGCGAGATCTTCCGGTCCTTCGACGGAGCGGGTTCGCTCTATACCGACGGCGTCCAGACCGTCCACGACGGCGCCCATCCCTACTCCTCCTGGACCCGGGTGCATGCCCACAACATCCAGACCAACCGCATGACCCGGCTGGAGCAGGTGAAACAGATCTCCGGAGGCTTCGCCACCTCGGCCAACGCGCCCGATCTCTACGAGCGCTATCTCACCCAGGCCGCGTTGCGCCGCCTGGGCTCCTGACCCGGCGCCGGCTCAGGGTAGATATCGGCGCAGATGGTCGAACAGCTTGCGCCGGGCGGGTTCCCCGGCGCCCGGGCGGGCGGCGTTGCGCACCAGTTGACGGAGCTGTTGGCGGGTCAGCGCCGGTGGCGCATCGGGGTCCGCCAGCAGGGCGTCGATGGCGCTGTCGCCCCCGGCCAGCAGCCGCTCACAGACCTGGTCGACACGCGCGAGGCGCTGGCGAAACTGGCGATCGTGCAACCGCAGTTGGTCGAGGCCCTGGCGGATGCGCTCGACGTCTGCCTTGCGCATCAGCTTGCCCAGGTACTGCAATTGCCGGCGCCGCGCCTCCCGCTGGGTGATGGCGCGCGAGGCTTCCAGCGCGGCGGACAATTGCGGACCCAGGGGCAGCCGGGCGAGCTGGCCGGGCGGCAGGGCGAGCAGGGTCTCGGCCAGTTGCTGCAGCTCCAGCCCCGCGCGCTTGCGCGCCGATTTGCTGGGTGGTTCTGCGCCGGGCGCAGGGTCCTGGTCGTCGCGCATGGCAGTCAAAAGTAGAACAGGGTGGCCAGGCCCAGGAAGGCGAAGAAGCCGACCACGTCGGTGATGGTGGTGAGCACCACCCCGCCGGCGAGTGCTGGATCGATGTGCAGCGCCTTGAGGGTGACCGGCAGCAGCGAACCCGCCACGGCCGCGGTGATCAGGTTGATGACCATGGCCGATGCGATCACCAGGCCGATCCGCTGATCCTCGAACCACCAGGCCGCGATGGTGCCGATCACCAGCGCCCAGAGCAGGGCGTTGAGGGCGCCGATCAGGAATTCCTTGTTCAGGAGCCAGCGCAGGTTGTTGGGATTGACGTGCCCGAGCGCCATGCCGCGCACCACCACGGTCAGGGTCTGGCTGCCGGCGATGCCGCCCATGCTGGCCACGATCGGCATCAGGATGGCCAGTGCGACCACCTGATCCAGGGTGGCCTCGAACAGTCCGACCACCGCCGAGGCCAGCACCGCGGTGCAGAGGTTGATGCCGAGCCAGAAGGCCCGGCGCGGCGCAGAGTGGCGCACCGAGGTGAAGGTGTCCTCCTCGTCGCTCAGGCGGGCGAGGCCGAGCAGGGAGTGGTCCGCCTCGCCGATGATCACGTCCACCACGTCGTCGATGGTGATGCGCCCCAGCAGTTTGTTGTCCGCATCGACCACCGGGGCGCTCACCCAGTCGTAGCGCTCGAACTGCTGGGCGACCTTGGTGTCGGGCATGGTCGCCGGGATCGGCTGGATATCGGTGATCATGACTTCGCGCACCGACAGATTCGGGTTGGAGGTCAGCAGCCGGGTGATGGGCAGGATGCCCAGAAAGGTGTCCTTGCGGTTGACCACGAACAGGCTGTCGGTGGTCTGCGGCAACTCCCCGTGGCGGCGCAGGTAGCGCAGCACCACGTCCAGGGTGAGATCCGGGCGCACCGTGATGGTATCGGTGTTCATCAGGCCGCCGGCGGTGTCCTCGTCATAGTTGAGGATCTGCTCGATACGCTGGCGGTTCTGGTCGTCCATCGCCTGCAGGACTTCGGGGATGACCCGGTCCGGCAGTTGCTGCAGCATGTCCACCACGTCATCGGGGTCCAGGCCGTCCATGGCGGCGGCCAGCTCTTCGCTGTCCATCGCGCGCAGGAATTCCTGGCGCAGACCCTCGCTGAGCTCGCCCAGCACCTCGCCGTCGAGCTCGTCATCGACCAGCTCCCAGAGAATCCGGCGCACCTTGGGCGGCGCCGATTCGATGTGGTGGGCGATCTCCGCCGGGGGCAGATTGTTGAGGATGTGGCGGAGCTGGTTGACGGTGGAAAAATCGATGAGACCGGCGTATTGGGTCAGCAGGGTCAGTTTGTCGGCTTCCGCGACCTTGGCCTGCATGCGCCGATTCTCCTGGGGTGGGTGCCAGCCGGCGGCCATTCTAGCAGCATCGGTGCCGGCCGCCGGTGCTGTGCCCGGGCTAGCACTCTTCGTGAAAGCGTTCTTCGATGAGGCTGGCGACGGCCTCGCAGGCTTCGGCTTCGTCGCAGCCGTCGAAGCGGAACTCGAGGGTGGTGTCCTGCCCGGCGGCGAGCAGCATCAGCGACATCACGCTCTTGGCATCCACCAGACGGCCGTCGCGGTCGATGTGGATGGCGCAGGAAAAGCGGCCGGCGGTGGCGGCCAGTTTGGCGGCCGCGCGGGCGTGCAGGCCGAGCTTGTTGATGATGGTCAGTTGGCGGCAGATCATGGGGCTATCAATCCTCAAGCCCGGGGGGCTGTCAAGGCGCGGCGCCCCGAGTGGCGGCACAGCGTTCAGCCCGGATCGCTGATCGCTGTTCGTCGCGAGACGCTTCAAGGGTGGGTCAGGACGTGCCATTGGGCCGTCGCAGCAGGAGACCTGCTTGCCGGCAGGCAGGTCGATGAGCTATCCGGGCTGGCCCGGCTGCAGTTCGCGGTGCTGGGCCTGGATGTTGATCCCCAGGTAGCGGAACTGTCGGGCCAACTGGTTGCACAGGTAGACCGAGCGGTGCTGGCCGCCGGTGCAGCCGATGGCGATGGTGAGGTAGCTGCGGTTGCTGGCCAGAAACGCCGGAATCCAGCGCGCCAGAAAGCCGTTGAGGTCGGCCAGCATGGCCGCCACCTCGATCTGCGACTCCATGAACTCGATCACCGGTGGATCGTTGCCGGTCAGCGGCCGCAGCTCGGGAACCCAGTGGGGATTGGGCAGGCAGCGGACGTCGAACACGAAGTCCGCATCTTCGGGCACGCCCTTCTTGAAGGCGAAGGACTGGAACAGGATCGCGGTAACGCCGGGTGAATCCGGCGCGATCTGTTTGGTGATCAGATCGCGCAACTGGTGCAGGGTCATGTTGGAGGTGTCGATGCGGCGATCGGCGACCTCGATGATGGGCTCCAGGATGCGGGTTTCGAGCGCGATGGCCCTTTTCAGATCCACCGTATCCGAGCTCAGTGGATGGCGGCGCCGGGTTTCGCTGAAGCGCCGGATCAGGGTGCGGGCGCTGGCGTCGAGAAAGATGACCTCGCAGTGCACGCCCCTGGAGCGCAATCCGTCGAGGATCCCGGGGAAGTGGTCGAGGCTCCCCGCCAGGTTGCGGACATCGATGCCCACCGCGATCCGCGAGGGCAGTTCGACCCCCAGTTCGCGCTGGTCGAACAACCCGGAGAGCATGCCCGCGGGCAGGTTGTCGATACAGGTGAAGCCCAGATCCTCCATGACGTGCAGCGCGGTACTCTTCCCCGAGCCGGAACGCCCGCTGACGACCACCAGTCGCTTTTGGGAGGGGGATGGCGGCATCGGAGTCAGGCGCCGGCGACCGCCCTCCGGTAGAGATCCTCATCCGAGCGGCAGGCGCGCAACTGGCTGCGCACCTCCGGATTCTCGAGCAGCCTGGCGATGGCGGCCAGGGCGTCCAAGTGTTCGTCATCCTGCTGGTCGGGGACCACCAGCGCGAACACCAGGTCGACGGGAGCGTTGTCCGCGGCGTCGAAATCGACGGGGTGCTCCAGCTTGACCAGCACGCCGGTGATGCGGTCGCATCCGGGCAGCCGGCAATGGGGAATCGCGATGCCGTGTCCGATGCCGGTGCTGCCCAGGCGTTCGCGCTCCAGCAGTGCGTGGTAGAGCGCTTCGGCGTCGATGCAGCTGGTGTGTTCGGCAAGCAGCGACGAGACGAACTCCAGCACCCGCTTCTTGCTCACCGCGGCGGCATTGCAGCGGGTGGTGGTCGGGGTCAACAGTTGCGCCACGTTCATTTCGGAACTAGTGCCCCCGCAGCCTTTCCTTGCGCTTGATCAACTGGCGGTCCAGCTTGTCGGCCAGGGCGTCGATCGCGGCATACAGGTCCTCGTGCTCGCATTCGGCGAACAGCTCGGTGCCGTCGGCGTGCACCGTGGCCTCCGCCCGTTGCACCAGCTTTTCGACCGAAAGGATGACCGCGACCTGGGTGATGCGATCGTTGTGTCGCTCCAAGCGGGCGAGCTTGTTCTTCACGTACTCGCGAAGCGGATCGGTCACTTCCAGATGGTGGCCGCTGATCGTCAATTGCATGCTGGGCTCCTGTGGGCTGGTTTCAGGGGTTGCGCTTGAAGCGCTTGCGGTCGCCTGAAGAAGGGATGTTCAGACTTTCCCGATACTTGGCTACCGTGCGCCGGGCAATCTGGATGCCCTGCTCCTGCAACAGCGAAGTGATGCGGCTGTCGCTCAGGGGGCGGTCCGGGTTCTCCTCGGCGACCATCTTTTTGATCATGGCACGGATCGCCGTCGAGGAGCATTCTCCGCCCGAGGCGGTACTGACGTGACTGGAAAAGAAGTACTTCAGCTCGAAGATACCGCGTGGCGTATCGATATATTTCTGGGTGGTGACGCGGGAGATGGTGGACTCGTGCAGTTGCAGTTGGGCGGCGACATCCGCCAGCACCATGGGTTTCATCGCCACCGGACCCCGGTCGAGAAACCCCTGCTGCAACTCGACGATGCAGTGCGCGACCCGCAGCAGGGTCTCGTTGCGGCTCTCCAGGCTGCGCAGAAACCAGCGCGCCTCCTGCAGGTTGTCGCGCAGATAGCGATTCTCGGGGCTGTTGTCGGCCCGCTGCACCTGGCTCGCGTAATAGGGATTGATGCACAGCCTGGGGGTCAGCTCGGTGTTCAGGGTGACCAGCCAGCGGCCGTCCTGCTTGCGCACGCTGACATCGGGGTTCACGTAGCCCTCGTCGGCGGCGCGGATCGCGTCCCCCGGGCGGGGCGAGAGGGTCTGGATGAGGCGGACCGCGGCGCGGATTGCGTCCTCCCCGACCCCCAGGCGGCGGCCGAGGCCAGCATAGTCGCCCTCGGCGATCGCAGCCAGATGCCGATCGACCAGGGTGCGGGCCAGGTCCTTGTGGGGCGTGGCGTCGGCCAACTGGCCGAGCTGGATCAAGAGGCAGTCGCGCAGGTCGGTCGCCGCCACCCCCGGTGGGTCGAACTGCTGCACCCGGTGCAGCACGGCGAGGATCTCGTCGAGTTCGAACGACGGCCCGTCCTCGCCGGCGCAGGTCTGCTGGAGCTCCTCGAGGCTCAGGGTGAGAAAACCGTCGTCGCTCACCGCATCGATGATCGCGGTGGCGATGCTGCGGTCGGCGTCCGACATGGGGGTCAGGTTGAGCTGCCAGTAGAGGTGATCGCGCAGCGATTCGGTGACGCTGTGAAAGCCCTCGAAGTCGGGCAGCTCGCGCTGGCCGCCGGCCGGCGCCGAGGTCTGGTAGATGTCCTCCCAGCGCGCATCCACCGGCAGCTCTTCGGGGATTTCCTGGCTCCAGTCCGCGCCGTCGTCGGCCGGGGCCGGGGCGTCCTCGGGGTCGCCGGCGGCGGCCTCATCGCCGGCGATTTCATCCGCCAGTTCGAGCAGTGGATTGGTGCACAGCGCCTGCTGGATCTCCTGCTGCAGTTCGAGGGAGGACAGTTGCAGCAGCTTGATCGCCTGCTGCAACTGCGGCGTCATCGACAGCTGGTGGCCCAGTTTGAGGTGCAGGCTTTGCTTCATGCGCGATTGCCGGATACGCGGCCGACTGAACGAAAGTCAGTGTAGCGCCCGGCGGATGCGCGTTCAAACTTTGCAGCAATAACCATGCCGTCAGCGCCCGGGGCCACTAGAGGGCGAAGTGCTCGCCCAAATACACCCGGCGGACCGTGGGGTCGTCGAGGATTTCGGCGGGACTGCCCTGGGCGATGGTGCGGCCGCAATCGACGATGTAGGCGCGTTGGCAGATGTCCAGCGTCTCACGAACATTGTGGTCGGTGATAAGGATGCCGATCCCCCTGTCGCGAAGGTGGCGGATGATGGCCTTGATGTCATTGATCGAAATCGGGTCCACGCCGGCGAAGGGCTCGTCGAGCAGAATGAATTTCGGCTCCATGGCCAGGGCGCGGGCGATCTCCACCCGACGCCGTTCGCCGCCCGAGAGGCTGACGCCGAGATTGTCGCGCAGGTGGCTGATGTGGAACTCGGACAGCAGTTCCTCGACCCGCTGCCGCCGCTGGTTGCGATCCAGGTCACGGCGCGTTTCCAGCACCGCCAGCAGATTGTTGGCGACACTGAGCTTGCGGAACACCGACGGCTCCTGGGGCAGGTAGCCGATGCCCTGCCGGGCGCGCCCGTGCATGGGCAGGCCGGTGATGTCCCGGTCATCGATGCGGATGCGGCCCCGGTCCTGCGGCACCAGGCCGACCACCATGTAGAAACAGGTGGTCTTGCCGGCGCCGTTGGGCCCCAGCAGGCCCACCACTTCGCCGCTGGTCACCGCCAGGGATACGTCGCTGACCACCACGCGCCTGCGGTAGGACTTGGCGAGATGCTCCGCGTGTAACTCCGCCATCTATCGCGCTTCCGGGGCGGATTCCGGGGGGATGACCATGCGTATGCGGCGGTCGCCCGCATCGCCCTGCGCCTGCAGTTGCTCTTTGGCGATGTCGTAGGTGATGCGCGCGCCCTCGAGCACCGAACCCTCCTGTTCGACGTGCGCCGCACCGGTGAGGACCAGCAATTCGCTGCCCATGTGGTAGTCGATGGTCCGCGCGTGCGCGATGACGGGCTGGTCGCCGGCCTGGGGTTGTTGCCGGTAGCGGGCGGGCTCGCCCTCGCACAGGATGCGCTCGACCTTGCCGTCGGCGAAGTACACCGTGACCTTGTCCGCCTCGATGTGCAGCGTGCCCTGGTCGATCCGCACGCTGCCCTGGTAGATCAGCTCGCCGCTGCGGTCGTCGCGGCGGGCGCTGTCGGACTCGACCTGGATGGGTTGACTGCGGTCCTCGGGCAGCGCCCTGCCCAGGGCCGGGATCAGCAGGAGCGCCAGTGCGCAGTGCCGGAACAGCGAGCTACTGCGGCTGGTGGACACTGTGCACCCGGGATAACAGCCGATAGGTCTGTCGCTCCAGATCGGCGTCGAGGCCGACCGCGTTGGTGATCGATGAGCCGGAGCGCAGGGTCACGGGCTGATCCGTCTGCGCGCGCGCGGTGTCCGGGTAATAGTCCAGTTTCGAGGTGCTCAATTCGCTTTTGCCCTGGGGAGTGTCCCGCCACACCATGACTTCGTCACGCAGCTCGACGCGGCGGTCGGCATTGTGGAGTACCCCGGCATTGGCCTTCAAGTGCCAGGGGCCGTCCTGTTGATCGGGCTCGGCCCACAGGCGCGGAGCCGTGAGGACGGCCTGATCGCGGACTTCGAAGTAGGCGCTCTGGGTCGCGGTGAGCCGGTAGGCGAGCCGGCCCTGGCGATCGAACTTGCGGGTCAGGGTGGCATTCATGTAGCTGTCGGCGGCCGGCAGTTGCGGTGCCCCGGCCTGATCGCGACCGCCGAACAGATCGGGCACCTGGTCCCAGAACAGCAGCAGCGCGAGCACTGCGACCGCCGCGGCCAGGGCCAGCGCCAGGTGCTTCACACCCGGGGCTCCAGCAGATCGCTGCGGCCCTGGGCGCGCAGAATGAACTCGGCGGCCTCGCGGGCGGCACCGCCGCCGCCGGGCAGACTGGAGCGCCAGGCGGCGCGCGCCCGCACTGCGGGGACCGCATCGGCCACGGCCATGCCCAGCCCCACCGCCTGGATCGCCGGCAGGTCCGGCAGATCGTCGCCCAGGTAGGCGATTGCGCCGAGGTCGCCGTTCCAGCCCGGGAAGGCGGCCGCGAGCAATTCGCGCAGGGCCTGGAGCTTGTCCTCCCGGCCCTGGATCAGATGATCGATGCCCAGTTCCGCCGCACGCCGCGCGACGCTCGGCGAGCGGCGCCCGGTGATGATGGCCACGGCGATGCCCGCCCGCTGCAGCAGCTTGACCCCCAGGCCATCGCGCACGTGGAAGCTCTTGTATTCGCCTCCGTCGGCGCCGTAATGCAGGCGGCCGTCGGTCAGCACGCCATCCACGTCGAACACCACCAGCCGGATCGCGCGGGCGGCGGTGAGGGCGTCGGCTGCATTCATACCACGCCGGCCCGCAGCAGGTCGTGCATGTGGATCACCCCGGCGGGGTGGCTGTTGTCGGTCACGATCAGCGCGGTGATCTTGTGGCTTTCCATGATCGCCAGGGCCTCCGCGGCGAGCATTTCGGCCGGCACCGTCTTGCAGTTGCGGGTCATCACCTCGCCCACCCGGGCGGTGTTGATGTCGATCTGGTGGTCGACCGCGCGGCGCAGGTCGCCGTCGGTGAAGACGCCGAGCAGCTCGCCGCGGGCGTTGACCACGGTGGTCAGGCCGAAGCCCTTTTCGGTCATCTCCAGGAGCGCGTGCCGCAACGGCCGGTCTTCGAAGACCCTGGGGACTTCCGGTCCGGAGTGCATGATGTCGCCCACCTTCAACAGCAGGCGGCGGCCGAGCTTGCCGCCCGGATGGGAGAAGGCGAAATCCTCGGCGCTGAAGCCGCGCTTTTCGAGCAGTGCCACGGCCAGGGCATCGCCCATCACCAGGGTCGCAGTGGTGCTGGTGGTGGGCGCCAGACCCAGCGGACAGGCCTCCTGGGCCACGCTCACATCCAGATGAACGTCGGCGGTGCGGGCCAGCAGCGACTGGGGCGCTCCGGTCATGGCGATCAGCGGTACGCCGAGCCGCTTGAGGAGCGGGATCAGGGTGGTGATCTCGGTGGTCTCGCCGGAGTTGGAGATCGCGATCACCAGGTCCTCGCGGGTGATCATGCCCAGGTCGCCGTGGCTGGCTTCGCCGGGGTGCACGAAAAAGGCGGGCGTGCCGGTGCTCGCCAGGGTGGCGGCGATCTTGTTGCCGATGTGGCCCGATTTGCCCATCCCGGTGACCACCGCCCGGCCCCGGCAGGCGAGCAGCAACTCGCAGGCGGTGACGAAACTCGCATCGATCCGCTCGGCCAACTGGGTTACCGCGGCGGCTTCGAGCTCGATGGTGCGCCGGGCCGACGCGATGGGATCGATATCCCGCATGGCGGAGCTGGGGGTCGTGCGGCGGAGGTGCGGGCAGTATAGCCGGCGGCGCCGGGCCGGTCAGCTCGGAGCCCGGCGACGGGTCCCGGGGGATGGTGCTATAGTGCCCGCCTCCCGAATTTCGCCCCCGACCGTGCCGCCGGCACCGGGCGGTATCCCGGCCACCGGCGGCGGGCGTCGGGAGTGTCGCGCCACATCGGAGTCGAACTGCGCCATGGACATCGAAGCCATCGAAGCACTGTTGCGCGCTTCGCTTGCGGGCTGCGAAGTGCAGGTCAGCGGCGAGGGCAACCACCTGGGCGTGGTGGCGGTCGGCGAGCTGTTCGCCGGGCTGCGCCCGGTGCAGCGCCAGCAGCGGGTATACGCCGTGCTCAAGGACCTGATCGCTGCGGGGGAGGTGCACGCGGTGCAGATCCGCACCTATACACCCGAGGAATGGCGGGCGCGTTGAGCCCGCCGCGCCCGGCCACTGCACACCGATCGGTCGAACGCTGAATGGACAAACTGCTGATTGCCGGCGGCACTCCCCTGAGCGGTCAGGTCCGCATTTCCGGAGCCAAGAACTCCGCCCTGCCGATTCTCGCCTGTACCCTGCTGGCCGACGGGCCGGTCAACATCGGCAACATTCCGCACCTGCACGACATCACCACCATGATCGAGTTGCTCGGCTGCATGGGCGCCGCGGTGGTCCTCAACGAGCGCATGAGCCTGGAGGTGGACGCCACCAACCTGCATACCCGGACCGCGCCCTACGAGCTGGTGAAGACGATGCGGGCGTCGATCCTGGTGCTGGGGCCGTTGCTCGCCCGCTACGGCGAGGCCCGGGTGTCCTTCCCCGGCGGCTGCGCGATCGGCAGCCGTCCGGTCGACCTGCATCTGCGGGGCATGGAAGCGCTCGGCGCCGAAATCGAAATCAACGGCGGCTACATCGATGCGCGGTCCCGCGGGCGACTGCGCGGCGCGCACATCCTGATGGACATGGTCACCGTGGGCGGCACCGAGAACCTGATGATGGCGGCCAGCCTGGCGGAGGGTCGCACCGTGATCGAGAACGCGGCCCGCGAGCCGGAGGTGGTCGACCTCGCCAATTGCATCAACGCCCTGGGCGGCCGGGTGAGCGGGGCCGGCACCGACACCCTGGTGATCGATGGCGTGCCGAGCCTGAGCGGCGGCCACTACACCATCATGCCGGACCGGATCGAGACCGGGACCTATCTCGCCGCCGCCACCGCCACGGGCGGCCGGGTCATGCTGAAGAACACCGATCCCCGTATCCTCGAGGCGGTGCTGCTGAAGCTGGAGGAGACGGGGGCCCAGATCGACACCGGGCCCGACTGGATCGCGCTCGACATGAGGGGCAGGCGCCCGCGGGCGGTCAATCTGCGCACCGCGCCCTACCCGGCGTTTCCCACCGACATGCAGGCCCAGATCACCGCCGTGAACGTGGTCGCGGAGGGCGTGGGGACGGTCACCGAGACCATCTTCGAGAACCGCCTCATCCAGACCCATGAACTCAACCGGATGGGCGCCAACATCGTGCTGCAGGGCAATACCGCGATCATCACCGGAGTGGAGCGGCTCACCGGTGCGCCGGTCATGGCCTCGGACCTGCGCGCCTCGGCGAGCCTGGTGATCGCCGGTCTGGTCGCCGAGGGGGAGACCGTGGTGGAGGGGATCTACCATATCGATCGCGGCTACGAGTGCATCGAGGAAAAGCTGCAACAGCTCGGTGCGAACATCCGCCGGATTCCGGGCTAGGGCGGCGATGGACGCGCGGCCACAGCAACTCACCCTGGCGATCACCAAGGGCCGCGTCCTCGCCGAGGCGCTGCCCCTGCTGGCCCGGGTCGGGATCCTGCCCGCCGAGGACATCGCCAGCAGCCGCAAGCTGGTGTTCGATACCAACCAGCCCGGCCTGCGCCTGCTGATCCTGCGCGGCTCGGACGTGCCCACCTACGTGCAGTTCGGCGCCGCCGACCTGGGCATCGCCGGCCGGGACATGCTGATGGAGCACGGCGGCGGCGATTTTTATTACGAGCCGGTCGATCTGGGCATCGCCCGCTGCCGGCTGATGACCGCGACCCTGGCCGGCGCCGCGCCGCGGACCGGGCGCCTGCGGGTCGCCACCAAGTACGTCAATGTGGCGCGGCGCTACTATGCGGGCCAGGGGCGCCAGGTCGACATCGTCAAGCTCTACGGCGGCATGGAGCTCGCGCCGGTGATGGGCCTGGCGGATGAAATCGTCGATATCGTGGACACCGGCGGCACCCTGACCGCCAACCGCCTCGAAGCCCGCGAGCTGATCGCGCACGTCAGCTCGCGGCTGATCGTCAACAAGGGCGCGCTGAAAA
This sequence comes from Pseudomonadota bacterium, assembly GCA_049325095.1. GTDB lineage: Bacteria > Pseudomonadota > Gammaproteobacteria > Pseudomonadales > Porticoccaceae > JAGPUQ01. The sequence continues at coordinate 14,153 of JBMOPO010000025.1, read as the reverse complement.
CCAAGTACCAGCGCATCCAGCCGCTCATCGACAGCCTGCGCGAGCTGGTGGAGCAGGGGGCGTGAACGGCGTGCCCATCGCCCTGTTGGACAGCCGGGCGGTCGATTTTGAAACCCGACTCGCCGCCCTGCTCGACTGGGAGGCGGTCGCCGATCCGCAACTGGAGCGCACCGTGGCGGAGATCCTCGCCGCGGTGCGCGATCGCGGCGACGCCGCCCTGCTCGAATATACCAACCGCCTCGACCGCCGCCGGCTGCGCCAGGCCGCGGAGCTGGAGGTGTCCCGCACCGCGCTGGACGCCGCCCTGGACGCGCTCGCCGCCGAGCAGCGCGACGCGCTGCGGGCCGCCGCCGCGCGGATCGAAGCATTTCATCGGCGGCAGAAGCAGGAGTCCTGGGAGTACCTGGACGAATACGGCAACCGGCTGGGCCAGCGGGTCACGCCGCTGGCGCGGGTCGGTCTCTACGTGCCGGGCGGAAAGGCGAGCTATCCCTCCTCGGTGCTGATGAACGCGATCCCGGCCAAGGTCGCCGGCGTCGGAGAGCTGCTGATGGCGGTCCCGGCGCCGGACGGTGAACTGCATCCGCTGGTGCTCGCCGCCGCGGCGCTCGCCGGGGTCGACCGGGTGTTCACCCTCGGCGGCGCCCAGGCCATCGCCGCCTTCGCCTTCGGCACCGCCACGGTGCCGGCGGTGGACAAGATCGTCGGCCCCGGCAACGCCTATGTGGCCGCCGCCAAGCGCCAGGTATTCGGCCGCGTCGGCCTGGACATGGTCGCCGGCCCCTCAGAGGTGCTGGTGATCTGCGACGGCAGCGCCGATCCCGACTGGATCGCCATGGACCTGTTTGCGCAGGCCGAGCACGACGCCCTGGCGCAGGCCATCCTGCTGACGCCGGACGCCGGATTCCGCGCCCGGGTCGCGGCCAGCATCGCGCGCCTGCTGCCCGGCATGGAGCGGCGCGAGGTGATCGCCGCGGCCCTGGCCGGGCGCGGCGCCCTGATCCTGGTGCGCGACCTCGACGAGGCGGTGGCGCTGGCCAACCGCATCGCGCCGGAACACCTGGAGCTCGCCGTCGCCGATCCCGGGCGGTTGCTGCCCGGGGTCCGCAACGCCGGCGCCCTGTTTCTCGGGCGGCACACGCCGGAGGCCATCGGCGACTACTGCGCCGGCCCGAGCCATGTGCTGCCGACCTCGGCGACGGCGCGCTTTGCCTCGCCGCTGGGCGTGTACGACTTCGAGAAGCGGACCTCGATCATCGGCTGTTCGCCCGCCGGCGCGGCCCGCCTGGCGGAGATCGCCATGGTGCTGGCGCGGGCCGAATCGCTCACCGCGCACGCCCGTTCGGCGCAATACCGCGGCGCAGACGGCGATGACCAGTAGCTACTGGAGCCCGGTGATTCGCGGCCTGGCGCCCTATGTGCCCGGCGAGCAGCCGCGCGAGCCGGGCATCGTGAAGCTCAACACCAATGAAAACCCCTACCCGCCCTCGCCGCGGGTGCTGAAGGCGGTGCGGGCCGCGGCGGACGAGCGGCTGCGGCTCTATCCGCCTCCGGAAGCGGATGAGCTCAAGGCCGCCATCGCCGCCTACCATGGCGTCGCCCGCGACCAGGTGTTCGCCGGCAACGGTTCGGACGAGGTGCTGGCACATGTGTTCTTCGGCCTGTTGAACCACGGCCGCCCGGTGCTGTTTCCCGATCTCACCTACAGTTTCTACCGGGTCTACTGTGGGCTCTACGGCATTCCCTGGCGGGAGGTGCCGCTGACCGGGGACTATGCGATCGACATCGCCGCCTACCGGGGCCCGGCCGGCGGCGTGGTGATCGCCAATCCCAATGCGCCCACCGGGCGGGCCCTGCCGCTGGACGACCTCGAGGCGCTGGCGGCGGCGCATCCCGAGGCGGTGGTGGTGATCGACGAAGCCTATGTGGATTTCGGCGCCGCCTCGGCGATCGCTCTGGTGGCGCGGTACCCTAATCTGCTGGTGGTGCAGACGCTGTCCAAATCCCGGTCGCTGGCCGGGCTCCGGGTCGGTTTCGCGGTGGGCGATCGGGGGCTGATCGAGGCGCTGGATCGGGTCAAGAACAGTTTCAACTCCTATCCCCTCGATCACCTCGCCATCGCCGGCGGCATCGCGGCCTTTGCCGATGAGGCCTATTTCCAGGACTGTCGCCGGCGGATCATCGACAGCCGCGCGGCCCTCACCCGGGGCTTGACGGCGCTCGGTTTCGAGGTGCTGCCCTCGGCGGCCAATTTCGTGTTCGCCCGCCACCCGCGGCGTTCCGGGCCCGAGCTGTTCGCGGCGCTGCGCCGGGAGGGGGTGCTGGTGCGCCACTTCGATCACCCGCGCACCGCGCAATTCCTGCGCATCACGGTGGGTACCGAGGCGCACAACGGACGGCTGCTGGAGGCGCTGGGCGCGCTGTTCAGTTGAGCGTCGGGCGGGTGCCCGCAGTGGTGGTCAGCGACAGCGGATGGGTCCCGCGCAACACCCGCAGCCGGACCGGATCGCCGGGCTTGAGGTCCGCGATCAGGTTGGTGCTGTAGGCGCCGTCGAGCACGGGTTCGCCGTTGATGTGCGTGATCACGTCCCCGACCCGGATCCCGCCCGCCGCGGCCGGACTGTCCGGCTGGACCTCGATCACCGCCAGGGCGCCAGGTGGCGACAGCCCCAGCGCCTGCGCCGCCTGCGGCGGCAGTTGCTGTACCTGCACGCCCAGCCAGCCGCGCACCACGTGGCCGTGGCGGACGATGTCCTCCAGCACCTTGATCGCGGTCTTGACCGGGATCGCGAAACTGATCCCCTGGGAGGCGCCGCTTTCCAGCATCGCCGTATTGATCCCGATCAGGTTGCCGTAGGCATCGGTCAGGGCGCCGCCGGAATTGCCGCGGTTGATCGCGGCGTCGGTCTGCAGAAAGTTCTCGTAGGTGTTGAGACCCAGCCCGCGGCCGATGGCGCTGACGATGCCCTGGGATACCGACTGCCCCAGGCCGAACGGGTTGCCGATCGCCAGCACCACATCCCCGACCCGCGCCTGGGAGGAATTGCCCACCGGGATCGCGACCAGGTCCGGCAGCTCGACACGCAGCACGGCGAGGTCGGTTTCCCGGTCCACGCCCACCACCCGGGCCTGCGCTTCCCGGCCGTCGGCCAGCAACACGATGATTTCGTCGGCGCCGGCGATGACGTGGTCATTGGTGAGGATGTAGCCCTCGCCGCTGACGATGACGCCCGAACCCAGCGAGCTTTCCATGCGCTGCTGCTGGGGTTGCGCGCTTTGGTCGAAGAAGCGGCGGTAAAAGGGATCGTCGAGCAGCGGGTGGCGCCGCTCGGGAAGCAGCTTGCGGGTGTAGATGTTCACCACCGAAGGCGCCGCGCGGCGCACCGCGGCGGCATAGGAGACTCGCTGCTCCGCGAACGGGGGCGCGGGCTGCCGGGGTCCGGTCAGCGGCGTCGGCTCGGCTTCGATCGCCGATGGCGCCAGTCGCCACAGCACCAGCGCTGCGATCGAGAGGCCCAGCGCGACCGGCCAGGCCAGATAGCGGAGCAGGCGCATCGGACGCTCGTTTTCCTGCGGGGAGGGGCGCGCTATTATGTCACGCCGCCACTGACCGCCGCCGCTGCCGAACCCCGCGGCGGCGTTTTCCCGCCTATCTGGAGTCCCTCATGACAATGGTAAAACCCCATGGCGCCGACGCCCTGAAGCCCCTGCTGCTCGAAGGCGAGGCGCTGGCCGAGGCGCGCGCGCGCGCCGCCGGACTGCCGCAGGTCCGCCTGAGTTCCCGCGAAGTGGGCGATCTGATCATGCTCGGGATTGGGGGCTTCACGCCGCTCGCGGGCTTCATGGGCAGCGCCGACTGGCGCGGCGTGTGCGATGACATGCGCCTGGCCAGCGGCCTGTTCTGGCCGATTCCGATCACGCTCTCGACGGATGCGGACACCGCCCGGAGCCTCGCGGTGGGGGCCGAGGTGGCGCTGGTCGACGGCGAGAGTGGGGAGCTGATGGGCTCCATGGAGATCGCCGAGCAGTACCGCATCGACAAGGCGCATGAGTGCCGGGAGGTCTTCCGCACTGTGGATCCTGCGCACCCCGGCGTGAAAATGGTCATGGAGCAGGGCGAGATCAACCTGGCCGGCCCGGTCCGGGTCTTTTCGCAGGGCGATTATCCCAACGCCTACCCGGACATCTACATGACGCCGGCGCAGACCCGGGCGCTGTTCGAGCGCAACGGCTGGACCACGGTGGCGGCCTTCCAGACCCGCAACCCCATGCACCGCTCCCACGAGTATCTGGCCAAGATCGCCATCGAGATCTGCGACGGGGTGCTGGTGCACTCGCTGCTGGGCAAGCTCAAGCCGGGCGACATTCCGGCCGAGGTGCGCCAGGAGGCGATCGCGGTGCTGCTGGAGAACTACTTTCGCCCCAACACCGTGGTGCAATCCGGCTATCCCCTGGACATGCGCTATGCCGGGCCCCGGGAGGCCCTGCTACATGCGCTGTTTCGGCAGAACTACGGCTGCTCGCACCTGATCGTCGGCCGCGACCATGCCGGGGTGGGCGACTACTACGGCCCCTTCGATGCCCATCACATCTTCGACCAGATTCCGGCGGACGCCCTGCTCACCAAGCCGCTCAAGATCGACTGGACCTTCTGGTGCCATCGATGCGGCACCATGGCCTCGGAGCGCACCTGTCCGCACACCGCCGAGAGCCGGGTGCTGGTCTCCGGGACCAAGTTGCGCGACGCGCTCTCCGGAGGTGGCGAGGTCGATCCGCATTTTTCGCGGCCGGAAGTGCTCGAAGTGCTGCGGCGCTACTACGCGCAACTGGCCGCCGGCGCCCGGGCGTCGGGGTAACCCCGGGGCGCTCCGCCCGCCGAGGGCGGGGCGGGGGTGCCGGGCCGGCGCGGGTACCGAAGCATGAGGGAGGTCCCTGAGGCTTGCCGGCGCCGGGCGAAGCTGCGGATGGGCTGCGCGGTGGATGGTTCGCGGGCCCTCAACCGACCTTGAAGGTGGGGTCGTCGTCCTCGCCCACCAGTTGCAGCGGGCGCGCGCGCTCCGGCCCGGTGCGCTCCGCAGTCGGGGGGTCGCCGCGCAGCAGGCCGCTGCTCGGGGCGTAGTCGCGCGGCGGCTCCAGGGGCTGCTGGGGCGCGGATCCCGCGATGCGGCGCCCGAGCTCTTCGCCGGCCAGTTTGCCGGCACCGCGGGCCAGGTGCTGGCGCAGTTGTTCCAGCGTGCGGTCGAGCTCCTCGCTGAGCTGCGCGGTGCGCTCGAAATGCTCGCGGACTTCGCGCTCGTAGAGTTGCAGGCGCTGGTCGCGGCTGCGCAGTTGGTCCGACAAGCGCAGGCGCGCGTCGGCGCGCCTGGCCAGGGCACGGCCGAGCGCCGCGCCCGCGGCCAGCCCGACGAGCAGCGCGCCGATGATGAGCAGCAGTTCGGTGGGGGGCATCGCGTAACTCCGGCCCGCGGGGCTTGATGGGCGAGAGCGGATTCTAGCCCGGATAGCTCACCGATGTTCGTAGCGGCGAGGCTCCGGCTGGCGCGGCTCAAGAGTTGTGGTCGGAGGTATCCATCGATGAGCGAGCGTGAACGACCCGAAATTATCGCCGGCCCGGCCGGGGCCATCGAGGTCTGCCGGCAGTTGCCGCCGGAGACCGCGGCCGGGCGGGAGCTGGTGGCGGTCATCGCCCACCCGCATCCGCTGTACGGCGGCACCATGGACAACAAGGTGGTCACCACCCTGGCGCGGATGTACCTCGGGCTGGGCGCGGCCGCGGTGCGGTTCAACTTTCGGGGCGCCGGGGGCAGCGCGGGCGGCCACGACCAGGGCCGCGGCGAAGTGGACGACCTGCTGGCGGTCGCCCGTTGGGCGCTCGCGCGGCACCCGGGGGCGGAGCTGCTGCTGGCCGGCTATTCGTTTGGCTCCGCGGTGGCGGCCGCGGCCAGCGAGTTGCTGCCGGCGCGTCACCTGGCGCTGATCGCCCCGCCGGTGGATCGCTACTCCTTCGCCCCGCGGGGCGACTTTGCCTGTCCCACCGCGATCGTCCTGGGCGGCGCCGACGAAGTGGTGGATGCCGGGGCGGTCGCGGCCTGGGCGGCGGATCGGCCGGCGGTCGCGGCCCTGATTCTGCTGCCCGCCGCCACCCATTTCTTCCACGGCCAGTTGGCCGCCCTCGAGCGCGAGCTGGCACCCGCGGTGCTCGCCGCGCTGCGCGGCGCGGCGGATGCCGGCGCCGGCCCGGTTTCTTGAAGGCCCGGAGGCGGCCCGCTACAGTTGCGCGCCTGCGTCATCCCCGGCAGTCATGACCCCGCTACAACGCTACCGACAGGATCTCCAGCGCCCCGATTTCGCGGCCGATGCGGCCCAGGAAGCCGCGGTCGCCAGGCTCCAGGCCGTCTACGACCGGCTGCTCGCCGCTGGCGCGGAGCGGCCCAACCTGTTTGCGCGACTGCTGCGCAACCGCCGCGCCGCGCCGGTGCCGGGGCTGTATTTCTGGGGCGGGGTGGGGCGCGGCAAGACCTACCTGATGGACAGTTTCTACGAGAGCCTGCCGCTGCAGCGCAAGCTGCGCATGCACTTTCACCGTTTCATGCGGCGCGTGCACCGCGATCTCGAGCGCCTCAAGGGTGAACGCAACCCCTTGCGCCTGGTGGCGGCCGGCATCGCCGACGAAGCCCGCGTGCTCTGTTTCGACGAGTTCTTCGTCTCCGACATCGCCGACGCCATGATCCTCGCCGGCCTGCTCGAAACCCTGTTCGAACGCGGCGTCACCCTGATCGCGACCTCCAACATCGAGCCCGACCGGCTGTACGAGAACGGCCTGCAGCGCCAGCGCTTTCTGCCGGCCATCGAGCTGGTCAAACGGCATTGCGAGGTGGTCAACGTCGATGGCGGCATCGACTACCGGTTGCGCAGCCTGAGCGCCGCCCCGCTCTACTACCACCCGCTCGGCGCGGATGCGGAGCGCCGGCTGAACGCGGTGTTTCACAGCCTGGTGCCCGCGGCGGAAGAGATTCGCAAGGGCGTGGCGCTGGAGATCGAGGGCCGGGAGATCCCGGCCCTGTATGTCGCCGAGGACGTCGCCTGGTTCGAGTTCGCCGCGCTCTGCGACGGCCCCCGCAGCCAGAACGACTACATCGAGCTCGCCCGCGAATTCCACGCGGTGCTGGTGAGCGGGGTGCCGGCGCTGGATGCCGGCCGGGACGATCAGGCGCGCCGGCTGATCAATCTGGTCGACGAGTTCTACGACCGCAATGTCAAGCTGGCGCTGGCTGCGGCGGTGCCGCTCCCCGAACTCTATACTGGCACCCGGCTGGCGTTCGAGTTCGAGCGTACCCGCAGCCGTCTGCGGGAGATGCAGTCCCGCGAGTACCTGGCGCGGGCGCACCGTCCCTGAGGATTTCGGCCGGGTCAGGGAAACCTGTCATCGGACGCCGCGGGTGAACGCGGGGATCGACCGGCAGTGAACGGGCAGGCCGCACAGACGGCTGCCGTTGCAGAGTGAGGCAGAGGTGGCGATGGATTCCCTGCTGGTCTGGTCGTGGATTTTTCTGGTGCTCTACGTGGGCCTGATGCTCGGCCTGGGCTATCTGGGCATGCGCCGGGTGACCGGCAGCGACGACTTCTCCACCGCCCGGGGCGGCTACGGGCTCTGGTCGCTGGCCCTGGCGATGACCGCCACCACGGCCTCCGGAGCCACCTTTCTGGGCATTCCGGGGCTCGGCTACACCTACGGGCTGCCGGCGCTCGCCTATGCGCTGGTGTACCCGCTCGGGGTGTACCTGGGCATCTGGCTGTGCTTTCGCCAGATCCAGCGCACCGGCAACCGCTTCGGCAACCGCTCGATCCCGGAATTCATCGGCGATCGCTACCGCTCCGAGCTGCTGCGCGTGGTGGTGGCGCTGTTTTCGGTCGCTCTGCTGTTCTACCTGGCGGCCCAGCTCCTCGCCGGGCTGGTGATGTTCCAGCAGTTGCTCGGCCTGGAGGCGGCCGCGGCATTGATCGTCACCGTCGCGGTGCTGCTCATCTACGTGGTGCTGGGCGGCGCCCATGCCGACATCCTCACCGACGGGGTGCAGGGCGCCATGATGCTCGGCATCGCGGTGGTGATCCTGGCGATGTTCTTTACCGGGGCCGGCACCGGCGGTGGACTGGATGCCGTGATCGAGCGCCTGCGCGCCCAGGATCCCCGGACCCTGGGCGCGTTTCACGAAGACTATGCGCTGTTCGATTCCTGGTGGGACTATTGCGCCATTTTCCTGTCCCACCTGACCCTGGGCCTGCTGCCCCACATCGGCAACAAGATCTGGGCGCTGCGCGAGGGGGTGGGCCGCGGCCGCTTTCTGCTGCTGTGCCTGGGGTTTGGACTGGTGCTGGGCTCCATGGTGTTCGGCGGCGTGCTGGCGCGGGCGGTGCTCGGCGACCGGCTGCTCGGCGGGGATACCAATCAGGCCATCCCGGTGCTGCTCATCGAGTTGTTCCCGGTGTGGCTGGCCGCCCTGTTCGGCGCCGGGATCCTGGCCGCCATCATGTCCACCGCCGACGGCCTGGTGATCTCGATTTCCCAGGTGTTCGCCAACGACATCTACCGGCGCTGGCTGTCCGGCGTGCTGCATCCGCGGGCGACCGCGGAGGAAGTGGATCGCAACGTGCTGCGCATCAGCCGCTGGGCGGTGGTGGCGGTGCTGGGCGGCGCGGCGCTGCTGGCCTGGGAATCGATCGGCGCCAATATTGCGCTGATGATCTGGGCCGGGCTGGGCGGGCTGATGGCCGCACTGGTGGGGCCGCTGGTGCTGGGCGTGTTCTGGCGCGGGGTCACGCCGCACGGCGCCCTGTGGGGGTTCGTCGCCGGTGCGGTCGGTTTCATCGCGCTCTACCAGGGCTGGCTGCCGGACGGGGCGCCCGACGGCGGCCCGTTGACCGGGGCACTGGCCTGGCTGAACGGCCAGGCCGGCAACCCCTTCGCCTGCACCACCTTGGCCGAAGGCCTGTGCGTGGCGGTGACCGTGGCGGTCTCCCTGGTGACCCGCCCGCTGCCCGAAGACCATCTCGACGAGATTTTCGGCACCCGCGCCCGACCGGCCACCGGTTGAGCGGTGGCAAGGAGAGCAATCCATGCAGCACTGGCTGTTCAAGACCGAACCCGAGACCTACAGCATCGCCGACCTGAAGCGCGAGGGGCACTGCGGCTGGGAGGGGATCCGCAACTACCAGGCCCGCAACCGGCTGCGCGACGAAGTGGCGGTCGGCGACCCGGTGCTGATCTACCATTCCAACTGCGCCGAGCCGGCGGTGGTGGGGCTAGCCGAAGTCTGCGGCGCTGCGCGCCCCGACCCCTTCCAGTTCGATCCGGACTCCAAATACCACGACGCCAAAGCGACCGCGGAACAACCGCGCTGGGTGCTGGTCGAGGTCGCCTACCGGGAGACCTTTCCACGGCCGCTCAGCCTCAGGGCGATCAAGGCCGATCCGCAGTTTGCCGACCTGGAACTCGTCAGCCGCAGCCGGCTGTCGATCCAGAAGGTGGGCGCGGCGCAGTTCGACGCCATCCTGCGCCTGTGCCGGGGATGATGGCGCCCCACGCCGAACCCGGCCGGGCGGGGGAGCCGGGCTGTAATGGGGCGCTGTGCAGATCGACCCATGTCCAGCAGCGGGCCGATGCGCGGGTCGAGTGCCGCACCGGCCGCACCCTGAAACCCGCCGGAGGAATGTCGCAATGAGCGAGCACGAATACCGTCCACCCGCAGTCTGGCGGTGGGAGAAGGAAAGCGGCGGCCGCTTCGCGGCCATCAACCGGCCGGTCGCCGGGGCCACCCACGAGCGCGAGCTGCCGGTGGGCAAGCATCCCCACCAGCTCTATTCGCTGGCCACGCCCAACGGCGTCAAGGTCACGGTGATGTTCGAGGAGCTGCTGGAACTGGGCATCGCCGGCGCCGAGTACGATGCCTGGCCCATCGACATCATGGCCGGCGAGCAGTTTTCCAGCGGCTTCATCGCCATCAACCCCAACGCCAAGATCCCGGCGCTGCTCGACCGCGGCGGGCCGCAGCCGGTGCGGGTGTTCGAGTCCGGCGCCATCCTGCTGTACCTGGCCGAAAAGTTCGGGCAGTTTCTGCCCGCGGCCGGCGCCGCGCGTGCCGAGTGCCTGTCCTGGCTGTTCTGGCAGATGGGCGCCACCCCCTACCTGGGCGGCGGCTTCGGCCATTTCTACGCCTATGCGCCGGCCAAGCTGGAATACCCCATCGATCGCTATACCATGGAGGTCAAGCGCCAGCTCGACCTGCTCGATCGCAACCTCGCCGCGCGGCGCTACATCATCGGCGACGACTACAGTATCGCCGACATGGCGATCTGGCCCTGGTACGGCGGGCTGGTGTTGCACAACCTGTACGACGCCGCGGTCTTCCTGCAGGTGGAAAGCTACCGGCACGTCCTGCGCTGGGCGCGGGAGATCGAGGCACGCCCGGCGGTGCGCCGCGGCGTGCGGGTCAACCGCACCTGGGGGCCGGAGGCAGAGCGGCTGGCGGAGCGCCACGGGAGGGAGGATTTCGGCTCCTGAACCCGGGCGCCCGCCAAGGCGCCGCCAAGCCGCCGGGGCAGTTTTCTATTGGCAACGGACTTCGTGGAGACAACGCATGGCCAAGGTCTTTGCAGGCATCGACGACGAACTGGCCGCCTGGATCGGCCGCCAGCAAATGTTCTTCGTCGCCACCGCGCCGCTCGCCGGCGACGGCCTGATCAACTGCTCGCCCAAGGGCGGCGACAGCTTCCGCATCCTCGGCGGCAACGAGGTCGCCTACCAGGACTTCACCGGCAGCGGGGTGGAGACCATCGCCCACCTGCGCGAGAACGGCCGCATCGTCATCATGTTCTGCGCCTTCGAGGGCGCGCCCAAGATCCTGCGCCTGCACGGGCGCGGGACGGTGCTCACCCCGGGCGACCCCGGCTTTGATACCCTCGCCGGGCGGTTCCGGCCCAACCCGGGCACCCGCGCCATCATTCGGGTAGCGGTGCAGCGCATCGCCGATTCCTGCGGATACGCCGTGCCCCTGTACGAATTCAGGGCGCCGCGCGACATCCTCGACCGCTGGTCGGAGGAAAAGGGCGAGGAGGGCGTGCGCGCCTATCAGCGGGCCAACAACCGCCGCAGCCTGGATGGCCTGCCGGGGCTGGATTTTCCCTGATCCGGCGGAGGTGCCGCGGCAGTGGTCGCCCGCTGACCTGGCGCAAGACGCATGACGCTCGCGGCCGGCCCGAGCGCCGAAGGCGCGAGGGGACACCGGCGAAGCGGGTGCGTCCGGCGGAACGCATAGCTGGGCGTCTGGAGGTTCAACATGGCCTACCCTTCCACCAGGATGGCACCAGGCGGGACCTGGTATTGAAGTTCATGACAGTTCCCCGGCGCCGGCTGTTGGCCCGGTGGGCGGTCGGGGAACCAAATGCGGCATTCGCCCGGTGGCGGCATATGACCGGGCGGGATATCGACATGCGACGCAGAGTGCCGATGGGGCAGCTCACCGTGCACCGCACAGCCGGCAACCGCGGAACCCATCAGCGCTGCGACCGCAGCTCCAGAAAGAAAGCGACCTGGCATCCGTGATCTCCGACCGTTGTTGCGTGCTCCGGAAGGCAAGCATAACTCCCTTCCTCGCGCGCAAGCAGGCATTGGTGGTCAACGCGCACAAGAGCCGCACCCAAAACTCACCGTCATTCCGGCGCAAGCCTCAGCGATCGTCATTCCGGCGCAAGCCTCAGCGATCGTCATTCCGGCGCAAGCCGGAATCCAGAGAGGTGGCGGACGGACCCCGGCTTTCGCCGGGGCAGGCTCTGGCTTTCGCCGGGGCGACGGTGGATGGGAGCGGCAGGCGGCGGATGGCACAGGGTGCGCCGGCGAAGATGGCCGCCTGTCGGCCAGCGCCATCCGTTCCCGGCGCGAGGTAAAGCGGATGCGGATGCACCAGCGCGTTGGTCTCTCCCTGAGCGTTTGCCCAATGGCTCGACCAAGGGTGTTCGGCTGGATGGGCCACCATGCCCTTTTCTGCTCAAACTGGGGCCGGATCTTGTGTCCTGTATTCGCTGCCCCTATTGCGGGCGGGATCCCTCTCAAGTCATCGCGACCTCGTCGGTCCAGACCCTGAAACTTTCCAGCGTATGCGGGCCGTAGGTCGTGGTGATCGCCACATCGGCCGCATCGCGGCCGCGGGCGATCAGCACCCGACCGATGCGCGGTTGGTTGTTGCGCGGATCGAAGCTGTGCCAGGCGCCGCCCAGAAAGACTTCCATCGAAGCGGCAAAATCCATCGGCGCGGCGACCGGCGGTACGCCGATATCGCCCAGATAATTGGTGCAGTAGCGCGCCGGAATGTTGAGGCTGCGACAGAAAGCGATGGCGAGGTGGGCGTAGTCGCGGCACACGCCGCGGCCATCGTTGAAGACCTCCCAGGCGCTTTTCGTGGGCCGAGCATGTTCGTAGCCGAACCGGATGTGGTTGTGGACGAAATCGCAGATGGCCTGCACGCGCGGCCAGCCCAGGGGGGTCGGGCCAAAGAGTCTCCAGGCGGCATCGGAGAGCAGGTCGGATTCGCAAAAGCGGCTCGGCAGCAGGAACACCAGTGTTTCCTCCGGCAGGTCCTGCACCTGGTGCTGCACGGCGTCCGGGAAGACCGGGTCCGGCGTGCCGCGGTCGTTGATCACGGTATCGGCGCTCAGTCGGATGCGCCCGGCCGGCGCCACCAAGCGCGTACACCAGTTGCCGAAGCCATCGCGATACATGCTCATCGGCACCCAGGGATCGGTGTGCATCTGGTCGGGACGCACGAGGTCGGACGCGCGCGTGTAGTGCACGTTGAGCGTGATGATCATGGGCGTCGACTGCGGGCACTGGTAGATGATCTCGTAACCCAGGCGAATCTGCATGGAAGCCTCCGTTGCGCGGTTTCCGGGGGGTGCGCGCATGCAGGAAAACGGATAGCGAGTCCGCGGTAGCGGCGCAGGATGGTGCGCACGAATCCCGCCGCGGCTATGAGATGCCCAGTGTACGTTCAATTGGGCGCAACAGGCGGGCCAGGCGCTGAGCCCATGTCGATTGTCCAGCGGCATCGGCGATCAGGTCCTGCCGAATCTCCAGCTCCACGTGCGCCAACCCGCGCGCCTCGCCATGATGCGGAATCGAGTAGTCCGTGTCATCGCCGAGCGCATAGGGCTGGTTGTCGCCCACCACCAGATCGCCTTCATCGATCAAGGCGCGGGCCAGCACGCGCGCCAGGCGCGCATCGCGATTGTAGAGCACGCCGACATGCCAGGGCCGCGCAACGCCGAGATACACCGGCGTGAAGCTGTGCAGGGAAATGAGCAACGTGGGTTGCTGCCGCCGCAGGCGCTCATCCAGCAATGCGGCAATGCGCGCGTGATAGGGCGCGAAGATCTCCCGCTCGCGTGCGGCGGCCTCGGCGGGGGAAACCGCCTGATTGCCGGGAATCGTCGTGCGCTCGCTGAGGCTGACGATGGAATCCTTGGTGCGGGGCGGCCGGTTGCAATCCATTACGAGCCGGGAATACGGCTGCAGGATCACCGTGGCATCCAACGCCGCGCCGAGTCCGCAGGCAACCGCCGCCGCCCCTATGTCCCAGGCGATGTGGCTGGCCAGCGCCGCCGGCTCCAGGCCGAGAGTGCCCAGACGCCTGGGGATCCGCGTGCCCGCATGATCGCAAATCAGAAACCAGGGAGACGACCCTCCCGCCCGCTCGATGTGCCAGGGCGGTGGTTCGTCGGTTGCGAGTAGCGGGGCGTTCACCGCGCTCATGAAAGGCAGCAGGCCATGCCGGGCTCCGGAAAAGGCAGGTCGAACACGGGAGCCTACACGCGACCGATCGCGCCGCATAGCCATTGGGGTTGCAGTGTTACCGACCGGCCATGGCGGGCATCCTGGCCGGACGGCAGAGACTGACTTGCCGGCTTTTTTACGATCACCGCATTATCTTGATTGGGATGATTGCTCACGCTTGGCTGATGTGACAATACGAGCACTGACCCTGAGGATTCCCCACATTTTTTCCTTGCAGATCCATGCCTTGCGTCGTAGTCTGCGGAAAAACGGCGCGTGCACGACGCGTTTTTTGCCTCGTATCTACCCAGACGCGAGGTCTCATCGTGCA
>JBMOPO010000024.1:0-8511 GCA_049325095.1 Pseudomonadota bacterium | reverse complement strand
GAGCGAAGCACCGCACCAAGGCCCGAAACCGGGCCTCGCTGATCTTCGAACGCCGGAAGTACCTGTTTTTCTGAGTCACGTCAGGAAGTTAGCAGCGGCTGGGGGCTGCTTTGCTTCCTAAGACCCACAGCAATGCCAATCCCACGGCCGGTACGCCGGCCTACTACGAAGACGTGCTGAATTTCGACTTCTACGGTCAGCAGCATGTCTTCAGCGCGCAGCAGCGAACCAGCCTGTTCGCGTCCGCGGACTTCAGCCTCGGCGACATCAACTGGAACGGTCAGTTCCTGTACACGAGCCGCGAAACCGAGTCCAAGCGTTTCCGCCAGTTCTTCCCGACCGTTGACGGCCGTCCCTATGGCTTCCCGGGCCTCGTTCTGCCGGTCATGCCGTTCCGGTCGAACCAGAACGTGGATGTCGACTACTACTACGTTTCGTCCAGCTTCAACGGCGGCTTCGGCAGTGACAGCAGCTGGGGCTGGCGCTTCGATACCAGCTACTCGCGATCGGAAGGCGAGTACCGCACCCTCAGCATCGATGCCACGCGCACCGGCGATTTCTTCCTCGATCCAGATCGCACGCTGCCGGTGAACTATTTCTCGCCCGGGTTCCTCAACGGCGAGCGCATGGACGAGCTGCAGGCGGCCGTGGGCCAATGGCACACGGGTGAAACGCTTTACGACCAGTTCGTGGTGAACGCCACCGCCACCGGCAACCTGTTCAAGCTGCCGGCCGGCGACGCTGCCGGCGCGATCGGTGCGGAGTTCCGGCGGATCCGGATCGATGACAACCCCAGCGAGCTGGAGCGCAGCGGCAGCCTGTGGGGCCAGAGTTCGGCGCGCGGCACCGCGGGCAAGGACTACATCTACGAGGTGTTCGGCGAGGTGGAAGTCCCCCTCCTGGCGGATCTGCCGGCGATCGAGCAACTGACCTTCAACGGCTCCGCTCGCGTGTTCAAGTACGACACCGTGGCCGACTCGGATTACGTGTGGAAGGCTGGCCTGGGCTGGCAGATCGTGCCCTCCCTGCGCCTGCGCGCCACCCGTGGCACTTCGTACCGCGCGCCGGGCCTGTATGAGTTGTTCCTTGGCGACCAGACCAGTTTTGTCGGCCAGCTCGCGATCGATCCGTGCATCGACTGGGGCAACAGCAGCAACCCCAACATCCGGGCCAACTGCTCGGCGGCCGGTATTCCGTCGGATTACAGCGGCGCCGGCTCCTCGGCAACGGTGATCACGGGCGGTGGTCTTGGTGTGCTCAAGCCGGAAACCTCACAGGCGTTCACTGCCGGCCTCGTGTTCACGCCGAGCTTCGCCAACCTGACCGCCTCGCTGGACTACTTCAAGATCGACGTTCGTGACCAGATCGGTCAGCTCGGGGCCGCTTCCATCGTCGGCAGCTGCTACGCGCTGCCGGTGTATCCGAACGCGTTCTGCAATCTGTTCCAGCGCGCGCCTTCGACCGACCCGTTCCCGTACAACGTCACCAGCGTCCGCGACTCCTACATCAACATCAATCAGCAGCTCGTTCGTGGGTACGACCTGAACGTTCGGTTTGATCACGAGTTCGGGTTCGGCAAGCTCGAGGTGGAGAGCCAGTTCACCTACACCATGGAAGACAAGGAGCTGCTCTTCGACAGCGCCGAGGAAAGCGGCTACGAGAGCAACGACCTCAACGGCATCATCAGCCGCCCGAAGCTCGTGGGGAACGTGCGCACCGCCCTGAAGCGGGGCGACTGGACCTACACGTGGGGCATGCGCTACGTGGACAAGACGGAGAACTTCTTCTTCACCGCGCCGCCGACCTACTTCGGCAATCCGAATCCGGTGTACGACTACGAGGCCGGCTCCCGTCTGTATCACAGCCTGTCGGTGCGCTACTCCGCGAGCAACTGGGATCTGCTGGTGGGTATGGACAACGTGTTCGACAAGGATCCGCCGGCGATCTCCACCGGCGTGGGTTCCAGCCGTTACGGCATCGTCCCGGCGTTCGCGACCCAGTACGACTGGTTCGGCCGTTCGCTGTTCGCGCGGTTCGCCTACCGCTTCTGAGGCGACGTCACGCATGCGGCCGGGGGAAAAACCCCGGCCGCATCGTTTCGCGGCCGTGGAGCGCGTTGTGAGGCTCTGGAGCGAGCGGTGCTCCGGCGGCCGTCGTATCAAAGGCGAAAAGATTTCCAAGGAGAAGAATGCATGGGACTCAAGCGCATGATCGTGGCGGCGGCTGCCGTGCTCGCCTTGTCCGGGCCGAGTGGGGACGCGTGGGCACGGGATCCGGTGCCGGTCCAGACCTTGGCCGGGATGCCGGAGATCCAGTCGGTCTCGATGAGCTCCGATGGCCGCACGATCGTCGCGGTGCTGGGTAAACCAGGGGCGGAGGAATTCGAAACGCTGCTCGCCAGCTGGGACCTCGACAACCTCGAGAAGGGGCCCACCGTCACCGCGTCCGGTGACCGCATGAAGTTCGTTTCCGCCGCTGCGCTGAAGGCCGGGCGGGTCTTCGTCTTCGCGCGACAGGAATGGACCGGGGAGCTGGCCGGTTGCGGTGAGGGCAAGCAGTCGGGGGCCACCAGGACGTTCGTCTCTAAGACGTACCTCACGGATACCTCCCACCAGGACTTCGCCGAAGCCTTTGCCGATAACACGCGCAAGCTCGGCATCAGCGAGCAGACGCAGCGTTGTCTGGAGCTGGCGGGTACCGCGCGTCTGGTTCACCCGTTGCCGCTGGATCCGAGCAACGTGATCGTCGCGCAGTTGGACCAGGCGTCGTTCCAGGACCGCTATTACCTCTACGATCTCAAGACCAACGACACCAAGTTGCTGTTCCGGGCGTCCGGACGGACCAGCCCCGGCTTGTTCAATCCGCGTACCGGCGAGCTCCTGACCCAGACCCAGCTCGAGCCGGTTGGCGGGGACTTCGAGCAGCGCATCCTGATCCGCAACCCGGCGTCGGGACAGTTCGAGGTCCATGAGCCGCTGACGACCAAGCTCAGCGAGCGCTACACGCTGGATTTCGTCGGGGTCGATGACGCCACTGGCAAGTACTACGTGCTGACCGACCTGTTCTCGGACAAGGTGCAGGCACGCCTGTACGATCCGGTGGCGCGGAAGTTCGACGACGAGCCGCTGCTGGCTCATCCGCAGTTCTCGATTTCCCGCCTCATCTTCGGCATGCATCCCAGCGACTTCAATCGTGTGCTGGGTTTCACGGTGGCCGCGATGGAGCCGGAAACCACCTGGGTTGATCCGACGCTGCGCGCGATCCACGAAGGCCTGAAGAAGGCCTTCCCAGGTCAGACGGTCTCGATCATGAGTGTTACCGATGACCGCAAGCGGGTGCTGTTTGCCACCGAGAGTCCGCGTCATCCGCCGACCTACCATCTGCTGGTCGAAGGCAACCGGGTGGTGAAGCTGGGACAGGAGCGCAGCGGGGTCGACCCGGCCGACATCGGCGAACAGCGCTGGGTCACCTACAAGGCGCGCGATGGCATGACCATCCCGGCGATCCTCGATCTGCCTGCCGGGTGGACCAAGGAGCAGGGGCCGCTGCCGGCCGTCATCCATCCCCATGGTGGACCGTGGGCACGCGACTTCGGCGGCTGGGATCCGTCCGGCTGGGTACCCTTCCTCACTTCGCGCGGATACGCGGTGCTGAGGCCACAGTACCGGGGGTCCGCGGGCCTGGGGCGAAACCTCTGGCTTGCCGGTGATGCGGAGTGGGGCCAGAAGATGCAGGACGACAAGGACGATGGTGCCGCATGGCTGGTGAAGGAGGGAATCGCCGACCCGAAGCGCCTGGTGATCTTCGGGTACTCCTATGGCGGCTTCGCCGCAGCGGCGGCAACCGTGCGGCCTGCAAGCCCCTATCGCTGCGCGATCTCAGGCGCGCCTGTGACCGACCTGGCCCGGCTGGGCGTCCGCTGGGGCGAAAGCCGGCTGCAGCGGATCCTGCAGGGCCGTACGGTGAAGGGCATGGATCCGATGCGCCATACCGCTCAGGCCAACATCCCGGTGCTGCTCTTCGTCGGCGACCGCGACGTTCGCACGCCCGCGTTCCATGCGCGCGATTTCTATGAGGGAGTGAAGGGCAAGGTCCCGGCGAAGTTCGAACTGATTCCTGATATGCCGCACAGCATGCCCTGGTACCCCCGGCATCAGAAGGTCACGCTGGGCTTGATCGAACGCTTCCTCGCCGAGGAGTGCGGGCTCGGCGAGGAGGGGTAGTCGGTCGAACACCCGGTGGGGCGCTTCCGTGGCGCCCCTCCTTTGACCGCGATCAGCGATCCGCTCCGCTGGACCAGCGATTCGTCCTTCAGTCGGCGGCCGCCCAGCCGTCGATCTCGCCGCGGGCGAACGGGCCGAGTTTCTGTTTGAGGATGCGGCCGTCGACGCCGATCAGGACGCTGTAGGGCAGCACGCCGCGCACGTTGCCGAGGCGCACGCTGCTGTCGGCCGGGCCGGGGGCGTCGAGCAGGATCGGATAGGCCACCGGCACGCGGCCGAGGAAGGCGCGCACGGCATCGGCTTCGTCCAGCGCGATGCCGACCACCTGGACGCCGTTCGGCCCCTGGCTGCGGGCGAAGCGGTCCAGTTCCGGCATCTCCTCGACGCACGGCGCGCACCAGCTCGCCCAGAAATTGATCAGCAGCGGCCGGCCGCGGTATGCGGCGGGCAGGGCGACGGGGCCGCCATCGAGGCGGTCGAGGGTCAGCCCCGGCATCGGGTCGCCGCGCCGCGCCACCGGCACCGGTGCGGGGGGCGCGGCGCGCTCGGCGGCCTCGAGCAGCAGGCGTTGGCCGGTTTCGGTGCGCAGCAGCGGGTTGAAGTCCTGACGCCACAGGCCGACCACCGCGCCCAGCAGCCCCGCCGTCAGCGCCACCGCGATCACCGTGCCGGTGCCGCGCTTCATGGCGCGCCGCCTGCGGCCTGCCGCAGCGCGTCCTCCACCAGTCCGGGCGTCAGCACGGTCGGCAGCACGCGGCCTTCGCCGCCGTCGCGCGGGTAGACGACGTACAGCGGCACGCCCACCGCCTTGTGCCGCTGCAGGAAGGCGGTCAGCGCGGGGTCGACGTCGGTCCAGTCGCCGACCATGTAGACCGCGCCGCTGGCCGCGAGCGCGCGGGCGAAGCGGCCATCGCCGAACACCGCGCGTTCGTTGACCTTGCAGGTGATGCACCAGTCGGCGGTGACGTTGACGAACACCACCCGTCCGGCCGCGCGCAGCTCGGCCAGGCGCTGCTCGGAGAACGGCACCGGCGCGAGCGCGCCCGCGGCCGCCTGCGGCTGCGTCGCGCCTTCGCGCGGCAGGCGATGGATCGCCGCCAGCGGCGCCAGCGTGGCCAGCAGCGCCAGCGCCGTAAGGCCCAGCGCCCAGCGTCGTCCGGCGCGCGCCCGCGTCCACGCCCACAGCGCCAGCGCCAGCAGCACCGCCGCCACCAGCAGCGCGCCGACCGCATCGGCGCCGCGCTGGCGCGCCAGCACCCAGGCCAGCCAGGCCGCGGTGGCGTACAGCGGGAACGCCAGGAACTGGCGCAGCGTCTCCATCCAGGCGCCCGGTCGCGGCAGCCGGTGGGCCAGCGCCGGTACCAGGCCGACCAGCAGGAACGGCAGCGCCAGTCCGACGCCGAGCGCCAGGAACACCGCCAGCGCGGTGGCGGGCGCCGCGGTGAACGCCCACGCCAGCGCGGCGCCCATGAACGGCGCGGTGCAGGGCGTGGCCACCACCACCGCCAGTACGCCGGTGAAGAAGTCGCCCGCCAGCCCGCCGCGGCTGGCCAGGCCGTGGCCGATGCCGGTCCACGCCCCGCCCAGGTGCCAGACGCCGGACAGGCTCAGGCCCAGCGCCAGCATCACCAGCGCCAGCGCGGCCACCACCAGCGGCTGCTGGAGCTGGAAGCCCCAGCCCAGCGCGACGCCCGCCTCGCGCAGACCGATCGCCAGCGCCCCCAGCGCCGCGAAGCTGACCAGCACGCCGGCGGTGTAGGCGAGCGCCTGGCGTCGCGCGGCCGCCGGGCTCTGGCCGTTGCCGGCCAGCGACAGCGCCTTCAGCGACAGCACCGGCAGCACGCACGGCATCAGGTTGAGCACGATTCCGCCGAGCAGCGCCAGCAGCAGCGCCGACCACAGGCCGACGTGGGCGCCGCGCGGGGCGACGCCCGGAGGCGGCGGGGTGCGCGGCACCTCGCCGTTCGCCGCGGCTTCCGTTGCGGGCGGGGGGGGCGTGGCCGCCGTCGCGCCGGCCGCCGGTGCGGGCCCGGCTCCGGACACGGGCGGCGCGGAGGCCGGGGCCGGCGTTGCGGCGGCGCTCTCCTTGCCGCCGACACCCGCGACCGCCGGCGTGCCGCCCGCCGGCAGCGACAGGCGCACCGTGCGCGTCATCGGCGGGTAGCAGATCCCGTCCGTCTGGCAGCCCTGGAACGTGGCCGTCAGCGTGGCTTCGGCGGCCGCGGTGCGCGTGCGCTGCAGCGGCACGCGCACGTCGATCGGCTCGAAATACACCGCAACCTGGCCGAAATGCTCGTCCTTCCACGGCGTCGCCTGCGGCCAGCGCGGCCGGCCGAGCGCGATCCCGCCGCCGTCGGCGGTCAGCTTCAGCGTGGTGCGGTCGCGGTAGAGGTAGTAGCCCGGCGCGGGCGCGAAGCGCAGCAGCAGGGCGTCCGCGCCGTCGGCGATCGCCTCGAAGCCGAACGCCTGCGCTTCCGGCAGCGGTGCGCTCTGCCCGGCGATCCGCGCCAGCAGCCCGCCGCCCGGCGCCCCGGCGCCGCCGCGGGAGGCGGCCAGCGGCGACTCCGTGCTCGCGGGCAGCGCCACGGTCAGGGTGCGCGTCTGCGGCGGGTAGCAGATGCCGGCGTCCGCGCAGCCCTGGTACTTCACGGTCAGTTGCGTGCGCGCCGCGCGTGCCTGGCCGGGCAGCCGCGCGACCAGCTCGCCGCGGTAGGTCTCCACGCGGCCGAAGAACTCGTCCTCGTGCGCCTCGCCCTTGGGGAGCTGCAGCGGCTGCGCGGCGAAGCCGGCATCGGTCTTCGCCGAGGTGCGGTGGCGATAGAGGTAGTAGCCGTCCGCGATCGCCCAGCGGATCACGATCGCATCCGGTCCGTCGGCGCGGGCGCTGAGCACGAACGCCTGGTCGACCGGCAGCAGATCGTCCGGTTCGATCGCGTATGCCGGTGCGGCGGACAGCGCGAGCAGGGCGAGCGCGCCGCCCGCCAGGCGGCGCAGGACGGAGGAGGAACGGCTCATGCGGTCTGCTCGGCGATCCACTGCAGGTAAGGCGCCCATCCGCCCTGCGCTTCGACCGCCACCAGCTCGGGCAGTTCGTACGGGTGCAGTGCGCGCAGGCGCTCGGCGAGCGCCTGCAGCCGCGGACGGGTGGTCTTGATCAGGAGTTGCACCTCCTCGGCCTCCTCCACCGCCCCCTGCCAGCGGTAGGTCGAACGCGCGCCCGGCAGCCGGGTCACGCAGGCGGCCAGACCCTCGCCGACCAGCGCGCGGGCGATGGCGTCGGCGCTGGCGGCATCCGGGCAGGTGCTGAAGACGAGCAGGACGGTCGGTGCGGACATGGCGGCCAGTGTACCGGACGCGCTCCGGGCGGCCCCGTGCCATCCGGGAGGCCCGGCGCCGGCGCCCGCTACAGCGGCGGCCGGCGCTGGGCGCGGCTGCGGCCGGTCCGCAGTTCGGCCATCTGCTCGGCGATCTCCACCAGCGGCGCGCGGGCGCGGATGGGCAGGTCGCGGAAGGCGACGATCAGGCGCAGCTCGAGCGAATCGTCCACCAGCAGCGCCTCCGCCGCCGCCACCGAGGCCATTTCCTCGTCGGGCGAGAGCGTCATCCGGCCGCGGCCGGTCGCCAGCCACTCGAACTGCACGCCGGTGACCAGGGCCACCTGCCGCATGTGCTCGGTGCTGGGGGACTTGCCCTGCGCCGTTTCCCAGTGGCTCACCGCGCTGCGCTGCACGCCCACGGCCGCCGCCAGGGCGGCTTGCGAAAGGCCGGCGTGCCGGCGGGCGAGGCGGATGCGCTGCTGCGGTGACATGGCGGTGCGGCTCGCGGGGGGAACGACGACGGGCTCTCGACGGGCGCCCGGGCACCCTGATGACACCCGGTTGCGTGTAGTAACGCCGATACCGGATTTGTCGTCAAGTCGCTTACTTGGAGTAGCAGTGCCCGCTGCGGGCCTTGCCGTTTGTGGCGGAATGGCCGGGCTTGGCTACCGAAGGTAACTGAGACGTCGCTGGCAATTTGCCCGCCGCCGCGAAACACTGGCCTTGTCGGCAGGGAGCTGGCGCGACAAGCCGTCGGTACGGGGGCAGGGCGCAGGACAGCGCCGCGCTTAGGACGGCCTGCCACGGACCAAAAAGAGCGCGTTCCAGCGGACGCGCTCTTTTCTTTGGGTCTTAGGAAGCAAAGCAGCCCCCAGCCGCTGCTAACTTCCTGACGTGACTCAGAAAAACAGGTACTTCCGGCGTTCGAAGATCAGCGAGGCCCGGTTTCGGGCCTTGGTGCGGTGCTTCGC
>JBMOPO010000023.1:0-8893 GCA_049325095.1 Pseudomonadota bacterium | reverse complement strand
CATTTCTGAGCGCCTGATTCAAGGCGCCGTCTCCGTGTTCTGAGTCGTGTGGATCAGCGTGAACGCCGTGAGCCGCGCCAGGCCGAAGCTCAGGGGGAACAGCACCAGCAACTGCACCACCGGCAGCGGCGACACAGGTGTGAAAGGCAGGCGCGGCGCCGCGGCCGGGCCGGTCTTCGATCAGGTTGTCGGAAACCGCTTTGGCGGGTCTTCTGTCGGCCGCTCACTGCTGGGGGTGATGAGCCTCGTGATCCGGTCCCGAGTCGCCGCCCTGCATGCCCATGCCACCGCCCATCATGCCCATGCCGTTCATCATCTGCATGCACTCCTGCATGCGCTGGCGCATCTGCTGGCGGTCGCCGGCGTCGATCACGCCGTCCTGATTGGCATCCATGTGCGCGAAGCGCTCTTCGGCGTGCTTGAGGAACTGCTCCTTGGTGACCTTGGCGTCGTTGTCTCCCATCATGCCCATGCCACCTTTCATTCCCATCCCCATGCCACCCTGCGCCAGCGCGGCGCCGGACAGCGCCAGCATGGCTACCGACACGAGCACTCGATTGCACGTTTTCATGACCTGCACTCCTCAGGGTTCGTAACCCGCTTCAGGACCGCGCGCAGGATCCGGCTATCTGCCCGCACTGTTCCGTGGCGCCGGGGCGGCGGCTTGCCTTCCCCGACCGGAAACACCAACTCCAACGATCCTAGTGTCCCTCCCCCACCTGTCGCTTGATCTGGATCAATTGCACGTCTCTCACGTCAATGGGAGGCTCCGGAAAGCGGAGCCTGGCCGGAAATTCCCGGCTACCGGCCGAGCCGCCGGCCCCTGGCGCTCTCCGACACCGCGCGGCGCCGCCCCAGAGACCGAAAGCGCCACCTCCACCTCCTCGATGATCTGCTCCTGGCGCGCGCGGCGCTGGCGCTGGCGCAGCCCCTCGCAGCGCTCATCCAGCCGCTGCAGGGCGGCCTGCAGGTGGGCGATGCGCTGCTGGTTCTCGACCAGCAGCGAGCCCAGCAGCAAGCCGTTGAACACCGCGAACAGGTAGTGCTCCAGGAGCACCGCCTCGAACTGTGGCGCCGGCAGCTGCAGGCGCGGCGCGGCGCGCGCCGCGGGCCCGGCCGGCGGCGGCAGCACCGCCAGCCGGCGCACGCCCTGCCGCTGCGGCTCGTGGCAGAGCACATCCAGGCGCCCGCCGGCGGCATTGAGCCCGGCCAGGGTCTGCGCCAGGCCGGCCAGCACCGGACTCACATCGTCCGCCGCCAGCGCCCCGGCACAGCGGGCCACCACATTCGGCCTGTCGACGGCGCCGGCCGCGAGCTTGGAGCCCACCAGCACCAGCGGCCCGGCATCCCCCGCCGCCGCGGCCAGCAGGCGTTCGTTGAAATCGCCGCACAGGCCCTTTTCGCTGCCCAGCAGCACGCAGACGCCGGCCTCCGGCGCCGGCGGCGGCCGGCCGGCGAAATGGGCCGCCACAGCCGCTTCGAGCCCCTGGCGCAGGGCCTCGCCGGCCTCCTGCAGGCGCGTCACCCGCTGCAGCTCTACCGCCGCCAGGGTGCGCATGCCGGCGAGGATGGCGCGGATGTCCGCCAGGCGCTTGAGGTGTTCGCTGAGCTCGCGGTAGCGGCTCATGACGCGTCGGCCAGGGCGGCGCGCAGCCAGGTGAGCCAGTCGGCCTCCGGGCTGCCCAGATCGAGACCGCTGGCGCCGAGGCCGGCCAGCAGGCGGGCCAGCGTGCCGGCCACCTCGCCCGGTGGCACCTCGTCCAAGAGGCCGTTCCGGAAGGCCAGCAGCCAGGCCAGCTCACCCGTCGCCGGCAGCGGCGCCAGGCGCTCCTGCTTGAGCAGCTCGCGCAGCACCCGGCCGCGCGCGAGGCGCGCCTGCATGGCCGGCTCCAGGCGCGCACCGAAACGGGTGAACAGCTCCAGCTCCTGGAACTGCAGGTATTCGAGCTTGATGTCGCCCGCGGCTTCGCGGATGCGCGGGTGCTGCGCCTTGCCGCCGATGCGCGACACCGACAGGGCGATGTCGATGGCGGGTCGGAAGCCGCCGGCGAACAGCTCGGCATCGAGGTAGATCTGGCCGTCGGTGATGGAGATGAGGTTGGTCGGGATATAGGCGGCGATCTCGCCCTGCAGGGTCTCGACGATGGGCAGCGCGGTCATGCTGCCGCCGCCGGCCTCGGCGGACAGATGCGTGGCGCGCTCGAGCAGCCGCGCATGGAGATAAAAGATGTCGCCGGGATAGGCCTCGCGCCCCGGCGGGCGGCGCAGCAGCAGCGACAGCTCGCGGTAGGCGCGGGCGTGGGCACTGAGGTCGTCGTACACCACCAGGGTGTCGTGGCCGGCGTGCATCCAGGCCTCGGCGAGCGTGCAGCCGGCAAACGGCGCCAGGTACTGCAGGCCCGGCAGGGCGCTGGCTTCACCCACCACCACCGTGGTGTAGGCGAGCGCATCCTGGTCGCGCAGCAGCTCCAGGGTGCTGACCACCGCCGAGCGCTTCTGGCCGATCAGCACGTACACGCAGCGCACGCCGCTGTCCCGTTGATTCAGCACCGCATCCAGCGCCAGCGCGCTGCGCCCGGTGCCCTCGTCGCCGATGATGAGCTGGCGCTGGCCGCGGCCGATGGGCAGCAGGGTGTCGATGATCTTGCAGCCGGTGAGCAGGGGCTCGGAGACGAAATCACGTTCGATCAAAGGCGGCGCCGGCGACTCCAGCGGCCGGCGCGCGCTGGCCTGTGGTGGGACGCCGCCGTCGAGCGGCCGGCCCAGCGGGTCGATCACCCGCCCCAGCAGGCCATCGCCGACCGGCAGGTCCAGCACCCGACCGCCGAGGGCAGCCGGGGTGCCGGCGGTAAGCCCGTCGCTCTGGTGCAGCAACACCGCGCCCAGGCGCGCGTCGCCGAGCTGAAACACTTGGCCCAGGCTGCCGTCCTCGAAGCGCAGCAGCTCGTCCATGGCCGCCGAAGGCAGCCCGGCCACCCAGGCGATGCCGTCGCCCACCGACTGTACCACCCCCAACTCGCGTGCCCTGAGACCCGGCCGATACTCCGCCAGCCAGGCGCGGGCGCGGGCCAGGGGCGAGGTGACAGCCGTGTCTTCAGCCATCGGCCGGCACCAGTTCGGCAAACGCCTGCAGCTCGTCCTGCAGGTTGGCGCCCAGTTGCCAGGCGCCGACCCTAAGGCGCACCCCGGCCAGCAGGGCGGGGTCTTCGGCAAACACCATCGCCGGCGCACTGCCGCTGGCCAGCGCCGCCAGCGCCGCCAGCGCCTGGGCCAGTTCGGCCCGCTGCGCGTCATCGAGCGGGTAGGCCGAAGTCACCTCGAGCGGCGCTGCGGCACTGGCCAGGGCCTCACACAGCGCCTCACGGCGCTCGGCGGACAGGGCATCGAGCTCCTTCACCAGCAGCCGCAGCAGGCGCGCCTGCACGTCCGGCCCGGCGACAGCGGCGAGCAGGCGGGCGGCAAAGCGCCCGGCGAGCGCCAGGGCCCCGCGTTCGGCTGCCTCGCGCGCCTGCCCGGCCTGCCGGCTGGCAAGGGTTTCCTCACGTTGGCGGCGGTCGGCCAGCTCCGCCTCCAGCGCCTGCAGGCGGCGCCGGCGCTCGGCTTCGAGCTCCTCGTCCAGCTCGCGGCGCTTCTTGGCACGTTCGGCGGCCCAGTCCTCCAGGCGCCGCTCGTACTCGGCCTTGCGCTGCTCGGCCTCGGCCTGACGGGCCTCGGCGGCGCGGGCCTGGGCGGCGATCTCGTCGCGGCGGCGCTGGATGATGGCCAGCACCGGCCGGTACAGCAGCCGGTGCAGCAGCCACACCAGCACCAGGAAGTTGACGATCTCGAAGCCGAAGGTCAGCCAGTCGAATTCCATACCGGCCTCAGGGTCTGCGCTTGAAAAATTCCCAAGCACTCACTGCAGATAGCCCAGCAGCGGGTTGCGGAACAGCACGATGAGGATGATCACCAGGCAGTAGATGGCCAGCGATTCGATCATCGCCAGGCCGATGAACAACAGCCGCGAGATGGCCTGTTCGGCCTCCGGCTGGCGGGCGATGGCATCCAGCGCCTGGCTGATGGCGCGGCCCATGGCCAGCGCCGGCAGCATCACCCCGAGCGCGATGCCGAGCACCGCCGCCACCGTGCTGGCGATCACCAGCCAACTCATGTCGGACATCCGTCTAACCTCCTTCGCCGTGAAGTCGTTCGTGGGCCTGCATGCCGCCGGCGATGTACACCAGCGCCAGCATGCCGAAGATATAGGCCTGCACCACCGCCTCGATGACGTGCAGCAGCAGGATCGGCACCGGCACCAAAAGGCCGGCCACCATCAGCACCAGCAGGGCGGTCAGCTCCAGACTCATGATGTTGCCGAACAGGCGCACCGCCAGCGCCAGGGTGCGGGTGAGCTCGCTGACCAGGTGAAACGGCAGCAGCAGCGGGCTCGGCTGCAGGTAGTGGCGCAGGTAGGCACGCCAGCCGCTCGCGCGGATGCCGAACCAGTGCACCGAGAAAAACACCAGCAGCGCCAGCGCCGCGGTTACCGACAGGTCCCGGGTCGGCGACTCCAGCCCCGGCACCAGACCCACCAGGTTGGCGCACAGCAGGAACCCCCACAGGGTCGCCACGAAGGGCAGCACCCGCGGTGCCTGGTCCTCGACCAGGGCGCGCACCGCCGCCTCGGCGGCGCCGACCAGCCCCTCGGCCGCGGTCTGCCAGGGGCCGGGCGCTGCGCGCAGGCGCAGCCCCAGCAGCGCCGCCAACGCCACCAGCAGCAGGCTCACCCCAAGGCTGCCGAGCAGGGAGGCCGACAGCCGCAGCGGCCCCAGTTCCACACCCGGCAGCGCCAGCAGATCGCTTCCTTCCATGCCTCAGTCCCGCAGCATCAGGTACAGGTTGATCGCGCCGATGAGCACGCCGAGCAGCAGCAGGCTCAAGGTCCAGGATTGCGAGTAGCCGGGCAGGCGCTCGTCCAGCCAGCGGCCGAGGTACGCCCCCGCCACCATGGGCAGCACCATCACCAGGCCCAGGGTACCCAGAAAGCGCGCCTGGGCCAGCACGCTGCGCTTGCGGCGGCCGGCCTCATCGAGCCGGCGCGCATCCCGGTCGACCTCTTCGCGCAGCCGCCGCCCGCCGTTCATTCCGGCCGCCCGCGCTGTTCCAGCTCCCACAGCCGGCGCAGCAGCTGCTGCTCCATCTGCTGCAGGCTCAGGCGCGTCTCGCGCAGCGCCTCCTCCTCGGCGCGCAACTGGCGTTCGATCTCGGCGCCCAGGCGCCGGTAGTCGCTGTCCTCCAGGTAACGGCGGGTGAACAGCCAGACCGCGCCGGCCGCCACGCGCAGGATGCCGCCGGGCAGCGCCAGGTATTGCCAGTCACCGGCCCCGCTGCGGTAGCGGGCGAGGCCGAATTCGAGCGCGGTCATGAAATCCTCGTGGCCGGCCTGGATGCCGAAGCTGCCGCTGGCGTCCCGCGCCACCAGGCTGCGCACGCCGGGCAGGGTGCGCGCCGCGGTCAGGCTGTGCAGGTGCAGGGTGAAGGTATTCACGCAGTAGCCTGCGCCAGGGTGCCGCGCATGTAGAAGCGCTCCTCCGGCCAGTCGTCGTAACGGCCGCCCAGGATCGCCTCGCAGTCGGTGAGGCAGTCGTCCAAGGCCACGCTGGTGCCGGCGAGGCCCGAATGCTGGGCGGTGACGAAGAACGGCTGGGTCAGGTAGCGCTCCAGGCGGCGGGCGCGGTGCACGATGCGGCGGTCCTCGGCCGACAGCTCCTGCAGGCCGAGCATGGCGATGATGTCCTCCAAGCTGCGGTAACGGGCGATGTGCTCGCGCACCGCCTCGGCCACCCGGTAGTGGCGGTCGCCGACGCTGTGGCGGTCGGCCAGCTTGCAGAACGAGCGCAGCGGGTCCACCGCCGGATACAGGCCCTGCCCGGCCTGGCGGCGCGACAGGATCACCTTGGTGTCCAGATGCCCCAGGATGGCGCTCACCGCCGGGTCGGTCAGGTCGTCCGCCGGCACGTACACCGCCTGCACCGAGGTCACCGCGCCGGCCGCGGTGGAGGCGATGCGGTCCTCGACCTCGGCGATCTCGGTGCCCAGCGTCGGCTGGTAGCCGACCGTGGCCGGCATGCGCCCGAGCAGGCTGGAGACCTCGCTACCGGCCTGCACCATGCGGTAGATGTTGTCGATGAGCAGCAGCACCTCGCGGTGCTGGCTGTCGCGCAGGTATTCGGCATAGGTGAGCGCGGTCAGGGCGACGCGAAAGCGCACCCCGGGCGACTCGTTCATCTCGCCGAACACCAGCAGCGCGTGCGGCAGCACGCCGGCCTCGCGCATGTCGTGCCACAGCTCGTGGCCCTCGCGGATGCGCTCGCCCACCCCGGCGAACACCGACACGCCCCGGTGCACCGCCTGGATGGCGTGCATGAACTCCATGATCAGCACCGTCTTGCCGACCCCGGCGCCGCCGAACAGCCCGGTCTTGCCGCCGCGAAAGAACGGGCACAACAGATCGATCACCTTGATGCCGGTGGGCAGCACCGCGCTCACGCCGCGCGCCTCGCGCAGCGCCGGCGGCGGCTGGTGCACGTTGCGAAAGGCACCGCCGGCCAGTGGCGGCCCGCCGTCCTGCGGCTCGCCGAAGGCGTTCAGCACCCGCCCCAGGCAATCGGCCGACACCGGCACGTGCAGCGGCGCGCCGGTATCGTACACCGCCATGCCGCGCTGGAGCCCGCCGGTGCTGTGCAGGGTCACCGCGCGCAGGTGGCGCGCGTCCAGGTGCTGGTGCACCTCGAACAGGTAGGCCTGGTGATCGAAGCGCGCCAGCAGCGCCTGGCGCAGCGGCGGCAGCCGCTCGCAGGCGATCTCCACCACCGGACCCTGCACGCCGACGATGTGGCCGATGGGATCGGCCAGGGCACTGGTATCGGCCATGGCCTGGCTTCAACGCCCGCCGGGGCCACCGGGCACAGCGGTGCCGACCCGGCATCGCAGCCCACGCCAAGCGTTGCGAAACAGGTACGGCTCCACCGCAAACTCCTCACCAGGGTCTCGACCTAGCCATCCCCGGTTAGCGGCCGGGAGTCACCCTGCACCGCGACCGAAAAAAGGCGCCGCTCTCATGATAGCAAGGCGATGCCTTCAAGCGCGCTTGTCAGACCGGATCACCAGCGGTTTGCCAAGTCCTCAGGCTCGCCGGGGTCGAGCAATCGTTCATCCCCGGCCCGAGCCCACTCCGCCACTCCCGCGCGCAACGGCACTGCGGTGAAGCCCTGCTCATTGAGTAACCGCACGGCATCGACCGACATCAGGCAGTAGGGCCCCCGGCAGTAAACGACCAGGGGTTTGTCCCGGGGCAGTTCCGCGAGCCGGGCGCGCAACTGGTCGAGCGGCAGCGAGCGTGCAAAGGGCAGATGGGCCTGGGCGAACTCGTCGGCCGGGCGCACGTCGAGCAGGATCAGCTCGCCACTTCGCGCCTTGCGCAGCAGCTCCGCCCGGTCCTCGCTGCGCCACTCGCCCCCGGCCGCGGCCAGCCGGCGCAGCGCATCCTGCAGCTCGAACAGCCGCTCCTCGGCAAGCGCGCGCAACTGCACCCAGAGGTCGGCGACCCCGGGGCCGGCGAGGCGGTAGATCACCTGGCGGCCCCGGCGTTCGGCTTCGACCAGGCGCGCGGCGCGCAGCGCCTTGAGGTGGGCGCTGGCCAGCTTGAGGCTGATGCCGGCCTCGGCGGCAAGCCGCTCGACCGGTTTGGGCGCCTGCGCCAGCAGTTCGATCAGCTCCAGCCGCTTGGGACTGGCGGCGGCCCCGGCGATGCGGGCGACCTGTTGGTAGAGGGCATCCTTGAGCGTGCGGGCGTCGTTCATGGCCGGGCGGTTGGTGCGGGGGCATCCCCGTGGGGTTGACAACTGAAATCCAGCGCGCATTATAGTCTAATAATCATTGGATTGTTAGAGCGAGAGCCGGATGAAAACCCTGTTCATCCTCAACGGCGCCCCCTACGGCGACGAGCGTACCTACAACGGCCTGCGGCTCGCCGGGGCACTGGCGGGGCGCGCCGGGCAGGAGGTGCGCCTGTTCCTGATGGGCGATGCCGCCCTCGCCGCCAAGCGCGGCCAGCAGGTGCCGGCGGGCTTTTACAACCTGCAGCTCATGCTCGATCGCGTCGCCCGCGCAGGGACCGGCGCAGTGGGCGCCTGCGGTACCTGCCTGGCGGCGCGCGGCATCGCGCCCGAAGAGCTGAGCGACGGCGTGCACCGCGGCACCCTCGACGAACTCGCCGACTGGACCCAGTGGGCGGACAAGATCCTGGTCTTCTGAAGGAGGTGACCCATGTTTTTCCGGCAACGTACCCTCGCCGATGCTTCTCTTTGCTACTTCTTCGGCTGCGCCGGCCAGGGCAAGGCGGTGGCGGTGGACGTGGTGGCCGGCGACGAGGACTGGTTCATCGCAGCGGCCCGCGAAGCGGGGGTCGACATCACCCATATCATCGACACCCACGTCCATGCCGACCACTACTCGGGCGGGCGCGAGCTGGCGCGGCGCACCGGCGCGCCCTACTGCCTGCACGAGTCCGACCAGGGGCGTGTGACCTACCCCTTCGAGCCGCTGCACGACGGCCAGCGCCTCGAGGTCGGCAACGTCCGGATCGAAGTGCTGCACACCCCGGGCCACACCCCCGACAGCATCTGCCTGCTGGTCACCGACCGCCGCCGGGGGGAGGCGCCCTGGTTCGTGATCACCGGCGACACCCTGTTCGTCGGCGCCGTGGGCCGCCCGGATCTCGCCGGCCAGGAGCGCGAGATGGCCGGGGTGCTCCATGACAGCCTGCACGCCAGGCTGCTGACCCTGCCCGATGAGGTGGAGATCTTCCCCGGCCACCAGGCCGGCAGCCTGTGCGGCGCCGGGCTCTCGGGCA
>JBMOPO010000022.1:0-126234 GCA_049325095.1 Pseudomonadota bacterium | reverse complement strand
GTGAAATGGATGCTCCACCTTCGCCCGTACCCTGGATTTCACGCGGTTGCTCTCCCGCTCGCGCTCGCTCAGCGGGCGATGACGGTGGTTGCGTCGCTGGGTGAAGTCCTTTGCCCTCGGCGCCGCTTCTTGCAGCCGCGCCTTCTGGCCTGCATAGGCCGAATCGCCCCACACCCGGGTCTCGTCACCGTGGAGCAACTCCCCCATCACCGTTGCGTCATGGACATTGGCCGCGGTGGCCACCACCGAGTGGATCAGCTTGCTCCGGCTGTCCACCCCGATATGCGCCTTCATGCCGAAGTACCACTGGTTGCCCTTGCGGGTCTGGTGCATTTCCGGGTCCCGCTGGCCTTGCCGATTCTTCGTCGAGCTCGGCGCATTGATGATCGAGGCATCCACGATCGTCCCGGTACTCACCTTCAGCCCGTTCTCCGCCAGGTATTCCCCGATCAGTTCGAACAGCCGGGCGCCCAGGTTGTGGGCCTCAAGCAGGTGGCGGAACTTGCAGATCGTGGTCTCGTCCGGCACCGGCTCGCGCCCAAGATCAATGCCGGCGAACCGGCGCATCGACCGCGAGTCGTACAACGCCTCTTCCACCGCCGGGTCCGAGAGGTTGAACCAGTGCTGGAGAAAGTGAATCCGCAGCATCCGCTCGATCCCGATCGGGCGGCGGCCGGCGCCCTTGGGGTGGGGATAAAACGGCTCGATCACCGCGCTGAGCTCCGCCCAGGGAATCAGGCGGTCCATCTCCTCCAGAAAACGTTCCCGTCGGGTCGCCTTGCGGTACTTCTCAAAGCCTTCACCGGCAAACGTCTTCTGGCGCATCGCGGACCGCTCCATGCAGTGGGATCGACAAGCATTATTATCGCCGATGTGGCGGATTAATCAGAGGTTCCCTAGTCAACGTCCTGACTGATCCTGGGGCCTGGGCTAAGGTTAAATCCAGATTCGCAGAGTTCGCGAAGATTCCAAAGATCAGATGCTTGAGCATCCCGCAGGAGTCCCTGACCAAGCGAAAGGACCAAGGTGCGCAGATTCTCCACTGGTGGCAGGGTATTGAACAGGCCACCATCGATCTGGCGCTCGATTTCAATTATGTAATGCATGCCGACATCACGGACTGTTACGGCTCTATCTATACGCACGCAATTCCGTGGGCTGTTCACGGGAAGCCGATGGCAAAGGCCAACAAGAACAACAAATCTCTCATAGGCAATGTGATTGATGGTTGTATTCAAGACATGCGGCATGGGCAGACCAACGGTGTTCCCCAGGGTTCTGTCCTGCTAGACCTGATTGCCGAGATGGTGCTCGGATATGCCGATCTCGAACTGAGCGAGCTTCTACGTGCTGCGAGCATTGAAGGTTTTCAGATTCTTCGGTATCGGGATGATTACCGAATCCTTGTGAACGATACACAGGTTGGAGAGCTGATTCTCAAGTTGCTGACCGAGGTCCTGATTGACGTCGGCCTCAAGCTGAATGCGTCTAAGACAACCGACGCACAACCTGTCATCGGAACCGCCATCAAGCGTGACAAGCTCGAGTGGATGCGCAGCAGGCAATGGGATCGGAATTTGCAGAAGCACCTGCTCATCATCCATTCCCACGGAACTGATTTCCCCAATGCGGGAAGCCTTCTCGTCGCGCTTGATGAGTTCTACAAGCGGTTGGTTCGGCTAAGGTCAGCACAGAATCCCATCCAGCTCATGAGCATCGCGATTGATATTGGTTACCGCAGTCCTCGCTGTTTTCCAGTTTGTGCAGCTATCGTCAGCAAACTATTGAGCATGCTGCGAACCAATAAGGAGAAACGTCGCACCGTTGAGCGCATTCGTCGCCGGCTCGCGCAGCTCCCGAATAATGGCCATCTTGAGGTATGGCTGCAACGCATCAGCTACCACGTTGATCCGAAGCTTGCCTACGACGAGCAGCTTTGCGGCTTGGTGGAAGGCAAGGCAGTGGAACTTTGGAATAATTCATGGATTACCGATGCCGATCTGAAAGCAATCGTTGACCCACAAATCATTCTCAACAAACGTCGACTCAAGGCGATCCGGTCAATTGTTCCGCGCGCTGAGTTCGATGTGTTCTCGCCGTACTGAGTTGAAGATGCACACGTTCAAAGAATTCGCCGTCGAGCAAGCCGCCCCGCGCTCACCGGAGAGCACCGGCTGCGGGCTGCCGGGCAGTTCATCGAGATAACCGCATGAAGAGGAAAGGCCCAATGGCCCACCCAGGGCGCGCACGCATCGAGTACCTGAAGGTGCAGAACTTCCGCGCGCTGCGCGAGGTGGAGTTCAAGGGCCTGACGCCGCTGACGGTGCTGCTGGGGCCGAACGGCAGCGGCAAGTCCACGGTGTTCGACGTCTTCGCCTTTCTCGCAGAGTGCTTCGAGCTGGGGTTGCGGCGCGCCTGGGACAAGCGCGGCCGGGCAAAGGAGTTGAAGACACGTGGCAGCGATGGCCCGGTGACCATCGAGATCAAGTATCGCGAGCCGGGTTTTCCGCTGATCACCTATCACCTGGCGGTCGATGAGAGGGCGGGCGGCCCGGTGGTTGTCGAGGAATGGCTGCGCTGGAAGCGCGGCAGTCATGGGCAGCCGTTCCGCTTCCTCGACTATCGCGAAGGCAAGGGCAAGGCGGTCAGCGGCGAGCAACCCGACGAACAGGACACGCGTATCGACGTGCCGCTCAAGTCGGCCGACCTGCTGGCCGTCAACGCGCTCGGCCAGTTCGCCGAGCATCCGCGTGTCGCGGCGCTGCGCGACTTCATCACCGGGTGGTATGTGTCCTACCTGTCGGCCGACAGTGCGCGCGGGCAGCCGGAGGCCGGGCCGCAGGATCGGCTCACCAAGACCGGCGACAACCTCGCCAACGTCATCCAGTACCTGGCCGAGCAGCATGGGGACCGCCTGGAGCGGATCTTCGAGGTGCTGCGCCAGCGCGTGCCGCGGATCGAGCGGGTGCTGGCCGAAACCATGCCGGATGGCCGGCTGCTGCTGCAGATCAAGGACGCGCCCTTCAGTCACCCGGTGCTCGCGAAATTTGCGTCCGACGGGACGCTGAAGATGCTGGCCTATCTCGTGCTCCTCTACGACCCCGAGCCGCCGCCGTTCATCGGCATCGAAGAGCCGGAGAACTTCCTGCACCCGCGGCTGCTGCCGGAGCTGGCGGAGGAATGCCGCGCCGCGAGCGCGCGCACGCAACTGCTGGTGACGACGCATTCGCCTTTCTTCCTGAACGGGCTGCGGCCCGCCGAGGTGCGCGTGTTGTGGCGCGACGAGCAGGGGTACACGCAGTCGCAATGTGCGGCCGACCTGCCGGGCGTGGCTGAGTTCGTCGCAGAGGGTGCATTGCTCGGGCAGTTGTGGATGGAGAGGCAACTCGGAGTCGGCGACCCCCTGGTCAATCAGGGCGCGCCGAGCCGCCCTGCGCGGAGGCGTTGAGGATGACCGCCGCCCATCTCGAACTGTTGGTCGAAGAGCCCTCGATGAAGATCGAGGCGGCTCGCGCCATCGGCGCGCAGGTCGATCCGGACCGAAGCTCTTCTCGCAGCTTTCGAGCGTTCCGCGATGCCGTCGCGGAGGCCTGCGCATGAACGAACGCCCGACCAAGGGCAGGTTCTTGCCGTGCCGCTCCCCGGCAGCGAAGTCCTCGCCTGCGAAGGGGCGGGGGACTCGGCCCGGGTAGGCGTGTGCGGCTGGACCAGGGCACGGTCCGGCTGACGCAGGATCGGATGCTCGAACTTGTCCGGGCGGGACCAGTCCGTGAATACTCAGCGTGGTGAATGGAACGTCAGGCATGTATCGTTTGGCCGCGCCCATGAGAGAAGCCATGAACTCGAACCGCCCTGCCCAGGGGCATGCCGCATGACGCCCTCGCCGGGCGGGGAAATCGTCGTTTACGAGGCTCCCGACGGGTCGGCCCAGGTCGACGTTCGGCTGGAGCGGGACACGGTCTGGCTCTCGTTGACGCAGATGGCGGAGCTGTTCGGGCGTGATAAATCGGTGATTTCCCGGCACTTACGGAACGTGTTCGAGAGCGGCGAGCTGGAGCGGGCGGCAACTGTTGCAAAAAATGCAACAGTTCAGATCGAGGGTGGGCGGGAGGTCGTCCGCGACATCGAGTTCTTCAACCTGGACGCGATCATCTCGGTGGGCTACCGGGTCAACTCGCGCTGCTGTGTGCGCTTCCGCCAGTGGGCCACGCAAACGCTGTGCGAGCATCTGGTGCAGGGTTACACAATCAACCGCCAGCGCTTCGAGCGGAATGCACGGGAACCGGAGGCGGCGATCAGCCGAACCGTGAATCGGCGATCAGCCGTATTCCGAACTTGCGATCAGCCGATTCTCGAGCTTACGATCAGCCGCAATGACGGCTACCGACCTGACTCCGCGCCTGCTGGCACCGCTCGTGAAGGAGGCGCTCGCCGATTCGCCGGTGGTGCTCATCCACGGCCCGCGCCAATGCGGCAAGACGACCCTGGCCCGCATGGTCGGAGAGCCCGGCGGCTACCGCTACGTCTCCTTCGACGACGACCCCGTGCGCGCCGCCGCGCTGGCGGATCCTGTCGGGTTCGTCACGCAACTGCCCTCCCGGGTCATCCTGGACGAGGTGCAGCGGGTTCCGCAGCTCTTCACCGCGCTCAAGGCGGAGGTGGATCGGCAGCGGACCCCAGGGCGCTTTCTGTTGACCGGGTCGGCCAACGTGCTGCTGGTGCCCGCGCTGGCCGATTCCCTCGCGGGGCGGATGGCGATCCTTCGTCTGCATCCCCTGGCAGTGTGCGAGCTGGAGCGCCGGAAGCCACGCTTCCTCGACGCGCTCTTCGCAGGTCGCTTTCGAACCGGACTCGCCACTCGCCTTGGCTCCGAGCTGCTGGATCGCATCGTGGCGGGCGGCTATCCCGAGGCGCTGGCGCGCCGGACGGAAGCGCGGCGCCGCGCCTGGTACCGCGACCTCGTCGAGACGCAGGTCCAGCGCGACGTGCGGGATCTGTCCCGCATCCGGTCCCTCGAAAACCTGCCGCGTCTGCTGACCCTGGCCTCCAGCCACACGGCGACGCTCCTCAACATCAGCGACCTGGCCGGGCCGTTTCAGCTCAGCCGCCCGACGATCCACGATCACCTCGCCCTGCTGGAAGGCGTGTTTCTCCTGCATCGGCTGCCGCCCTGGCACAGCAACCGACTCTCCCGCCTGGTGAAGACGCCCAAGCTCCACGTGGGCGACACCGGGGTCGCCTGCGCGCTGCAGGGTATGTCCGCAGCGACTCTGCGGGACAGGCCGGAGGCGCTCGGCAGCCTGCTCGAGACGTTCGTCCTGCAGGAGCTCCGCCGGCAGGCGGCGGCGAGCGAGGAACCGATCGAGTTCTTCCACTACCGCGATCGGGATGGCTACGAGGTGGATATCGTCGTGGAGCGCGGCGCGCATTCCGTGGCCGGCATCGAGGTCAAAGCCGCGGCCAGTGTCTCCGAGCGCGACGTGCGGGGGTTGCGCAGGCTGCAGAAGGCGAGCGGCCGTCGATTCGCGCACGGGGTCGTGTTGTACGACGGTGAGGCCACCATCCGGTTCGGCGAGCACCTGCACGCCGTTCCCCTGCGCACGTTGTGGGAGGGCGCATGAGCGAGCGCTTCACGGAGTCCACAGTCGAGCAGGCTGCGCTGGAGTGGCTGGAAGCCGCCGGCTGGCGGATTGCCCACGGCCCCGACATATCGTCTGCCGGCGATACCCCCATCCCGGCCCTCTCCCAGGGGGAGAGGGAAAGCTATGCGGAGGTGGTGCTGGCGCAGCGGCTGCGCGATGCCCTGGCGCGGCTCAACCCCGCGCTGCCGGCCGCGGCGCTGGAAGACGCCTTCCGCAAGCTCACCCGCCCCGAAGGCGCGGACCTGATCCAGCGCAATCGCGCGCTGCACCGCCTGCTGGTGGACGGCGTGACGGTCGATTATCGGGATGCCGGGGGCGCGATCCGCGGCGCGCAGGCGCGGGTGATCGACTTCGACGCTCCGGCGCGCAACGACTGGCTGGCGGTGAATCAGTTCAGCGTGGTCGAAAACAAGCACGCACGGCGGCCGGACGTGGTGCTGTTCGTCAACGGCCTGCCGCTGGCAGTGGTGGAGCTGAAGAACGCCGCCAGCGAGGACGCCACCATCTGGACCGCCTTCCAGCAGCTCCAGACCTACCAGGCCGAGATTCCGTCGCTGTTCACAACCAACGCGCTGCTCGTGATCTCCGACGGGGTGGATGCGCGCGTCGGTGCGCTCGGCGCCGGGCGCGAATGGTTCAAGCCCTGGCGCACCATAACGGGAGCGGATTTCTATCCGCCCCCGGTGCCCTCGCCCCGGCCTGTCGGCCACCCCTCTCCCAGTGGGAGAGGGGACGGGGGTGAGGGTTTCGGGCTCCTGCCCGAATTGCAGGTGGTGATCGACGGGCTGCTCGCGCCGCGCCGCTTGCTCGACCTGGTGCGCGACTTCCTCGTGTTCGAGGACGACGGCGGCCGCATCGTCAAGAAGATGGCCGGCTACCACCAGTTCCACGCCGTGCAGGTGGCGGTGGGCGAGACGTTGCGCGCCGCGCAGCGGGCACGACTGAACCGGCAGAGCGATGAGCATGGCCGCTACGAGGCGGGCCGCAGGCCTGGCGGCCAACCGGGCGACCGGCGCGTGGGCGTGGTGTGGCACACCCAGGGCTCGGGCAAGAGCCTGACCATGGTGTTCTACGCCGGGCGCATCATCCGCGAGCCGGCGATGGAGAACCCGACCCTCGTTGTGCTCACCGACCGCAACGACCTCGACGACCAGCTCTTCGGCACCTTCGCGCGCTGCGCGAATCTCCTGCGCCAGCCGCCCGTTCAGGCGGAAACCCGACAGCACCTTCGTGAACTGTTGCAGGTCGCAAGTGGTGGCATCATTTTCACCACGATCCAGAAGTTTTTTCCGCCTGAACCCTTGCTCCGGACCGCTCTCCCGCAGGGAGAGGGGCATTACCGCGGCGGGTTCGATTTCGCCGGGCTCAAAAGCCGTGCCGCCAAACTTCGGAAAAAACAGACTCCGGCTGAGGAGATGCTCTGGAGTTTGCTTCGGAACCGGCGACTTGTCGGCGCGAAATTCCGGAGACAGCACCAATTTGGAGATTACATTCTCGATTTCTATTGTGCGGAAGCGAAGCTGGCTGTCGAGTGTGACGGTGAACCCCATGGTACGCAGCAGCGCCGGGCCATCGATCAGCAGCGTGATGCCTATCTTCGTTCCCAGGGACTCACGGTTCTCCGTTTTTCAAATGACACCGTGATAGCGGATACGGAATCTGTTCTTGCCGAGATTGCAGTCCGGCTCCCCTCTCCCTCTGGGAGATGGGTCGGGGGTGACGGTGCCGCGCTCTCTATGCGACGCAATATCGTGGTTATTGCGGATGAAGCACATAGAAGCCAATACGACTTTGTAGACGGCTTCGCGCGGCATATGCGCGACGCCCTGCCGCAGGCCTCGTTCATCGGCTTCACCGGCACGCCGATCGAATTGCAGGACGCCAGCACCCGCGCCGTGTTCGGCGACTACATCAGCGTCTACGACATCCAGCGCGCCGTGCTGGACGGCGCCACGGTGCCGATCTACTACGAGAGCCGGCTCGCCAGGCTGGCGCTGGACGAGGCCGAGCGGCCGAAGATCGACCCCGGCTTCGAGGAGGCGACCGAAGGCGAGGAGGTCGAGCGCAGGGAGAAGCTCAAGACCAAGTGGGCGCAGCTCGAAGCGGTGGTGGGCGCCGACCAGCGGCTCGCGCTGGTCGCCCGCGACATCGTCGAGCACTTCGAGCAGCGGCTGGAGGCGCTGGACGGCAAGGCCATGGTGGTCTGCATGAGCCGGCGCATCTGCGTGGAACTGTACCGCGAGCTGGTGAAGCTGCGGCCGGCCTGGGACGGGGCCGGCGACGGGCAGGGCACGCTCAAGGTGGTGATGACCGGCTCGGCCGCCGACCCGGCCGATTGGCAGCCGCACATCCGCAACAAGCCGCGGCGCGAGGCGCTGGCCAAGCGCTTTCGCGATCCGCAGGACGCTTTCCGGCTGGTCATCGTGCGCGACATGTGGCTCACCGGCTTCGACGCGCCGAGCCTGCACACCCTGTACCTCGACAAGCCGATGCGCGGGCACGGGCTGATGCAGGCCATCGCGCGCGTGAACCGCGTGTTCAGGGACAAGCCCGGCGGGCTGGTGGTGGACTACCTGGGCCTGACGCAGGAGCTGAAAGCCGCGCTGGCCACCTACACCGAGAGCGGCGGCACCGGGCGCACGGCGCTGGACCAGGACGAGGCGGTCGCCCTGATGCTGGAGAAGTACGAGGTCTGCTGCGGCCTGTTCGGTTCGTACACGACGCCCGCGGGCCTCGTGCGCGGCTTCGACTGGTCGAAGTGGACCGGCGGCACGCCGTCCGAGCGCCTGGCGCTGTTGCCGGCGGCGCAGGAACACATCCTGGCGCAGGAGAGCGGCAAGGAGCGGCTGATCGGCGCCGTGCGCGAGCTGTCGCAGGCCTTTGCGCTCGCGGTGCCGCACGAAGCGGCGCTGCGCATCCGCGACGACCTGGCCTTCTTCCAGGCCGTGCAGGCGGTGCTCGCCAAGCGCGCCCCCAATGATGCGCGGCCGCAGGAGGACATCGAGCACGCGGTGCGGCAGATCATCGCGCGCGCCGTGGCGCCCGCGGGGGTGATCGACATCTTCGCCGCGGCCGGGCTCGAGAAGCCGGATATCTCGATCCTCTCGGACGAATTCCTGGCCGAGGTGCGCGGCATGCCGCAGCGCAACCTGGCCGTGGAGCTGCTGCAGAAACTGCTCAAGGGGGAACTGGTGACCCGCCGGCGCAGGAACCTGGTCCAGTCCCGCTCCTTCGCCCAGATGCTGGAGCAGACCATCCGCCGCTACCAGAACCGCGCCATCGAGGCGGCGCAGGTGATCGAGGAGCTGATCGGGCTGGCGAAGGAGATGCGCGAAGCCCACGCGCGCGGCGACGCGCTGGGTCTGTCGCAGGACGAGCTGGCGTTCTACGACGCGCTGGAAACCAACGACAGCGCGGTGCAGGTGCTGGGCGACCAGACTCTGCGGGCGATCGCGCAGGAGCTGGTCAGGGCCGTGCGCGCCAACGTGACCATCGACTGGACGCTCCGCGAGGACGTGCGCGCGCAGCTGCGCGTGCTGGTCAAGCGCATCCTGCGCAGGCACGGCTACCCGCCGGACCGGCAGGAGCGGGCCACCCGGACGGTGCTCGAGCAGGCGGCGCTGCTGTCTGCGGAATGGGCGGCGGCCTGAAGGGGCGGCTGACCACGGCGTGCCGGGGACGGCGTTCCACTGCGGCTGCGCGCGGAGAGGTCCGGAGCATTCGCCGTGGCTGCCCGCGCGACAATCCGCACGACCATGGCGCAACCAATCCCGGCAGGCGATCGACAGCGGACAGTGGATGACGTCACGGGCCGGGCCGGGCCGGCAAGACGCGGCGCGAGGCGTTCCCGGCCGGGATGGAGCGGGCGGCTTTCCCGGGCAGATTCACCAAATCTTCAACAATCGGTCATTGCGGCTTCACGCCGACCCCGGAAGCTTCGCAACCAGGATCCAGCCACTGGTTGCGAGGAGTCCTCATGGAACGCACGCCGTCGAATCCGGGTGAAGACACCACCACCCAGGTTGCCGAAAAGCCGAACGCTGAAGGTGGAAAGGGCGCCGGCGGGCTGAACCGCCGGTCGTTTCTCGCGGCCGGCACGCTGACCCTGGCGGCCGCCGCGACCGCGCCGATCTGGATGCTGGCGTCGCGGGTGGCCGGTGCGACCGGCATCCCCTCGGTCCGGGCCGGTTATCCTTTTACCCTGGGGGTGGCGTCGGGCGATCCCCTGCCGCGGGCGGTGGTGATCTGGACCCGGCTCGCACCCCGGCCGGAGCTTCCCGGCGGCGGCCTCCGCGATCGTCCGGTCGAAGTGTTCTGGGAGGTTGCGACCGACGAGCACTTCCGCCGCCGGGTGCGCTCCGGAGTGGCGGTGGCCCATCCGCTCGATGCCCATTCGGTTCACGTGGACGTGCACGGGCTCAAGCCCGGCTTTGTCTACTACTACCGCTTTCACGCGCTGGGCGAATGGAGCCCGACCGGGCGCACCAAAACCGCCCCGCACCTGCTCGATCCGGTGGATCGGTTCCGCTTCGCCTTCGCCTCCTGTCAGGATTTCGAGGACGGCTTCTATACCGCCTACCGGCATCTGGTGCAGGAAGATCTGGATCTGGTGGTGTTCCTCGGCGACTACATCTACGAAGGCGCGCCCAACCCGGCCCGGGAGACGGTCCGCAAGCATACCGGCGACGGCGAACCGGTGAGCCTGGAGGAGTACCGCATCCGCTACGCCCTGTACAAATCCGACCCCCTGCTGCAGGCCGCCCACGCGGCGTTTCCCTGGGTCGTGACCCTCGACGATCACGAGGTGGACAACGACTGGGGCGGCGACATCCCCCAGGATCCCGAACTCCAGTCCCGGGAAGCCTTTCTGGCGCGGCGCGCGGCCGCCTTCAAGGCGTTCTGGGAACACCTGCCGCTGCGGCTCGCGAACCGCCCGCAGGGTGACCGCATGCAGCTCTTCCGGCGACTCGCCTTCGGCGATCTGGTCGAGTTCAACGTGCTCGACACGCGCCAGTTCCGCAGCAGGACGGAGCCCTGCGGATTCGGCACCGGGCCGCTTTCGGAGCCGGTGGCAGGCGGCCTGACCTGCGGCGACATCGTCGCCGACCCCAGCCGCACCATGCTCGGCGATCGTCAGGAACGCTGGCTGTTCGACGGGCTGGCGCGGTCCCGGGCCCGCTGGAACGTGCTGGCCCAGCAGGTACCGGTCACCCGCCTCGACGTGGGCGAGGCCGACGGACCGGCCGAGTTCAAGCTCGACAAGTGGGATGCCTACCCGGTGGCCAGAAACCGGTTGTTCGATTTCCTCCAGCAGGCCCGTCCGTCCAACCCGGTGGTCATCACCGGTGACCTCCACGACAACTGGGTCGCCCACCTGAAACGGGATTTCGACGACCCCGCATCCGAGACCCTGGCGTGCGAACTGATCGGCACCTCCATTTCCTCCGATGGCGACGGCGCCGAATGCAGCAGTGAAGGCGAACGGGTCCTGTTCAATGGCCGCAACCCCCATGTGCTGTTCCACAATCAGCGCCGCGGCTATGTGGTGTGCGAACTGACCCATGGCGACTGGCTCACCCATTTCCGGGTCCTGCCCTATGTGGAGTTGGAGGGCGCGGAGATCCTCACCCGCGCGACCTTCCGGCTGGAAAACGGCGACCCGGAGGCGGTCAGAATCGCCGGTGCGGACAACTGCATCGATCCCTTCCCGGCCTGATCCAAGCCCGGCCGGGCGCCGTTGCCGCGCCGGCCGGAGGTTTACGCCGGTTCCGGAATTCCGCTAGGCTGCCTGCCTGCCGCAGGCAGGCGCGCACCGGAATGATTCCGGGCTCGCAACTGGGGCTCCCTCCGCGGATTCTGGTGCCATGGATCATGAACCCCTGGTAAGCGACGCCTACCCGCCGCCGGAGATCGCGCGCAGGGTCGAGCGCCTGGGCGTGGCGAAGGCGCATGCCGACGCCCTTTCGCTGCTGGTGCTGGCGGTGCTCGCCGGGGCCTTCATATCGTTTGGCGCGCTGCTGTTTGCGGTGGTGGTGACGGAATCCAACCTGGGTTTCGGACCCACGCGCCTGCTGGGCGGCCTGGGTTTCTGCCTCGGGCTGATCCTGGTCGTGGTGGCCGGCGCGGAGCTGTTCACCGGCAACAATCTCATCGCCATGGCCTGGGCCAGCCGCCTGATCGGCACCCGCGAGGTCCTGCGCAGTTGGCTGCTCGCCTATGCCGGCAATCTGATCGGCTGCCTGGGGACGGTGCTGTTGGCGGTGTGGGCGAACATCGCCGCGCTGGGCGATGGCGCCCTGGGTGAGACCATGGTGCGCATCGCGCGCGCCAAGGCCGAGCTCTCCCTCAGCGAAGCCTTCGCCCGCGGCATCCTGTGCAATGCCCTGGTCTGCCTGGCGGTGTGGCTGGCGATCGGAGCGCGCAGCGTGACCGACAAGATCCTGGCGATCCTCTTCCCCATCACCGCTTTCGTGGCCATCGGGTTCGAGCATTCGATCGCGAACTGGTTTTTCCTGCCGTTCGGGCTGGCGGTGGACGCGCAGGGCATCGTGTCCGTCGCCGGAGCGGCCAGGAACCTGGCGGCGGTGACCGCCGGCAATGTGGTCGGCGGCACCCTGCTGGTGGCCGGTGTGTACTGGATCGCC
This sequence comes from Pseudomonadota bacterium, assembly GCA_049325095.1. Taxonomy (GTDB): domain Bacteria; phylum Pseudomonadota; class Gammaproteobacteria; order Pseudomonadales; family Porticoccaceae; genus JAGPUQ01. The sequence continues at coordinate 113,948 of JBMOPO010000022.1, read as the reverse complement.
TATCTGCGCGGCGAGCGGCTGCGGAAGCATCCGCTGCCCTGAGCCGCGACCCGGAGTCAGCGCACCGAGCGGTAGGTTTCGGCGCGGCGCCCCGGCGGTGCCAGCACCAGTTGCCAGAGCTGCAGGTAGCGGGCGCGGAAGGCGCCGGCGCACAGCGAAAGATAGTACTGCCACATGCGCCGGAAGCGCTCGCCGTAGCGCTCCTTCAGCTCCGGCCAGGCGGCCTCGAAGTTGGCCTTCCAGGCCATCAGGGTACGGTCGTAGTCGGGTCCGAAGTTGTGCCAGTCCTCGAGGATCAACAGCCCCTCGGTGGCGCGTGCCAACTGGGTCGCCGAGGGCAGTTCGCCGTCGGGAAAGATGTATTTGTCGAGCCAGGGATCATTGCCCCGGGTGGTGATGGGAGAGCCGATGCTGTGCAGCAGCAGCAGGCCGTCCGGCTTCAGCAGGCGGCAGGCGCTGCGCATGAAAGTGCGGTAGTTGCGCGCGCCGACGTGCTCGAACATGCCGACCGAGACGATGCGGTCCACCGGCGCGGACTCGTAATCGCGGTAGTCGCAGAGCTCGATCGCCACCGGCAGTCCCTCGCAGGTCTCGCGCGCATGGTCGGCCTGGGCGCGCGACAGGGTGATGCCGGTGACCTGCGCGCCATGGTGTTTTGCGGCGTGGCGGGCGAAGCCGCCCCAGCCGCAACCGATGTCCAGCACCTGCATGCCCGGTGCCAGCCCGAGTTTGCGGCAGATCAGTTCGAGCTTGTCCCGCTGCGCCTGGACGAGATCCCGGGCGTGCGCCCAGTAGCCGCACGAATAGCTCATCGAGGGGTCGAGCATGCGGCTGAACAGGTCGTTGCCGAGGTCGTAATGGGCGGCCACCGCGCGCCGCGCGCGGACCCGGTTCTGGAGGTTCCACAGACAGCCGGCGACGGCGTGCACCCGTGCGCGGAGACTGGCGCCGACCCGGTAGCGGACCCGCGCCGCGAGGAGGCGGGCGATGAACTCGTCCACGGCTTCGGCTTCCCACCAGCCGTCCATGTAGGCCTCGCCGAGCCCCAGGGAGCCCTGGCGCAGCACGCGGCGGTAGAAGCGGGGATCCTGCACCCGGATGTCGTGCGGCGCGGGGCCGCCGACCTCGACGCCGGCGCTGGCCAGGAGCTCGCGCACCAGGTGTTCGCCGCTGGAGCGGGCCATGAGTTCCCCTCTCGTTTCGGTGCCGCGGGCCGGGCTCGGGTGCGGGTGCGGGGCCGCTCCCCGCCCGGCCGCCGCGGGCTTTGGCCGAGTATAGGCAGACCGCCTGCGGATCGCCAAACCCGGCCCCCGGCGCGGCCTGACTTCCCCGGGCCGGCGGGGTAGAATCGCGCGCTCGGCGGCGCGGCGGCGCAGCCTGGCCTGCTGCAATCCCGGAGAGATTCCATGCAGATCGACCCCAACCCCGCCCCGGTGCGGGCCGCCCCGGTTTCCGGTTTCCGGCTCGGCGGAGCGGGGCGCTGATGGCGCCGCGCCGGCCCGCCAGGGGCGCGCCCCTGGTCGGCGTGATCATGGGCTCGCAGTCGGACTGGGAGACGCTCAGCCACGCGGCCGACATCCTCGACGAGCTGGGCATCGCCCACGAGGTGGAAGTGGTTTCCGCCCACCGCACTCCCGACCGACTGTTCGAATACGCCGCCGGCGCCGAACCGCGCGGCCTGGAGGTGATCATCGCCGGCGCCGGCGGGGCCGCGCACCTGCCCGGCATGACCGCGGCCAAGACGGTGCTGCCGGTGCTGGGCGTACCCGTGCAGTCGCGCGCCCTGCAGGGGGTCGACTCGCTGCTCTCGATCGTGCAGATGCCCGCCGGCGTTCCGGTCGGCACCCTCGCCATCGGCCGCGCCGGAGCGGTCAACGCCGCCCTGCTGGCCGCGGCGATCCTGGGCAACAAGCATCCGCGCATCCGGCAGCGCCTCGCACAATTCCGCCAGGCGCAGACCGAGCGGGTGCTGGCCGAGGCCGATCCACGGGCCGCGCCGCCGTGAAGGTGGGCATCCTCGGCGCCGGTCAACTGGCGCGCATGCTGGCCCTGGCCGGCCTGCCCTGGGCGCATCGGTTCGTGTTTCTGGACCCGGCCGCCGACGCCTGCGCCGGTCCCCTGGGAAGCCTGCTCACTGCGCCCTACGACTGCGAGCGAACGCTGCTGGAGCTGGCCGCGCAGACCGATGTGGTGACCTTCGACTTCGAGAACGTGCCGGCCCGCAGCCTGGAGTTTCTGGCCGGCCGGGTGCCGGTGTATCCCGGCGCCCGGGCGCTGGCCGCGGCCCAGGACCGGCTGCACGAAAAGGCCCTGTTCCGGGAGCTGGGCATGGCGACTGCGGAGTTCGTTGCGGTCGACGGCGGCGCGACCCTGGCGGCCGCGGTCGCGGAGTTCGGCCTGCCGGCGGTGCTCAAGACCCGCACCCATGGTTATGACGGCAAGGGCCAGTGGCTGCTGCGCGACGCGGCGGCGGTCGCCGCGGCGGGCCGCGAATTGGGCGAGCGGCCGGCGCTGCTGGAGCGGCTGGTGACCTTCGAGCGCGAGCTGTCGCTGGTCGCGGCGCGCGGGCGGGACGGCGGCGTCGCCTGCTATTCCCTGTCGGAAAACACCCACCGCGACGGCATGCTCCACACCGCGGTGTGCCGGCCCGGCGACCCCATGCAGGCGGTGGCCGAGGCGCAGACACTGCGGCTCCTGGACGCGCTCGATTACGTGGGCGTGCTCGCGGTGGAGTTCTTTCAGGTGGGCGATCAACTGCTCGCCAACGAATTCGCGCCCCGGGTGCACAACTCCGGGCACTGGACCATCGAGGGCGCCGAGACCAGCCAGTTCGAAAACCACCTGCGCGCCATCCTGGGACTGCCGCTGGGCAGCACCCGCCCGCGCGGCGACTACGGCATGGTCAATCTGATCGGCGCAGTGCCGGACCCGGCCCTGGTGCTGGCCATCCCCGGCGCCCACCTGCACGATTACGGCAAGGCCCGCCGGCCCGGGCGCAAGGTGGGCCACGTCACCGTCGCCTGTGCCCAACCCGGGGTGCTGCCGCCGGCGCTGCTGGCGCTCTGAGCGCCCGCGCCGGGAGCCGTGGGGGAGCGATGAAATTCGGCGTGTTGCAGTTTTTCAGTTGGCCCGGCCGGCGCATCCCCCTGCCGGAGGTGTACCGGCGGGCGCTCGAGCGCATCGAGATCATGGACCGCAGCGGCTACGACTGCGTGTGGCTGGCCGAGCATCACTTCACCACCTACAGCGTCTGCCCCTCGATCCACCTGATGGCGATGCACGTCGCCGACCGCACCCGCAACCTGCGCATCGGCACCGGGGTGTCGCTGGCGGTGCTCTACCACCCGCTGCGCCTGGCCGAGGAGGTGGCGCTGCTCGACGTGCTCAGTGGCGGGCGCGTGAACTGGGGCGCCGGGCGGGGGTTCGATCCGGGCGAGTTCGCCGCCTTCGGGATCCCCGAGGCCGAGAGCCAGGCGCGCTTTCGCGAGGCGGTGGAGATCGTACTGGCCGCCTGGCGCGACGACCGCCTGAACTGGTCCGGCCGGCACTGGCAGTTCCGCGACGTCGAAGTGCTGCCCAAACCCCTGCAGCGGCCGCATCCGCCGGTGTGGGTGGCGGCCTCCTCGCCGCCGGCCATCGAATGGGCCGCCAGCCAAGGCCATTCGATCCTGCTCGATCCGCATTGCGATCGCGCCGACCTCGGCCTCAAGCGCAGGCTCTATCTGGACGGCCTGGCCCGCGCGGGACACGGCGCCCAGGGGCGCGAGCTGCCCATGGCGCGGCTGGTGGCGGTCGCCAAGACGGCGGCCGAGGCGCGGCGGGTCGCCGAGCAGGGCGCGGCCTGGACGGTCAGCGCCTATGCCAACAAGGACAACGCCGGCCGCTCCATCGAGGCCGGCCGGCTGTCGGGGGTGCCGGAGGAGCAATCGCCGGTGGAGCGCTATGTGGACCGGGTGATGCTCCAGGGCACCCCGGAGCAGGTGGTCGAGCAGATCCAGGCGCTGCGCGAACAGGTGGGGCTCGACTACCTGCTCTGCGCGCCGGTGAGCCATGAATCCTTTCTGCTGTTCACCGAGCGGGTATTGCCAAAATTTCTGTAGCGGGTTGGCCGCCGCGCAGTGATGAATGAATCCGGCGAACCGGCTGCCCCGTGATAGGATTCCCGGCCTGTGCCACCCGCGTCACGGCGGGTACCGGAGATCGCGCCGGTCCGGTATGTGGACGTACGTCGAATACAAGGAGCCGTACATGAAAATTTCCCGAAGCCTGCCGTTGTCGCTGACACTGGCCGCGGCGTTGGCCCTGACAGGTTGCAGCCGCCAGGACCAAGACACACCGCTCGCCTTTGTACCCGCCGATACCGCTTACGTCTTCGCCTCTCTCGAGCCGATCCCCGCTGCCGTTTCCGAAGCCTGGTTCGATCTGCTCAAGCCGTTGAACGCAGCGCTCGGCGAAAGTGTGGCGGCGCTGCGCGCGGAACTGGCCGCGCACCCGGATGCGGCCGCGGAAAAACTGCTCGCCATGATGACGCTGGTCGAAGGCCGGTTCAGCGTCGAAGGCATGGAAAAAATGGGTATTCGCCGCGATGCTCTGGCCGCGATCTACGGCGTGAACCTGCTGCCGGTGCTGCGTATCGAGCTGGCGGATCCGGACGCTTTCCTGGCATTCATTGCCGATGTCGAAAAGCGGCGCGGCAGCTCCCTGCCGGTGATGGAGATCGACGGCCACCAATACTGGCGCGTGGAGCTGCAAGCCGGCATGCCGTCGCTGGTGATCGCCATCGTGGACAATCATCTGGTGGTGACGCTGGACGCCGGCGCCGAGGGGCCGTCGCTCGCCGAGCAACTTGGTCTGAAGCGTCCGGAGCACAGCCTGCTCGAAAGCGGAGAGCTGGCACAGATCAACCGCGATTACGGCTTCGGGCCGCACGGCACCTTTATGCTCGACAACAGGCGCCTTGCCGGTGCCCTGGTGGCGGGGGAGGGCAGGGATACTGGGTTTGACAGCCTCCTGGCCGCGCGCGGCAAAACGCTGTCGCCCGCCTGTCGCCGCGAACTGGCCGGGTTTGCCGGCGCCGTGCCGCGCGTCGTCGGCGGTTATGAGGCGCTTGAGGCGAAGGCCATGGCGGTGACTTCCGTCGTCGAGCTGCGCCCGGACCTGCTCCAGGGTCTGCTGCCGATTCCCGCGCCGGTGCCGGGCTTGGGCGGTGCCGGGCAAGGCGAGGGAATCGATTTCGGCTTTGGCGCCAAGCTCGACAAGCTGGCGGAATTTCTGCAAGCGCGCGCCACGGCCATCAACGCCGCACCGTATGAGTGCGAATGGTTCGCGGCGTTGAACATCGGCTCCGGCACCCTTGCCCGGCAACTCGCCGGGCTCCATATGGCCGCCGGCTGGTTCAGCGGCGCCCGCGTGGCCCTCACCGACCTGAAGTGGGCCGGGGAAAAACCCGAAGCGATAGCCGCCGCGCTGGTGATCGGATCGCCCAACCCCGCGGGTTTGATCGGCATGGCCCAGGGTTTCCTGCCGCAGCTCGCCGGATTGAATCTGAGCCCCTCCGCCGAGCCGCAGCCCCTCGATCTCGGGCCGCTCGCCGGCGGCGCCTTGCCGGCAGTTTCGCGTGCGGCTTTCATCGCCGTGCGCGAAGGGGGAATCGGTATTGCGATCGGTTCCGACGCCAAACAGTCAGTGCTCACGCATCTGAACGCACAGCCCGCCGCACTACCGCCATTGCTACACATCGGCTATGACGGCGCCATCTACAGCCTGTTGATGCACAAGCTGGAGGAGACGACACGATCTCTGAGTGCGATGGCTCGCGCTGCCCAGGCCGCCGCCCACCCAGACAGCACTCCCGGTCCCGATGTGGATAAAGCTACGGCACCGGTGCGGGCGGCATTGAACAATCTGTCCGCCGGCATGGATCGGGTGGCAGGCGATATCGTCGTCACCGAGCGCGGCATTGAAATACGCCAGCAGATGACGTTGAAATAGGGGTACGGATAAAGAGTATCCGGAAATACCATCCTTCTGGAACCAACATGGACCGTTCTACTCCCCCTGCCTACAGTAACTGGAAGTCGCTCATGGCGGAGGGCGAGCGTTTTTTTGCACGCGGTCGTTATGAGCAGGCAACGGACCGATTCCGGCGCGCGGTTCAAGCTCAGCCGCGGCGTCCCGAGGCCTGGGTGAATCTGGGAGTGAGCCTGGTCGAGCAGCGGCAATACGGTGCCGCGTTGCAGGCGCTGGAGCGGGCACTTGAACTCGCTCCGGGATTTGCCCCCGCGCACCTGGCCCGGGCCGATGCGCTGCGCGGTCTCGGCCAGCTCACTCCCGCTGTTGAGGGGTATCGACGCGCTATTGCCTTGCAGCCGTTCGCACCGGCGTTCAACAAACTCGGTTGCCTGCTCCGCGTGCTCAGGCGCGGCGAGGAAGCGGAATCCTGCTACAGGAAAGCGCTCGAGCTCGCCCCGAATTACGCCACGGCACGGGTCAATCTCGCCACGCTGCAGATCGACCTGGGCCGTTTCGAGCTGGCCCGGGCGCAATTGCAGGAGTTGTCGTCGGTGGCATTGCCGCCGGAAGAGCGCAGGGAAGTCACGTCGGCGTTCAGTCTGCTGCACGAGCATCAGCGGCTCGAAGCAGCAATCGGCGAGGCGGTCGGGGGCGGCGCTCTCGAGCCGTTGCGTGAACTGCTGCGCCAAACCGATGGACAGTTCCTGGTGGCCGATCAGGTTTGCATGGACCAGCTCCGCGCGGTGGCAGAGAGCATCCAAAGCTATCCCGACCTCGCTGCGGAGTTGCCTCGATTTCCGGATCTGGATCCGGAGTGGCCGATTCTCGAAGCCCATTTCAGTTTGGTGCTCGGCAACCGTCTCGAAGACTACCTGCGTACCCGCTCGGAGTTGCGGGCAGCGGCGGCCACAGGAGCTGCGGCGGTTCCGGAGGACAAGCTGTCATCCCTGCAAAACATGATCGCTGTGATCGTGGCTTCCCGTGCGGGTGCGCCGGACCTGTCCGATCCCATAACCGCAGAACTGTGCCTGCGCTACTGGCATGGGCTTGTCACCCGGAATCAACCCGATAGTTTGCCCGGTCAATTCAAGATCCAGGGCAATCAGGTGCTCGGTTCATTGGGGGTAACCCGGGCACATCCACTGCATGTTGCCGGCACGGTACGGCAGTTTTTCGGTGACCTATACCCAAGGGTTGCACCGGGCATGGCTCGTGCGGCGTTGGTCTTCTATGCCGTCAGCAAGATACATGCGTTCACCGATGGCAATGGACGGCTCGCTGGCCTTCTCATGAATCGAGAGCTGGAGAAGGCCGGACATGCCCCCTTCGTGTTCTCTTCCGATCTGGGCGGTGCGATGAGCCAAGCGCTGAGTGAAGTCTATCGACATTGCAATCCGGAGCCCTTGCTGCAGGTGTTTGGTCAGGCGCAGACGTTTACCCGAACGTTCTGCACCGCCTTGCGCGAAGCGACTTGATGGTGTGCCGAGGCCTCGGCCAGAGAGGTCCAAGTGGAGCGCCGAATCCGTCTCGATGGAAGCGTCGCGTAGCGGCCCTGATGATGACTACGGAGACCAGGGTGGCCGCGTGTCGAACGAGGTCCGTCTTCCGTGATCGTGGTGGCGCGCCGCGCCACGTCTGGGCACTGGATGCGCCGCCACATTTTCTCCGCTAGATTAGGGCGCCTTGGCGCCGGGGAGACCCCGCTCATGTTGTCGCAATTGCTCTACTGGCACTGGCTGGTACTGGGTGTCGCCCTGGTGGTGCTGGAGATCTTCCTGGCCAGCTTCGTGGTGCTCTGGTTCGGCGTCGGCGCGCTGGTGGTCGGGCTCTGCCAATGGCTGTTTCCGGACCTGTCGTTCGCGGCGCAGTTGCTGATCTGGCTGCTCGCCTCCAGTGCCATGGCCTGGGTCTGGTTCCGCTGGTTCAAGCCGCGCATGGTCGATCGCACCCGGGCCGGCATCGCCCGCGAAGCGCTCATCGGCGAGTGCGGGCAGGTGGTCAGGGCGCCGGCCGACGGCGGGCGCGGCCTGGTGCGCTTCAGCGTCCCGGTGCTGGGCAGCGACGAATGGGAGTTCATCTGCCTCGAACCGGTGGCCCCCGGCGACCGGGTGGTGATCCGCGAATTCTCCGGCAATACCCTGGTGGTGGCGCCCGCTGCCGGCACCCGCCAGCCATTGGCGCGCTGAGCGCTGGTGAATTTTCCAAGCCCTCGGTCCGGCCAGGGATGGCCAGGTGCGAATTCAGCACCTGAGAGCTTGATTCGCGCGAGCAGGTTCGTGCGGGTACCGGACTCGCGACAGAAGCAATGCACAGGGCGTGCATTGCTTCACGGATTCTGAATCCCCCAACCGACAGGAGCAACGATCATGGAAAGCATCTGGATTCTCTTGGCCCTGCTGATCGCCATCGCGGTCACCTTTTTCCAGGGCGTGCGCCAGGTTCCCCAGGGCAGCAAATGGGTGGTGCAGCGGCTGGGCAAGTACCACTGCACGCTGCCGCCCGGATTGCAGTTCATCATTCCCTATATCGACAGCGTGGCCTACAAGGTCACCACCAAGGACATCGTGCTGGACATCCCCTCCCAGGAGGTGATCACCCGCGACAACGCGGTGATCATTGCCAACGCGGTGGCCTACATCAACATCCTGGCGCCGGAAAAGGCGGTCTACGGGGTGGAGGATTACGAGCTTGGGATCCGCAACCTGGTACAGACCTCGCTGCGCGCCATCGTCGGCGAAATGGCGCTCGACGACGCCCTGTCGTCGCGGGATCAGATCAAGGCCAAGCTCAAGGCCGCCATCTCCGACGACATCGCCGACTGGGGCATCACCCTCAAGACCGTGGAGATCCAGGACATCAAGCCCTCGGAGACCATGCAGCGGGCGATGGAGGAGCAGGCCTCGGCCGAGCGCCAGCGCCGCGCCACCGTGACCCGCGCCGACGGCGAGAAGCAGGCCGCCATCCTGGAGGCGGAGGGCCGCCTGGAGGCTTCGCGGCGCGATGCCGAGGCCACCGTGGTGCTGGCCGAGGGCACCAAGAACGCCCTGCGCCTGGTCAACGAGGCGGTGGGCGACAAGGAGCTGCCGGTGCTCTACCTGCTCGGCGAGCGCTACATCGCGGCATTGCAGGAGATGGCGAGTGCCGAAAACAGCAAGCTGGTGGTGATTCCGGGCGATCTGCCCGCCGCGGTCAAGAGCATGCTCGGCAGCTTCAAGTGACCGGCCCGCCGCGCGTTCCCCGTGGCGGCCGATTTCGCTAGACTGGGCGCCCTTTGCCGGACCCTTCCCAATGCTCGAAATCAACCCCATCCGCAATACCCTCCAGGATCTGGCGGCGCGCACCGGCGTGCTCAGGGGGTATCTTTGACTATGCCGAGAAGAAGGAACGGCTGACCGAGGTCGAGCTCGAACTGGCCGATCCGAAGATCTGGGACGATCCCGAACGGGCCCAGGCCCTGGGCCGCGAGCGCGCCGCCCTGGCCGCCGTGGTCGAGACCATCGAGCTGCTGGAGCGGGGCATCGCCGACGCCGGGGAACTGGTGGACTTGGCTGCCGAAGAGGGCGACGCCGAAACCCTGGCGGTGGTTGCCGGGGACGTCGGGCGGCTCGAAGACCGGCTCGCCGAACTCGAATTCCGCCGCATGTTCTCCGGCGAGGCCGACGCCAACAACGCCTACCTCGACATCCAGGCCGGTTCCGGCGGCACCGAGGCCCAGGACTGGGCGGAAATGCTGTTGCGCATGTACCTGCGCTGGGCCGATCGCAAGGGCTTCAAGACGGAACTGGTCGAGGTCTCCGCCGGCGAAGTCGCCGGCATCAAGAGCGCCACGGTGCACGTGCAGGGAGATCACGCTTTCGGCTGGCTGCGCACCGAGACCGGCGTGCATCGCCTGGTGCGCAAGTCGCCGTTCGACGCCGGCAACCGCCGCCACACTTCGTTCGCCGCGGTATTCGTGTCTCCCGAGGTCGACGACAGCATCGAGATCGAGATTAACAAGGCGGACATCCGCGAGGACACCTACCGGGCCAGCGGCGCCGGCGGCCAGCACGTCAACAAGACCGACTCCGCGGTGCGGCTCACCCACCTGCCCAGCGGCGTGGTGGTTCAGTGCCAGAGCGAGCGCTCCCAGCACCAGAACCGCGACAAGGCCTGGCAGATGCTGCGCGCCAAGCTCTATGAACTGGAGCTGCAGAAGCGCCGCGAGACCCAGCAGGCCCTGGAGGACAGCAAGTCGGACATCGGCTGGGGCAGCCAGATCCGCTCCTATGTGCTCGACGACGCCCGCATCAAGGATCTGCGCACCGGCATCGAAACCCGCAATACCCAGGCGGTGCTGGACGGGGCCCTGGATCCCTTCATCGAAGCCAGCCTCAAGGCCGGCCTCTGAGCTTGCGCGAGACCATGACCGACACCCCGGATTCCAGCGACGAGCACCGGCTGATCGCCGAGCGCCGCGCCCGGCTCGCCAAGTGGCGCGAGCGGGGCGGGGCCTTCCCCAACGCCTTCCGCCGCGAGGATTTCGCCGCCAGTCTTCAGCGGGACCACGGTGCAGCGAGCAAGGAGGAGCTGGAGGCGCGCGGCCAGCGGGTCAGCGTCGCCGGGCGCATCATGGCCAAACGCGGCCCCTTCCTGGTGCTGCAGGACATGTCCGGTCGCATCCAGCTCTATGCCGACAAGGCCGTGCAGCAGGACATCGCCGCGCGCTGGGGGCAGTGGGACATCGGCGATCTGGTGGGGGTGCGCGGCCTGCTGCACAAATCCGGCCGGGGCGATCTCTATGTCCTGATGCAGGAGTACGAGCTGCTCACCAAGGCGCTGCGGCCGCTGCCCGAGAAGTATCACGGCCTGGCCGATCGCGAGCAGCGCTACCGCCAGCGCTATGTCGACCTGATCATCAACGAGGAGTCGCGGCGGATCTTCCGGCTGCGCTCGCGGATCATCGATTTCCTGCGCCACTACCTCAACCAGCGCGACTTCATGGAGGTGGAGACGCCGATGATGCAGGTGATCCCGGGCGGCGCCACCGCGCGGCCCTTCGTCACCTGGCACAACACCTTGGAGCAGGAGATGTTCCTGCGCGTGGCGCCGGAGCTCTACCTCAAGCGCCTGGTGGTCGGCGGCTTCGAGAAGGTCTACGAGATCAACCGCAATTTCCGCAACGAGGGCCTCTCGACCCGCCACAATCCCGAATTCACCATGCTCGAGTTCTATCAGGCCTATGCCGACTACCGCGACCTGATGGATCTCACCGAGGACATGCTGCGCGCGCTGTGCGAGACGGTGCTGGGCACTACCAGCATCACCTATCAGGGCGTCGAATACGATTTCGCCCGACCCTTCGCCCGCATGACGGTGCTCGAATCCATCCTGCATTTCAATCCGCAATGGAGTGCCGCCGAACTCGCCGACGCCGGCGCCGCCCGGCGCATCGCCGAGGGGCTCGGCATTGTCTGCAAGAATTCCTGGGGGCTCGGCAAGCTGCAGATCGAGATCTTCGAAAAGACCGTCGAGGACCGGCTCGAACAGCCCACCTTCATCACCGCCTATCCCACCGAGGTGTCGCCGCTGGCGCGGCGCAACGACGCCGATCCCTTCGTCACCGACCGCTTCGAGTTCTTCGTCGGCGGGCGCGAACTCGCCAACGGCTTCTCCGAGCTGAACGATCCCGAAGACCAGATGGAGCGCTTCCTGGCCCAGGTCCGCGAAAAGGACGCCGGCGACGACGAGGCCATGCACTTCGACGCCGATTACATCCGCGCCCTGGAGTACGGCCTGCCGCCCACCGCCGGGGAGGGCATCGGCATCGACCGGCTGGTGATGCTGCTCACCGATTCCCCCTCGATTCGCGACGTGCTGCTGTTTCCGCACCTGCGCCCGGAGCGCGAGGACTGACCGCGGTGGCCGAACCGGACCGCATCCGCCTCCACCCCTCCTGGCGGCAACGGTTGCAGGCGGAGTTCGAGCAGCCCTACCTGCGTGAACTGCGCGCCTTTCTGGTCGCCGAGAAGCGCGCCGGCAAGACCATCTACCCGGCCGCCGACCACTGGTTCGCGGCCTATGACACCACCCCGTTCGAGGCGGTCAAGGTGGTGATTCTCGGCCAGGATCCCTACCACGGGCCGGGGCAGGCCCATGGGCTGTGCTTCTCGGTGCCGCCCGGCGTCGAGATCCCGCCGTCGCTGGCCAACATCTACCGCGAGCTGGAAAGCGATCTCGGCATCCCCCCGGCCCGCCACGGCTGCCTGACCCACTGGGCGGAGCAGGGCGTGCTGCTGCTCAACGCCACCCTGACCGTCGAGCGCGGCCGCGCCGGCGCCCACCAGGGCCGGGGCTGGGAGCGGTTCACCGATCGCACCATCGCCCTGCTCGACGCCGAGCGCGACGCCCTGGTGTTCATCCTCTGGGGCAGTCATGCGCAGCGCAAGGGCGCCTTCATCGATACCGGCAAACACCTGGTGATCCGCTCCGCGCACCCCTCGCCGCTGTCGGCGCACCGCGGCTTCTTCGGCAGCCGGCCGTTCTCCCGCACCAACGATTGGCTGGTGGCGCACGGCCAGACGCCCATCGACTGGCGGCTGCCGGACCTCCCCGCCGCCTGAGCGCGGCTGATCCATTCCGCTCCGGCTGGCGGTGGCGCCCGGCGCAGGCGCCGCTCCGGGCCGGGTGCCGTCCGGCGGGGCTTCCGCCGGCGGCTCGCGGAGCGCCGGCTTCAGCGGGCGGCGGCGATGTTCATGCCCACCGGGACGCCGTTTTCGATCTGATCGAGGTACTCCGAGAGGCCGTGGCCCACCCGGCCGTTGCAGCGGTATTCGGTCATGGCCTCGGTGATGCGAGTGGTGAGCTCGGTGCCGTCCGGCGCGACCCGGCGGTTGCGCAGCGGAATCAGCGACAGCACCTTGCCGGTGATCTCGAACTCCTCGCCGCGCTCCGTGCGGCACCAGGCGGTCATCCCGGTCTGCTGGAACTGTGCGTCCCATTCCGAGCGCACCCGGGCGTCCACGATCAGGTCGTAGCGGCCCTCGGTGAACACCATGCCGCCGCAATCGAGGCTGCCGTCGCGCAGGCCCATGGTCATGATCATGGCGCCGAAATCCGGGCCCAGGGAGATCGGCAGCCAGCGGTACCAGTAGATGTTCTGCCAGTAGCGCGGCCCCCAGGAGTGGTCGCGCAGGCCCAGGCCATCCACCGCCCAGGACTGGTCGCCGACCCGGACCCGGCCGCGGGCGGCGACGTGCTGCTCGAAGTGGGCCCTGGCCATGGCGGTCTCGGGGTCGAGCTCGATCGGCGAGCCATCCGGATTGAGGTGCTCGCCGCCGTACATGGGCGACAGCCCCCGGTAGTCCAGCGCGATCTCGCAGGGCAGGCTGGGGTTGGTCTTGAAGGCCCGGCGCGGGTCGAGCATGTCGTTGGGATTGGCCAGTACCGCGATCCTGCCCTGGTAGGTGACCCGCTGGCGTTTGAAGGGCTCGAGGATCTCGAAATGGGCCCCGCCGGCGCGGTGTTCGGCATTGGAGGTGATGGGTGCGCGGTGGAACATGAAGCCCACCTTGCCGTCGGGAAGATACAGGCACACCGAGACCTCGGCGTGGCCCTCGTTGACCCGGTTGCCGATGCGGATCCAGCCGCCCACCCGCTGGTCGGCGTCGTAGAAATTGTAGTAGGCGCTCTCGTTGAAATTGCTCACCGCCTCCGGCGGATGGTTGTATTCGTCGGCCGGCGCGAGCCGCACGCGGTCGCCGGGCTTGGTGATGAACACGGGTCTGGCCATGGGGATCTCCTGTCAAGCGGAAGGGCAAAGGTGAACAAAGGCTCGGCGCAGAGCTTAGCACCGCGCCGGGCGCCCGGCGCCGCCCCCGGGGCATGGGCGCGGCGCGGGCGATGGGCTATAGTCCGGCACAGCCTCTCCCGCCGGCGCACGGCGGTCGACGGGGGACAAACCATAAGCGAAAGGGGGCGTCATGCAGGGTTTTCGGCTCGAAGCCGCGGACGAGTACAGCCATCAGCCGACCGCGGAGCCCAATTTCAACGAGAGCGTCTACACCAACGGCTGGGATCCGCGCCAGCGCCTGGGTGCCTGGATGCGGCTGGGCAACCGGGTCAACGAGGGCCACGCGGAGCTCTCGGTGTGCGTCTATCTCCCCGATGGCCGGGTCGCCTGCCAGTTTCGGCGCCCGGCGATCGACACCAACGAGCGCCATGCCGCTGGCGGCCTGGAGTACCGCGTGCTGGAACCCTTTCGCGCCGTGGAGATGTGCTATCGCGGCGAGCTGATGGTGCTCGACGACCCGCAACTGCTGCGCGATCCGGCGCGGCTGTTCAAGGAGGCCCCGCGCGCGCCCGGCGCGGTCGAGTTCCGGCACGATGGCGTGTCGCCCCTGCACGGTGGCGAGCCCGTCGCGCCCGGGCAGGAGACCATGTACGGGCGCGATTTCTCGCTCGGCCACTTCAACCAGCACACCCGCGTCCGCGGCCGGATCCAGGTGGGCGGCGAGTCCTGGGACATCGACGGCTGCGGCTGGCGCGACCACTCCTGGGGGCCGCGCTATTGGCAGAACATCCATTTCTACCGGCTGTTCATCGCCAACTTCGGCGCCGACCGGGGCTTCATGCTGCTCAAGCGCACCGATCGCCAGCTCCGCGTCCACCGCGTCGGCGTGCTGCAGTTCGACGGCGACTACGAGGACATCATCGACCTCGACGTGATCACCGAATGGGATGAGCGCAAGGATCCGGTGCGGGTCCGGCTCGGCGTGCGCACCGCGCGCCGGGCGGTGCGCATCAGCGGTGAAGTGCTGACCATGGCGCCGCTGCGCAACCGCCGCCGGGTCGGCGACCGGGAGCTGGCCTGCCGCATCGCCGAGGGCTTCACCCATTGGCGCTGGGAGGACGAGCGCGAGGGGCTCGGCATGACCGAGTACATCGAATTCCTCGAAGACGGCGAGCCCGCCGGCTATCCGCTCTGAGGGCGGGGTGGTGACCGCGGCGCTCCTGGCCGAACTCGCGCCCCGCCTGGAGGCCGCGGTGCGGCGCCGCTTCGGTAGCGCCGCGGGCATCGCCAAGCTGGAAGCCGCCACCCTGGGCGCCTCCAACCGCACCCTGTTGTTCGATCTGGTCGAACCGGCCGGCCGCCGGCGCCTGGTGCTGCGCCAGGAGACCTACCGCTCGCCGGTATCGCCCTTCCTGCCCCCGGCCGACCAGTTCCGCATTCTCCAGGTGGTGCACCGCCACGGGCTGCCGGTGCCCGAGCCGATCTTCGAGCTGGAGCCCGCCGACCGGCTGGAGCGCGGTTTCGTCATGGGCCACATCGCCGGCGAGACCCTGCCCAGGACCCTGCTCACCGATGCCCGCTACGCCCGGGCGCGGGCCCGGTTCGCGGCCCAGACCGGGGAGATCCTCGCCCGGCTGCACGCCATTCCGGTGGCCGAGTTGGCATTTCTTGCCGCCAGTGCGGATTCGCGCGATCCCCTGGCCGCCCAGGCCGAGCGCTACGACAGCTACGGCGAACACCACCCGGCCATCGACCTCGGCATCCGCTGGCTGGAGCGGCACCGGCCGCCGCCGCGCGCCCCGCGCCTGGTGCACGGCGATTACCGGGTCGGCAACCTGATCCTCGATCCCCAGGGCATTGCCGGCGTGCTCGACTGGGAATGCACTCACCACGGCAGCCCGGCCGAGGACTTCGGCTGGGTATGCCTGCGGTCCTGGCGGTTCGGGCATATCGAGCGCCCGGTGGGCGGCATGGGCCAGCGCGCCGAACTCCAGGCCGCCTACGTCGCCAACGGCGGCGAAGCCCCGGGCGCAGAGGAAGTCCTGTGGTGGGAGATTTTCGGCTCCCTGAAGTGGGCCATTCTGAACATCATGCAGGCGGACGGTCATGTGCGCGGCGAGCGCCGCTCGCTGCCCTTTGCCTGCTGCGGGCGCAACGCCGCCATGATCGAATACGATCTGTTGATGACCATCGCGGGGCGCTACCGATGAACGCGGAGCGCCGCCCATGACCCAGGATCGCCCGGATATCGCGGAAATTCTGCGCACGGTACGGGAGTTTGCCCAGGGGGTGGCGGCGCGCACCTGCGGCCGCGAGCGCTACGATGCGCTCTGCGCGGCCTTTCTCCTGGAGGTGGCAGGCCGCGAACTGGCTGCGGGCGATGGGCCCGCGCGACACCAGGTGGCACAGCTGCGCGAACTGCTGGGCGCCGAACCCGACCCGGAGCGGCCCTACGCCGCCTTCTGCCGGCGGGCGCGCGCCGGAGAACTCGACGACCGCTGGCCGCAGGCGTTCGCCTTCGCCCTGCGCCAGGTCATCGACAAGGTGCGCATCACCAATCCCGATTACCTGGAGCCCGATCACCGGGCGCCGGACAGCGCCTGTGGGGGCCCGGGCGGCCCCGGGTCTCCGTTATCCGATCATTTCAGCCAACCAGAGGAGCAGAAGTCATGAGTGGAATCGTCGAAGGCAAGGTGGCGGTGGTGACCGGCGGGGGCAGCGGCATCGGCCGCGCGGCCTGCGAGGTCTTCGCCCGCGAGGGCGCGCGGGTGGTGGTGGCCGATATCGATGTGACCGGCGGCGAGGAGACCGCCCAACTGGTCACCCGGGCGGGCGGTGAAGCGATCTTTGTGCGCACCGACGTCTCCCGCGCCGAACAGGTAGAGGCCATGGTCCAGGCCGCGGTGGCCAAGTTCGGCGGCCTGCACTGCGCCTTCAACAACGCCGGCGTCGAGGGGGAATACGCCAAGCTGGCCGATGCCACCGAGGAGAATTTCATGCTCAATTACCGGGTCAACATGCTGGGCGTGTGGCTGTGCATGAAGTACCAGATCCGCCGCATGCTGGAGCAGGGCAGCGGTGGTGCCATCGTCAACACCGCCTCCGACGCCGGGTTGATCGGGGTGAAGAATCTCGGCCAGTACTCGGCCGCCAAGCACGCGGTGATCGGCCTCACCAAGTCCGCCGCCCTGGATTACGCGACCCGGAAAATCCGGGTCAACGCGGTCTGCCCGGGGCCCATCCGCACGCCCATGCTGATGCGGGTATTCGAGGAGAGCCCCAAGGTGGCCGAGGCCATGATCGCCGCCCAGCCGGTCAAGCGCCTGGGCGAGCCCAGCGAGATCGCCGACGCCGCGGTCTACCTGTGCTCCGATCACGCCTCCTACATCACCGGCCACGCGCTGCCGGTGGATGGCGGTTACATGGCGACCTGAGGCCGCAACCGGCACGGCACGGCGCAATCCCATTACAACCACAGCGCCAAACTTCGCGGAGGCAGCACCATGAGCGACATCGATTATGAAGTCATCATCATCGGGGCCGGCGTGTCCGGCCTCTACCAACTGCACCGGCTGCGCCAGCTCGGCTTCCAGGTCCGGGTGCTGGAAGCCGGCGGCGGCGTCGGCGGCACCTGGTACTGGAACCGCTATCCGGGGGCGCGGTTCGATTCCGAGAGCTACACCTACGCCTATTCCTTCTCGGACGAAATTCTCCGCGAGTGGAACTGGGGCGAGCATTTCGCCGGCCAGCCGGAGAACGAGCGCTACTTCAACTTCGTGGCCGACAAACTCGACCTGCGCCGGGACATCCAGTTCAACACCAGGGTCACCGCAGCCCATTACCAGGACGAGCGGAATCTCTGGGAGATCGAGACCGAGGCGGGTGAAAAGCTGTGCGCGCGCTTCCTGATCACCGCCATCGGCGTTCTGTCCGCGCACCAGATGCCGCGCATCGAGGGCATCGACAGCTTTCGGGGCCCGTACTGGCACACCGCGCGCTGGCCCCGGGAGCCGGTGGACTTCGCGGGCAAGCGGGTGGGGGTGATCGGCACCGGCGCCACCGGGGTCCAGGTGATCCAGGAGGTCGCCAAGACCGTGGGCCAGCTGACCGTGTTCCAGCTCGACGCCAACTGGTGCGCGCCGCTCAACAACAGCAGGATCACCGACGCCGAGCAGGACGCCCTCAAGGCGCGCTATCCGGAGCTGTTCCGGCGCTGCCGGGAGACCTCCGCCGGGTTCATCCACCAGTTCGACCGGCGCTCGATCTTCGAGGTGTCCGCGGCGGAGCGCGAGGCACTGTTCGAGAAGCTCTACGGCGAGCCCGGCTTCGGCATCTGGCTGGCCAACTTCCACGACACCATGACCGACGAGCGGGCCAACGCCATCATCACCGACTTCATCGCCCGCAAGATTCGCGAGCGGGTCCGGGACCCGCAGGTCGCCGAGGCGCTGATCCCCAAGGACCACGGCTTCGGCATGAAGCGGGTGCCGCTGGAGACCAACTACTACGAGGTCTACAACCAGGACAACGTCGAGCTGGTCGATCTGCGCGCGACCCCGATCGAGCGCATCACCCCCAAGGGCGTCAAGACCACCGCGCGGGAGCATGAGCTCGACCTGATCGTCTATGCCACCGGCTTCGATGCGGTCACCGGGGCGTTCAAGCGCATCGACATCCGCGGCAGCGGCGGCCGGAAGCTGGTCGACAAGTGGGAGGGCGGCCCGGAGACCTACCTGGGCATCCAGGTGGCGGGGTTCCCCAATATGTTCATGCTGGTCGGCCCTCACAACGGCGCCACCTTCTGCAACATCCCGCGCTGCGCCGAGCAGAACGTGGAGTGGGTC
Source organism: Pseudomonadota bacterium (assembly GCA_049325095.1). Taxonomy (GTDB): domain Bacteria; phylum Pseudomonadota; class Gammaproteobacteria; order Pseudomonadales; family Porticoccaceae; genus JAGPUQ01. The sequence goes on along the minus strand of JBMOPO010000022.1, from coordinate 95,324 downwards.
GCCGATTGCCTGAAGTACCTGCGCGACCACGGCTGCGAGCGCATCGAGGCGACCCCGGAGGCAGAGGCGGCCTGGACCGAGCACGTCTACGACACGGTGAAGAACTCGCTGCTGGCGAAGGCCGACTCCTGGTTCATGGGCGCCAACGTCCCCGGCAAGAAGCGGACCTTCCTGCTCTACGCCGGCGGTACCGACCGCTACCGCCAGCGCTGCGACGAAATCGCCGCCCGGGGCTACAGCGGCTTCCGGCTGGGTTGAACGTCCGGGAACTTTTCAAGCTCTGCGCCCGGCTGGGGATGGCCGATCCGCGCGAGCGAGTCCGGGCGTGCACCGGACTCGCGACAGAAGAAATGCACAGGACGTGCATTTCCAACGCTGAGCACGGCAGGTAGCGGACGTGGGGCCCGGGCAATGCGCGGGGCCTGCATTGCCGCGCCATCGCCGACGACGGCCGCCGCCCGCTGGGGGCCGGCGGCGGCGCCGGTTGATGCCCGGGGTGCTTGCCCCGGCCCGTCGCCCAATGCTTGACCCCGGTCATGGCCCCGGCCGGCGCGCCGGCCTAGCCTGAGGCAGCGCCGCGCCCGGGGGCGGATCACCATGCTCAACGTCAGTACCGCGACCATCGAGCGGCTGATGGAACTCAGCCGCGCCTTCCACGCCAGGGAGGCGGTCTCCTTTGCGGAGCAACCCGGCGACATCAGCGCGGACGCGCCCAATACAATCCTCGCCGATCACGAGGACGACGCCACCCTGGCCGAGTTCCGCAGCATCATCGACGACCTCGAACCCGATCAGCAGCAGGAAGTGGTGGCGCTGTTGTGGGTGGGCCGCGGCGACTTCGCCGCCGACGAGTGGCAGGCCGCGCTCGAAGAGGCGTACGACGACTGGACGCCGGAGACCGCCGACTACCTGATCGCCCACCCGCTGCTGGCCGATTACCTGCGCGAGGGGCTGGATCTGCTCGGCGCCGCGGGCGGCTGAACGCGGGCTTGCGGCGCGGGCGCCTGTGCCGGGACAACCTTTCCGCAGCGGGAGACCGAGCCGGGCAGGGCGTCTGGAAATGCCGGCCGATGGCCGGTCAGAGCCGCAGATCCGCGGTGGCGGCGGCCAGCGCCGCGCGATCCAGCAGGGCGATGTCCCGCCGCGCGACGCGGATCCAGCGCCGGCGGGCGAAGCGTGACAGCAGGCGGCTCACGGTCTCCAGCGTCAGGCCCAGGAAGTTGCCGATGTCGCCGCGGGACATCGGCAGCAGCAGTCGGTCGGGATCCAGGCCGCGGCGCTCGTTCTGCGCGGCCAGGAGGAGCAGGAAGGCCACCAGGCGCTGGGTGGCGCTGCCGGTGGCGACCACGGCGGCGAGTTTCTGTTCAGTGCCGATGGCCTGGCTCAGGACCCGCAGCAGGCTGCGCTGCAGGGGCGCGACATACTCGCTCAGCCGGCACAGCGCGTCGAAGGGTATTTCACACACCGCGGTATGTTCCAGCGCCACCGCGTTGCTGTCGTACACCTGCCCGCCGATGCCGCCCATGCCCAGGATGCCGGGCGCGAACACGAAGCCGAACACGGTTTCCGAGCCGTCGGAAGCCACCTGGGTCAGTTTCACCGACCCCGCCTTGAGGGCGTAGAGGGCCCGGCAGGGTTGTCCCTGCCGGTAGACCATCCTGCCCGCCGCCAGCGGCCGCCGGGGCTGGGTGATGGCCTCGAACAGGGCCAGCTCGTCCTCGCCCAGGGTCTGCGGCAGGCAGCCCCGCCGCTGGCGGCAGCCGGTGCAATCGGCGCGCGGCGGGCGGGTGTCGTCCTCGCGCCGGGTTGCGTCCTGGGCCGGAAGATCCGCACCGGCGGGTTCGTTGCGGCTGCGCTCCTTCACCGTCCCTCCAGGGCAGCGAACCCGGGGCTGCTGCCGGTTCCGATATGCACTGCGATCGGGCGCTGGGTTGAGCCCCAATCTACGCCGGGCTCCGGACGTGTACGTCATCCGAATCGATGATTTTTCGCAATTGGCGGGGCGGGTCGGTGCAATCGGAAGCCGTCAGGCCGGCGGATCCGTGCCCGGCTCGGCGGTCGGCTCCAGCCATACGGCGCTGAGCGTGCGCACCAGCAGGGCGACCAGCTCGCCCTGCCGCTGAACGCCCGTCTTGGCGAAGATCCGCGCCAGGTGGGTGCGCACCGTGTTGGTCGAGACGTGCAGCGCCGCGGCGGTTTGCCGGACGTTGCGGCCGCGCGCCAGTTGCACCGCGACCCGGGCTTCCGCGCCGGACAGGTCGAACAGCTTTTGCAGCAGCTCCGCCGATAGGGTCATCTGCCGGACATGATCGCCCAGATAGAGCGCCACCACCGCGGTGTCGGGGCCCGGGGCGGCCCGCCACAGCGGCAGTTGGCGGACCAGCACCCCGATCGCATCGTAGGGCTCGCGGGATTGCAGGTAGATGGGCGCGGACGGTGGCAGAGAGGCCGCCACCGGATCCAGATAGCGCTCGAGGGCCGCCTGCAGCAGCCGGTCGCTCTCGGGGTCCGGACAGCGCGGCCGGCCGGCGTCGCGGCGCAGCAGGTGGCCCTCGGCGAGCACCGCGTCCGCCATCAGATTGGTGTGGACGATCTCGCCGCGGCGGTTGAGGTGGATCTCGCCGATGCCGACCCGGGCCGCCAGCTCGTCGTAGAGCCGCGCGCGGGCCTCCAGGTACTGCTGATAATGGAAGGCGTCCAGGATCGGGGTGAGATAGGGCAGCAGGGCGCGCAGCAGGGCTCGATGGTCGGTCGGCGGCGCAGCGGCGATGCCCAGGAGCAGGCGCGCGCGGACCCCGTCGGACCGGCAGATGTTGGCGACCACCAGGTCGGTCAGGCCGCGGGACGCCAGCAGTTCCGCGGCGCGGGGCCCGATTTCCGGGCACCGCGGATCCGCCAGCGCGAATACCGGGTCGCCGGGCCGCTCCAGTTCATTGAGTTCGGCCCAGACCTGCCAGCCCCCGGCCGCCGTCCAGCGCTCCGCGGAGGGGCTGAGCCACAGTGGGCGGGCGTGGTGCACCAACTCCGGAAAATACAGGGCCGCGAGCACAGCGCCCGGCTGCGCTTCCAGAAACCGCAGAAGGCCGGAAAACGGCGGCCGTTCCCGGGGCCCGGCGACCAAGGCCTCGACCGCGGCCAGCAACACCTCCGGCGCGACGCACCCGGCAAGCACTTGTTCCATCTCCCGGCCCTATGCGGTATTCCGGTGGGTGTTCGCAGTGCCCAGGCGCCGGCGGCAAGGGTCGCGTCGGCATTCCGGAGCGCCGGCCGGCCCGATCCCGGGTCCGCCCCGCGATCGGTTCCGGTCGGCTGCTGCCGGCCAGGGTAAGGGGATTATGGTTGCGCCGCCAACCCGTCGCCCGGGTGTGAGGCTTCACCGCCGCCGGCCGGGCCTTGCGCACCGGCGGTCCGGCCCGTGCCTGCCACGGGGTGGAAGTTGCGTACGGGGGGGCAACTGTGGTCCACTCCCGCCGTTTTGTGGCCGGCCGCGCCGCGCGCCGGTTGCGATCCATGGCCGGATTCCGGCGACGAACCTCGACCCCGCCGGCGTCCCCGCGATCCTGGCGCGGGTTGGTTCTGTACCTCTCGCAAGCACCGGCCCGCAACGGCGCGGGCGGCGGGATGGTCTTATCCGATAATCCCATTCAATTCCTGGATTCAGGTAGGAGGCAAACCCAAGATGTCCAACCAGCAGTTCGATGCGATCGTCATCGGGGCCGGCATCGCCGGCATGTATCAGCTCTATCGCCTGCGCGAGCTGGGGCTGAAGGTGAGAGTCTATGAAACCGGCGACGGCGTCGGCGGGACCTGGTACTGGAACCGCTACCCGGGCGCCCGTTTCGATTCCGAGAGCTACAGCTACGGGTACTCCTTCTCCGAGGAGATTCTCAAGGAGTGGAACTGGAGCGAGCATTTCTCCGGGCAGCCGGAAAACGAGCGCTATCTCAATTTCGTCGCCGACAAGCTGGACCTGCGCAAGGACATCCAGTTCAACAGCAAGGTCGTGGCCGCCCGCTATCATCAGGATGAAAATCTCTGGGAAGTCGAGCTGGAGAGCGGTGAAAAGGCCAGCGCGCGCTTCCTGATCACCGCCATGGGCCCGTTGTCGGCCTACCAGATGCCCCGCATCGAGGGCATCGACAGCTTTCAGGGCCAGTCCTGGCACACCGCGCGCTGGCCCAAGGAGCCCGTGGATTTCACCGGCAAGAGGGTCGGCGTCATAGGTACCGGCGCCACCGGGGTGCAGGTCATCCAGGAGGTCGCCAAGACCGCCGGTCAGCTGACCGTGTTCCAGCTCGACGCCAACTGGTGCGCGCCGCTCAAGAACGCGAAGATCACCCCGGAGGAACAGGAGGAAATCAAGGCCAGGTACCCGGAGATCTTCCGGAAGTGCCGCGATTCCTTCGGCGGCTTCATCCACCAGTTCGACATGCGCTCGGTGTTTGACGTGTCGCCCGAGGAGCGCGAGCGGTTCTTCGAGGAGCTGTACGATTCGCCCGGGTTCGGCATCTGGCTGGGCAACTTCCACGACATCATGACCGATGAAAAGGCCAACGCCCTGATCACCGAGTTCATCGCCCGCAAGATCCGCCAGCGCGTCAAGGATCCGAAGGTGGCGGAGATCCTGATTCCCAAGGACCACGGCTTCGGCATGAAGCGCGTGCCCTTGGAGACCAACTACTACGAGGTCTACAACCAGGACAACGTCAAGCTGGTCGATCTGCGCGCCACGCCCATCGAGCGCATCACCCCCAGGGGCGTGAAGACCACCGAGAAGGAATACGAGCTCGACATCATCGTCTACGCCACCGGCTTCGATGCCGTGACCGGCGCCTTCAAGCGCGTCGACATCCGCGGCAAGGACAACCAGAACCTGGCCGAGCAGTGGGTCGACGGACCGCACACCTACCTGGGCATGCAGGTGGCCGGTTTCCCCAACATGTTCATGCTGGTCGGGCCGCACAACGGCGCCACCTTCTGCAACATTCCGCGCTGCATCGAGCAGAACGTGGAGTGGGTGACCGACTGCATCAAGTACATGCGGGAGCACGGCTACACCCGCATCGAAACCACCCCGCAAGCCGAGCAGTCCTGGACCGATCACGTCTACGAAACCGTCGAGGGTTCGCTGCTGGCCAAGGCCGATTCCTGGTTCGTGGGCGCCAACACGCCGGGCAAGAAGCGGACCTTCCTGCTCTATGCCGGCGGCGGTCCCGCCTATCGCCAGAAATGCGACGAGGTGGCGGCCAAGGGCTACGAGGGCTTCGTCCTGCAGTAAACTTTCCGGGCCCGTCGGCGAGGGGTCAGACCCGGGGTCTGACCCCTTGTTTTTGGCGATCCCTTCAGTCTGGCCAGAGCCCGCCGGTCGGTGCAATTCGTTGACGCATCGCGACGGCCTATGGTCAGATGGCCCGCCACGAAAACCCGCGATTCGACCGCGCGCCACGCCTTGCCGCCAGCGCGCGGCAGCGACCCGCGGACCGTTCAGCCAGGAGCGACCATGACTACCTCAGAGCACATCGATATCCGCGACAAGGCCGCCATCGTGGGCATCGGTGAAACCGAATATGTGCGCGGTGCCGACCGGCCGTCGGCCGAGGCCATGCTCGAAGCCACCCGGGCCGCGATCGCCGATTCCGGCCTCAAACCCCAGGACATCGACGGCATCGTGCTGCCGCCGGTGCTGATCACCGCCGAGGAGGTCGCCGCCAACCTCGGCATTCGAGACATCCGCTATGCGGTCGGCATCAACATGGGCGGCGCCAGCCCGGTGACCGCCCTGCAGAGCGCGGCGCTCGCGATCGCCGCCGGCATCGCCAAAAACGTGGTGGTGATGGTCGGCTGGAACGGCTACTCCGCATTGCGACCCAAGCCCGGCATCAAGCATCGCGAGACGATTTCGATCCCGGCCTTGGAGCGCACCCTGACCAACTACTATCTGCCCTATGGCGCGGCCTCGCCGGTGCAGATGTACGCCTGGATCGCCATGCGCCACCGCCATACCTACGGCATCAGCGAGCGCGCCACCGCCGCGGTGGCCATGGCCTGCCGCAGGCACGCCCAGCACAACGACCGCGCCCTGACCCGCGGCCAGCCGATGGACCTGGAGGCCTACCTCAACTCCCGGATGATCTCCGAGCCCTTCCGGCTGTTCGACTGCTGTCTGGAAACCGACGGCGCCTGCGCGGTGGTGCTCACCGCCGCGGACCGGGCCCGCGATCTCCGCCAGCGGCCGGTGTACCTGATGGCGGCCGCGGAGGGGCATCCCTATCCGGCCGACGACATCGCCAACCGGCCGGACATGTTCCACATCGGCCTCAACAATTCCGCGCCCAAGGCCTTCGCCATGGCCGGCATCCAGCCGGCCGATCTGGATTTCCTGCAGATCTACGACTGCTTCACCTATGTGGTGCTCCTGCAACTGGAGGCCCTGGGGATGTGCGAGCGCGGTGGGGTGGAGGAGTTCGTCCGGGATGGCAACATCGAGATCGGCGGGCGCTACCCGCTCAACACCCACGGCGGGCTGCTCTCCCAGGCCCATGTCTGGGGCCTCAACCATGTGGTGGAGGCGACCCGGCAATTGCGCGGCACCGCGGGCGCGGTCCAGGTCCCCGACGCCGAGCTCGGCGTGGTCACCGGCTGGGGCGATTTCGGCGACGGCAGTCTGGCGATTCTGAGGAGGTGAGCATGAGCGAATTCATTCCCAATCCGGCACCCAGGCCCAGGCACTACCTCGACGAGCAGTTCTGGGAGCATTGCGCCAGGGGCGTGCTCGCCTTCCAATGCTGCCTCGACTGCGAGACCTGGCGCCACATCCCCCGTTTCATGTGTGCCCAGTGCGGCTCCGAGCGCTGGGGCTGGCGCGAGTCCAGTGGCCGCGGCACCGTCTATTCCTGGACGGTCTGCCATATGCCGATGTCCCCGGAATTCGAGAGCATCTTCCCCTACGCGGTGCTGGTGGTGGAGATGGAGGAGGGCGTGCGCATGACCGCCGGCCTGCGCGGCCTCGACTACCGGGATCTGAAGCTCGGCATCCCCGTCGAGGTCGTGTTCGAACCGCTCAAGGATGGCGGGCAACTGCCGTTTTTCCGGCCGCGGGCCGCCTGACGGGCGCGCCGGCGACCGCCCCGGCCCGCCCCGCAAGACGCCGCTGCGGCGGGGTCTTGGCGTTTGGTGCCCGCGGCCCCGGGCGCTTGTCGGGGATCAATGCCCGGGCGGAGATTTTTCTCCATCATTGCAGGAGAGTTTTCGGGATGGGTCGGCTGCGGGCCGCGGCGTTGACCGGGCGGTAGGATCCGGTCGGCGACAAAGGCTACAATCGCCGGCCCTCGCGATCGCCTGCCGCGCCCGAACCCGGGCCGGATCTCCGCCGGGGGCGGGCGCGCGGGTCAATCAGTCCCCATTCGAGCATGAGGTCAACGATGGAAATAGGTGCTTTTTATCTGCCGGTCATCGGGAGCATCGAGGAAATCGAAAAAGGCATGGCGGGCAAGCGGACCGACCTCTACCAGCAGATGCTGAAAGAGTTGTCCGAGCAGGCCAGGTACATGGATGAACACGGCTACTACGGCCTGGGTACCACCGAACACCATTTCCACATCGAGGGAGAGGAAGTCTCCACCAACCCGGTGCTGCTCGATCTGTACCTCGGCATGCAGACCAAAAACCTGAAAGTGGGCCAGCTCGGCTGCGTGTTGCCCGCCCACAATCCGGTGCGGCTCGCCGAAGACATCGCCATGGTCGACCAGATGACCCAGGGCCGCGCCTTCGCCGGCTTCGCCCGCGGTTATCAGCCGCGTTGGGTGGCGACCCTGGGCCAGCAGATCGAGGGCATGGCCCGCGAGGCCGAACTGGGGCCCCAGGCCTATGACGCGCTCAAGCGCGAACTCTACGAGGACCACTTCGAGATCATCCTCAAGGCCTGGCGCAACGACACCTTCTCCCACAAGAGCAAATACTGGGAGATTCCGCCGGCCAACACCTACTGGGCCACCCACGAGGTGACCCGCAAGTACGGCCAGGGGGTCGACGAGCGGGGCTACCTAACCGAGATCGGCATCGTGCCCGCCACCTACCACAAGCGCATCCCGGATCTGTTCCAGCCGTTCAGCGTCTCCGAGCGCTCCATCGTCTGGGCGGTGCAGAACGAAGTGACACCGATCACCATCATCACCGACGTGCCCACCGCCCAGCAGCATATCCGCGCGGCGCGGCAGGCCGCGGAGGAGACCGGCAAACCCTACCGCATGGGCATGACCCGGGAGATCGTGGTCGCCGACACCGACGAGGAGGCGCGGGCCATCGCCAGCCGCGCCGGTGCCTACGTCTGGTGCAATTTCTTCCAGCCATTCGGCTTCAACGCCGCCATCGCGCGCCAGGGCGAGGATCCCTTCCGGATCCCCAACAATTTCGAGACCATCGAGGAGCGCGGTCTGGTGATCTGCGGCAGCCCGGACACGGTCAACCGCAAGCTGGAAAAACTCTTCGCGGACCTGCCCTGCGACTACTTTTGGCTGTTCACCTACAACGGCCTCATTCCGCAGGCGAAGATGATGCGCCACTTCGAGCTGCTCACCGAGAAGGTGCTGCCCAACTTCACTGACCGGGTGCGCTGAGCGCTGGTGAATTTTTCCGGCGCTCGGCCCGGCCAGGGATGGCCGGACCCGAATCCAGCGCGCCAGGGCTTGATTCGCGGGAGCAGGTCCGGGCGTCTACCGGACTGGCGACGCCAGCAGTGCGCAGGACGCGCATTGCTTGACGAACTCTGAGTCACGCTTGCGGCCCGGGGCCGCTCCCGGGTCGCGAACCCCGCCGGCCCGCGCCGGGCGGGGATGGTGAATCGGGTACAATCCAGCCGCCCCTGCGGCCGCGATGACGGCCGGCGCCAGTTCACTGCCGAGCGCCGGAACCCAGTATCGGAACCCAGTCGATGCCGATGACCAACAGATCCGTCTACAGCGCGGATCATGAACTGTTTCGCCAGACCGCCCGGCGCTTCTACCGGGAGGAGCTGGAACCCCATATCGAGCGCTGGGAGGACGCGGGCATCATCCCGCGCGAATTCTGGCGCAAGGCCGGCGCCCGCGGCCTGCTGTGCTGCGGCGTCCCGGAGGAATACGGCGGCCCCGGCGGCGACTTCTACTACAACATGGTCTCCTCCGAGGAGATCGGCTATGCCATCGGCGGCGGCAGTTGCGGGTTCGCGCTCCAGTCCGACATCACCGCCTATTACCTGCTCAACCACGCCAGCGAGGAACTCAAGCGGCGCTGGCTGCCCGGCATGGTGAGCGGCGAGATCATTTCCGCGATCGCCATGACCGAGCCCGGCGCCGGCAGCGACCTGCAGGGCATTCGCACCACCGCGGTCCGCGCCGGCGACAGCTATGTGATCAACGGCCAGAAGACCTTCATCACCAACGGCCAGCACTGCGATTTCGTGATCGTGGTGTGCAAGACGGATCCCGCCCGGGGCGCCAGGGGCATGAGCCTGATCATCGTCGAGACCGACCGGCCGGGCTTCCAGCGCGGCCGCAATCTCGACAAGATCGGCCAGAAGGCGGCCGACACCTCGGAGCTGTTCTTCGCCGACGTGCGGGTGCCGGTGAGCAATAGGATCGGCGAGGAGGGCAGGGGCTTTGCCTACCTGATGGCGGAACTGCCGCGCGAGCGCCTGACCGTGGCGTTCCGCGCCTGGGCCGAGGCCCAGCGGGCCTACGACCTGACCGTCGACTACGTGAAGCAGCGCACCGCCTTCGGCAAGCCGCTGCTGGAATTTCAGAACACCGCGTTCAAGCTGGCCGAGATCAAGACCGATCTGGCGGTCGGCTGGGCGTTCCTCGACCAGTGCCTGCAGCGCATCGTCGCCGGCACCCTGACCGCGGAGGAGGGCGCCATGGCCAAGCTCTGGACCACCGAGCGCGAGGGGCGCATCGTCGATGAGTGCCTGCAACTGTTCGGCGGCTACGGCTACATGCGCGAGTATCCGATCGCCCGGATCTTCACCGACGCGCGCATCCGCCGCATCTATGCCGGCACCTCGGAGATCATGAAACTGTTCATCGGCCGGCATCTGTAGCCGGCGGGACCTGGCCAACCAACATCACTGACGGGGACTGACTATGATCGGCATCACCGCCTACGGCGCCTACCTGCCGCGCGCCAGGCTGCAAAAACAGGTCATCGCGGACGCCAACGCCTGGTTCGACTCCAGCCTGCGCGGCCTCGCCAAGGGCGAAAGGACCATGTGCAACTGGGACGAGGACGCCATCACCATGGCCACCGAGGCGCTGGCCGACGCCATCGGCCGGACGCCGGACCGGGTGCCGGCGGCGCTGCTCCTCGCCTCCACCTCGCTGCCCTTCGCCGATCGGCAGAATTCGGTGGTGCTCGCCGAGGCGGCCAATCTCGACCCCGCCAACCTGCGCACCCTGGATGTGACCTGCTCGCAGCGCGCCGGCACCTCGGCGCTGCTCGCCGCGCTCGACATCGCCGCCGCCGGCCGCGGCGACGCCCTGGTGGTGGCCGCCGAACATCGCCTGACCAAGTGTGCCTCGCGCGAGGAGATGCTCTACGGCGACGGTGCCGCGGCGCTCGCCCTGGGGCAGGACGGGCTGCTCGCCGAGCTGGTCGGCAGCGTCAGCCAGCCGGTGGATTTCGTCGATCACTACCGCGCCGAGGGCAAGGACTACGACACCGGCTGGGAGGAGCGCTGGGTGCGCGACGAGGGCTACCTGAAGCTCGTGCCCCGCGCGGTCCAGGCGCTGCTCGAACAGACCGGCGTGGCCGCGGCCGACATCGCCCATTTCGTGGTGCCCAGCGACCAGGGCCAGGTGCCGGGCGCGGTGGCCAAGCCGTTGGGCATTGCGTCGTCCGCGGTGGCCGACAACCTGCTGCAATCCGTCGGCCTCACCGGCGCCGCGCACCCGCTGCTGCTGCTCGCACATCGTCTGGAGCAGGCCAAACCCGGCGATCTGCTGCTGGTGGTGGGCTTCGGCCAGGGCTGCGACGCCCTGCTGTTTCGCGCCACCGACCGCATCACCCGGTGGCGACCGCAGCGCGGCGTGGACGGCTGGCTGGCCGCCGGGGTGCCGGAGACCAACTACAACAAGTTCCAGTCGTTCAACAACCTCATCGACAAGGAGCTGGGCAAGCGCGCCGAGACCGACAAGACCGCCTTCCTGTCGGCCATGTACCGCAACCACAGTTTCACCAACAGCTTCATCGGCGGCAAGTGCACCAAATGCCAGACGGTGCAGATCCCGCGCGCGCACTATTGCGTCAACCCGCAATGCGGTGCGCTGGATTCCCAGGAGCCCTACCCGATGGCCGGGCAGCGCGGCAAGGTCGCCACCTGGACCGCCGATCGCCTGACCTTCGACTTCAATCCACCGGCCTATTTCGGCATGGTGGTGTTCGACTGCGGCGGGCGGCTGATGATGGACCTGACCGAGGTCGATCCGGCCACCTTCGATACCGGCGCCGAAGTCACGGTCCACTTCCGCATCAAGCAGATTGACACCCAGAGAGGCTTCCGAAAATACTTCTGGAAAGCCATTCCCACACGCTGAATTCATCATCTGGAGGAGCCGACATGGCCAAGGGCATTCGCGACAAAGTGGTCATCCTGGGAGCGGGATGCAGCAAATTCGGCGAGCGCTGGGATGCCGAACCCGCCGATCTGATGACCGAGGCGTTCGAGGAGTGCCTCGCCGACGCCGGCATCGAAAAAAATCAGATCCAGGCCGCCTGGCAGTCGACCGGGATCGACGCCTTCAGCGTGGGGCCGGGCGCCATGCCGCTGTCCATCGCGCTGCGCCTGCCCTACATCCCGGTGACCCGGCTGGAGAACTACTGCGCGAGCGGCACCGAGGCGTTCCGCGCCGCCACCTATGCGGTGGCTTCCGGCGCCTGCGACATCGCCCTGGCGATGGGCTTCGAAAAGCTCAAGGACACCGGCTACGGCGGCCTGCCGCAGCGCTCCCGGGGGGTCACCAACGACCTCTACTATCCCAACCTCTCGGCGCCCGGCATGTTCGCGCAACTGGCCGCCGGCTACCGGGCCAAGTACAAGACCGACAAGACCGAACTGAAGCGGGCCATGGCCCATGTCTCGGTGAAGAGCCACGCCAACGGCGCCAAGAACCCCAAGGCGCACCTGCAGCGGCCGATCACCGAGGAGCAGGCGATGAACGCCGCCATGATCGCCGAGCCGATCGGCCTGTTCGACTGCTGCGGGGTGAGCGACGGCGCCGCCTGCGCCATTGTCACCACGCCGGAGATCGCCCGCGCCCTGGGCAAGCGGGACCTGGTCAGCGTCAAGGCGCTGCAGCTGTGCGCCTCCAACGGCGAGGAGGGCGGCTTCAGCAACTGGGACGGCTCCTATGTGGCCACCACGCGCATCGCCGCCAAGCGCGCCTACGAGGAGGCCGGCATCCGGGATCCGCGCCGCGAAATCAGCATGACCGAGGTGCACGACTGCTTCTCGATCACCGAGCTGGTCACCATGGAGGACCTGTTCCTGTCGCGCGAGGGCGAGGCGGTCAGGGACGTGCTGGACGGCGTCTATGACGCCGACGGCGAGGTGCCCTGCCAGATCGACGGCGGCCTCAAGTGCTTCGGCCATCCGATCGGCGCCTCCGGCCTGCGCATGATCTACGAGATGTACCTGCAGCTCACCGGCCGCGCCGGGGCGCGGCAACTGCCCGATCCCAAGATCGGGCTCACCCACAATCTGGGCGGCTTTCCGCACCAGAACGTGGTCAGCGTCGCCATCATCGGCCGCTACGACGCCTGACCGTGATGCCGCCCACCCCGCGACCGGGGTAGGCAGGGCGGGCGCCGCCGGCGCCGCCCGGGTTTGGCCGCCGGGTGTCGGATGCACCCGGCCGTCTCGACCGTCGCCGAGGAGCGTCCATGAACCAGGCTATCGAAGAGGATGTCGCGGTGCTGGCGGCCGGCGGCGCCGGCGCCGATCTGGCGCCCATGGGCGGCGCCCTGGCGCCGGTGCGGGCCCTGGTCGACACCGCGCTGCGCCAGCTGCACGTCCGGTGCAGCCTGGACGGCACCCTGGATGCGGAACGGCTCGATCACCACCAGCTCGCCTGCTACGAGATCGCCTTCTGCGCCGCGGACCTGGCCGCCGCCGAGGCGGTGCTCGCCTACGCCGGGCGGGTCCGCGCCGCCGACCCCCTGGCGCCCTGGGCCGCACTCCAGTTCAGCGCCGAGGCGGTCCGGGCGGTGCTCGGGCGGCTCGCCGCCCGGCCGGCCGATTTCGGCCTGGCGCTGCGCCAGGTCACTGAGGCCGCGCTGGCCTTCGCGGACAGCGGGCTCCCCGGCCGCTACCTCGCCGCGGCGCGGATGGCGGAGCTGGGCCGCCTGCTCGGCGCGCGCGAGGGCGACTTCCTGCCCGCCGACCTCGACGGTGAAAAGGAAATCATCCGCGACACCTTCCGCCGCTTCGCCACCGAGGTGGTGATGCCGCTCGCCGAGCGCATCCACCGCGAGGACCTGGACATCCCCGAGGCCATCCTCCAGCCGCTGCGCGAGATGGGCTGCTTCGGCATTTCCATCCCCGAGCGCTACCAGGGCCTGCAGCCGGACGGCGGCGACGACAGCCTGTACATGATCCTGGTCACCGAGGAGCTGTCGCGCGGCTCGCTGGGCGCCGCCGGCAGCCTCATCACCCGGCCGGAGATCCTCACCCGCGCCCTGCTCGCCGGCGGCACCGAGGCGCAGCGCGCGCACTGGCTGCCGCGGATCGCCAGCGGTGAGACCCTGTGCGCCATCTCCCTCACCGAGCCCGACTACGGCTCGGACCTGGCCGCGGCCCGGCTCCGCGCCACCCGCACCCGGGGCGGCTGGCTGCTCAACGGCGGCAAGACCTGGTGCACCTTCGCCGGCGCCGCCGGCCTGATCCTGGTGCTGGCCCGCACCGGCGCCGAGGCCGAGGGCTTCCGGGGCCTGAGCCTGTTCCTGGTCGAGAAACCGCCCACCCCGGGGCACGAGATCGAGGTCGTCCAGCCCGGGGGCGGGCGGCTCGCCGGCCAGGCCATCCCCACCCTGGGCTATCGCGGCATGCATTCGTTCGACCTGTCTTTCGAGGATTATTTCGTGCCCGACGCCCAGTTGCTGGGCGGCGAGGGCGGGCTCGGCAAGGGGTTCTACTACACCATGGCCGGCCTGACCGGCGGGCGCCTGCAGACCTCGGCGCGCGCCGCGGGGGTCATGCAGGCGGCCTGCGAGCAGGCGCTGGCCTACGCGCGCGAGCGCCGGGTGTTCGGCCGGCCGGTCGCCGACTACCAGCTCACCCGGGTCAAGCTGAGCCGGATGATCGCCACCCTGCAGGCATCGCGCCAGTTCAGTTATGCGGTGGCGCGCCAGGTGGACGCGGGCGGCGGCCGCATGGAAGCGAGCCTGGTCAAGCTGTTCGCCTGCCGCGCCGCCGAGTGGGTGACCCGGGAGGCGCTGCAGATCCACGGCGGCATGGGCTACGCCGAGGAGATGCCGGTGAGCCGGTACTTCGTCGATGCCCGGGTGCTGTCGATCTTCGAGGGCGCCGAGGAGACCCTGGCGCTCAAGGTGATCGCCCGGGACCTGATCGCCAGCGCCGGGCCCGCGGCCTGAGCGCGCCATCCATCCGGAGCCGGCGCCGCAGCTGCGCCGGACATCGCTGATTCAATGGGAGGACACGACATGACGACCAGCAAGCATCTCGAAGGCAAGGGGATCGTGGTGACCGGGGCCGGGCGCGGTATCGGCCGCGAGATCGCCCTGGCGGTGGCCCGCGCCGGCGGCAAGGTGATCGTCAACGATCTCGACCGCGAGGTCGCCGAGGAGGTGGTCGCCGAGATCCGGGGCTTCGGCGGGGAGGCGCTGGCCAACACCGACAGCGTCGCCTCCTGGGAGGGGGCCAACATCATGGTCACCCAGGCGGTGGATCATTTCGGCAGCATCGACGGCGTGGTCAACAACGCCGGCAACCTGCGCGACGTGATCTTCCACAAGATGACCCAGGAGGATTTCGACCAGGTCATCGCGGTGCACCTCAAGGGCAGTTTCAACGTCGCCCGCGCCGCCGCCACTCACTTCCGCAACCAGGAGCGCGGCGCCATCGTCCACATGACCTCGACCTCCGGGCTGATCGGCAATTTCGGCCAGGCCAACTACGCCGCGGCCAAGGCCGGGATCGCCGCGCTGTCGAAGTCCATCGCCCTCGACATGCAGCGCTACAACGTGCGCTCCAACTGCATCGCACCCTTTGCCTGGAGCCGGCTGATCGCCACCATCCCCACCGACACCCCGGATCAGAAGGAGCGGGTCGAAAAGCTCAAGAAAATGACCCCCGACAAGGTCGCCATCGTGGCGGCGGCGCTGCTCAGCGACCGCGCCGCGCACATCACCGGGCAGATCTTCGCGGTGCGCATGAACGAGATCTTCCTGATGAGCCAGTCGCGGCCGCTGCGTTCGGTGCATGCCGGCGACGGCTGGACCATCGACAGCATCTTCGAGCGCGCCATGCCGGCCCTGCAGAGCCATTTCTATCCCCTGGACCGCTCCCAGGACGTGTTCAGCTGGGACCCGGTGTAAAACCATGGCCATCGACTACCAGGCGCTGAAGAACCGCAGGTTTCCGGAGATCGTCCACACCTACAGCGCGCGCGACACCATGCTCTATGCGCTCGGTGTCGGCGTCGGCCACGACCCGCTCGACGAGCGGGCGCTGGATTTCGTCTACGAGGCGCGGCTCAAGGCGCTGCCCACCCTGGCCGGGGTGCTGGCCTATCCGGGCTTCTGGCTCAAGGAGCCCGACACCGGCGTCGACTGGACCCAGGTGCTGCACGCCGACCAGGACATCGTGCTCCACCAGCCACTGCCGCCCGAGGGCACCGTCAAGGCCACCACCCGAGTCGACGAGATCATCGACAAGGGGCCGGGCAAGGGCGCGTTCATCTATTCCTCGCGCACCGTGACCGATGCCGCCAGCGGCGCGCCCTTGGCGACCCTCACCCAGAACACCATGGCCCGCGGCCACGGCGGCTTCGGCGGCAGCACGGTGCAGCCGCCTCCGCCCCAGGCGATTCCCGAGCGCGCCGCGGATCTGTCCTGCACGCTGCCCACGCTGCCCCAGGCGGCGCTCATCTACCGGCTGTCGGGCGATTACAACCCGCTGCACGCCGACCCCGCGGTGGCCCGCCAGGCCGGTTTCGAGCGCCCCATCCTGCACGGCATGTGCACCTTCGGGGTCGCCGGCCATGCGCTGCTCAGGACCTGCTGCGATTACGACGTCAACCGCTTCCGGCGCATCAGGGCGCGCTTCTCGGCGCCGGTGTACCCGGGAGAGACCATCCGCACCGATATCTGGCGTCTCGATCCGGGGGTGGCCTTCCAGTGCCGGGTCGTCGAGCGCGATCTGGTGGTGATCGACAACGGCTTCGCCGACGTCGGCTGAGGAAGCACCTTGGACCAGATCCTGTCCGGCCTGCGAGTGGTGGAGGGCGCGGCCTTCGTGGCGGCGCCCTCGGGCGCCATGACGCTCGCCCAACTGGGCGCCGACGTGATCCGCTTCGACCTGATCGGCGGCGGGCTCGACTACCGCCGCTGGCCGGTCGATGCCCGCGGCAACAGCCTGTTCTGGGCCGGGCTCAACAAGGGCAAGCGCTCCATCGCGGTGGACTTCCGCAAGCCGGAGGGCCAGGAGATCCTCACCCGGCTGATCGCCGCGCCGGGCGAGGACGCCGGGCTGTTCATCAGCAATTTCCCGGCCCGGGGCTGGCTGTCCTACGACCGGCTCCGCAGCCAGCGCGCAGATCTCGTCTATGTCAACCTGACCGGCGACCGCCACGGAGGCAGCGCGGTGGATTACACCGTAAACCCGCAGGTGGGCCTGCCCTGGCTCACCGGCGACGGCCGCGAGCCGGTCAATCATGTGCTCGCCGCCTGGGATCTGATCACCGGCCAGACCCTGGCGCTGGGGCTGCTCGCCGCCGAGCGCCACCGGCGCCGGACAGGACAGGGGCAACTGGTGAAGCTGGCGCTGGCCGACGTCGCCCTGGCCACCATGGGTCACCTGGGCTATCTAGCCGAGGCCCAGTTGCTGGGCGAGCGCCACGCCTGCGGGAACTATCTGTTCGGCGCCTACGGCAAGGACTTTGCGACCGCGGACGGGCGTCGCGTCATGGTGGTCGGTCTCACCGGCAACCAGTGGCGTGCCCTGCGCGAGGCCACCGGCCTCGGCGAGGCGCTGGACCGGCTCGGCGAGCAGCTCGGGCTGGATCTCGCCGAGGAGGGCAACCGCTTCCGGGCCCGGGAGGAGATCACCGAACTGCTGGCGCCCTGGTTCGCGGCGCGCGCTTTCGATCAGGTGCGCGCCGCTTTCGAGGAACAGGGCGTCTGCTGGGGCAAGTACCAGACGGTGCGCGAGCTGGTCACCGCCGACCCCGAATGCTCGACCGCCAATCCGCTGTTCGAGGAGGTCGAGCAGCCGGGTATCGGCCGCTACCTGATGCCCGGCAGCCCGCTCGATTTCGCGGCCTGCGCCCGCGCCCCGGTGGCGCCGGCGCCGCGCCTGGGCGAGCACACGGACCAGATCCTGGCCGACGAGCTGGGCCTGTCGGCGGCCGAGATCGGGCGCCTGCACGACGCCGGCGTGGTCGCCGGCCCGGACTGATCGCCGCGCTTGCCGGCCCCGGGGGGCGCTTCTATGATGCCCCGGACCCCGGCATCGTCCCGAGCGCATCGGCATCGGACCGCCCCCGGAATTCCCCGCCGCGAGACCGGCATCCGAGATTCAGCACACGAGATGAGAGGTAAACACCCATGGCCAGCAAAGAAGCCCAACGTATCGACGACCTGTATCGGGAATGGCGCGACAAGCTCTCCAGCAGCGAAATGCCCCTCGACCAGCTCCGTGAGCTGTTCGACGGCTGGGGCGATCTGTCCGCCGAACCCCGGGGCGTCCAGTTTCGCGACGCCACCATCGCCGGGGTGCCCGGCGTCTGGGCGACCCCGGAGAATGCCGACCAGAGCCGCGTGGTGATCTGCTGCCACGGCGGCGGCTTCGTGGTCGGCTCCAGCAAGAGCCACCGCAAGATGTACGGCCACCTCGCCAAGGCCCTGGGCTGTCCGACCCTCACGCTCGACTACACCAGGGCGCCGGAGAACCCCCATCCGGGGATTGTCGAGGAGGCGGTCGCGGTGTACGGCAAGCTGCTGGAGCAGGGCTTCAAGCCAGAGCATGTGGGCACCACCGGCGATTCCGCCGGTGGCAACCTGTGCACCACCATGATCCTCTACGCCCGCCACAAGGGCCTGCCGCTGCCGGCGGTCTGCGCGCCCATCTCGCCCTGGTACGACATGGAGGGCAAGGGTGAGAGCATGCAGACCAACGCCGACAAGGATCTGCTGGTCGCCCCCGGGGTGCTGGAGGGCATGACCGCCGCGTTCCTGGGCGAAAAGGGCTCGCCCAAGGATCCCTTCGCCAACCCGCTGTACGCCGATCTCAAGGGCTTTCCGCCCACCCTGGTGCAGGTCGGCGCCTATGAGGCATTGCTGTCCGACAGCGAGCGCTTCGTCGCACGCGCCAGGGCTGCCGGGGTCGAGGTCGAACTCCAGGTGTTCCCGGAAATGCAGCACGTGTTCCAGTTCATGGCCGGCAACGCCCCCGAAGCCGACGACGCCATCGCCAAGATCGCCGCCTTCATGCGGCCGCGCCTGGGCCTGTCCTGAGCCCGCCGACCAACCTCACCAAGGGGACCGAGCCATGATCCAATACGACAAGATCTTCATCGACGGCCGCTGGGTGGCCGCCAGCAGCGGGGAGTTCTCCACCCTGGTCAACCCCGCCACCGAGGAATCCTTCGCCCGGGCGCCGGCGGCCTTTCCGGAGGATGTCGAGCGCGCGGTGCAGGCGGCGCGCCGCGCCTTTCCCGCCTGGTCGCGCACCAGGGCCGCGGAGCGCAAGGAGCTGATCGACGCCATCTGCGCCGGGCTCACCGAGCGCGCCGACGAGCTGGCGTCGCTCATCTCCCAGGAGATGGGCATCCCGGTGCACTTCGCCAAGGGCATCCAGGTGACCGGGCCGATCCAGGGGTTGTCGATCTTCGGGTCGCTGGCCCACACCATGGAAGAGGAGCGCGAGGAAAACGGCTACCTGGTGGTGCGCGAGCCGGTCGGCGTGTGCGCCTTCATCACGCCCTGGAACTTCCCGCTGTTCCAGGTGATCGCCAAGGTGGGGCCGGCGCTGGCCTCGGGCTGCACCTCGGTGCTCAAGCCCAGCGAACAGACGCCGCTGTCCTGCTTCGTGTTCGCCGAGGTCTGCGAACGGGTCGGGCTGCCGGCGGGCGTGTTCAACCTGGTCACCGGCAAAGGCTCGGTGATCGGCGAGGCGCTGAGTTCGCATCCGGAGGTCGACATGGTGTCCTTCACCGGCTCCACCGAGGTGGGCGTGGAGATCGCCAGGGCCGCCGCCGGCGGCGTCAAGCGGGTGTGCCAGGAGCTGGGCGGCAAGTCGCCCTTCGTGGTGGCTCCGGGCGCCAATGTCACCAAGGCCATCAAGTACGTGGTCAAGGACTCGATGTTCAACTCCGGGCAGATGTGCGTGCAGCTCAGCCGCATCCTGGTCCACGAGGACCAGTACGAGGAGGCGGTCGAGGTCGCCCGCAGCGTGGCCGAATCGCTCAAGATCGGTGACCCGACCGACAAAGGCACCTTCCTCGGCCCGCTGAGCTCGATGCGCGCCCGCGACAGCGTGGTCCGCTACATCGAGAAGGGCATCGCCGAGGGCGCTCGCCTGGTCACTGGTGGCCCCGAGCGGCCGGAGGGCCTGGAGCGGGGCGCCTATGTCAAACCCACGGTGTTCGCCGACGTCACCAACGACATGACCATCGCCCGCGAGGAGATTTTCGGCCCGGTGATCTGCCTGATCAAATACCGTGACGAGGACGAGGCGATCCGCATCGCCAACGATACCGAGTACGGCCTCTCCAGCGGCGTCTGGGCGGAGGACCGCGAGACCCAGATGCGCATCGCCCGCCAGTTGCGCGCCGGCCAGGTCAAGGTCAACGGCCCGGCGTTCAGCTTCGCCGCGCCCTTCGGCGGCTACAAGAAATCCGGCAATGGCCGCGAATGGGGCGCCAGCGGGCTGGTCGAGTACACCGAAGAAAAAGCCATCCTGATCGGTGGCTGAAGGCGGCCGGCGGCAGGCCGGGCACCGGGAGTGCCCGCGCCGGGCCGCCAGCCCCGGCGCCCGGCGGGCGCGACGCGGCCGGCCGGGCCCGATGCCGAGCGAGAGGAGAACAACCACCGATGTCCACCAGCAGGTTTCGTTTCCCCAGGGTCACCATGCCCCCAGCGGCTCGCCAGTTGCGCCGGGAAGTGCGGGAATTCCTCGCCGCAGAGCGCGCCAGCGGCGGTTACACGCCCATGGCCGACTGCTGGGCCTCCGGGTTTTCCGCGGAATTCAGCCGCAAGCTGGGCCGCCGCGGCTGGCTGGGCATGACCTGGCCCAAGCAGTACGGCGGCCAGGAGCGCAGCTTCCTGGAGCGCTATGTGGTCACCGAGGAGATGCTCGCCGCCGGCGCCCCGGTGATGGCGCACTGGATCGCCGACCGCCAGAGCGGCACCCAGATGCTGCGCCACGCCCGCGAGGAGGTGAAGGCGGCGGCGCTGCCGCGCATGGCCCGCGGCGAGACCTTCTGCGCCATCGGCATGAGCGAACCCAACACCGGCTCCGACCTGGCCTCGGTCAGCACCCGCGCCGAGCGCGTGGCGGGCGGCTGGAAGGTCAACGGCCGCAAGATCTGGTCCACCGGCGCCCACGGCGAGGGCTGCGACTACATGATCGCCCTGGTCAGAACTTCACCTGCGGACTCAAAAGAGCGCCACAAGGGTTTGACGCAGCTCATCATCGATCTCAAGGCGCCGGGCGTCACGGTGCGCGGCATCGAGGACATCGGCGGCCAGATCCACTTCAACGAGACCCTGTTCGAGGACGTCTTCGTGCCCGAGTCCCACCTGCTCGGCACCGAGGGCGAGGGCTGGAGTCTGGTGGTCGGCGAACTCGCCCTGGAGCGCTCCGGACCGGAGCGGTTCCTGAGCAGTTTCATTGTCTTGCGCGAGGCAATGCAGGTGCTTTCAGAGCATCCGGACGAGCGCACCCGCGAGGTGCTCGGCCATCTGGTGGCGCAGATCAAGACCCTGCGGCGGATGTCCCTGGGCATCGCCGGACTCCTGGAGGAGGGCCGCTCCCCGGAGACCGAGGCGGCCCTGGTCAAGGACATGGCCACCCGCTTCGAGCGCGAGCTGATCGAGCAGTTGCGCATCGTGCTGCCCGACCGGGTGCTGCTCGACTCCAGCGGCGTGCTGCCGCGGCTGGCGCGCGAGGCGATCCTGCGGGTACCGTCCTCGACCCTGCGCGGCGGCACCAACGAGGTGCTCAAGGGCATGATCGCCCGCCAACTGGGGCTGCGCTAGCCCCGCTGCGGGCAGCTCCCGCACTGCACGGAACCATCCCATGAGCGACACAGACAGCGTGATTCTCGACACCGCGACCCGGATGTTCGCGGACCTGAGCACCCCGGAAGCGATCAATGCCGCCGAAAAGGGCGCCTGGCCCGCCGCCCTGTGGCAGGCCATCGAGGCAGCCGGGCTGCACCTGACCTGGGTGCCGGAGGCGAGCGGCGGCGCGGGTGCCGAGCTGCTCGACGGCTTCGCGGTCATCAAGGCGGCCGGCGCCGCGGCCGTGCCGGTGCCGCTGGCCGAAACCCTGTTCGCCGGCTGGCTGCTGGGGCGCGCCGGCCTGCAAGTGCCGGAGGGACCGCTGACCGTCGCCCGCGGCCGCCAGCGGCTGGAAAGCGGGCGGGTCAGCGGCGCCGCCCTGGCCGTTCCCCATGCCCGCCACGCCGCGCACATCCTGGTGCTCGCCGCCGGCGAGGGCGGCCTGCACCTCGCTGCCCTGGCGCCCGCGGATTGCACCCTCCGCCCCGGCCAGAGCCTGGCCGGCGAGCCCTGGGATGCGGTGGAGTTCTCCGCGGTCCGGCCCGGACTCTGTGCGCCGATCGCGGCGGTCGACGAACGGGCGCTCGATGCCATGGGTGCGCTGATCCGCACGGTCCAGGCCGCGGGCGCCCTGGAAACCGCCTTGGAGCTGACCATTCAGTACGCCGGCGAGCGGGTCCAGTTCGGCCGCCCGATCGGCAGGTTCCAGGCGGTGCAGCACATGATCGCCGACTTCGCCGGCGAAGTCGCGGCGCTGAGCGCGGCTGCCGACGCCGCCGCCGAAGCCGTGGCCGCCGCCGGCGGCGCCATCGATGCCGACGCCTGGGTGGAGATCGCCGCGGCCAAGACCCGCCTGGGGCGGGCGGCCAGCAACGGCCCCGCGGTGGCCCACCAGGTGCACGGCGCCATGGGCTTCACCTATGAGCACCGGCTGCATCACTTCACCCGCAGGCTCTGGGCCTGGCGCGACGAATTCGGCACCGAGACACATTGGGCGCGGTGTCTCGGCGCGGCCGTGTTCGACTGGGGTCCGGATCAGTTGTGGCCCAAGATCACCGCAGTGACTGACAAATAATCAAAGAGATACGATTCAAACTCAAAGAGGAACCTGACGTGGACTTTGCGATTACCTCCGAGCAGCAGGCGATCATCGACAGCATTCGTGCGCTGATGGGCGACTTTGGCGACGACTTCTGGCTGGAGCGCGACGACAGCGGCGTGTTCCCCGAAGAGCTCTACCAGGCCATGGCCAGGGGCGGCTGGCTGGGCATCGCCATGCCCGAGGCCTACGGCGGCTCCGGGCTGGGGGTGCAGGAAGCGGCGCTGATGATGATGACCGTGGCCGAGGCGGGCGGCATGTCGGCGGCCTCGGCGGTGCACATCAACATCTTTGGCCCCATGCCCATCGTGGTCTACGGCACCGAGGAACAGAAGCAGCGCTGGCTGCCGCCGCTGATCGCCGGCAAACAGAAGACCTGCTTCGGCGTCACCGAGGCCAACGCCGGGCTGGACACCACCCGCATCGAGACCTTCGCCCGCCGCGCGGGCGACAAGTACATCATCAACGGCCAGAAGATCTGGACCACCACCGCCCAGCAGGCCGACAAGATCCTGCTGCTGACCCGCACCACGCCGCGGGATCAGTGCAAAAAGCCCCACGAGGGCATGACCCTGTTCTACGCCGACATGGATCCGGCCCATGTGGAGATCAAGGAGATCCACAAGATGGGCCGCAAGGCGGTCAATTCCAACATGACCTTCTACGACAACCTTGAGGTGCCGGTCGCCGACCGCATCGGGGAGGAGGGCAAGGGCTTTCAGTACATCCTCCACGGCCTCAACCCCGAGCGCATCCTGCTCGCCGCCGAGTCCGTGGGCATGGGCCGCAGCGCGCTGCGCCGCGCCACCCAGTACGCCAGGGACCGCAACGTGTTCGGCCGCCCCATCGGCATGAACCAGTCGGTGCAGCATCCGCTGGCGGAGAACTGGATCGAGCTCGAGGCCGCCTACCTCAGCGTGATGCGCGCCGCCTGGCTGTACGACAACAAGCAGCCCTGCGGCGCCGAGGCCAATGCCGCCAAGTACCTGGCCGCGGAAGTCGGCTTCAAGGCCTGCCAGCAGGCGGTGCTCACCCACGGCGGCATGGGCTACGCCAAGGAGTACCATGTCGAGCGCCTGATGCGCGAGGCCATGCTGCCCCGGCTGGCGCCGGTCAGCCAGAACATGGTGCTCAATTTCATCGCCCAGAACGTGCTCGAGCTGCCGCGCTCCTATTGAGGAAAACCACCGGCCATGGGCGTCGCTGTCCCGGCTCAGCGCGCGGAATTTCTCACGCCCGGTGGTGAGCCGTATCTCCCGGCGCTCATTCCGGTTCGCGCCACATGGGCGTGATCGGCGGGCAGGTACCCACCCACAGGGGCTCGCGGCGCCGGAATCCGAAGCGTTCGTAAAGCGGGATATTCCGCGGACTGGTGGCTTCGAGGTACGCCGGCAACCCGTCGCGGTCGCACACCGCCAGCGTCGCGCCCAGGAGCGCGGCCCCGAGACCGCGCCCCTGGCAGGCCACGTCCACACCAATCAGCGGCAGGTACCAGTGTGGTTCGGTCGGATGCGCAGCGCCGAGTGCCGCGAACAGGGCGAATGCCTCATCGTGACGGGCCGGCGGCAGGCTCTTTTCGAACAGCGCGATCAGCGCCTGTTCGTCCGGCCCCGTGTCGGGCGGCAACCACAGGGCGCATCCGGCGTGATCCTGGATCTGCCAGGCGGTGCCATGGGTCAGGGCTCCGCCGCCGAAGGCGCGGGCGAACGCCGGAAAATGCTCCAGGTAATCTGCCGGGTCCGGATAGAGCCAGCGTACCGGTGGATCCCCGATGAAGGCAGAAGTCAGGGCCGCCAGCAGCCGTCTTTGGTCCCGGGACCGGGCCGGCCGCGTCTTCGAACCGCTGTCACTGGCCGGTGCGTGCGTTGCGCGGGGCGATTCAACGGTGGTATCCATGGTCGGGGCCTCCCTTGGGTCGGTTGCACAGGTGCCGCCCGCTCAGGCGCAGGCGGCGAAGATCGCATCGACGTGGCGGTGATCGGTGCCGCAGCAGCCGCCGAGCACGGTCAGGTGCGGCAACTGCCGGCGCAGCTCGCGATACTCGCCGCCGAGTTCCAGCGGATTGCCGGCGTCGAGGTCGGTGCTCGCGTCGAGTTCGGCATGGCTGCGCCTGGAGGCATTGGCGCGCAGCCCGCGGATCCGCTGCCGCCAGGAGCCGGCCTCCTCCAGGACATGCGCGAAGTGCGCCGGGTGGGCGCAATTGAGCATGTAATAGGCGGCATACCCCTGGGTGGCCGCATCGGTCTGCTCGATGGCATCGCGCAGCGACTCGCCGGAGGGCAGCCGCCCATCGATCTCGACCGTAAAGGAGATCACCACCGGCATGCCGGCGTCCCGCGCCGCGCGGACGATGCCGGCGGCCTCCTCGGCGTAGTTGATGGTGAAGGCCGATACCAGGTCGGCGGCGGTGGCGGCGAAGGTGTCGATCTGCGCGGCGTGGTAGCGGCGCGCCTCATCCACACTCATGCGCTCGTCGACCCGATAGCCGTCACCGCGTGGGCCGACATTGCCGCTGATGACCATCGGCAGCTCCGGCCGTTCATGGGCCGCGCGGATCTCCAGCATCAGCTCGATGGCCCGGCGGTTGGCGGCGGCCAGTGCCGCGGCGTCGTAGCCCAGGCGCGCGCCCCAGTCCGGGTTGGCGCGCCAGGTGGGCGCCTCCAGTATCACGCCCACACCGCGCTGCCGGGCGATGGACACGTAGCGCTCGTAGTACCTGCGCAGGGTCTCGACGCCGGCCTCGTCCTTGAGCAGGTCGAAGGCCGCGAAGCAGGGCAAATCCAGGCGCTCGAGAAAGACCAGGGTGGTCTCCAGGCCGCCGTCGGTGAGGAACAGGTGTTCGCCCAGTTGGGGCAGGTGGTTGCGGTATTTGCTCATCGCAGGCTCTCCTTGGGTTGCCTTCGGGTTGTGGGTACGACGCCTGCCAAGCTACGCTTTGCCCGCTGTGGCGACCAAAGCCATTTGTGCAAAAAACCGGACGAATCGGCCATGGACAGCGACCCCGTCGAGATCGGCATCCTGGTCTACCCCGAAACGACCGGGGCCGTGGTTTACGGGATGTACGACCTGTTCCGCTCGGTGGGCAAGGACTGGGGCGTGATCACTCAAGGCCGGCCCGGGCCCGAACGTATCCGGCCCTGGTTCATCGCCCGCGACACCCAGCCCATGGCGCTGTGCAACGAGGTCCCCCTCAGGCCCCACTATCGCCTGGATCACTGCCCGTCGCTGCCATTCCTGTGCGTACCCGAAGTCAATCTGCCGCCCGGCACGCCGCTCGCCGAACGCTACGCACCCGAGATCGCCTGGCTGCGTCGCCGCCATGCCGAGGGCGCGGTATTGGCGGCGGGTTGCTCCGGCGCCATGCTGTTCGCCGAGGCGGGACTGCTCGACGGCCTCGACGCCACCACCCACTGGGCCTGGTGCGATGTGTTGCGCGAGCGCTTTCCGGGCGTGCGGGTACGCGCCCAATGCGCGCTGGTGGCCAGCGGCGAGGGTCAACGACTCATCATGGCCGGCGGCGGCACCTCCTTTCTGGACCTTGCCCTGTATCTGATCGCGCGCATGGTGGGAGTGGAGGAGGCGATGCAGGTTGCGCGCGTCAATCTCATCGACTGGCACGCGATCGGCCAGCAGCCCTTTGCGCGGCTTGCGCGCACGCGACAGGTCGAGGATGCCGTCATCGCCCGTTGTCAGGCCTGGATCGCCGAGCACTACGCAGAGCCCAACCCGGTGCGCAACATGGCGCGCCAGTCGGGCCTGGCCGAGCGCACCTTCAAGCGCCGCTTTGCGCAGGCGACCGGCATGTCGCCGCTCGAATATGTGCATGCGCTGCGCATCGAGGAGGCCAAGCAGATGCTGGAAGCGGGCGATGCGCCGATCGAGGCGATCGCGGGCGAGATCGGCTACGAGGACGCGGGCTACTTCAGCCGCCTGTTCCGCCGCAAGGTGAACCTCACCCCGGCGCAGTATCGCAGGCGTTTCGGGGCCTTGCGCCGGGCGCTTGCCGGTGGCGGTGCGCTCTGATCATCCCACGGCGGAGCACCGGCGGCGCCGCTCCCCCAACCCGGGGGCCGATCGCGGCGGGGCGCCGCTTTCGCAATCCGCGCGATGCGTTGCGCGCCGCGGCGGTCAAGGTTGCGCTGCCGGGATCGTTCAAGCTTAAATCCGGCGCGATGCAGGGTATCGGAACAGGGAGTGTCTGCCGCCGCAGCACCCTTGGCAGAGGTGCCGCAGCCAGCAATCGACGCCCCCACGCAATGACACCATCGGTATTCCGGCCAGGGCCACTGTTCCGTCACGGCGGAGGCAGCAGTCGGTATCGATAAGGAGAGGTTCATGCCCCATTACCGCCATCGCCTGCTTCCGGTAGCCGCCCTCGCGTCCCTGTCGCTGCTGCTGGCCGGCTGCGATAACGACGGCCAGGCGGCGGCTCCACCGCCCGGGCCGGTGGAAGTGGCGGTGGTCACCCTGGGCACCCGCGATGTGCTGCTCGACACCACGCTGCCCGGTCGTACGGTCGCCTATCGCGTCGCCGAAGTCCGGCCCCAGGCGGCCGGCATCATCCAACGCCGCCTGTTCACCGAGGGCGCCCTGGTGGAGGCGGGAGAAATCCTCTACCAGATCGATCCGGACAGCTACCGGGCGGCGCTGGCGCGCGCCGAGGCGGCCGTCGCGCAGGCCCGGGCGCAGGAGGGCATCGCGCGGCTGCGCGCCGAGCGACTCGCCGGCCTGGTCGAGCGCAAGCTGGTCAGCCAGCAGGACTATGATGACGCCGCGGCGGCACTGGCCGCGGCCTCGGCGGCGGTGGCGGTGGCGGTGGCCGAGCGCGACCTGGCGCGTATCGATCTCGGCTACACCGGCATCCGCGCGCCGATCGCCGGCCGCATCGGCCGCTCTCTGGTGACCGAGGGCGCCTTGGTCGAGGCCGAACAGGAGCAGCCGCTGGCGGTCATCCAGCAGATCGACCCCGTGTACGTCGACATCACCCAGTCCAGCGTCGAGCTGACCCGTCTGAAGCAGGCGCTGGCAGCCGGCGATCTGCTGCCCGCCGGAGACAACGCCGCGGCGGTGCGCCTGCGGCTGGAGGATGGTTCCGAGTACCCGCATCCCGGGACCCTGGAGTTTTCCGAAGTGCGGGTCGACGAAAGCACCGGCAATGTGGTGATCCGGGCCACGGTGCCCAACCCCGACCAGTTGCTGCTGCCGGGCATGTTCGTACGCGCCAGCCTCGATCAGGCGCTGCGCCGCGCTGCCGTGCTCGCCCCCCAGCAGGCGATCACCTTCGATTACAGCGGCAAGCCCTACGCGATGCTGGTCAAGGAGGACGCCACGGTCGAACAGCGCTTCATCGAGGTGGGCCGCACGGTCGGGGACCAGTGGCTGGTGTTGTCCGGGCTGGGCGCCGGCGATCGCGTGGTGGTCGAAGGCCTGCAGAAAATCCGTCCCGGCGCCCAGGTGACCGCGGTCCCGGCGCAGGAGAAAGTCGCGCCGGAGGCGCACTGACCCATGTCGAATTTCTTCATCGACCGCCCCATCTTCGCCTGGGTGATCGCCATCCTGGTGATGCTCGGCGGCGCCATGGCCATCATCCAGCTGCCGGTCGAGCAGTATCCGGATGTCTCCCCGCCCACCATCAACATCCGCACCGTGAATCCGGGCGCCTCGGCGGAAACCGTGCAGGACACCACGGTACAGATCATCGAGCAGAACATGGTGGGGCTCGACAATTTCCTCTACATGTCCTCGAAGAGCGATTCCGCCGGGGTGGGCGAGATCGCCATCACCTTCGCGCCGGGCACCGATCCCGACATCGCCCAGGTCCAGGTGCAGAACAAGCTGGCGGTGGCCATGCCCCAGTTGCCCCAGACGGTGCGCGATCAGGGCGTGCGGGTGACCAAGCAGAGCCCGGGGGCCATCATGGTGGTGGCCTTCTATTCGCCCGACGGCCGCTTCGATCGCTACGACATGTCGGATTACATCGCGGCCAACATCCTGGAGCCGGTGAGCCGGCTCAACGGGGTCGGCGACGTGCTGCTGTTCGGCTCCCAGTACGCCATGCGCATCTGGCTCGACCCGGAGCGGTTGACCAGCTATCGGTTGACGCCGGCGGACGTTACCGCCGCGATTCGCGAACAGAATTTCCAGGTGCGCAGTGGCGAGTTGGGCATGGGCCCGGCGCCGCCCGGCCAGCAGCTCAACGCCACGGTGATCGGCCAGACCCTGCTCGAATCCGCCGAAGAGTTCGAAAACATCATCCTGCGAGTCAATCAGGATGGCTCCCGGGTCTATCTGCGCGATGTCGCGCGCGCCGAAGTGGGCGGCGAGAACTACCAGTTTCTCAGCCACTTTCGCGGCTATGAGGCGAGCGGCATCGTGATCCAGCAGGCGCCCGGGTCCAACGCCCTCGAAGTTGCCGACCGGGTCGACCAGAAGCTTGCCGAACTGGAGCCGTTTTTCCCCGATGGCATGGTGATGGAGCGCGCCTACAACACCGCCCCCTTCACCCAGGTGGCGATCCGCGGCGTGGTCGAGACCTTGGTCGAGGCGGTGATCCTGGTCACCCTGGTGATGTATCTGTTTCTGGGGAACCTGCGCGCCACCGTGATTCCCACCATCGCCATTCCGGTGGTGTTGCTGGGCACCTTCGGCATCCTCCAGGCCACCGGCTTTTCGATCAACACCCTGACCATGTTCGCCATGGTGCTGGCCATCGGGTTGCTGGTGGACGACGCCATCGTGGTGGTCGAGAACGTCGAGCGGATCATGACCGAGGAAGGGTTGTCGCCCCGCGAGGCGACGCGCAAATCCATGGGCCAGATCCAGGGTGCCCTGGTCGGCATCGGCTCGGTGCTGTCCGCCGTGTTCATTCCGATGGCGTTCTTTCCGGGCTCGACGGGCGCCATCTACCGGCAGTTTTCGATCACCATCGTCTCCGCCATGGTGCTGTCGGTGTTCGTCGCCCTGATCCTCACCCCGGCGCTGTGCGCCAGCATGCTCAAACCGATCCGACCCGGGGAGCACCACGAGAAAAAAGGCTTTTTCGGCGGCTTCAACCGCCTGTTTCGCAGCACCACGGAAGGCTACCGGAGCCTGGTCGGGCGGATGATCGCCAAGCCGCTGCGCTACCTGGTGATCTACGGGGTAGTGATCGCGGCGGTGGTGCTGCTGTTTTCACGCATGCCCACCGCCTTCGTGCCGGAGGACGATCCGGGGCTGATGTTCAGTCAGGTGCAACTGCCGGTGGGCGCGACCATGGAGCGCTCGCGCGGCGTGCTCGAGGAAGTGGAGCGCTACTACGACGAGCACGAGAGCAAAACCATCAAGACGGTGTACTGCGTCACCGGCTTCAGCTTCACCGGGCGGGGCCAGAACAACGGCCAGTGCTACATCCAGATGCACCACTGGGACAATCGCGCCGAACCGGGCATGGATGTCAAATCCGTGGCGGCGCGCGCCAACCAGAGATTCGCACAGATCAAGGACGCCCGCGCAGTGGCCTTTTATCCGCCGCCGATCCGCTCCCTCGGCAACTCCGCGGGTTTCGTGTTCGAGCTCAAGGACAACGGCCATCGCGGCCACGAGGCCCTGCTCGCCGCCCGCAACCAGTTGCTGGGCATGGTGGCCCGGGATCCCAGGTTGACCAAGGTGCGCCCCAACGGCCAGGAGGATACACCGCATTTTCAGATCGAGATCGACCGCGAGAAGGCTCGCGCTTTGGGGGTCGCCATCGAGGACATCAACGAGACCCTGGCCATCGCCTGGGCGTCCAGCTACACCAACGACTTCCTGCACAACGGCCGCATCAAGAAAGTCTATGTGCAGGGCGATGCCGCCTACCGCATGCAGCCGCAGAATCTCGAAGACTGGTTCGTGCGCAATCGCGACGGCGAAATGGTGCCGTTTTCAGCCCTTTCTGATACCGCCTGGACCAAGAAGGCCTCGCGCCTGGAACGCTACAACGCGGTGCCCTCGATGGAGATCATCGGCGAGGCGGCGCCGGGCCACACCACCGGCGAGGCCATCGCCGCCATGGAGGAACTGGCCGCCAGGTTGCCGCCCGGATTCGGCTACGAGTGGACCGGGATCTCGCTGCAGGAAACCCAGGCCGGGGCCCAGGCACCGCTGCTCTACGCACTCTCGATCACCCTGGTGTTTCTGGTCCTCGCTGCGCTCTACGAGAGCTGGTCGGTGCCCTTCGCGGTCATGCTGGTGGTGCCCCTGGGGGTGATCGGCGCACTGCTCGCGGCCTACGGCAGGGGCCTGCCCAACGACATCTTCTTCCAGGTGAGCATCCTCACCACCGTGGGCCTGTCGGCGAAGAACGCCATCCTCATCGTCGAGTTCGCCCGCGACCTCCAGGCCCGCGGCGCGCCCCTGCGCGAAGCCATCCTCGATGCCGTGCGACTGCGGTTTCGCCCCATCGTGATGACCTCGCTGGCCTTCGCCCTCGGCGTGCTGCCGCTGGCGCTCAATACCGGCGCCGGCTCGGAGAGCCAGAACGCGGTCGGCACTGGGGTGCTGGGCGGCGTGATCACCGGCACCCTGCTTGCGGTGTTCTTCGTGCCCGTGTTCTTCCTGGTGATCCGCAGGATCTTCAAGGGCGGCTCCCATCGCGATCAGGAGATGGCCGCGATGGCAGCGGCGGGAGCCGACACTCGACCCTGATGGCCGGATGGCGGCCGGCCGGGCCGCGGGCGGGATGCCACTGGTTTCCCGCGCGCCCCGGCCACTGGGCCGCGCGCGGCGCTCTGAGGCCAGCGCGCGAAAATTTGTGATCCAGTCCTCGCTTTCGGCGTGTTCCTTGGACAAAAAGAGGCCGGCGCCAACTAGACTCTGATTCCGCGTGTGCGGCCGGAATGAGGATGCCAGGTTGTGGTTGGTGGCCGAGTGCTGCAAAATCCGGCTCGCAGGGCACTGTGCCGACCACCACTCCGCGGCCTGTGCAATCGCGCCGTTGGCTGCTGTGGCGCGATACCGGACTGTGGACAGTGCGGCCGCGGCAAAAACATTAAGGATACCGATGCCTGATCATGACGGATGCCCTTGCGGTGAGCCTTCACAGGCGCAGCTTGCTGCCCTCGCCGGCCGGGAGAAACATCGCCCGCAAGGGGATCGACCCCGATCACTGCTCCACCCCGTTCTATCCCTGATCCTGCTGTGGTCGTCCGGCGCCGCCGCCCGGCCCTGGATCGAACCCGGCGATCTGCGCGCCCGGCACAGCGTCCAATGGCTGGTCGATACCGGTTGCGCCAATCTGCCGCAATCGACCTGGCCGCTGATGTGGGCCGATCTCGCCACCGTCCTCGATGGCGGCGAAGCCAGCGCCGCATGCCGCGACAGCGATGCCTGGCGCTATCTGCGCCGCGAACGCGACTACCACGCCGCCGACTGGAACAAGGCCGAATTCCGGCTGGGCAGCGCCGGCCGCGAACCCCTGTTCCGGGATTTCGCCGGCGGCACGCGCGAAAAGGCCGAGGCCGGGGTGCGCCTCGAATGGATGGAAGGCCCGCTGTCGGCCGGGCTGGGACTGACCGCCGTCCACGACCCGCGCGACGGCGACGAGGTCCGCCTCGACGGCTCCTATGTCGCCGCCGCCCTGGGCAACTGGGTCCTGGGCCTGGGCGCCATCGACCGCTGGTGGGGGCCGGGCTGGCACAGCAGCACCATCCTGTCCACCAATGCGCGGCCGGTGCCCGGTTTCTGGCTCGACCGCAGGACCTCGCAGCCGTTTCCCTGGCCGGTACTGAACTGGCTGGGGCCCTGGCGAGTCACGGCCTTCGCCGGCCAGCTCGAATCGGACCGGTTCATCGAGGAAGCCAAGCTGCTTGGCGCACGCTTCAGCTTTCGCCCCCATCCCTATCTGGAGATCGGCCTCAGCCGCACCGCGCAGTGGGGCGGCAAGGGGCGTGAAGAGGATATCGACAGCCTGGGCAAATGCGCCGCCGGAGCTTCCAATACCGACACCCTGAACGACAATCCCTGCAACCAGTTGGCCGGCGCCGATGCCCGCCTGGCCTTGCCGCTGGGCGGGGCGGTGATCGGCCTCTACGGCCAGCTCACCGGCGAGGACGAGGCCGGCGGCCTGCCGTCGCGGCGCATCGGCCTGGGCGGCATCGATGCCGCCACCACCGGGTTCGGCGGCTCCCAGCAGTTCTACCTGGAGCACACCAACACCACCTCCGGCGATCTGCTGGGCGACACCCGCGCCAACTTCGCCTTCGAGCACGGCGTCTATCAGAGCGGCTATCGCTTCAACGGCCGCAACCTGGCATCGACCTGGGAAGGGGACTCCCGCGTCACCACCCTGGGGGGCAGCCACTTTTTCCCCGACGGCAGCGACCTCTCGCTGAGCCTGAGCTTCGCCGAACTCAATCGCGACGGCACCAACCGCGCGCCTCCGCCCGATGGCGAGGCGCCGCTGTTGGCGCCGGCATCGGCCCAGGATGTCGACATCCTCTCGGTGCGCTACTCGCGGCCGCTGCTGGACGGCCGTCTCACGCTGTCGGGATTCACCACCGACGACAGTATCCAAACACTGGACCGCAACTGGCCCCGGACGACCCTGGCGGTCGGTTGGGAATACCGCCTGGACTGAACTGCAAGGCTTGCCGCAGGTGGCGCAGGGCGGACCGATCAGGAAGCTCTCAGAGGGGGAGATCATCATGATGCAGGCAAGCGCAAAGGACTGGCGACGGCAGGCCGGCCCGGTACTGGTGGTGCTGCTCGCCGCCGGGATCGCCGGGTGCAGCGGGCTGGTGCCCGGCTCCCATGTCCGCGCGCCGGACGCCGATCCCTGGTTCGGACCCCCGGCCGAGGCCGCCGAGCCCCTGCTGCCGGAGCTGGTGCGCATCCAGCGCATCCAGCCCGGCGTCGGGGGGGCCGCGCCGGACGCCGCCGCACCGCTGCCCGCGGATCTGGCCCAGGCGCCGGAACGTTACGAATACCGGGTCGGCCCCGGCGACGTGCTCACCATCACCGTGTGGGAGCACCCGGAACTCACCATTCCCGCCGGCTCCGAGCGGATGGCCGAGGAAGCCGGCAACTGGGTCCACGACGACGGCACCATCTACTATCCCTATGTCGGTACCCTCAAGGTCGCCGGGCTGCGGGTCACCGAGATCCGCGATCTGATCCTCCGCAAGCTGGCGCACTATATCGAGAACCCCCAGGTCGATGTCACGGTCGCCGCCTTCCGCTCGCAACTGGTCTATGTCACCGGCAACGTCAACAATCCCGGCACCTACCCGGTGACCAATGTCCCCATGCGGTTGGTCGATGCCATCGGCCTCGCCGGCGGGCTCGACGAGCGCGCCGACTGGCGCAATGTCACCCTGACCCGGGACGGCCGCGAATACCGCCTGTCGTTGCGCGCCATCTACGAGCGCGGTGACCCGCGCTCCAATGTGCTGCTGCGCGGCGGCGACGTGGTCCACATCGGCCGCGACGACGACAACAAGATCTTCGTCCTGGGCGAGGTCACGGAGCCCGCCGCCATGCCCATGGGCCGCAACGGCCTCACCCTGGCCGAGGCCCTGGCGCAGGCGGGCGGCATCGACGAACTCCAGGCCAATGCGTCCGGGGTGTTCGTGATGCGCCGTGCGGTCGGCGGCAAGCCCGGTCAGATCGACCTGTACCAACTCGATGCCAAGCAGGCCACCGCGCTGGTATTGGCCGACGACTTTGAACTGCAATCGCGGGATATCGTCTATGTGACTGCGGCGCCGGTGGCGCGCTGGAACCGGGTGATCCAGCAATTGCTGCCCACCCTGCAGGGCATCTATCTGGGTGCTGCCACCCAAGAAGAATTGCGCGACAACTGACGCGGTGGGCGATGTTTGATTCGGTGCTGATCGTATGCGAGGGCAACATCTGCCGCAGCCCGGTGGGCGCGGCCCTGCTGCGGCAGCGCATCGGCAGAGAGGTGGAATCCGCGGGCGTCGCGGCACTGGTGGGTCGCGACATGGACCCCAGGGCGCGGGAGGTGGCCGAGCGCCACGGCCTCGCCTGTCCGCCGCACCGGGCCCGCCAGCTCACCCTGGAGATGTGCAGCGGCGCCGATTTGATTCTGGTCATGGAACAACGCCAGCGGGAATATCTGCTGCGCATGGCGCCGGAAAGCGCCGGCAAGGCACTGTTGTTCGGCAAGTGGCTCGACGAGCGGGAGATTCCCGATCCGTACCGGCGCAGCCGAGAGGCCTACGAACAGGTCCACCGGGTATTGACCGAGGCGGCCGCGGCCTGGGCGGAGCGGCTGGGTAGCTGACCACCGGGCCCGGCAGACCGGCAGCAGACCGGCAGTAGAAGGTTCCGTTCGGCCGCGGTGGCCGGGTTTTCCACAGAAGGGCGATAAAGCCATGACCAATCCGAACGCCGAGGCCACCCCCAGGGAACAGTTCGCAGCGACCGAGGATGAGATCGATCTGGCGCGGCTCTGGGGGACCCTGGTCGACCACCGGCGGGCCATCGCTCTGGTCACCGTCGCCGCCCTCCTGATCGGCGTCGGCTACCTGTTCGCCGCCGATCCCGTGTTCCAGGCGGATGCGCTGCTCCAGGTGGAGGAGCGCGAGGCCGGCATCCCCGGGCTGTCGGAGGAGGTCGACGAACTGTTCGGCACCGGCGGTGACTCCACCGCCGCCGAGATCGAGATCCTCCGCTCGCGCATGGTGCTGGGTTCGGTGGTCGACCAACTCGGGCTCGATCTGCTGGTGGAGCCCAGGCCGGTCTCCATCGCCGAGTTTTCGCGGCATCTGGCCGACCCCCAGCGCCTCGCCGAGGCCCTGCGCGGCATCCGCCCGGCCGACAACGCGGTGATCTCCGGCGGCTGGGGCGAGCCGGGCAGAACCCTGCGGGTCGAGTATTTCCGGGTGCCCGACGCATTGCTCGGCGAAGACTGGACCCTGCGGGTAGTGGCCTCCAACCGGTATCAGCTGTGGTTCGATGACAGTCTGGTGCTGGAGGGCCCGCCCGGGGAGCGGCTCGCCTCCGCGGATGGCGAGGTCGAACTGCAGTTGCTGCAGATGGATGCGCCGCCCGGCACCGAGTTCCGCTTGCAGCGGCTGGCGCGCTGGCCGGCCATCGAGGGGTTGCGCGAAGCGCTCTCGGTCGCCGAGCGCGGCAAGGATACCGGCGTGCTCTACCTGACCCTGAAGGGCGATCATCCCGAGCGCATTCGCGCGATCCTGGCCGCCATCACCCAAACCTATCTGCTGCAGAACATCGAGCGGCGCTCCGCCGAGGCCGCCAAGAGCCTGACCTTCCTGGAGGAACAGACGCCGCGCATCCGCAAGCAGCTCGATGGCGCCGAGCAGCGGCTCAACCGGTATCGCACCAGTTCCGAATCGGTCGACCTCTCGCTGGAGACCGAAGCGGTGCTCGACAAGATGGTCGAGGTGGAGGCCAAGCTCAGCGAGCTCCAGCTCAAGGAGAGTGAGCTGCGCCGGCTCTACACCCGCCAGCATCCCAACTACCGGGCCCTGGTCCAGCAGCGCGGCAGCCTGGAGGCGGAGCGCGGGCGGCTCGAACAGCAGGTGCAGAAGCTGCCCGCAACCCAGCAGGAGATCCTGCGCCTGACCCGGGACGTGGAGACCAACCAGGCCATCTACCTGCAACTGCTCAATCGCGCCCAGGAGCTGGAGATCCTCAAGGCCGGCACCGTGGGCAATGTGCGCATCATCGACGGCGCCCAGATCGCACCGGAACCGGTGGCGCCGCGCGGCACCCTGGTGCTGGCACTTTCCGGCCTGCTCGGCCTGCTGGCCAGCGTCGCCGGCGTGTTCGTGGCCGGGGCCATGAAACAGACCCTGGAGAGCCCGGAGCAACTGGAGAACGAAGGCATTCCGGTCTACGCGGTGCTGCCCCGGTCGGCGACCCAGGAGCGGCTGGAGCAGCAGGAAATGCGCCGCTGGCGCCTGCCGCGCGAACGCCTGGAACGGCGTCCCCTGCTGGCGCACAGCCACCCCGGCGACCTCGCCGTGGAAGCGCTGCGCGGCCTGCGCACCAGCCTGCATTTCGCCATGCTCGGCGCCAACTCCAAGGTCGTCATGATCACCGGGGCCAGCCCGAGCGTCGGCAAGACCTTCGTCACCGCCAATCTGGGTGTGGTGCTGGCCCAGGCCGGCAAGCGGGTGGTGGTGATCGACGGCGATCTGCGCAAGGGCTATCTGCACACCTATTTCGGGGCAGCTTCCCGGCAGGGACTGTCCGATTATCTCGCCGGCGACAAGGAGGCAGCCCAGAAACTGGTGCGGCATACCTCGATTCCGGGGCTCGACTTCATCCCCCGCGGCGAGGCCCCGCCCAACCCCTCCGAATTGCTGTTGCAACCCCGCTTGCAGGCGCTGCTCGACAAGCTCGATCGCAACTACGACTATGTGCTGATCGACAGCCCGCCGGTATTGGCGGTCACCGACGCCGCCATCATCGGCAACGCTGCGGGCACCACCCTGCTGGTGGCCCGCTTCGGCCTCAACACCGTGCGGGAGATGGACCTGTGCCGGCGGCGGCTGGCGCGTGACGGCGTCACCGTGCGCGGCTGCATCTTCAACGCCCTGGAGCGGCGCGCCGCCAACACCTACGGCTACTACGCCTATTACCAGTATTGCTACGGGGAGGCGCCCGGTACCATTCGTCGCGACAAGGCCGGGGAACGACCCGCCCCCGACCAGGAAGCAGCTACCCAACCGCCGCCGGCGACCGACGTAAAGGCCTCCTGAACACAGCGCAGGGATGGCCGGTAAGCGATGGACCAGCGCCCGCTGCGCCGCCTGCTCCTGGAAGCGACGGAAGAGCCCGAGCCGGCGGCCGCGCCGACCGCGCTGCGCAGTGGCGAGGCCGGGCGCCGGCAGCGCGGTTTCGGAATCGGCCTCGGGAGTGGCATGAAGCGCAACCACCGCCTCACAGGTTTCAGTCCCGTCGCGCTGCCCCTGGTGGCGGCCGATGCCCTGCTGTTGCTCGGCACCGCCCAGGCCGCCGCCCTGCTGGCGCTGGGGCAAACCCTGGGGCCGGCCGGCTGCGGCCGCACCCTGTGGATCGGCATCCTCACCCTGTTGCTCGCGCTGATTGCCAGCGGTTGCTACTCGCTCTGGCAGATGGATCTGCGCGGTGGCCAGGGCCGCATCGTATTCCGCGGTTTGGTGCTGGGCTTTGCCGTATTCGGCCTGGAGCTGGTCATCGGCATCGCCGGCGACTGCGCACGCACCTGGGCCCTGCCCTGGGCGGCGCTGGCGCTCGGCTCGCTGCCGGTCTCG
Source organism: Pseudomonadota bacterium (assembly GCA_049325095.1). GTDB lineage: Bacteria > Pseudomonadota > Gammaproteobacteria > Pseudomonadales > Porticoccaceae > JAGPUQ01. The sequence goes on along the minus strand of JBMOPO010000022.1, from coordinate 57,488 downwards.
CGGCTGGCGATCGCCGGCGGCGTCCGCACCCTGCAGCGCCGCGGCGTCGGCGTCCGCGGTCTGGTGCTGGTCACCGCGGGGACCGACCATGCCCTGCGGGAGTTGCTGGCCGCCGACCCCGGCTACCGGGTGCGCGACTCCCTGGACATCGACGACCTGACCCGGAATTGGCAGGCGCTACCGGAGCGGGTGCGGCAATGCCATGCCGACGAGGTCTGGATCTCGCTGCCGATCAGCCGCAGCCACCTCATCCAGGAAGTGCTGGACGCACTCTGGGACACCCCGGTGGGGGTGCTGCTGGTGCCGGAGTTCTGGGAGTCCCGGCTGATCAGCAGCGCCGTGCGGCCGCTGGCCGAGGGCGGTTACGGCCTGATGCTCACCTGCACGCCACTGGATGAATGGCACAACCGCGCGCTGAAGCGCATCGAGGACCTGGTGCTGGGCACCCTGATCGGGCTCTTGATCCTGCCGGTGTGCGGGCTGATCGCACTCGCGGTGCGGGCCAGCAGCCCGGGCCCGGTGCTGTTCCGGCAGCGCCGCCACGGCCTGGCCGGCGATACCATCGAGGTGTACAAGTTCCGTACCATGTACGTCGATCAGCCGGAGCCGGAGAAGGTGCATCAGGCCTGCCGCGACGATCCCCGGGTAACACCCATCGGCCACTTCCTGCGCCGCACCAGCCTCGACGAACTGCCCCAGTTTCTCAACGTGCTGCAGGGGCGCATGTCCATCGTCGGCCCGCGCCCCCATGCCCTGGAACACAACGAATACTACAAGTATCAAGTGGAGGCCTACATGTGGCGCCACCGGGTCAAGCCAGGCATCACCGGCTGGGCCCAGGTCAACGGCTGGCGGGGCCAGACTGACACCCTGGAAAAAATGGAAAAGCGCGTCGAACACGACCTCTGGTACATTGACCACTGGAGCCTGTGGCTCGACCTCAAGATCATCGTGCTGACCGTGTTTCGGGTGCTCCGTGACCGCAATGCCTATTGACTGTGTCGACCGTGGCCGAGCATGACGCCAGATGCGCTTCGTTTATCCGGCCTGCGCCGGTCGAGTCGCAGGCCGGACAAGCCGCGCAGCGGCGCATCCGGCGTTTCCCCCGAGGAAACCCCCGGGGATCTCTGGTGGATGCGCCTTCGGCTTATCCACCCTACGAGAGCTGACCGTTTTCCCCGTGCGCCTCAACCAACGCCAGAAAGACATCATCCGCCAAGCGGTGCGCGAACTCGCCGGCGAGGGCGCGCAGGTGACGCTGTTCGGCTCCAGAACGGACGATCAGGCGCGTGGCGGGGACATCGACCTGCTGGTCGAGCTGCCTTGTGCCGTGGAGAATCCGGCCTGGCTGAGCGCCCGGATCTCGGGGCGCATCAGCCATCGTCTGGGCGGCAGGAAGATCGATGTCCTCGTCTGCGCGCCGAACCTGAAACCTCTTCCGATCCATGCCGCCGCGAGACGGCAGGGAGCAAAGCTGTGAGCATTGCCAACGCCAGGTTGCAGCGGCTGCAATTCCTGGCGCGGATCGTCGCCAGGGAGATTCGCCATCTGGACATCACCGATCGGCGCCTGTTCGCTGTGCCCTTCACGCGCGAAATGGCCGCGAACCTCGAACAAGAAGTCGAGCTGGCCGAGCGGCTCGACGCATTCGTCAGCCGATTTGGGCGCTTGCAGGACACGGTGGGCGACAAACTCCTCCCCCAATACCTGGAAGCCGTCGGCGAGGCGACCGGGCCGGCGATCGACAACCTCAACCGGATGGAAAAGCTGGGTTTGATCGATTCGGCGGAACTGTGGATGACCCTGCGCGACCTGCGCAACCAGATGATTCACGAGTACATCGAAGACGCAGATACCCTGGCGAACGCGCTGAACAAGGCGCACGAACATGTGGGCAGCTTGATAAAGGATGCCCAATGCATACTGGCCGACCTGGAAGCGCGGGGCTGGATAAGCGCCCGGGACCTGTCCGTTGTTCCTGGCCAGTAGCCCCTTGTTCGCCATCCAATATGCACCGACCACTGGCAAAATTGTGAAACAGATCACGGAGCCCCTGCCGTTCAGTTCTCACAATCATTCGCGCGGAACCCCAACTGGGACGGCGTATCCAGCGTCGGCCCCCGGCTTCATCGACGTAAGCGAAAGGAGGCAACCCCATGAAAATCCTCATCCTCGGCGGCGACGGCTTCTGCGGTTGGCCCACCGCGCTGCACCTGTCCAACCTCGGCCACGAGGTGGCCATCGTCGATAACCTCTCGCGCCGCCAGATCGACATCGAGCTGGAATGCGAATCCCTCACCCCCATCCGGCCCATGGGCGAACGCCTGCGCGCCTGGAAGGAGGTCTCCGGGCGCGACATCGCGTTTCACAACTTCAATGTGGCCGTCAATTACCAGCGCCTGCTCGACCTGCTCCAGGACTGGCGCCCGCACGCCATCGTCCACTTCGCCGAACAGCGCGCCGCGCCCTACTCGATGAAATCGAGCACCCACAAGCGCTACACTGTGGACAACAACCTCAACGCCACCAACAACGTCCTGGCCGCGGTGGTCGAGAGCGGGCAGGACATCCACATCGCGCATCTGGGCACCATGGGTGTCTACGGCTACGGCACCGCCGGCATGAAGATTCCCGAGGGCTACCTGCGGGTGAAGGTGGAGACCGACGACGGCGCCCACATCGAAAACGAGATTCTCTATCCGGCCAACCCGGGCAGCATCTATCACATGACCAAGACCCAGGACCAACTGCTGTTCTTCTTCTACAACAAGAACGACCGGGTCCGCGTCACCGACCTGCACCAGGGCATCGTCTGGGGCACCCAGACTGCCGAGACCCGGCTCGACGAGCGCCTCATCAACCGCTTCGACTACGACGGCGACTACGGCACCGTGCTCAACCGCTTCCTGATGCAGGCCGCGGTGGACTACCCGCTGACCGTGCACGGCACCGGCGGCCAGACCCGTGCCTTCATCCACATCCAGGACACCGTCAAGTGCATCCAGATCGCGCTCGAAAACCCGCCCAAGCCCGGTGACCGGGTGCAGATCTTCAACCAGATGACCGAGACACACCGCGTGCGTGACCTGGCACAGATGATCGCCGAGCGCACCGGCGCCCGCATCGACTACCTGCCCAACCCCCGCAACGAGGCCGACGAGAACGACCTGCACGTCAAGAACGACCGCTTCCTCGCCTTGGGCCTGGAGCCGATCACCCTCGACGAGGGCCTGATGGAAGAGGTCACCGACATCGCCAGCAAGTACGCCCACCGCTGCGACAAGAGCAAGATTCCCTGCGTGTCGCTGTGGCGCCGGCCGGTGCCGGCCGAGGCGGTTCGTGAGCCGGCCGTCGGTCGCGCCGAGCGCTGACTGGAGTAGGGTGCTTCCCTGTGGGAGCGCAGCTTCGCTTTGCGCATATTCCGCATATTCCGGGGACACCATACCTAACACCTGACTGAACGGACTGAACGGATTCGGAGTCCTTCTGGATGGCAAGACTGGCACGAGTGGTGGCCTCTGGGGTGCCGCACCACATTACCCAGCGGGGCAATCGGCGGCAGGACACCTTCTTCACTGACGAGGACTTTCGGGTCTATATCGATCTCATGGCGACGTGGTGCGCGCATTACGGCGTGGCGGTTTGGGCCTACTGCCTGATGAGCAACCACGTCCACCTGATCGCCGTGCCGGAGGAGGCGGAAGGGTTGGCGGCGGCGATCGGCGAGGCGCACCGCCGCTATAGCCGGCACATCAATTTCCGTGAGGGGTGGCGGGGCCATCTATGGCAGGGGCGGTTCGCTTCTTTCCCCATGGACGAATCCTACCTCCTGGCGGCGGCCCGGTATGTGGAGCGGAATCCCGTGGCGGCGGGGATAGTGAAGGCGGCCGAAGACTATCCCTGGAGCAGCGCCGGCGCGCACCTGAGCGGTCAGGACGATGGCTTGGTCCAGGTAAGGCCGCTTCTGGAAATCGTCAGTGACTGGAGAGGTTTTCTGGATGAGCCGCTGTCCGGAGCCGAGCGCGAGGCCTTTCTGAGCCACGAACGTACCGGCCGCACGCTGGGCGGCGAGGCCTTTGCCGAGAAGCTGGAGGTTTTGCTGGGGCGGCCCCTGAAGAAGCGAAAACCCGGGCGGAAGCCGAAGCCGCGGTCTTCAGACGAGAAGCAACAACCTGGAATTACATAAGGTGTCCCCGAATCCCCCGAATCCCTAAGGTGTCCCCGAATCCCTAAAGTGTCCCCGAATCCCCTTGGAATTACATAAGGCGTCCCCGAATCCCATAAGGCGTCCCCGAATCCCCGAATCCCCTACGAATCCCCGAATTCCGAGAGAGATGAGGTTGCCCGTATCTCATTTGAGATACATAATTGGGAAGGACACCCGGAGGATTCCCGATGGCTAAAACCTCGATGCTCCACATCCGCGTGGACGACAAGCTGAAGGCCGAGGCGACGGCCAAGCTCGCCGATTTCGGCCTGACCGTCTCGGATGCCGTGCGCATCCTGCTCACTCGCGTGGCGAAGGAAGGCGGCTTGCCGGCCGGCCTCACCGCCGACCCGGAAGCCTATGATGCATGGTTCCGAGCGAAGGTCCGGGAAGCGCTGGACGACACGCGCCCGGCGGTCCCGCATCAGCAGGTCATGGATGAAGCGCAGGCGTTGATCGGCAGGAAGCGCAGTGCCCGTTCTTGAGTGGCGGGAGACTGCCCGCGCCGACCTGCTGGCGATAGTCGACTACATCTCCGACGACAACCTGCGGCTTTCCCCTTTCCGGGGACACCATACCTAACTCCGGGCCGAAGCCGCGGTCTTCAGACGAGCGGCAACAACCTGGAATTACATAAAGTGTCCCCGAATCTCGGAATTACATAAAGTGTCCCCGAATCTCCAGCGAATCTCGGAATTACATAAAGTGTCCCCGAATCTCCAGGTGTCCCCGAATATGCGTGCGGACTCTCGCGCCGGCAGGCATCGCCGCCAGTCACGCACCCTGCGATAATGGCGACATGAGCGAGAGCCCGGAAAAGAGACAGCTGACCCGGCTGGCGGCGTTGCTGGAACAACAGCCCGATATCATTCTGGCCATTGCATTCGGTTCTCTGGCCACGGGACGGGCGCGGCCCGACAGCGATCTCGACATCGCCGTGCTCGCCGACTCACCCCTGGGAGAGCGGCGCCGGAGCCAGCTGATCGCGCTGCTGGCCCGGGAATGCGGTCGCCCCGTCGACCTGGTGGATCTGCGGACCGCCGGCGTGTCGGTACGGCGGTCGGTGTTGTCTGGCGGTCGGCGGCTGATATGCCGGGACAATGCGGCATACGCTGAGCTGCTCTCACGCACGGTGACCGACAGTGCGGATTTTCTGCCCTATCGCCAGCGTGCCCTGCGACAACGAAGAAGTGCATGGATACCCTGATCCTGGAAGAAAAGCTCGAATCATTGCGCCGCTGCATCGCCCGCATCGAGAGCAAGCGGGCGGAGTCAGCGCAGCAACTGCGGGCGGATGTGGACCGACAGGATATCCTCACGCTGAACCTGACCCGGGCCGTCCAGTTGTGTGTCGACATGGCCATGCACATCATCACCGAATCCGACGAGCCCGTGCCGCAGACCATGGGGGAGGCGTTCGATGCGCTGGCCCACCTGGGCGTCATCGACGGCCAGCTCGGCGACCGCATGAAAGCAGCGGTCGGATTCCGCAATATCGCCGTCCACAGCTACCAGAGCGTGAACTGGGACATAGTCCACGCCATCACCCACGAGGGTCTGGACGACTTCTACCGCTTTGCCCGTACCATTTCCGCGCAGATCGTAGCCGGCGGCGACGGCCAGGGCTGCCAGTGATGCTCCACATCACCGAGATCCCCAGCGTGTCGCTGTGGCGGCAGCCGGTGCAGGTTGGCGCCGGGCCGGAGTACCGAAGGATGGTGCCCCGACCTCCGTCATTCCCGCCTCCCGTCATTCCCGCGAAAGCGGGAATCCAGGGGGTGACGATGGCCGGTGCAGGTTGACGCTGTCCGTGAGCCTAGGGTCGGACTCAGCGATGGTGAATAATGAACGTCGTTGTGATTGAACACATCGAGGTCAGCGAACTACCCGAAGACGGGCACATGCGACTTCAAGCCGCGGCTGACGCGCGCGTGACGGCGCGCATCAAGGTAGTGTTCAATACTACTTTTCCTCGGGAGCTGCCATGAAGACCGTGACCGCAAGCGACGCCAATCGCCAGTTCTCCCGCATTCTCCGGGAGGTCAGCCGCGGCGAGGTGATCACCGTGACATCGCGCGGCCGGCCCGTCGCCATGATTACACCCGCGCCGGCCGGAGGTCACCGGCACGAGGCCGCCCGCCAGCGCCTGTTGGAGCGCCTGTGTCGGCAAAAGACCACGGGTGCACGTGACTGGTCGCGCGACGAACTCTACGAATGACCGCCATGTGGGCGGCCCTGGACACCAACGTGCTGGCCTATGCGGAAGGGGTTGGCGACGAGCGGCGCTGCACGGCGGCCCGGTCGCTGGTGGAGCGCATGCCCGCGGGCCAGGTGCTGTTGCCGGCACAAACGCTCGGCGAGCTGTACCGCGTCCTGACCGGGAAGGCCGGATGGGACGCAGACCCCGCCCGCGCCGCGCTGCTGAGCTGGGCGGACAGCTTCGAGGTCGCGGATTCCACTTGGCCCGCGTTGCAGGGCGCACTGGACATCGCGGTCGATCACGGCCTGCAGATCTGGGATGCCCTGATCCTGTCCGTGGCCGCGGACAATCGATGCCGCCTCCTGCTCAGCGAAGACCTGCACAACGGCTTCACCTGGCGCGGCGTCACCGTCGTGAACCCCTTCTCGGAGACACCGTTTTCGCTGCTGGATGAGTTCCTGGGAGATGCCTGAAAGTGCACCCTCGACCGATCACCAGGGGTACCGGGCCGTGAACCCACACTGCAACCCGCTTGCCAGGCTGTTGAAAGGCCACTCATGGGGTTTTTCCGTTCGCTTCGCGGCGGCACATGCCCGAAGCTCGCTGCGACCGCGGCAAGATCTCCTGCGTGTCGCTGTGGCGGGCCCGGTGCAGGTCGACGCCGGGCCGGAGTGCCGAAGGATGGCGCCCCGCCCCCCGTCATTCCCGCCCCCCGTCATTCCCGCGAAAGCGGGAATCCATTGGTGCGAAGAACGTCCTTGTCGGCTCTGGATGCCCGCCTGCGCGGGCATGACGAAGAGCGGCTCGACTACATCGCCACCCAGATCGAGCAGTTTCTGGGGATTGGGTTCCGATGATTCGCGTACAGGCAGAAACAGGGCGCCCCGCCTCATCGCCAGACACGACGCCCCCCAGTGCTGGATGCATGGCAATGGATCAGGGGATAGACTGACCCAGCGCTGACGGACGAGAACGACGCGAGAGACCCCATGCGCCTGACCGATGCACAACGCCGCGCCATCGTCGAAGAGACCGCTCGCCTCCTCGGGCCGGACGCCCGTGTCCGCCTGTTCGGCTCGCGGGTGGACGACAGCGCTCGCGGCGGCGATATCGACCTCCTGGTCGAAACCCCGGCTCCGGTCGCTCAGCCCGCACTTACCGCCGCCCGTCTGGCGGTGAAAATCGAATGGCGCCTGGACGGACGGCATGTCGACATCCTGTTGGTCACGCCCGAAACCCCTGCGCTGCCCATCCATGACATCGCCCGCCGTCACGGGATGGCCCTGTGAACCTGCCCGCTCCGGACAGCGCCCAACGGACTCGGGCGCTCATCGAAACGGGTCTGCAGGAAGCACAGTATTTACAGCGCAGGGATGATCGACTTTTTGCGCAGCCACTCGGCCTCGATGCGATCAGCCGATTGCCGCAGAACGACGACCTGAGCGAGCGCATCGATGCCTTCGTTGCGCGCTTCGGGCGGCTGCAGGATACGATCGGCGACAAGCTCCTGCCGGCATTTCTCGGACTCATGCAGGAGACCCCCGCCACGATGCTCGAAAACCTGGATCGCGCCGAGCGCCTGAAGCTGATCGACTCGGCGGACGAATGGCTCGCCATTCGCAAGCTGCGCAACCGCATGATCCATGAATACGTGCGCACACCCACTGAACTGCTCGACGCACTCAACGCCGCCCACCAGTTCATTCCAGCACTGATCCATACCCTGCACGCGCTCATCCGGACCATCGCCCAGCACTTCCCGGAGATCCCGCCCGATGGCGCAGCAACATGAGTCAGCAAACGGGAGCCGCCGCGTGCAGATGGCATCCGAACCAGCCAATATGATGAATGAGCGACAGCAATGTTGCAGCAGCAGGAGCAGGTGAGCCATGAGACTTCGGCCCGAAGAGAAGGAAGCGATTACACAAGCCGCGCGGGAGGTATTCGCTCCCGGTACCGCCGTGCTCGTCTTCGGCTCACGCACCGATGACAGGCGCCGCGGCGGCGATGTCGACCTCCTGGTCGAAACCCCGGCTCCGATGCCGCCCGCCGAGCTGGTTGCGCGCCGCACCCGGTTCGTAGCCAGGCTGTATCGAAGCCTGGACGAGCAGCGCATAGACGCCGTCATCACAGCCCGATGCCCGTCCGGTGGCGGCAGCGCGCAAGATCGGTATTCTGCTGGCGCAGCTATGAGCACATCCGACAGACTGGCCGTTGCACTGTGGGAGGCCGGCCGGCAAGCGCCGCCCGGCAGGTATCTCACGAACCACCGCCATAAGTGCTTTACCCTGAACCAGCGACGTTTTCTGCAGAATCTTCCCCGGGGTGAGACCGCGGGGAAATCTGGCCTTCCGCTTTCGGGAGTGGCGCGGGTCTGCAAATTGGACTGTGTAGCTGCCCTTTGAGAGGATTATGAGCCTGAAAGAAGCACTTCGCAGCGGCCTCAACCGGGCGGGTTTCGACGTCGTCCGCCTTTATCGTTCCCCTCAACGCACCTTGCTGGGATTGGCCGGACTGGATATTGGTGCCGTTATCGACGTGGGCGCCAATCAAGGCCAGTTTGCCCGCCTCATCAGTGGATTCTTTCCGCGCGCACAGCTTTACTGCTTCGAGCCGCTGCCTGACCCATTCCAACGGCTCTCGGCCTGGGCACGGACGCAAAACGGCCGCGTGCATTGTTTCCAGGTAGCATTGGGGGACCAGGAAGGCCAGGTTGAAATGCACCTGCATGAACAGCATACGCCGTCGTCCTCGCTTTTGACCGCCACGGAAACTTGCCATCGGCTATACCCCCAGACCCGTGCGGAGCGGGTGGTATCCGTCCGGGTCTCGACGCTCGATCTTGAACTGACTGATGTCGTCGAGAGCCTGCCTCCTGGAGTGTTGTTGAAGCTCGATGTGCAAGGCTTTGAAGACCGGGTTCTGCGCGGGGCGGAGCGCGTTCTGGGCAAGTGCAAAGCGGTCGTGTTGGAGGTTTGTGTCGATCCGCTGTACGAAGGGCAGGCCGATTTTTTCAGTCTGGCAGGCCTGCTTCAAAAATCCGGTTTTCATTATGCCGGAAACCTAGACCAAGCCTACGGAGAGGACGGGCGCGTGGTATACCTGGATGCGGTGTTCGTAAGGCAATGATCATGAGCCCTAGAACGGTGATCAAGAAGATCGTGCTTGGTTCGAAGCTGCTCCGCAAGCCATCTGTTGCCTACTGTGCCAATCATGGCTTACTTCCCGGGGTCTTTGTCCGGACACGTGCTGCTAAGCTTAGGGAGCTGATGCTACTTCCCGAGTCTCCGCATGAAACACAATTGAATCAGGATATTTTTGCGCTTTTAGTAAACCGGTTTAGGCCCGGATTCTTTGTGGAGATTGGGGGGAATGATGGCTTTACACTGTCAAACACGATATACCTCGAGGAGCGGTTCGGGTGGAATGGGCTGCTCGTAGAAGCGAATCCACAGTATCTCGACAGTCTGAAAAAACGCAAATCGAAAGTAGTAATCGCTGCTGTAGTTGAAGAGGAAGGATACTACGAGTTCTGCAGCGCCGGGTTGTATGGGGGGCTGCGGAGCTTGCTCGATAAGACTCACGAGAAGATGACGCAAAATGCCAGCTCAATTACGGTTTGGGGAGCGACACTGAGGCGGATACTGGAAGAGAACGGTGCGCCGGAGCGAATCAGCTTTATCTCGATTGATGTGGAAGGTGCCGAAGTACCGATTGTGGAGCAGATGTGCAGTCTGCGAAATTACCGGTTCCTGTGCGGATGCATTGAGTACAACGCAAGGCAGGCAGACTACCAGAGGATCACCCACCTGCTGAAGGAATCCGGGTATCGCGTGGTGTGGGAAGGGCAGACACAGCACGATCTGTTCTTCGTTGATGAGGGAGTTCTGGCCGGCAATGGATGAGAAAAGGCGCCTCCCACGCAACGTCATCGCCAATGTCGTTCAGGTACTCGCCAGCGCCGGGCTGCTGTTCGCACTTTATCGTTACATCAATGTCACACTGGGGGTCGAACAGTTGGGTATCTGGTCGGTGGTGCTGGCAACCGCTTCGGCCTCCCGACTCGCGGACCTGGGCCTGAGCGCCGGGGTAACCCGTTTCGTGGCGCGTGATCGCGCGCGCGGCGATCTGGCGCGGGCCGGGCAGGTGGTCGACACTGCACTGCTGATGCTGATGGTGGTGGTCGGCGCAGCGCTGCCTTTGCTCTATCCGCTCATCGCCGGGCTGCTGCCGCATCTGTTCGATGTTGAACATTTGACTGGCGCGCTGGAAATCCTTCCCTATGCCTTGGCATCTCTGTGGCTGACGATCGTCGCGGCGGTATTTCAGGGTGGGCTGGACGGTTGTCAGCGTATGGACCTGCGCGCCGGGCTGGTGGTGGCGGGCCAGATAGCGATGCTGGCATCAGCAATCGTGCTGGTGCCGCGCTTCGGGCTGGTCGGTCTCGCTTGGGCGCAGATTGGGCAGGGCCTGTTGCTGGTGATCGGCGGCAGGGCCGCGCTGCGCCGGGCGCTGCCGCCCTTGCCTCGCCTGCCACGACAATGGAGCAGGCCAGTGCTGCGCGAAATGCTGGGTTACGGCACCAACGTGCAGGTAGCCACCGTATTCATGCTGCTGCTGGACCCTGTCGCCAAGGCGCTGATGGCTCGTTTCGGCGGTCCCGCTGCGGCGGGCTACTTCGAGATGGCCAACCAGGTATTGCTCAGGGTCCGCGCGCTGATCGTCAGTGCCAACCAGGCAATCGTCCCCCATGTGGCCGCGTTGGCGGCGACCGAGCCCGCCCGGTTGACGCACCTGTATCGGGACAATATGCATCTGCTGGTCTTCGTCACCCTGCCTGCGTTTGCACTCCTGATCGCCTGGGCGGGCGGGTTCTCTTGGCTGCTGATCGGCGCCTACCAGCCTGAATTCGTGTTCCTGATCACGCTGCTCAGTGTCGCCTGGGGCGCCAATATTTTCGCCGGGCCTGCCTACTTCACCAATCTGGGCACTGGTCAGGTCGGGTGGAATACCCTGTCGCATATGCTGATGGGTGCCCTCAATGCGGCTCTGGGCTGGCTGCTGGGGGTGCGCTACGGGGCGAATGGAGTCGCCTTCGGCTATGCCATTGCCTTGATCGCTGGCTCCGCCATGCTCATCGGCGTATACGGGTATCGCCATCGCGTGCGTTGCCGCGCCGGGTTGACGCAGGGGCATCTGCCGCTTATCGCCGCCTCTCTGACAGTGGCTGTCTTTGGCTGGCTGATGCCATTGCGAAAGGAGGCTGATGAGCCGGCGTTGGCCCTGATCGGCCTGCTGGTGCCGCTCCTTGTCCTCGGCGCATCGGTTTGGTACCACCCGGTTCGACGTCGGCTGTTTGAATCCTGGTCGGCGCGGAGGGTACGGATATGAAGCGCGCGCTTCGGCGATGCCTTGTGAGCGCGGCTTCGCTGGGCTTCCGCTGCATCGATATGGTTCGGCGTGTTTGTCGAATGGAAGGATGGGCACGCGCGCTTCGTGAAGCTCGTTGGAAAGCCGGTCTTGCCGCCTTGGGTGAAGGGACGATCACTCATCCTCGGGGGACAATCCTCAACAGGGATCACCCCCATCCGTTGAACAAGGAGAAATCGTCGTGAACGTGCTCGTCTTGGAACCGCACGCCAACGGCCACCATGGGCCATACCTGCAGTGGATGGCAACGGGTCTGGCCGGGCGCGGCTTCAGGGTCACTGTCGTCACCCTGCCAGAGTCGCTCTCTCACCCGTCCATACAGGTGCTCAAGGAGGCGTCGCGCGCGGCAGAACAAACGAACCTATGCCTCATCGGCGCGGATAACTTTTCTCTCCAGGCCGCACGCCGGAGCGGTGCTGCCGGACTTGCGGCGCGGGAACTGGCCTATTGGCGGTTGCTCAGGGCATGGTACAGGATGTATGCCGAAACCGTCCGTCCCGATGTTGTCTTCTTGCCCTACTTGGACTATTGCCTCTACGCTATCGGGCTACTCGGCTCCCCGTTCGGTGATCGACCCTGGGTGGGCGTCGCGATGCGCCCGTCGTTTCACTATCCACAGATGGGCGTAATCGCCCCCCCAACGTCATTGGCGAAGTTCAAAAAAGCGCTTTTGTTCCGCCTTCTGCGAAACCGGAGCCTTCGCCGTCTGCTGACCATCGACGAGCCCCTTTCTCAGTACCTCGCCGATCGCCCGGCCTTGGCAGCTAAAGTCGCATTTCTGCCGGAGCCAGCAGCACTCGCGGATTTGCCTGACCGGGATGGGGCGAAACATCGATTGGGTCTGCCGGCGGAGCGCAAAATCGTTCTCGTCTACGGCGCGGTCACGGAGCGCAAGGGCGTGCGCGAGCTTCTGCTTGCTCTGGCCAATCCGGCCTTCCCGCCATCGGCCGATGTGCTCCTTGCCGGCACGATCTCGCCGGAGATTCACCAAGCGCTTGCGGAACCGGCGGTTGCGCCGCTAGTCGCTCAGGGGCGCGTTCGACTGCTGGACCGATTCATTGAAACCCGAGAGGAACCCGTCCTGTTCGCCGCAGCAGATATCGTCTGGCTAGGCTACCGTGGGCACTACACGGCTAGTGGCGTTTTGGTGCAGGCGGCGAATGCCGGTCGTCCCGTAGTTGCGTGCCAGGAAGGCATCATCGGCTGGCAGACGCGGAGGCACGGGCTGGGCGAAGTGGTAAAACCTGAAGACCCTGCCGCCGTATGTGCGGCCATTGGCGCTCTGCTGCAAGGCCCGCCAGCCCAAAAAGTCTGTGCGGATGTCGGCCCTGCATTCCGAAACAGTTTTGCTAGCGCATGCGACGCCTTGGTTGCGGCGATAACCGGAAACACAGTGGATATCATTGTGAGTGCGTCTCATGCAGTTTGACCTACAAGCCAATAGACCTCTTCCCTGGTCTGCGACCAACTTCAGGAAGCCCAGCACCAGTCGGCTGATCTTACTGGTCGGATTTCTTCTGCCACTCGCACTTGACGTAAAAAAGATGGGCGAAGAAGGTGGCAGCGCACTGCAAACGCTGCTGGTCGCGGTTTCGCTACTGTGTGGAGCAGTTTATTTTTTCGCCGAATGGCTGTCGCGTGATATCCGAAGTTCGAGTTCAGCGTTGCGAACCATGACCGCACTATGGTGGACATATATCGCGCTTAGCCCATTGCCGGTGCTGTTCTGGGGCGTTGACCCGATACATTACCTGAAAGTTCTGCTGCCTTACGTGCTGTTCGGCGCAGGGTTGAGCGTCATGGTGGCAGTAGAGCGGCGGCGCATAGATCCGGCATATCTGGTGGATATCCTGTTGTGGGCATGCTTGCTTTCTACCTTATGGCGCGTGCTCTACGCCATCGCCAGTGGCCTTTCCATAGAGCTCATCCGCTGGCAGATCCTCGGCCCAGGCGTTCCGTTTCTGATTGGCTACGGGGTTGGTGGCCTTTATTTACGCAGACGTCGCACCCTGTCCGCAATAGCTTTGTCGATCGGATTGGCCGTCGTACTGCTGGCCATTACGCGGTCCTACGTCATCAGTGCAGCTTTCGTACTTGCCGGGCTGTTGATCGTGGATTCGCGACGCCGTTCGGCGCTGCGTGCGGCGAAGACCGGAGCGAGGCTGTTTGTATCGCTTGCAGCGATCACAACAATCGCTTTTGTACTGACGGGCGCCGTACGCCCCGACTTCTTGGAAGCTTGGTTCGGCCGACTATTTCAACATCAAGCGGAAGGTGGCTTGGACATCACTCTGATAACGCGGCTTGCGGAATTCAAGGGTCAAATCGAAGGCTTCACGCGCAACCCGGGGACGTTTATTTTTGGTAACGGAATTGGCGCTGATTACACTTGGGACGCCCAGCTCTTACGACAACTTCCATTCCAGCATGAGCACGACACGCGATGGTTTGCAGGCCATTCTACCTGGGTCTACCCTTTTTTCGCTGGTGGCCTTTTTTTTGGATTGCTCATACCGCTCTTGGTTCTGGGCGGCTTGCTTAGGGCGTTTACCGCGGCTTCCATTAGTGCGACAAAATATGGATCGCGGGACGCGGTGCTGGTGTGGACTGTATATTTGGCTTATGTCGGGCAAAGCTTCACGGCAAACCTCTTTCACGAGCGCTATACCGGAGTAATTCTCGGGGTACTGATTGGAGCTTCGCTGATCTACGCAGGAAGGGTTCGGGAAGCGAGGGTTAGCGAACAGAGGCAGATATTGCAATCCTACAACGAGCGGTTCGTGGATGGTGACAAGGCTTGACCTCGAAAGTTGTTTGAGCGTTTTTCTGGCGTTATGTCATAAGTATTGTCAATTCCATTAAATTCCGCGTTAAAAATTGATATTGAAATGACGTTTAGAGCTTCGATAACAGATAATGTAGCCATCGGGAGCAGAAGGATAGGTCATTCAAAAGATTTACGTATCCGGCTGCGCTGGGTTACTTGGTGGCCTGTTGATTACTGGGTAAAAAGATTCTCCCGGCTGTCCGAACATGTAGAGTTGGAGGTTGTGTTTTTAGCCTCCCGAAGCTCTTTGTTACGACAGACGATCTCTCGGGAAGATATGGACTTCAAATACAGATTTCTGTCTGATCGGGAAGATAGTATTGGATATTATCAGGCTTCTTTTGCAGGAATAAGATGGCCTCGGCCGTACGCGTTGCTAAAGGACAATTATGATGTCATCGTGATGCCGATTTCCGATCCAACTTGCATAGCGGCTTCTTTCATAGCTGGTTTACGAAATACAAGAGTTTTTTTCTTTTACCCAAACACAGCCCATGAAGATCGTAACAGATCGAAGATCAAGGAGATGCTGAAAAAGCATCTATTAAATTCTGCTGATGGTGTTTTTCTTACCGGACCACGGCAGCTTGATTATCTGAGAAAATATAGAACCGACATGGCGCACGTCACTTGTATTGGCAATCCCGCACCACCGCTACCCTCTCCTGTAGAAGCGAGAGAAGCGATGAGAAGCAGGATAAATGCGCAGGTTGGTAATCCCGGTGCGGACATTGTGTTATTTGTCGGGCGACTTGCCCCGGAAAAAGACTTGCACACCTTGCTGCGCGCGTTATGCGAATTCAAGCGCAGGCGTGGATGCTGTCCGACGCTGGTTCTTGTTGGAGAGGGCCCTGAAGAGTCGGCACTAATGGCTTTCGGAAAAGAACACGGTTTGCCGATCCTCTTTGCAGGCCTCAAGCAGGGTGCAGAGTTGTCAAACTATTATTCTGCCGCTGACCTTTTCGTGCTGCCGAGCAAGAGTGAGCCTTGGGGATTGGTGGTTAACGAAGCGATGCAGTTTGGTTTGCCGGTTGTGTTGTCTGAACACGTTGGCTCCGCACCAGTCTTATTGGGAGGAAATGGAAATGAAACGGGAATGACGTTCCCTGTTGGAGACGCGGCTGCGCTCTGTGGGCGAATAACTGAACTGCTCGGAGACAGAGAAAGGCTTGGGATTATGGGGCGAAATTGCCAAATGGTAATTCGTGAACACACGATTGAAAAATGGTGTGAGGCGGTGCTTGAGGCCGTGTCTCATGAGCGCGCGTGAGCGCGCGTGCAGGCTGTCACGCGGTGGCCTTGATGATCGATCGCCTGGGCCGGCGCCTGCGGGCAGTGGGAACGCCAAATGACGGGATTCACCGCCAAGGCCCGCAAGCTCGCCGGCATCCTCGCCGTGCCCGCCTGGCGCGCGGCGCTGCGCCGTCATCGGGTGGCGGCCGGGGTTGAGCATGCCGGCGTGCTGCGCACCCTGGGGCCGGTGCGCACGGTGGTGGATATCGGCGCCAACCGCGGCCAGTTCGCGCTGGCGGCGCGGCACTGCTTTGCCGAGGCGCGCATTGTCTCCTTGGAGCCGCTGGCCGCGCCGGCGGCGCGGTGGCGGGCGGTGTTCGCGGGCGATGCCCGGGCCACGTTGGTGGAGGCGGCGGTGGGGCCGCAGGCCGGCGAGGCGCAGATTCATGTCTCGGCACGGGACGATTCGTCCTCCCTGCTACCGATTGCGGCGCGGCAGGCCGAGTTGTTTCCCGGCACCGCCGAGGCGGGCACCGCCACCATCCGCGTGCAGCGCCTGGCCGATGCCCTGCCCGCGGCGGACATCGCCGCCCCGGCGCTGCTCAAGCTGGACGTGCAGGGTTTCGAGCTGCAGGCCCTGGCCGGCTGCGAGGAGCTGCTGGAGCGCTTCGCCTGGGTGTATGCGGAGTGCTCGTTCCAGGAGCTGTACACGGGGCAGTCGTTTGCCGACGAGGTGATCGCCTGGCTGCGGGAACGGGGCCTGCGCCTGGCGGGCGTCTACCACATGGCCTATGACGAGCGCGGCCGGGCGGTGCAGGCGGATTTTTTGTTCGGGCGGTGAGGGGTGGCTTCCGCGGTCGGTGATTGCGGAGATCGTAGCCCCCGGGTAAGACCGCGGGTCGCAGCCGGGGCCTGTCTTGAATCAGGCATCGGCCCTGGGTGCGCTTCGCTTACCCGGGCGGGGGGAGCTACACTGCGCAATGTATCTCAACCCGGTGGCGCACATGGGAACGTTTGACCGCATTACCCAGGATCCCAAAGTGATGGGCGGCAAGGCGTGCATCCGCGGGATGCGCGTCACGGTAGGCATGGTTGTCGGTCAAATCGGAGCGGGACGCAGCATTGACGAAATTCTGACCGATTACCCGTACTTGGAGCGTGAGGACATTATGCAGGCACTGCGCTATGCAGCCTGGCGGGCGGAAGAACGAGAGGTGGATTTGGCCGGCGCATGAAGCTGGTGGTGGACATGAACTTGTCCCCGCGCCGGGTGAGCGTGCTGGGCGACGCAGGGATTGAGGCGGCGCACTGGTCAACGCTCGGCGATCCCAAGGCCAGCGATTCGGAAATCATGGCTTATGCCAAGGCCAACAGTTACGTCGTCCTCAAGCATGACCTGGATTTCGGCACGATCTTGGCGGCCACGGGTGGCGAAAAGCCGAGCGTCGTGCAAATCCGTTCCGAGGATGTCAGCCCCGACGCGATCGGTAAGCCGGTTATCGAGGCGCTGCGTCAGATGACTTCCGAGCTGGAGCGTGGTGCTTTGCTATCGTTTAATCCAAACCATATGCGCGTTCGGATTTTGCCATTGCAAAAGGCGTAAAAAGTGGGCGGAGTAAATATCTGCGCGGCTTTGCGGATGCGCGCATCGTCTCCTTCGAGCCGCTGGCCGGGCCGGCGGCGCGGTGGCGGGCAGTCTTTGCAGGCGATGCCCGCGCCACGCTGGTGGAGGCGGCGGTGGGCCCGCAGGCCGGCGAAGCGCAGATTCACGTCTCGGCACGGGATGATTCCTCCTCCCTGCTGCCGATCACGGCGCGGCAGAGCGCGCTGTTCCCCGGCACCGCCGAGGCCGGCACCGCCACCATCCGCGTGCTGCGCCTGGCCGATGCCCTGCCCGCGGCGGAGATCGTCGCTCCCGCGCTGCTCAAGCTGGATGTGCAGGGCTTCGAGCTGCACGCGCTGGCCGGTTGCGAGGACGTGCTGGAGCGCTTCGCCTGGGTGTATGCCGAATGCTCGTTCCAGGAGCTGTACGCCGGGCAGTCGTTCGCCGACGCGGTGATCGCCTGGCTGCGCGAACGGGGTTTGCGCCTGGCGGGCGTTTACCACATGGCCTACGACGAGCGCGGCCGGGCGGTGCAGGCGGATTTTTTGTTTGGGCGGTGAGGGCGCGGCTCCTACAATGGGGCACGCGTAGGAGGCCCACCCTCGAGCGGATGAAGTGGGTGCGGCATCGGGGCCGATCGCGGCGGGGGGGTCTGCCGCTAACGCGTACGGGAGCGCCAGTATCCTGGTTGTCGAGCTTGGTGTGCGACGGCAAAGACGATGATCCCGTCCTGATCCGGCCGATAGAAAATGGAGAAGGAAAACCCCTTGACAATGACCCGGCGCGTGCCAGCCTCCGCGGGCGAACCGGCGAGCGGAAAAGCGAGTGCGCGAACCGCCGCTTCCTGCACGGCCGCGGCGAATCGGGCGCCGGCGCCGGCTGCGGCCTCTTCGTAGTGGCCGACTTCAGCAAGAAACTCCCGGCGTGCGTCCGCAATGAAGCGAGCTCGCTTCACTCGACGATGTGCCTAGCTTCCGCAAACACGTCTTCCGCAGGGTAGGTTCTGCTTTCTCCGCGATCATAGGCGGCGACGCGGTCGCGGATTTCCTGCTGCCAAGCCGCCTCGATCTCCGACGCAGGCGAGTCTTGCAGCGACTGCAGCATGGCCTCTACCAGGCGTGCACGATCCTCCGCAGACAGCTTGCGCGCCTGCTGTTCGATCTCGGCAAGAGAAATGGACACGGGTTCGTTCTCCGACATCATCGCCACCGGTCGTAGTCTACGCCGCTGTCCGCGCACCCAAAAGTCGATCGCGGCGGGGGCGTCGCTCCTACAACGGGGGCACCCGTAGGAGGCCTGCTCCGGGTCGATGGGTTGGGGCGTGGCGCCGGGGTCGATCGCGCCGCACAGCTGCGCCTCCCACAGTCTTGTTGGGCTGGATAGGCCCTTGAATGGGTGCTATTTTCTGCCCTGTCTACAGGACCTGAGAATCCCGGCATGGGCACCAAGTTCTCCGAGGATGTGATTCCGCTGGCCGACCTGAAGGTCAACCCCGGCCGTGTCGTCAAGCATGCGACAGACGCGTACCGGCCTGTGCTGCTCACCAGCCGCTGGCGCGGCGTGGCGGTGGTGCAATCGGTGAACGACTACGAGGCGGCCGAGAAGGAACGCGCGTTCAGGCGGGCCGTCGTTGCCGGTCTCGTGGATCTCGAGGCGGGCCGAGAGCTGTCCCTTGCACAGGCCAAGGCGCGGCTCGGTCTGAGGTAGCCGCCATCCGGTTCGCCGAATCCGCGTTGGCCGATCTGGAGTCGATACGGGCACGCCGAACGGGACGTGCCCGAGGTGGGCGAGCGCTTGGTCTGCGAAATCGTTGCGAGCATCGCGGCACGCGCCGATCATCCGGGCATGGGGGGTATCGTCCCCGAGTTCGACCAGCCTTTTCTGCGTGGGCTGATCCGGCCACCGTTTCGCATCGTCTATTGGCGTGACCCGAAGCAGGTGCGTGTCGTTCGGGTCTGGCGCAGTGAGCGCCTGCTCGACGTGCCGGACGAGGACGCACCCTGACGTCCTGCCTCTACTGCCAGGGTTGATCGCGGCGAGGGCGCCGCTCCTGCAGATTGTAGCCGCAGGGTGGATAAGCCGAAGGCGCATCCACCAAAACACACCGAATGCACCGGCTTGACGGCCGCTTTATCCGGCCTGCGCAATGGCTCTGTGGGAGGCCTTCCCCAGGCCGATGGGTGGGGTGCGGCACCGGGATCGATCGCGGCGCGGGTGCCGCTCCCACAGGGGCATTGGTTGTAGGTGGCCCGCCTCGCGATTCCGTGAGCTGCGTCACAGGTGTCAGGCGAATTTGCGCGCATGTCCTTGCGTGGCAGCGATAATGACAACCGGCCGCTATACTGGCGCCGTTGCCGAAGCAGGGTCACGCTCCAGCGGGTCGATGTGGTCGGTGCAGGTGCGGCGTTATCGAGCCGCGTATTGCGGGGTGCCTGGCACCGTGACGCATGGAGGACGGGGTGTGAAGCTGCTGTTGCTCAGCCTCAATTTCGCGCCGGAAGTGACTTCGACGGGCAAATACACGGGCGAGCTGGCCGCCTGGCTCGCCGAACGTGGCCACGAGGTGCGGGTGATCGCCGGATTGCCGCACTATCCCGCCTGGCAGGTGGCTGCCGGCTACCGCGGCGCGGGCTGGCGACGGGAACAGCTCCAGGGAATGAAAGTGCTGCGCGTGCCGCACACAGTGCCGCCGCCGGGTAAGGTCACGGCGCTGCGCCGCATCCTGATGGAGAGTACCTTCACCCTGGCCTCGCTGCGCTGGTGGCTGCCGCTGCTGCTGCGCCGGCAGCGGTTCGACGCCCTGATCGCGGTGTGCCCTCCCTTGCAGAATGCCTTGTTGCCCGGTTGCTACGGTCTGCTGCGCCGCGTGCCCTGGATCCTGCACATCCAGGATTTCCAGGTCGATGCGGCGGTGCGCCTGGGCATGTTGCGCATCGGCGTGCTCGGCCGTCTGCTCTATCGGCTGGAGAATTTCTGCCTGCGCCGGGCGAGCTGGGTGTCCACCATCACGCCCGCCATGTGCCGTCGGGCGATCGCCAAGGGCGCCAACCCCGACCGGGTGCTGTATCTGCCCAACTGGGCGGACATCGAGCACATCGTGCCGCAGGCGCCGGATCCGGAATATCGCCGTGTCTTGGGCGCCGGGCCGGACCAGCTGCTGGTGATGTACGCCGGCGCCATGGCCACCAAGCAGGGCCTGGGCCTGGTGCTGGAGGCGGCGGCGCGGCTGCGGGGCGATACTCGCTTCCGGTTCGCGCTGGTGGGGGACGGCTCGGATGCGCCGCGGCTGCGGGAGCAGGCCGCGGCGCTGGGCCTGGACAACCTCGCCTGGCTGCCGCCGCAGCCGCTGGAGCGGCTGCCCGGACTGCTGTCCGCCGCGGATATTCACCTGGTGGTGCAGAAGCGCGACGCCGCGGACCTGGTGATGCCCTCGAAACTCGCCAATATCCTCGCCGCCGGGCGGCCGGCGATCGCCACCGCCGAATCCGGCACGGCGCTGTGGGACGTGCTGGAGGCTGGCGGCACCGGCCGCTGCGTGCCACCGGAATCGGTGGACGGGCTGGTGGCCGGGTTGCGCGCGCTGGCCGACGACGCGGCGCTGCGCGCGGAGCTGGGCGCACGCGCCCGGCGCCATGCCGAGACCCAGCTGGCGCGGGATGCGATCCTGGAGCGGTTCGAGCGCCAGTTGGAAGCCTTGATCGCGGGAGAGTACCCGGTAGGGGAGGCCGTGGAATGAAGCGGGCATTGATCACCGGTGTGACCGGCCAGGACGGGATGTATCTGGCCGAGTTGCTGCTGGAGAAGGGCTACCAGGTGCACGGCATCAAGCGCCGCGCCTCGCTGTTCAACACCGACCGCATCGACCATCTCTACCAGGATCCGCACGAGGTGGAGCGGCGCATGATCCTCCATTACGGGGACCTCACCGACGCCACCAACCTGATCCGCATCATCCAGGAAGTGCAGCCCGACGAGCTCTACAACCTGGCCGCGCAGAGCCATGTCGGGGTGTCCTTCGAGACCCCGGAATACACCGCCAACGCCGATGCCCTGGGCACCCTGCGGCTGCTGGAAGCGCTGCGCATTCTGGGGCTGGAGGGCAAGACCAGGTTCTACCAGGCCAGTACCTCGGAGCTGTACGGCAAGGTGCAGGCGGTGCCCCAGGACGAGACCACGCCTTTCTACCCGCGCTCGCCCTACGGCGTGGCCAAGCTCTATGCCTACTGGATCACGGTGAATTACCGCGAGGCCTACGGCATGTACGCCTGCAACGGCATCCTGTTCAACCACGAGTCTCCGGTGCGCGGCGAGACCTTCGTCACCCGCAAGATCACCCGCGCCCTGGCGCGCATCGAGCTGGGGCTGCAGGAGCGGCTCTACCTCGGTAATCTGGATGCGCGGCGCGACTGGGGACATGCGCGCGACTATGTGCTTGCGCAGTGGCTGATGTTGCAGCAGGAACAGCCCGAGGATTATGTGATCGCCACCGGCGAGCAGCACTCGGTGCGCGAGTTCGTCGAGCGCGCCGCGGCGGAGCTGGGCATGCGCCTGCGCTGGGAGGGGGAGGGCGCGGAAGAGCGCGGCATCGACGGGCGCAGCGGCCGCTGTGTGGTGGCGGTGGATCCGCGTTATTTCCGGCCCACCGAGGTGGATACCCTGCTCGGCAACCCGGCCAAGGCCAGGCGCCAGCTGGGCTGGGCGCCTCAGGTGGGCTTCGACGAGCTGGTCGCGGAGATGGTGCGCGAGGATCTGAAGGCGGCCGAGCGCGACGAGCTGTGCCGCCGCGAGGGTTATGCCACCTACACCTACAACGAGTAGGCGGCCGGGCCGCGGGCCGAGGGGAAACGCCGGATGCGCCGCTGCGCGGCTTATCCGGCCTACGGGCCGGCAGCATCGCTTTCGTAGGGTGGATAAGCCGCAGGCGCATCCACCAGAATACGCCGGATGCGCCGCGATGCGGCTTATCCGACCTACCGGCCGCGGGCATCGCTTTTGTAGGATGGATAAGCGCAGCGCATCCACCAAAACAGGCGCCAACAGATCTACCGGGATGAGCGATGGACAAAGGAGCAAAGATCTTCGTCGCCGGCCACCGGGGCCTGGTGGGCAGCGCCATCGTGCGCCGTCTGCGCGCGGCCGGTTTCGACGACCTGGTGCTGCGCACCCGCGCCGAGCTGGATCTGCGCGATGCCGCGGCGGTGCGGGAATTCTTCGCGGAGGAGCGCCCGCAATACGTGTTCCTGGCCGCGGCCCGGGTCGGCGGTATCCTCGCCAATGATAGCTACCCGGCGGATTTCATCCGCGACAATCTGCTGATCCAGACCAGCGTGATCGACGCGGCCCACCGCCACGGCGTGAAGAAGCTGTTGTTCCTCGGCTCGTCCTGCATCTACCCCAAGCATGCGCCCCAGCCGATGGGCGAGGACTGCCTGCTCACCGGGCCGCTGGAGCCGACCAACCAGTGGTATGCGATCGCCAAGATCGCCGGCATCAGGATGTGCCAGGCCTATCGCCGACAATACGGCTTCAACGCCATCTGCCTGATGCCGACCAATCTGTACGGGCCGGGGGACAATTTCGATCTGGCCAGCTCCCATGTGCTGCCGGCGCTGATCCGCAAGTTCCACGAGGCCCGGGTACGCGGTGACGCGCAGGTGGAGGTCTGGGGCAGCGGCACCCCGCGGCGCGAGTTCCTGCACGTGGATGATCTGGCCGACGCCTCCCGGTTCCTGATGCAGCGCTATGACGACGAGCGCATCCTCAATGTCGGCACCGGCGAGGACATCGCCATCGCCGAACTGGCCGGGCTGGTGCAGCGGGTGGTGGGGTTCGAGGGCCGCATCGTGCTCGACCCCAGCAAGCCCGACGGCGCGCCGCGCAAACTGCTCGACGTCTCCCGCCTACACGCGCTCGGCTGGCGCGCCCGCATCGGGCTGGAGGAGGGCATCCGCGCAACCTACCAGTGGTATCTGGCGCACGCGGGCGAGGCGCGCTGGTCATCCACCGCCCCGGCGGACGACCCTGCCGCAACGCGCGCATCCTGACTGCCGCATCACTTCCGGCGGCGGGCTGCATCGGCGCGTGCGGCCCGGCCTGCTGCGGGGTCCGGGGATCCGGCTCCCGCTGAACCACGACTTGCACCTGCCGGGGTTTGTGCGGCGGAAGCCGTTGTCGACGGGGTGTCCGCAAGGCAGGTGGCCGGTTGCGCGGGCCGGAGTCTGCGCGCCGGGGCAGGGTCCGGCATCCGACGCGGAACATCCCCAGATCTGCCTCGCGGAGGCAGGGATTTCAACCGGGCGGCTTTGCCCCGGTGGAACGCGGCCGGAAATCCTTGCGGATCTGTGGCGGAAGCCGTTTTGGTGCCCAGGGGCGGAATCGAACCACCGACACGAGGATTTTCAGTCCTCTGCTCTACCGACTGAGCTACCTGGGCGGGTAGCGGGAAGCCGCGTATTTAACCGGTTGCGGTTGCGGTCGTCAATCGACAACGGGGCCCGTTCCGTCCGGCTGCGCCCCGGCGCATTTTTCAGCCCTGCGGGGGCACATAGCCTTCGGCGCTGTCGTAGCGCTCGCCCGACAGAAACCGTTCGCGCTGTTCGTTGAGATAGGCGCGGGCGGTCATGTCCATCAGGTTGAGGCGCTTTTCATTGATCAGCATGGTCTGGTGGGCGAGCCACTCTTCCCAGGCGCGCTTGGAGACCTGTTCGTAGATCTCCTGGCCCTTGGCGCCTGGGAAGGGCGGCTGGTCGAGGCCTGGCAGTTCTTCCCGATACTTGCGGCAGAACACGGTACGGCTCATGGAAGGATCTCCGGCTCCGGGGAGCCCAGAGTGTAACCCGGGGTGCGCCGAACAGGGTCCGGGGTGCTCGCGGCCAGGATCTCGAGCAGTTGCCGCACCGGCGCCGGCAGCCCCAGTGCGCCCGGCGCCGCGGGATCGACCCAGCGGCGGAACTGGCCGTCGGCGACCGCGGCGGTGGCGGTCACCTCGATTTCCAGGGTCCGGTAGTCGAGCCGGAAGTGGGTGAACACCTGGTGCCCGGCGGGGCCGGGCCGTGCCTCCGCCGCCGGCGTGCAGCCGAGCCCGGCGCAGACCTGTTCCACGGCAATTTCGCCGTCTTCGGCGTCGGGCGCGGGTTCCGGAAAGCTCCACAGGCCGCCCCAGATGCCGCTCGGCGGCCGCCGTTCAAGCAGCACCTCCCCAGCGGCGTTGCGCAGGATCAGCCACAGGCTCCGGCGCCTGGGCAGTTGGGCGCGGGGCCTGCGGCCCGGGTAGCGGGCCTGTTCGGCCAGTGCGCGGGCCCGGCAGTCGCCGGCCACCGGGCAGCGCCCGCAGGTGGGCCGGGTGCGGGTGCACAGGGTGGCGCCCAGATCCATGATCGCCTGGGTGTAGTCGGCCACCCGTTGCTCCGGCGTGAGCCGGTCGGCCAGCGCCCAGAGTTCGCGGGCGACGGCGGCTTCGCCCGGCCAGCCGGGGATGGCGCGGTGGCGGGTCAGCACCCGCTTGACGTTGCCATCGAGGATGGGCACGCGGCGCTGCCAGGCCAGGGCGAGGATGGCGCCGGCGGTGGAACGGCCGATGCCGGGCAGGGCCTGGAGCGCGTCTGGATCGCCGGGCAGTTCGCCGCCGTGCCGGTCGACGACGAGCTGCGCGGCGCGGTGCAGGTTGCGGGCCCGGGCGTAGTAGCCGAGCCCCGTCCACAGATGGAGCACTTCATCCAGCGGTGCCCGGGCCAGGCTGGGGAGGTTGGGAAAGGCGGCGGTGAAGCGCTCGAAGTAGGGGATGACGGTCTCCACCCGGGTCTGTTGCAGCATGATCTCGGAGAGCCACACCCGGTAGGGCGAGCGCGGGTGCTGCCAGGGCAGGTCGCGGCGGCCGCAGCGGTCGAACCAGGCCAGCAGGCGCGCGGCGAAGTCGGCGGCGGGGGCGGGTTCAGTCGCCATCCCGGTCCCGCTTCAGCAGGCCCTTGAGCAGGCCCTCGACCGCCTTGCCGCGCTCGCCTTCGAGCTTGCCCCGCGCGCGCAGCTCGTCGAGCACCCGGTCCTCCACCAGGCCGGCCACGAACTGGGGATCGGGGGCGCACAGGGTCCCGGATAGCTCGCCGAGGCGGCCGCTGCAGCGCAGGGGGATGTCACGACCGCGCAGCCGCCCGCTGGCGACCGGGCAGCCGCTGGGGCTGGTGCGGTCGCCGTCGAGGCGGGTGGCGGCGAGCAGTTCGTAGCTGCGGGTATCGCGGTCCAGGGTGCCGGACGCGCGCAGCCGCAGATTGCCGACCGCCGTGGTCAGGCGCTCCAGGGTCACCCCGGGGCCGGCGAGGCGAAAACTGCCGGCGATGGGCTCGAAGCGGGTCAGGTCCGGCCAGTCGTCGCGTTTGGGGGTGCGCTCCACGCTGGCCACCAGATCGCAGAAGATGCGCTCGATGTTGGTGCCGGCGAGGATGGGATCCGCAATCCGGAAACTGCCCTCGGCGGCGAGCGAGCGGTGCAGCCGATCGGCATCGGCGCCCTGGGCGCTGCCGGTCATGGCCAGGTCCAGAGTGCCATCCAGCGCCAGCTCCGGGGCCAGGGTTTGGCGCACCTGCTCGAGGCGGATGCCCTCCAGCCGCGGCGCGAGTTCGAGCCGCGGGCTGTCGCCGGCGAGGCCGTCGAGTCGGCCCTGAACGGATGCCGCACCGCCCAGGGTGCGGGCGGCGAGCTCCTCGATGCGGAGGTCGCCGCCGGCAAAGCGGACCCGCAGGCGGATGGCTTCGAGCCGCAACTGGTCGAGGATCAGTTCGTCCCAGTCGAGCGCGAGCTCGCCGGTGCCGCCCTGCAGAAAGGCCAGCGGACCGGCCAGGGGCGCGAGCAGGGCCGCCTCCGGCGGCGCCGCTTCGGGTGCCGCCGGCGGGCTCCGGTAGCGGCCCAGATCCAGCCGGTCGCCGTGCAGTCGGGCGCTCAGTTCGCGGGGCGCGGCGAACCTGGCCTGCAGTTCGCCGGTGACCCGGGTGGCGTCCACTTCCAGGCTCAGGTCGCTCAACTGCAACGTCTCGCGGGAGGCGCTGAAACCGGTGCGCAGCGCGACGCGTTCCAGGGCATCGGGCGCGCCGAACTCCGGCAGCGCCACCTGCCAGGCGGCCAGCAGGGGGCGGGGGTCGGCGGCGGGAAGCTCCAGCGCACCGGCGGCCCGGGGCTCGGTGCGGACCCCGGTGACCTGGCCCTTGGCACGGGCGATCAGGCCCAGGCTGCGGAGCTCCAGGGCGGAGATGTCGAGCAGGTCGTCCGCGCCGCTGAAGCGCAGGCTCAGGTCCGCCGCCAGCGCCGGGCGACCCTCCGGGGTCAGCTCCAGGTGCGCGCCCCGGGTCTCCACCGCCGGGCCGCGCTGATCGACGCCGAACTCCGCCGCCAGCGCCACCCCCACCGGAAAGGGCAGGCCCGGGTCGCGGTAGGTGAATTCGAGTTCGATCGGGAAGGGGCTGCCGTCCAGCCGCAGATCGCGGCCGCGCAACCGCAGCCCCTCCAGTATGCGCGGGCCCCGTGCAGTGGCGATCACGACCTTGGTGTCGCGGACCGACACCGAGCGCACCCCGATCGCCACGCCGCCGGCTTCGGCCGCCGGGGCGGTCGCGGAAGGCGGCGCGGCGGCCACCGGTGCGGCGGCGGCCGCGGCAGCCTGCTCCGGGGTGGCGATGCGGATCTCGGCGCCGGTGAGTTCCAGCACCTCGAGGCGCGGCTCGCCGCGCAGCAGGGACCGCCAGGTCATGCTCAGGGTGGCGCTCTCGAAGTCGATCTCCGGCAGCCGGCCGTCGTCGGCGCGGATGCCAGTGCTGCCGAGGCGGATACCGGGACGCGGCAGCAGATCCCAGGACAGCTCGCCGCGCAGATCCAGCCGGATGCCCTGCCGGCTCGCCAGTTCGGCAAGCCGCGGCTTGAAGTCGTTGGGGTCGAACAACAGCAGCAGCCAGGCCGCAGCGCCGGCGAGCAGCACCGCGGCCAGGATCAGCGCGCCGGCGAGGATGCGTAGCGGTCTGCTCATGCGGTTCTCCCCGGGGTTGGATCGCGCAGCGCGCGCTGGTCCGCCTGTCTGGCCGCCAGTATAATGGCGCGCCTCCAGACGTTGCCCCCGAAGTCAGCGTCCCCATCCTGCCCGTACCGGGAGAGCCGCATGGCGTCGCGCCGCGCCACCGTCAACCGCGATACCCTGGAGACCCGGATCGAGGTCGAGGTCGATCTCGACGGCAGCGGCCGCGGCGAGTTCGCCACCGGGGTGCCGTTCCTCGAGCACATGCTCGACCAGGTCGCCCGCCACGGGCTGATCGATCTGCGCGTCACCGCCGCGGGCGACACCCACATCGACGATCACCATACGGTCGAGGACATCGGCATCACCTTCGGCCAGGCCGTGCGCCAGGCCCTGGGCGACCGCAAGGGCATCAACCGTTACGGCCACGCCTATGTGCCGCTCGACGAGGCGCTGTCGCGGGTGGTGATCGATTTCTCCGGCCGGCCCGGGCTGGTCCGGGACGTGACCTTCACCCGCGCACGGGTCGGCGAGTTCGACGTCGATCTGGTGTTCGAGTTCTTCCAGGGCTTCGTCAACCATGCCGGCGCGACCCTGCACATCGACAACCTGCGCGGCGCCAATGCCCATCACCAGGTGGAGACCATCTTCAAGGCCTTCGGCCGGGCGCTGCGCGCGGCGGTGGCGCTCGATCCGTGGGCGGACGGGGCCACGCCCTCCACCAAGGGCAGTCTTTGAGCGCTCGTCGCGATGACTGATTTCGCCGACCGCATCGCGGTCATCGACTACGGCATGGGCAACCTGCACTCGGTCGCCAAGGCCCTGGAGCGGGTCGCGCCGGGCGCTCGGGTGAGCGTCACCACGGATCCCCGCGACCTGCAGCGCGCCGACCGGGTGGTGTTCCCCGGAGTAGGGGCGATCGGCGACTGCATGGCGGCGATCCGCGAGTCGGGCTTCGACCGCGTGCTGCCGGAGGTCATCGCCCAGAAGCCGGTGCTGGCGATCTGTGTGGGCATGCAGGCGCTGATGGCGCACAGCGAGGAGAGCGGCGGCGTCGACTGCCTGGGCCTGTTGCCGGGCCGGGTGCGGTTCTTCGGCGAGCCGCTGGTCGACGCCGACGGCGAGCGCCTCAAGGTGCCGCACATGGGCTGGAATGTGGTGCGTCAGACCGTCGACCACCCGCTCTGGGCGGGCATCGCCCAGGATACGAGGTTCTATTTCGTGCACAGCTACTGGGTCGAGACCGAACCGGCGCTGATCGCCGGCGAGTGCGAATACGGGGTCCGTTTCGCCGCCGCGCTGCACGCCGGCAACCTGTTCGCGGTGCAGTTCCACCCCGAGAAGAGCCACACCGACGGCCTCCGCCTGCTGGCCAACTTCGCCAATTGGGGAGGTGGTGGCTGATGCTGGTGATCCCCGCCATCGACCTCAAGGGCGGCCAGTGCGTGCGCCTGCGCCAGGGCCGCATGGAGGATGCCACGGTGTTCTCCGACGACCCGGTGGCCATGGCCGCGCACTGGGTCGCCCAGGGTGCCCGCCGCCTGCACCTGGTGGATCTCGACGGAGCCTTCGCCGGCGCGCCGGTCAACGGCGAGGCGGTGCGCGCCATCGCCCGCAGCCAGCGCGCCGTGCCCATCCAGATCGGCGGCGGCATCCGCAGCGCCGATACGGTCGAGGCCTATCTGCAGGCCGGGGTGCGCTACCTGATCATCGGTACCAAGGCGGTCACGGATCCGGATTTCGTGGGCCGCCTGTGCCGGGAGTTCCCCGGCCGGATCATCGTCGGCATCGACGCCCGCGGCGGCCGGGTCGCCACCGACGGCTGGGCGGAGGTGAGCGAAGTGCAAGCGGTCGACCTGGCGCGCCGCTTCGCCGCCGACGGCGTCAGCGCCATCGTCTACACCGACATCGAGCGCGACGGCATGCTGGGCGGCGTCAACATCGAGGCCACCCTGGCGGTGGCGGAGGCCGGCATCCCGGTGATCGCCTCCGGCGGGGTCACCGACCTCGACGACATCCGCGCGCTGCGGGCGGTGGCCGGGCGCGGCATCCTCGGCGCCATCACCGGCCGCGCCCTCTACGAAGGCACCCTGGATCTGGCCGCAGCCCAGGCGCTGTGTGACGGCTGATCGGCGTCACCCGCACCGGAATGGCGGCTGCGCTGCGCTTATCCACCCCACGACCTTCGGCAGGGTTTTTTCGCAGGTCGGACAAGCCGCGCAGCGGCGCATCCGACAGAACGCCAGGGCGCGTCCGGCGGGGCTCGGCGCCTCACTTGCGGAAGATCGAGGCGAGCAGCGACAGCAGCGCGCTGATCAGCAGCATGGTGCCGAGCGGGATGTAGAGCCGGAAGCCGGGCCGGTCGATCTGGATATCCCCGGGCAGCCGGCCCAGCGGCAGCTTGGTCAGCCAGGGCCACAGCAGCCCGGCCACCACCAGCAGCAGGCCGATATAGATCAGGGGTTTCTGCATGGCCGGCGATTGTCCTGGTGTGCGGGGGCGTTGCGCAATCCCGAGGGTGGCGGAAGCGTACGAAAAAGGCCGGGATCTCCCGGCCTTTTTCGTACCTGTCGCGCCGCGGCTTTCAGCCGGCAGCGCGGCGGCGGTGGGCTGCGAAACCAGCCAGCGCCAGCAACGCACCGAGCACCAGCAGTGACCACTGTGACAGGGTGGGGATCGCGGTCGGTCCGACGGCGCCCACAGTACTGCTGACTGCGAATCCAGTCCCGGGAAGTGGATCGAAAATCACGTTGAGCTGATCCAGATCAAACGCCGAATTGACGGGGCCCGGCAGACCGGTGTCGCTTCCACCGACGCCGCAGCTGTCTGCTGTGTCGTAACACCAGCGCTGGTATGCCGTCGGCCCGGTGCTGAAGGGGCCATTGCTCAAGTCCACCGGGCCAGGATCGACATTGTCACTGATGGTAATGCCAACCACGATGCCTTCGTCCAGCGAACCCAACAAGTCTTCTCCGGCACCGTCGAGAATACCGTTGTAGCCGAAGACGATGCGACCCGTGTTCCACAATTGCACCTGAAATGAAGAAAGGTGCGTTTCCTCAGCATTCGTTCCGACCTCATTCCAGGTGATAACCGCGTGATCACCCAAGTCATTGAAGTGGATGGTGCCCGTGGTCGAAAGATCCAAGTCGGTGTTGAGCGGACAGATCTCCGGGGCTGCATCGTTGATGAATTCTTCGAAATAGATCCAATGGTCGTAGTCGATGTCACCATCGGTGCCGAGCGATCCCAGTTGGATACAGCCGTTGGTGCCGACATGGACCGTGGTGTAGTTAGTGCTCTCATAGGGGAAATTGAAACTCAGGGCCACCGGAGTAGTGTCATCATCCTGGTTGGTCAAGGTGATCAACTCGGCGCCAAAGCTTGGTTCCCAAATCGGAGGTATCGCAATAGCTGGAGCCGAAAGCAGACCGGCGATCACGGCGGTGAGCATTGTGGTTCTGACGGATTTCATGCGGATCCCTCTCGTTGTCGCTGGTGCAAGTCTTGTTGGTCGGATGCCGCCTTCGCGCAGGCCGTTCGATTTGCGGCAGCCCAGTGTGCCCCCTGCACAGAGATTGTCAAGAATGTGCGTCAATTCACTGAAACTTTGCGCGGAATCCTTCCTTTACGACCATGGCGCGTGGTTTCGGGGCTGGCGGCTGAGCGAACCTGGCGTGCTACCCGCCGAAGATCTCCGCCAGAAAATCCACCAGCGCCCGCCAGGAGCGGCGGTCGGCCCTGGCGTCGTAGCGGATGCCGCGCTGGGGATCATCGGCCCCGGGGCGGGTAAAGGCGTGCAGGGTGTGGCCGTAGGCGTGGATCTGCCAATCGGCGCCGGCCGCGGTGAGTTCCGCGGCGAGCTGCACCATGGCCTCGGGTTTGGCCATGGGGTCCTCATAGCCGTGCAGGCAGAGCACCTTGGCGCGGATCTGGTTGCCCGCGGTGTTGCCGGGCGGGTCGAACAGGCCGTGGAAGCTGGCCACGCCGCGGATATCGGCGCCGGTGCGGGCGAGGTCGAGGACGCAGAGGCCGCCAAAGCAGTAGCCGATGGCCGCGATGCGCCCGGGATCGGCTTCCGGCAGCTCGCGCAGGGCCGCGATGCCGGCGCTCATGCGGTCCTGCAGCAGGGCGCGGTCCCGCAGCAGGGGCTGCATCAGCTCGGCATTGGCCTCGGGGCTGCCGCCCTGGCGGCCGCCGCCGTAGAGATCGAGTGCGAAGCCCAGGTAGCCGAGCTCGGCCAGCGCCGCGGCCCGGCCGGCCTCGAAGTCGGAGCGGCCGCCCCAGGTGTGGGCGACGGCCACCGCCGGGCGCGGGCCGGTCCGGGCGTCGTCCCAGGCGAGCAGGCCCCGGCAGGTCAGGCCGGCGGCCGGGTAGTCGACGAGGCGGGTCTGTACGGTCATGGCACACCTCCGGTATCGGGCTGGCGGGGTCGGGCTCCCGGGTTGCGATGGTATGCTGCGGCGAAAACCAAACCAACAGCCGTGGAGTCGAGGTGGGGGCGGGAGTGAAGCAGCAGAGATCGAACACCGAACGGGATGCCGCGGAACGCCCGGGCGCGAGCGCGGAATTGCGCGCCGCGCTGGCGGCCTTCGTGGCGCGCCGGTTTGGCCCGCAGGCGCGGTTGGCGAACCTGGAGCCGATGCTCGGCGGCCACGCCGGGCTCACCTTCGGGTTCGGCATCGAGGGCATCGCCGCGCCGCGCGAGTACATCATCAAGCTGGCGCCGGCCGGGGTGCGCCGCGAGGGCAACACCGACGTGTTTCGCACCGCGCGGCTGCTGCGCACCCTGCACGGCCAGGGTCTGCCGGTGCCGGACGTGCCCTTCGCCGCGCCGGACGAGGCCGAGTTCGGCGTGCCCTATGTGGTCATGGAGCGGCTGCCGGGGCGCGAGTTCTTCATCTGGGAGCCGCACCCGAGCTTCGACCGCGCAGCGGCGGCGACCGCGCCGCTGTGGCGCCAGACCGCCGAGGTATTGCCGCGGATTCACCGCATCGACTGGCGAGCGCTGCTGCCGGACTGGGAGAAACCGCGCCCGCTGGAGGTGGAAATTACCCGCTGGGAACCGATCTACCGCAAGGCGCTGGAGCCGGAGTGGATCGAGCACGCCGACCGCCTGCGCCTGCGGCTGCTGGCAACCCTGCCGGAGACACCCCGGCTGGGCGTCGTCCACGGCGACTACCAGCCCGGCAACTGCCTGTTCGATGCCGGCCGCCTGACCGGGGTGATCGACTGGGAGCTGGTGCGCATCGGCGCCGTCCAGCTCGATATCGGCTGGCTCATGTTCTGCGCCGATCACGATTTCTGGACCGACGAGATCCGCCCGGTGGCGCCGGTGCCGCCGGAGGAGCTGGCCGACATCTGGCAGCGCGGCATGGGACAGCGCTTCGACGGCCTGCGCTGGTACCAGGCGCTGGCCGCCTACCAGCTCGGCGCCATCGCCTGTCTCAACGTGCGCCTGCACCGCAAGGGCCAGCGCATCGATCCCATGTGGGAGCGCTTCGCCTTTACCGTCACCCGGTTCTTCGAGCAGGGCCTGCGGCTGGTGTCCTGAGCCCGCCGCGCCGGGCTCAACGGGCGCGGGTGCCGAACCCCTTGGCGATATGCTCGGCCCAGGCGGCGATGGTGATCGACGGCGGTCCCCCCGGCGAGCGCGGCAGGGCCGCGGCGTCGGCCACATAGAGTCCGGGATTGTCGAACACCTCGCCGTTGGCGCCGACCACGCCGTGGTCGCGATCCCGGCCCAGACAGGCGCCGCCGGTGGGATGCACGGTGATGGGCACCCGGGGGGCGTAGATCCTGCGCCCGGTGCGCCTGCCGATTTCGTCGAACATCGCCCGGATACGGGCGAAGATGGGGCTTTCCTCCCAAGCGTAGGAGATCTGCAGCCGGCCGCCTTTCATGCGCACCACGCCGTTCATCACATCCTCGCCCAGACCGGCGATGAAGGCGGCGCGCTTGATGCGCGCGCGGATGCGCCGCGGCAGCGGATAGCTGTCGACGGAGGGGAAGCCGCCACCGCCGATCATCGGCGGGTCGGCGTCGCCGCGCAGTTTCACCCCACCGGTGGTGGGCAGCCCCCGGGTCTGATCGACGTTCGGATCGTTGTAGTCCCAGAAGCCCAGGTAGTCGCCGTTGGTCCCGTAGCGCCGACCGAGTTGGGGCATGCCGGCGAGCCCGGCGATCTCGCGGCTGTGGAGCAGGATGCGCAGGGTGTTGAGCGTACCGGCGGCGAGGATCACCTGATCGGCCTCCAGGGCCGCGCGCTTGCCGGTGCCGTGATCGAGGTATTCGACCCGGTAGCGGGCGGCGCCGTAGTACTGGCGGCGGATGGCGCGGACCTCGCACAGATCCCTGACCTCCAGCCCCAGCCGCAGTGCCGGCGCCAGGTAGGCCACATCCAGGGTGGTCTTGCCACCGCCGGGCGAGCCGAGAAAGCCTTCGTCGTTGGCGTCGTAGTCGACCTCGCAGCGCTCGATGCCGCTGGCATCCACGACCCGCTGGGGGTTGGCTGGATCCTTTGGCAGCAGGTAGCCCAGGCGCGGGTCCGGCGGCGGCTTGGCGGCCTCCAGGTGTTCGGAATCCCGGAAGCGCGCCGCCGAGGTATTGGGAATGCCCAGTTCCGGCGTCGGCGTCACCGAGCCCAGGCGTTCCAGCACGGCGTCGTAATAGGGGGCCATCAGGGCGTCGGAAATGTCCGGATGATGTCCCTCCCAGTAGTGGGCCACCAGCGGGCGCACGTGGGACGCGGAGTAGACATGGCTGCCGCCGCCCACCCCGGAGGAGCACACCACCCGGGTGCCCCGGCCGAAGAACAGCTCGTAGAGCCCCAGCTTGTTGAGGCGGACCCGGCCCGGCAGCCAATTGCCGCCGATGCCCCACAGCGAACGGGTGAACAATTTGCCGCCCCTGGGAAACGGGGTGCGCCGCTGGATGCCCAGTGAGCGCACCGGCACCGTGTCCCGCCAGGGGCCGCGTTCGAGGAGGGTGACGGCGTGCCCGGCTTCCGTCAGGCGCGCGGCGCACACCGCGCCGCCGAAGCCGCTGCCGATGACGATCACATCCGGCCGCTCGCCGGAATCTGGTGTATTGTTCATGATGACCCCCTTGGTGCTGGACGGTTGCCACCGCCCTTCATCGAGCCGCCGGCCGAGGCGCCCGTCCGGTCGGCCGGCATTATTGTCTGCATTGTCTGCGCCGCCCGCCGCGACCAATGCCCGGGAGGCGATCGGGATCAAGATACCCGACCGTTGATCGGTCTACCATGCCGGAGTATCGTCGCCCGGGTACGGGGGGCGTGGCCGGTGCCACGAGTGAACACTGATCCATAGTATCGGAGGAGGAGCGTGATGAGAGAGTTGACGCTGGCGGAAGTTGAAACCCTGCTCAAGGAGGGCGTTGCCTACGCGCAGTCCAAGGGGCGTCCGAGCAGTGTGGCCGTGGTTGACTTCGGCGGGCACCTGCGCGGTCTGCTGCGCCCGGAGAAGGGCCGCATCGCCAACCCGCCGATCGCGGAGAAGAAGGCCTGGACCGCGGTGGCCCTGCAGCGGCCCACCAGCATGGTGCGCGAGCTCATGCTGCCCGGCGCCTTCGGTTACGGTCTGCAGCACACCGATGAGCGCTTCTGCATCGTCGCCGGCGGCTTTCCGATCTTCGACGAGCAGGGCGACCTGATCGGCGGCATCGGTGCCAGCGGGGGGTCCATCGAAGAGGATGTGGAGTGCTGCCTGGTGGGCATGCGCAAGCTCGGCTTCAGGACGGATTTCGTGGATCCGCTGGCGCAGAAAAAATAATCCGCGCCGCCCTGCCGGGCGCCGGCGGCCCCCCGGGTTCGCCGGCGGCGTCTGTGCGGTTCGCGACAACAACAAATCAACGGGGGAGTGGAACATGTGGCAATCCATCCTGGGGTCGGTAGTGCGCGTGGGCCTGGCGGTCGCGCTGGTCGGTGGCGCCATGGCGAGCGCGTCTGCGGTCGATCTGGGTGAGCCCAACTGGTCCTGGGGCAAGGATGACGTGCTCGGCGCGGGCAACCGCATCACCGCCGCCAGCATCAAGGCGGCGCTGGGCACCGTGGAGCAGGGCAGGGTGATCGAGCTGTCCCATGACGTGGCCATGGGCGCGCCCTATATTCCCGGCGTGCAGACGCCCTATGTGATGACTCTGGCGCGCACCTCCGGGAACATGGAGAAGCTGCTCGCCGAGCACATGGGTGCCACCAACCGGGTGGGCTTCTACCTGGAGCGCATCGAGATGACCACCCACGTCAGCACCCACATCGATGCCCTGGGTCACGTCACCATCGCCGCCGAGCTCTACAACGGCCTGGACCGCGAGCAGGCCGCTTCCGACACCGGGCTCAACCGCCTGGGCATCGAGCAGTCGCCGCCCTTCATCGCGCCCGGCGTGCTGATCGATGTGGCTTCCTACAAAGGGGTGGATTTTCTGGAGGCCGGCTACGCCATCACCCCGGAGGATCTGCAGGGCGCGCTGGACAAACAGGGTACGGAGATCCCGGAGGGTGCCATCGTCCTCATCCACACCGGCTGGGGCAGGAACTTCACCGCGGATCCCCAGCACTACGCCATGACCGGGCCGGGTATCGGGCTCGCGGCCTCCAAGTGGCTGGCGGCCCGCAAGGCGGTGGCGATCGGCGCCGACAACATGGCGCTGGAAGTGGTGCCCGGCGAGGATCCCGGAGTGATCTTCCCGGTCCACCAGCACCTGCTGGTCAACCAGGGCATCTACATCATCGAGAACCTCAACAGCGCCGAACTGGCCGCCGGCAGGCATTACCGGACAACCATCCTGATGCTGCCGACCAAGTATCGCGGCGCCACCGGCACACCGCTGCGCATCGTCGCCCTCTACTGAGGCGGCGCGCTGACAACCAAGAGAGGGCCCGAACCATGGCTGCGGCGGGGGACAAAGAGGCGCTGCCTCATCTGACCGAGTTTCTGAAAGACCTCTACCACTGTGCGGATTGCGGCTACTGCGTGGAGGCGATCTGGGAGGAGCGGGGCATCGAGCATGTCTGCGCCACCCTGGGGTCGCACTCGCCGGCGTTGAGCTATTCCGGCCAGGGTTACCTGAAACTGGCCCGCGCCTGGCTGGAGGGGGAATCCTTCGCGCTGCCCGGGCTGGCCGAGCGGGTGTTCAGCTGCACCGGCTGCGGGAACTGCGAGCGGATCTGCCCGATCGGGCTGCGGCCCATGCAGATCAACCGTGCGCTGCGCCGGGAACTGAACGATCGTGGCGCGGCGCCGGGGTCGGCGATCGCGGTCCGCGAGGCCATCACCGCCGAACAGAACCCGGCCGCTGCACCCTTCGCCGAGCGCTACCGGTGGGCGGCGACAGTCGATGCCCGGGAGGGCGGCGAGGTGCTCTATCTGCCCGGCTGCGCCGCGGCCCATGGGCGGCCGGCGGAGGCGCAGGCGGCGGTCGCACTGCTCGGCGCGGCGGGCGTCGGCGTCCAGTTGCTGGGAGCTGCCGATCGCTGCTGCGGGGCGCCGCTGCGCGAACTGGGCATGGCCGAGGATGCCCGGCGCCAGGGCGCACGGCTCGAAGAGCGCCTGGCCGAGCGCAGCTATGAGCTCCTGCTCACCTCCGGTTGCGAGTGCGCCAATACCTTCGCCGGGGTCGATCGCCACCGCTCCTTCGTCGCCTGGCTCGCCGCGGCGCTGCACGGCGGCACATTGCGGCCGGCGCCACGGGGCGAGCTGCCCAGGGTGGCCTGTCTGGAGAGCTGCCAGGCCACCCAGGCGGCGCGGGCCGGCGCGGGGGACGACAACCAGGCGCTGCGCGATCTGCTCGCCGCGCTCGGGGTCGAGGTGATCGGCGACGCTGCATCCCCCTACCGCCTGTGCTGCGGCGCGGCGGGCGGCATGGCCGCCATGCAGCCCGAGTCCAGCCGGGCCATGGCGCGCGCGCGGATCCGGGAAATTTCCGGAGCCCAGGCGCTGATTTCCGCGGATCCGCGCTGCGTGGCCCAGTTCGAGACGGCGCGGGAGAGCGGGGATCCCCCCGTGTACGGGGTCGCCGAATTCATCACGCGACATTTCGCGTTGGGAGGGCAGCAGCCATGAGCACAGCGCAAGACCGCGGGAGCCTCGTCAGCCTGGGCGAGTTCACCGGCGCCACCCTGCTGACCGATCCCATCGACCTGGTGCCCTACCGGCGCGATACCTCGGCGGTGGCGCCGGGGAGGCCGGATGCCGTGGTGCGGCCGGAGAGCGCGGAGGCGGTGGCCGAGGTGCTGCGGCGCGCGAACCGGGAGCGGATCCCGGTCTACGCCCGCGGCGGCGCCACCATGTATGCGGGCGGGGTGAACCCGCGCGCCGGCGGTATCGTGCTCGACCTGGGCGGCCTCGACCGCATTCTCGATATCGATCTGGATCGCGGCATCGTGGTGTGCGAGCCCGGGGTGCGGTTCGGCGCCCTGCTGGCCGCCCTCGGACCCCATGGCCAGACCATCGGCGTCGTCCCCTCGACGGCGCCCACAGCCACCGTGGGTGGGGCGCTCTCCGCCCATGCGCTGGGTACGGGTTCACCGCAGTTCCAGAGCTTCGGCGACCAGGTCGCCGGCGTCGAGGTGGTGCTCGCCGACGGCCAGCGGGTCAAGACCGGCTCCGCCGCCTCGCCGCAGGCGGGCTATTTCCAGCGCTACTGCATCGGTCCGGATCTGACCGGACTGTTTCTGGGCGCCGACGGCACCCTGGGCGTGGTGGTGGCGCTGGCATTGTGGCTGCATCCCCTGCCGCCGCATCGCCAGACGAACTGCTACGGCTTTGCCGATGCCCAGGGCGTGCAGCGCTGCATCCAGGAGATCCAGCGCCGCGAGCTGGTGGGCAACATCTGGTACGCCGGCGCCTACGAGGCCGCCACCGTGAAGACGCGCATCGCCCAGGTGTTTCCGGACAAGGCGGAGGGCCCGCTGCCCCAGTTCGCGCTCGCGGTGGATTACCGCGGCGAAGCCGACCGGGTGCGCGAGGATGAGGAGCGCATCGCGGAGATCGCCGCGCGCAGCGGCGGCGCGCCCTTTCCCGATTTCAACGAGGCCTATTTCCGGAAGTTGCGCACCGACGAGATCTACTGGTATTCCTTCGCCGGCTTCTTCGCCATCTCCCGCTGCGCCATCCTCATGTCCTCGGTGCCCACCGACCGGCTGTGCGCCTTCCTGGAGGTGATGAATCGGCAGCGGCGGAACTATCCCCAGTATCCCCTGGGGGCCGCGGTGGTGATGTGCCGGCGCGGACTGCACGGCGGCGCGCTGGCGTTCTACGACGAAGCCACCCAGTGGGCGGGCGCGGTGGCGGCCATGGAGGAGTGCGCCGAGGCGCTGGTGGAAGCCGGCTGCGTGCCCTACAAGACCGGCAAGGTCTGGGTCCGCCAGGTGCAGGGCTTCACCGCCTATTGGGAGCTGCTGCGGCGGATCAAGCGGGAGCTCGATCCCCACGGCATTCTGTCGCCGGGCGATCTGGGGCTGGGCGGCTGAGCTGGCGGCGCGCCCCAACCTCAGCCGAGGTCGCTGCGCACCAGGCTGCGGTCGATGTCGGCCAGCCGCGGCCGGCCGGCGAGGATCAGGTCGCGTTCGATCTCGTCGCGCAGCAGCGCCAGCACCCGCTCGACGCCGGCCTGGCCCCCGGCCGCCAGGCCGTACAGGTAGGGCCGGCCCATCATGCAGGCGGTGGCGCCGAGCGCCAGGGCGCGCAACACATGGCTGCCGCGGCGCACGCCGCCGTCGAGGATGATCTCCACCCGGCCGCCGACCGCGTCGGCGATCTCGCCGATCACTTCCACCGGCGCCGGCACGCCGTCGAGCTGGCGGCCGCCGTGGTTGGAGACGATCACCGCGCTGGCGCCGATGTCGGCGGCGCGGCGCGCGTCCTCGGCGCTGAGCACGCCCTTGATGGCGAAGGGGCCGTTCCAGCGGGCGCGGATCCGCTCTGCCGCCTGCCAGTTGAGCGCGCGGTCGAACTGGCCGTTGATGTAGCTGGCCAGCGAACTCACCCGGGTGCTGCCCTCGGCGATGCGGTGGGCGACATTGGCCATCTGCAGGGGCGGCGAGGTCAGCAACCGGTAGCACCACTGCGGCCGCGCGAAGAAGCTGGCGAAGCTCTTGGCGGTCAGCGCCGGCGGCACCGTCATGCCGGTGCGCAGATCGCGCTCGCGGTTGCCCTGCACCACGGTATCCACGGTGAGGCAGAGGGCGGCGAAACCGGCCGCCGCACAGCGCTCGATGAGTTCGTCGTTGATGCCGGGGTCGCGCAACACATAGAGCTGAAACAGTTTCGGACCCGGGTTGGCGTCCGCGACGTCCTCGATGCGGGTGGTCGCCACCGTGGACAGCGAATACAGAGTGCCGAAGCGCGCCGCGGCGCGCGCCACCGCCAGTTCACCCTGATGGTGGAAGAAGCGCGACATCCCGGTGGGCGCGAGCAGCAGCGGCATGTCCAGCTCGCAGCCGAGCACCCGGGTGCGCAGGTCGGTGCCAGTGACATCCTGCAGCACCCGGGGGATCAGCCGGTAGCGCTCGAAGGCCGCGGTATTGTTACGCAGCGTGGTCTCGTCGTCCGCGCCGCCGTCGATGTAGTGGAACAGGGGCGCGGGTAGTTTGCGCCGCGCCCGGCGGCGGAAGTCTTCGACATTGTGGCAACGGGCGAGTGCGGGCATGGCGGAGCCGGGCGGCGGACTGCGCGCCATCTTAGCGCAGGGATGGCTTCGGTTATCATGGGCGCCCCTCGGCAGCGGCACCCAGCGATGGCCAGCGTACGCGTGCTCACCGGCATCACCACGACCGGTGTTCCCCACCTCGGCAACTATGTGGGCGCCATCCGCCCGGCGATCGCGGCGAGCCGCGACGCCGCGGTGGAGTCCTTCTTTTTCCTGGCCGACTACCATGCCCTGATCAAATGCCAGGACCCGGAACTGGTGCACCGCTCGACCCTGGAGGTCGCCGCCACCTGGCTGGCGCTGGGCCTGGATCCGCAGCGGGTGGTGTTCTACCGACAGTCGGACATTCCCGAAATCCCCGAGCTGACCTGGCTGCTCAGTTGCCTGACCGCCAAGGGGCTGATGAACCGGGCGCATGCCTACAAGGCAGTGGTGCAGGAGAACGAGGCCGCCGGCGAGGATCCGGACTTCGGCATCACCATGGGACTGTTCTGCTACCCCATCCTGATGGCTGCCGACATCCTGCTGTTCAACGCCACCCGGATCCCGGTGGGGCGTGACCAGGTCCAGCACATCGAGATGGCGCGCGACATCGCCCAGCGTTTCAACCACCACTACGGCGAGCATTTCGCGCTGCCGGAAGCCGTGGTGGACGACCAGGTCGCGGTACTCCAGGGCCTCGACGGCCGCAAGATGAGCAAGAGCTACGGCAACACCATCCCCCTGTTCCTGGACGAAAAGGCGCTGCAGAAGCACATCAACCGCATCAAGACCAATCTGCTGGAACCCGGCGAACCCAAGGACCCGGACGATTCCACGGTGTTCCAGATCTGGCGCGCCTTCGCCACCCCGGAGCAGACCGCGCAGATGCGCGCCGCCTTCGCCGCCGGCATCGCCTGGGGGGAGGCCAAGCAGCGGCTGTTCGAACTGGTCAATGATGCGCTGGCCCCGGCGCGCGCGCGCTACGAGGCCCTGCTCGCCGACCCCGGCCATATCGAGGCGGTGTTGCGCGCCGGTGCCGACAAGGCCCGCGCCCTGGCCGCGCCGCGGCTCGCCGAGCTGCGCCGCGCGGTGGGCATCCGCCCACTCGGCTGAGGGCGCTCAGTTTGTGAAGAAATGCACGTGCTGTGCATTTCTTTTGTCGCAAATCCGGTACACGCCCGGACTCGCTCGCGCGGATCAAGCACTCGCGTGCTTGATCTGCGACCAGCCATCCCTGGCCGGGCTGAGGCTGCACGGTCCGGTCCGGCCACCTCAGCGGTGGTCCGACTGTACCGTGCTGGTCTGTTTACACACATACAAGAGCCTGACAATTCACAAGCTCTCAGTAACGGGCGAGCAG
Source organism: Pseudomonadota bacterium (assembly GCA_049325095.1). GTDB lineage: Bacteria > Pseudomonadota > Gammaproteobacteria > Pseudomonadales > Porticoccaceae > JAGPUQ01. Next base: position 15,983 of record JBMOPO010000022.1, on the reverse strand, counting down.
CTCGCGAAGTGCCGCCGTGATGCAGGCGAGCTCGTCACCGCCGATCACATAGGGCGGCATCAGGTAGACCAGCCGGCCGAACGGCCGCAGCCAGACCCCGCGCGCCACCAGCTCGGCCTGCAGCGCGGTCACCTCCACCGGCTGTTTCATCTCCACCACGCCGATGGCGCCCAGCACCCGCACCCCGGCGACGCCCGGGAAGTCGCCGCAGGGCGCGAGCTGCTCGCGCAGTTGCGCCTCGATGGCGGCGACGCGCGCCTGCCAGGGTGAATCCAGCAGCAGCTCGATGCTGGCGTTGGCCACCGCGCAGGCCAGCGGATTGGCCATGAAGGTGGGGCCGTGCATGAACACCCCGGCGCTGCCGGTGCAGATGCCGGTGGCCACCGCCTCGGTGCACAGGGTGGCGGCCAGGCTCAGGTAGCCGCCGGTGAGTGCCTTGCCCAGGCAGAGGATATCCGGGCTGATTTCCGCCCACTCGCAGGCGAACAGCCGGCCGGTGCGGCCGAAGCCGGTGGCGATCTCGTCGGCGATCAGCAGCACCCCGTGGGCGTCACAGAGCTCGCGCACCGCGCGCAGGAAGGCGGGCGGGTAGAAACGCATGCCGCCGGCACCCTGGACAATGGGTTCGAGGATGACCGCCGCCAGTTCGTCTCCATGGGTGGCCACCTGGTTGCCGATATCGGTCATCCAGGCCGGATCCCAGGGGGCGTCGAAACCCGCATGCGGGGGTTCGGCGAAGAGTTGCTCGGCCAGGGCGCCGGCGAACAGGTGGTGCATGCCGGTGACCGGATCGCACACCGACATGGCGGCGAAGGTGTCGCCGTGATAGCCGCCGCGCAGGGCGAGCAGGCGGCGCTTTTCCGGGTGTCCCCGGGACTGCCAGTACTGCAGCGCCATCTTGATGGCGACCTCGACACTGACCGAGCCGGAGTCGCACAGAAACACCTTGTCGAGCCCCGCCGGGGTCAGCGCCACCAGGTGGCGGGCCAGCCGCGCCGCCGGCTCGTGGACGATGCCGCCGAACATCACGTGCGCCATCTCGGCGAGCTGCGCACTCGCCGCCGCGTTCAGCGCCGGATGGTTGTAGCCGTGGATGGCGCACCACCAGGAGGCCATGCCGTCGATCAGGGTGCGGCCGTCGTCGAGTTCGAGCCGGCAGCCGCGCGCGCGGCGCACCAGATAGGCCGGCGGCGGCGCGGTCAGCGAGGAATAGGGGTGCCAGAGGTGGGCGCGATCCAGGTCGGCGATCTGTGCCGCGGTGAGCGATCTCATGGGAATCCGGAAAAATCCGCAGGATTCGATTGTAGGGTGTCGGAAATGCTGGTACAAAAAGCGCAGCTTGCGCCGGGGGAGGAGGGATCGTGTCGATGTCGCTGCGTCTGTTGACCGCCTGGGTCCTGTTGTTGCTGGGCGCCGGCGCCCAGGCAGCCGCGGGAACGGTGCCGCAGGCCCAGGACTGGGCGGAATGGAATCGCAGCGACGAAGCCAACCCGGCCGCCATCGACCACGGCGTCTGGGATGGCCTGCTGCACCGCTATGTGGTCGAGGACCATCAGTCCGGCATCAACCGCTTTCGCTACGGCGAGGTCGCACCGGCGGACCGGGCGGCTCTGGACGGCTATATCGCCGCGCTCGCCGCGCTCGAACCGCGCCGCTACCGCCGCGCCGAGCAGCTCGCCTACTGGATCAATCTCTACAATGCGTTGACCGTGCAACTGATCCTCGATCACTTTCCGGTCACCGAGGTCAGCGGCATCCGCATCGACGGGGTCGAGCCCTGGCGGGCGCCCCTGGTCACCGTCGCCGGCCGGCCGCTGTCGCTGGATGACATCGAGCACCGGATCTTGGTGCCGATCTGGAAGGATCACCGCATTCTGTTCGGCCTGGCCTGCGGCGGGCTGGGCTGCCCGGACATCCAGCCCCGCGCCTGCACCGGCCCCAACAGCCGCGAGCTGCTGACCGGCGCTGGGCGCAGGTTCATCAATTCCGAGCGCGGCCTGTCCATCGCCGGGGCGCGCGGGCCGCTGCGCGCCTCGCGGGTGCTCGAAACCTACGAGCGCGAGTTCGGGCAGGATCGCAAGGCGTTTCTTCGCCTCATGGCCCATTACGCCGAGGACCGCAAGGCGCTCTATCTGCTGGGTTACGGCGGCGCGATCCAGTACCAGGACGACTGGACCCTGAACGCGCCCTGAGCAGCGTGGCGCCAGCCGGCGGGTTCGGAGTGCGCGGCGCGATCTCCGGGTTGTAGAATGGCCGCCCCTCGTCGATCGCCACCTTCCCCATGACCGAACTGCACGGTCGCGACCGCCTCGAATTCAACAAGCTGCAGAAGCGCCTGCGCCGCCAGGTCGGCACCGCCATCGAGCGCTACCGGATGATCGAGCCCGGCGACCGGGTGATGGTGTGCCTGTCCGGCGGCAAGGACAGCTACGGGATGCTCGACATCCTGCTCAACCTGCAGCGCACGGCGCCCATCGATTTCGAGCTGGTGGCCGTCAACCTGGACCAGAAACAGCCCGGTTTTCCCGAGCAGGTGCTGCCGGAGTACCTGAGCGCCCTGGGCATTCCCTTCCACATTCTCGAAAAGGACACCTACAGCATCGTCACCGAACTGGTGCCCGAGCACAAAACCTACTGCGGGCTGTGTTCGCGGCTGCGGCGCGGCACCCTCTATGGCTTCGCCGAGGAGATCGGCGCCACCAAGATCGCCCTGGGCCATCACCGCGACGACATCGTCGAGACCCTGTTTCTCAACATGTTCTACGGTGGCAAGCTCAAGGCCATGCCGCCCAAGCTGCTCTCCGACGACGGCCGCAACATCGTCATCCGGCCGCTCGCCTTCTGCCGCGAGGCAGATTTGGCGCGCTATGCGGAGTACCGGCAATTTCCGATCATTCCCTGCAACCTGTGCGGCTCCCAGGAAAACCTGCAACGCAAGGTGATCAAGGAAATGCTGCGCGACTGGGAGCGCCGCTATCCGGGACGCACCGAGACCATCTTTTCGGCCATCTGCAATGTGGCGCCGTCCCAGCTGGGCGATCCGGCGCTGTTCGATTTCGCGAGCCTGCAATTGCGCCGCGACGGCCCGGTGCGCATCGCGGCGCATAATCTGCGCTGAGAATTCGGTGAGGCGGTGCCGCTGGGCGCCGCATGCGGGCGGCGGGGTGGCGCGGGTTGGGACGTTCAGGCCGCCGCGGGGCGATGCTCGGCGGCCCGCCAGCGGCGCACGAAATCCTCCACCGCGCCGCCGCGCCGGAAACCGCGCTGCCAGCAGCCGGCCAGGGCGGCGATGTCCGCGGCATCGGGCAGCGGGACCCGCTGCTGCCGGTAGCGCATCCAGGCGATCGCCGTGGCGTACTTGAGATTGGTGGCCAGTTCGCCGTGCGGGTCGCGCAGAAAGCCGTGCTGGCCGGCCAGCCCCCGCACCCGGCTGGCCAGGTCGGGATGGTCGACCAGATACCGGTCCCAGATCATGCGGTGCATGGCGGGTGAAATGCGGTAGATTCCGAGGCGCCGGCCGCGGCGCAGGCGGGCGTCGTCGCCGGATTCCGCCAGCGCGGTGCCGAGCAGCAGGTTCTCGGCGGCGGGCGACCAGTCGCCGATCTGGCGGAGCGTGGCGCGGATGACTTGGCGCAGATCGCAGGTCGAACACATCGGGCACAATCCCCTGTAGTTCGCTGGAATCATTCACCCATTTTTCTAGCAGGTTAACGGGCTAATTTCAAGCAAATTGTCAGCTTTTTGCGGGCCGGACGGGTCCCGGCGACCGCCGGTCCGGCCGGGCCTTTTCCGGGAGCGCAGGTACAAGACGGCGGGAGCGGGGAATCATGATCGAGGTGGTCGAGGGGGACATCACCAGACTGCGGGTCGATGCCATCGTCAATGCCGCGAATGAGCGGTTGGCGGGCGGCGGCGGGGTGGACGGCGCCATCCATCGCGCCGCGGGGCACCGGGAACTGCAAGCGGCCTGTCGGGCGATCGGCGGCTGTCCCACCGGGGAAGTGCGCCTCACCCCGGGGTTCGCCCTGCCGGCGCGGGCCATCATCCACGCGGTGGGCCCGGTGTGGCAGGGGGGTGCGGCGGGCGAGGACGAACTGTTGGCGAGCTGCTACCGCAATGCCATGGCGCTGGCCGCCGAGCAGGGCTTCGCCTCCATCGCCTTTCCGGCGATCAGTTGCGGGGTATACGGCTTTCCGCCCGAGCGCGCGGTGCCGATCGCGGTGCGCGAGGTGCACGCCGCGCTGGCGCGGCCGACTTCGGTGCGGCGGGTGATCTTCTGCTGTTTCGATGCGGCCATGGCGGATCTGTACCGGCGCGAACTGGCCGGTGCGGGCCTCACATCTCCGCCATGACCTCGATCCCGAGCAGGTCGAGGCCGGTGGCCAGGGTGCGGGCGGTCAGTTCGCACAGCGCCAGGCGGCTGGCGCGCAGCCCGGCGTCGATGTCCGCCCGCAGTACCGGGCACTCCTGATAGAAGTTGGTGAAGGCGGTGGCCAGATCGTAGAGATGGTTGCACAGCAGGTGGGGATAGGCCTCGGCCGCCACCTGCTCGAGCGTGGTGCCGAACTCGAGCAACTGCAGCGCCAGGCGGCGCTCCGCCGGCGCGGCGATGAGGATCGCTCCCGGCGCCGCCCCCGGCAGCTCGGCGGCGCGGCGGAACAGGCTCTGGGTGCGGGTGTAGGCGTACTGGAGGTAGGGCGCGGTATTGCCGTCGAAGCTCAGCATCGCTTCCCAGTCGAATACGTAGTCGTGGGTGCGGGTCTTGGAAAGATCGGCGTACTTGACCGCGCCGATGCCTACCTTGCGGGCGATCTCCTCCGGGCTGGTCTCGATCAACCGGGGGTTCTTGGCGGCCACCAGTTGCGCGGCCCGCGCCACCGCCTCTTCGAGCAGCTCGGCGAGCTTGACGGTGCCGCCGCTGCGGGTCCTGAAGGGCTTGCCGTCCGGGCCCAGCATGGTGCCGAAGGCGTGATGCTCCAGACTCACCTCCGGATCGACCAGCCCGGCCTTCCGCGCCAGGGCGAACACCTGCTTCATGTGCAGCGACTGGCGGGCATCGATGAAATAGAGGATGCGCCGGGCGCCCAGCTCCCGGCTGCGGTAGCGCAGCGCGGCGAGGTCGGTGGTGGCGTACAGATAGCCGCCGTCGGATTTGCGCACGATCACCGCGCCGGGTTTGCCGTGCCGGTCGGCCAGCTCGGGCAGAAAGGCCGCCACCGCGCCCTGATCCTCGCGCGCGAAACCCCGCTCGACCAGGTCGGCGACGATCTCCTCCAGGTAGGGGTTGTAGAAGCTCTCCGGGCGGATGTCGGCGTGGGTCAGGGTGACGTTCAGCAGCCGGTAGATGGCCTCGCTGTGGGCGATGGAGATGTCGATGAAGCGCTGCCAGAGGGCGCGGCAGAGGGGGTCTCCGGCCTGCAGTCGCACCACGTGGTGGCGGGCGCGGCTGGCGAACTCCAGGTCGAGATCGAAATGCGCCTTGGCGCTCTGGTAGAACTGTTCGAGATCGGCGAGCGCCAGGTCCGGCGCCTCGCCGGAGCCCAGGTGATCCTCGAGTTCCGCGATCAGCATGCCGAACTGGGTGCCCCAGTCACCCATGTGGTTCTGGCGGATGACCTCGTGGCCCAGGTATTCGAGCACCCGCGCCACGGCGTCGCCGATGATGGTGCTGCGCAGGTGGCCGACGTGCATCTCCTTGGCGAGATTGGGTGAGGAATAGTCCACCACCACCCGTTGCGGTGTCTCGGCCGGCGGGCAGAGGCGGTGGGCGCCGCGCAGGTCGTCGAGCAGGCGGGCGAGAAAAGCGTCCGCCAGATGGAGGTTGATGAAGCCGGGGCCGGCGATCTCGGCGCGCGCCACGATGCCCTCGAGCCGGGCCTGCGCCAGGATGCGTTCGGCCAGGTCGCGCGGCCTGGTCTTCAGCTCCCGCGCCGCGGCCAGGGCGCCATTGGCCTGAAAATCGCCGAATTCGGGGCGCGCGGGCCGGGCCAGCTGGGGGCCGAGGTGCGCGGGGACCCCGCAGGCGTCCATCGCCGCCCGCAGGCGCTGGTCGAGCAGGGCGCGAACGCTCATCGCAGGTCCGGTTGGTTGGGGGTGGGCATTTTATCAGCCCGGCCGCGCCTGCGGTGTCGCCCTGGCCTGGTCGGATGACCAGCGCCGCCGGCGGTGGTAGGCTCGCCATCATTACCGACCACCACCGCAGCGCTGCCATGGACATCCAACGCCGCATCGACGACCTGCTGCGCGCCGCTTTCGCACCGGCGCTGCTGCGGGTCGAGAACGAGAGCCACCGGCACAATGTGCCGCCCGGTTCCGAAACCCATTTCAAGGTCACGCTGGTGGCGCAGCAGTTTGCGGAACTGTCGCGGATCCAGCGCCACCGCCGGGTGAACCAGGTGCTCGGCGACCTGCTCGCCGGGCCGGTCCACGCCTTGGCCCTGCATCTCTACACCCCGGCGGAGTGGGCGGAGCGCGCCGCCGCCCCGGGATCGCCACCCTGCCTGGGCGGCGAGCGCGGGGCTCAACCCGCTGACGACCTCCCCTCCGCGTTAGATCTGCGGCACTGATAGCCGGCCCAAAGAGCTCGTCCACTCCCGGCAAACTCCGCCTTACCGGCCATTGTTGCCCGGCATCCGCTGCCTGGCCCGTGCTCTTGCGCGTCCTGCCGAGCGCCAATGCGTACCGCGACACTCCACGGTTGTCCGGGCGATTCCATCCATTCCCGAGTCGCCCGACTGCTGCAGCCGGGCACTTTTCGATGCGCTGTTATCCAGGATCAATCGCCCCCGGATCCAGCGTTAATTTCGGTCAAGTGTCTCCGGTGCCACCGCTGGTGCAATGCCCCTGTCGATTCACGAGAGAGGGGAAGCAGGAATGAAGAGACATTCAGTGGTGGCGCTGGCGGCATTGGGCATGTCCACCGCCGGCGGGGCCCTGGCCTATCAACCCGGGGACCTCATCGTCCGCGCCGGCGTCGCCTCGGTGCAGCCCAATGAGGACAGCGGGGCCCTGAAGCTCGACGGCGCCGCACTGCCCGGTACCGAGGCGGGCGTGGACAACGACGAGCAGCTCGGGCTCACCCTCAGCTACATGCTGACTTCCCACTGGGGCCTGGGGCTGCTGGCCGCGACCCCCTTCGAGCACGATGTCCGGGCCAAGGGCGTCGGGGTGGACGCGGGCTCGATCAAGCATCTGCCCCCGACCCTGACGCTGCAGTACTTCCCCATGGATGCCGCCTCGCGCTGGCAGCCCTATGTCGGCGCGGGGGTGAACTACACCCTGTTCTTCGATGAGCAGGTCGATGGCGAACTGGAGGGCCTGTTCGGCCCCGGCGATCTCGATCTGGACAATTCCTTCGGGTGGGCGGCTCAGGCGGGGCTGGATTATCAACTTGACGACCACTGGCTGTTGAACGCTTCGGTCTGGTATCTGGACATCGATACCGATGCCACCTTCAAGTTTGCCGCCAACCGGGTCACCGCGGACGTGGACATCGATCCCTGGGTGTACATGCTGGGGGTGGGCTACAGGTTCTGAGCCCCGGCGAATTCCGCCGCCGCGCCCGGTATCCCGCAGCGCGGCGGCGCACGCGACCCCATCCGCACGAGCTTCGGATCCCGGTCGGGATCCCGACTGGCGGGCTGGTCGAACCAGCCCGCTTTTTTTTGGGCCGCGGGAAGCCGCGGTGGGAAATCGGGTCACGAATCCCCCGCCCGGACGATATTGGCGGTGTCATCCGATTTTGCTAGCCTCGATCGCAACCTGATTGTTGTTGAAGGTGACAATAACGACAGGACCAATCGCCATGAGCAATTACGCAGAGCAGATTGCCCGGCTCGCGGCGGGCGAAAGTTTCGAGATCTCCCGCGAAGATTTTCGCAACTCCATCAACGATCCCATGGATCGCTTCGCCTATCTGCCGCTGGCGCGGCGGCTCGCGGCCCAGGCCGGCTGCAAGCTCGAGGTCGACGAACAGAAGATCGTGTTCCGCAAAAAGCCGCCGAAGAACTAGCAGGTTTGGACGAAGCCCCGCGGGCCTTCCCGCCTGGCTGCGCCGGGGCGGGGCGTGGCCGTAGGGTGGGTAAGCGGCCCACCGTTTGCAGCTAGGGCGAGCCCGCCCCGGGGACCGGCACCCGCAGGGTTTCGATCCGCGAGGCACGCAGGCCCTTGCCGATGTCCCCCATGGTGCCTGCGAAGGTGATGCAGTAGAGGGTGCGCAGGTCCGCGCCACCCAGGGTGCAGGCGACCGCGCGGCGGTCGCCCGTCGGGATCAGGTCGGTGATCTCGCCGCCGTCGCGCACCCGCACGAAGGCATTGTTGGCGAAGGCGGCCACCCAGATCGCACCCTCGGCGTCCAGGGTGATGCCGTCGGGCGTGTGGTCGCCCAGGTCGGCGAAGGTCCGGCGTCCGCTCAGGGTGCCGCCGGCCTCGATGGCGAAGGCGGTCAGCCGCTTGCCCCAGCTCTCGGCGACCACCAGGGTGCGGTTGTCGGGGGTGACCACCGGGCCGTTGGGGAAATGTAGGTCTTCGGCCACCACCCGGGACTCGCCGGCCGGGGTCACCAACACCAGGTTGCCAGGCTTGAAGTCGGCGCCGCCGAACAGGTCGTAGCCCATGCTGCCGACATAGGCGTTGCCGCGGCCGTCGACCACCATGTCGTTGATCTCGCCCTCGACCAGATGGGCGACGCTCGCGTGCCGGACCAGGCGGCCATGTTCGACCCGCTGCAGGGTGCGGTCCTTCATCGACACCACCAGCGGGGTGCCGTCCGGCAGGAAACCGATACCCGAGGGCCGGGTCGGCACCTCGACACAGAGGGCCCGGGCCCCGTCTTCGGTCAGGGTGTAGACCTTTTTCCCGTTGACGTCGGAGACCCAGAGTCTGTCGAACCGCCAGCGCGGCCCTTCCAGAAAGACGAAGTCGTCGGCGAAGACCTGAAGCCGTGGTGCATTCATGGCGGCATACCTGTTGTTATGGGAATCGGCTCCAGCCTAGGTCAAACCAGGGCGAGACTGCCAGCCCCTTGGCGGGCGCCGATGGCGCTGGCGGTGCGCAGCGGCCGGGGGCTAGACTCGGGCGCTGACGACGGGTCCGGGCCCGCGACCGGAATTCCGAATCCCATAACGCAAATGAACCCGAAGGAGGAAATCCCCATGGCCGCAACCACGCAATTGGCAATCGCCTCTACCGATGCCACCGAACGCAACCTGCAGCTCACCCGCGCGTTCTTCCAGTCCTGGGAGCGTAAGGACGTCGAGGCCATCGTCGCCGCCTTCGCCCCCGACGGGATCTATCACAACATTCCCTTCCAGCCGGTCGAGGGCCGGGACAGGATCCGCAAGGCGGTGGAGAAGTTCGTCGCCCTGGGCGATGACATGACCTTCGAGCTGCGCAAGCTGGTCTGCGCCGGGGATGCGGTGGTTACCGAGCGGGTGGACGGCTGGACCTACAAGGGCCGGCGGCACTCGCTGCCGGTGATGGGCATCCTGGAATTCGACGATGCCGGCAGGATCACCGGTTGGCGTGAATACTTCGACGTCAAGATGTTCCAGGGCGGCGGCTGAGGTTCTCCCGGGGCGGCGCCCGCCGGCCGCCCGCGGCTCAGCGGCCGGGATCCGGCGGCGCGTCGATGCGGCGGGTGCCGGGTGCCGGCGGTGTCTCCGGCGGCCCGGCGAAGCACTGGGCGATGGCCATCCAGGCCCGAGCCGGCCCGCCGACCACCTCCAGATCGGTGTCGGCGACGTTGCGCACCTGGGTGACCACCTGGCAGAACGCCACCGCCGGGCCGCTGATGCGGTTGTCCGCCTGCGGCTCATGCCATTCCCAGCGCGCGCCCGAGGGCGCCTCCAGCACCAGCCAGGGCGCCGGCCCGGGTTCCGGCAGCCCGCGGTTGGCGAAACTCCAGCCGTAGGTGCGGGCGCCGATGGCGGCGATGTGGCGGATGCGGTCGGTCTGGGGGCGCTCGATGCCGAGCCGGTCGTAGATCGCCCAACTGTGCGCCCAGGTTTCCATCAGCCGGGCGGTGGCGAACATGCGGATGCCCATGCTCGGCCCCGCCCAGGCCAGCCGCATGCCGGGGTCGCTGGCGGCGAACCGTGCGCACATGGCCAGGAACTGCTCGCGCCAACGGCGCACCAGCGCCGGGCCGGACAGGCCGCCGAGCCACTGCCGGGTGAAGTCGGCCAGCGACAGACCCGAATCCCGCACCCGGGTCATGAAGGCCCGGAATTCATCCCCATCGCGGTGCGAGCTGATGCCCAGGTAATCGCCGAAATAGAGATGGCCGACCACGTCGTCGAGGGTCCAGCCCTTGAATCTGGTGGCCAGCGGCCAGGCGGCGGCCGGCACGGCGCCGAGAAAGGCATGGAGCTCGTCGCCTTCGGCACGCAGGTCGGCGACGACTTGCTGAAGCTCGTTCATTGGTTGGTTCCCGCGCAGGCGCCGACAGGGTACCACTGTTGCAAATCCTTTCGCGGGGCGGGCCCGACCCGGGGCCCGGTTGGTTGGATGGTTGTTGCAGGCTGGGCCAGCGCCGGCGCATCCGCACCCGGCCAGCGCGCCCGTTGCGGCGACTCAAATATTGGCCAGTTCCTGCAAGCCCTCCAAGTCGAGGATCTCGATCTCCTTCTTGTCGACCATGAGCAGGCGCTGTTTCTGGAAGCGGCCGAAGATGCGGCTCACGGTTTCCACCGTGAGGCCCAGGTAGTTGCCGATGTCGGCGCGCGACATGGGCAGGCGGAAGCGGAGCCCGGAGAGGTTGCGCTTGGCGTTGCGCGTCGAGATGCTCATCAGCAGGGTGGCCAGCCGCTCCTCGGCGCTGTTCTTGCCGATCAGGGCGACCAGGCGCTGGTCGTTGATGATCTCCCGGCTCATCAACTGGAAGAAGTAGCGCTGGAGACTGGGCAGGGCGAGGCTGAGCTCCTCCAGGCGATTGAAGGGGATTTCGCAGATCGACGAGGTCTCCAGCGCCAGCGCGGAGCTGATGTGATGGGTGTGGGCGATGCCGTCCATGCCGAAGATTTCGCCGGGCAGATAAAACCCGGTGACCTGTTCGACGCCCTGGTCGTTGACCGCGAAGGTCTTGACCGCACCGCTGCGCACCGCGTACACCGAACGGAAATCGGTGCCCGCGCGATAAATGTATTCATCGCGCTGGAAGGGGCGCCCGCGCTGAATGATGCGGTCCAGTTTTTCCACCTGATCGAATTCCAGGGCCAGGGGGAGGCACAGCGCCTTCATGCGGCAGTCGCCGCAACTCACGCCTTGATGCTGGTGGGGGCAGGGCTTAGGCGCCATGGTGATCGCTGGTATGGAACTGGGCATGATCTTCTCCCCGGTCGGACCGCAAATGCAAGTCGTGGATGATGGCGGCGAGCTGGATGATGCCAGCCGTGGTCAGTCGCCCGGATTCCGCCTGGATCCACTGCTGCTCCGCCAGTGCGGAGTGGAGTTCGGGATCCGCCGCCGGCGGCAGGCGCTGGCTGCACAGCAGGGCTCGACAGAGATGCTGGGTTGGCAGGCATTCCCCGGGCATGCCGTAGAGCTCCTTGTCCGGCAACTGCATGGCCTCCAGCGCCTGGCGATAGGACTCCGCCCGGGGCGTGGTGCGGTAATAGCACGGATGCAGATAGCCGAAGGCGCCCACCCCCAGGCCCAGCCACAGCCGGCCGAGCAGCGGCTGCGGACCCCAGGGCGTGAGATGCAGGGTGTCGCGGCAGCGGTCGCCGGCGAGCGCGCTGTCCGCCGGGACGAAGATGTGGTTGCCGAACGCCGCCCAGCCGGCCGCGGTCATCTCGGCTACGGCGAGTTTCAGGAGTTGCCCCGATTCCAGGCGCTCGGCCAGGGGGCGCGGATTCTCCTGGTCCGGATCGACCAGTTCGATGGCCGCGGCCGGTGAACTGCGCAGTGCTGCCAGCAGCCGCGACAGGTATCGCGGATGGGACCGGCTGCCAAACCGCACCTCGTACTGGAGTTCGATCGCCGGGAAATCCGTCAATTGCCGCTGCAGATCGTGGAGCCGTCCCAGGCTGCGCTCATCGCTGCCCAGGGTCGCGTCGATTCGCAACGCGACGCGATTGAAGCCCAGGCCGGCGAGCAGCGCCAGGCGCTCGGGATTGATGGCGGCCGCCGGCAGTTCGAGGCCGCGCACCGCGTCGGTGGAGGACAGCGGAAACTGGGCATTGAGGCGGAAGATGAGCTCGGTCACCGCCTCCGGGGAAAACTGGCGCGAGGGACTGCCGCGCAGCCACAGACTGACGACCGGGAGCGGTGCGGAAAGCCGCGCCCGGAGCAGGGCGGCCTCCCGGGCCAGCAGTCCGACGTAGTCGTCGAGCGTTTCCCGGGGGCACTGGACGTTGATCGCCAGCTCGTGACCGACTCCGCGAAAGCGCTCGTGTCCGCCGCTGGGGATGATCTGCCGATCCCGGAAGCAGGGCAGCACTGCGGTCGCAAACGCGGTGGGCGCGGGGGGCAGCGCTCGTGCGTCGAGGCGGTGGAGGCCGCCGGGTCTTTGCTCGCCGGGCATGGGGACGGATCTGCTACGCGATGCGGCCACTCTGGCCGCTCGGCGCCCGGGGTACCATGACGTGCATCAAGTGGTGCCGCAGGTCACCGCCAACCGCCTCCGCACCGTTGGCGTTACACTCCCCGGCCAGGAACCCTGGGAGGTCACCCGGATGCAACAGCTATTGGCGGTGCTCGGCGAACCCGACGAGGCCCAGCGCGTACTGGCGCGGGCGCGCTTTCTCGCCGCGCAGTTTCACGCCCGGTTGAGGTTGCTGCTGCCGGTGCAATCGCCGCTCGGCGACTGGCAGAAGTACCTGCCGGCAGGTAATGTCGAATCGGTCCGCGAGGCCATCCTGGCCGCCGAGACCGCCCGCTTCGACGCCCTGCGCGGCGCCGACGAAGGCGAAGTGATCTGGTGCGAGCGCAGGTACCGCGGTATCGCCGATCGGGCGCTGGCCATGGGGGCCGACCTGATCCTGATGGAGGCCAGCCGGCATGGGCTGCTGGAAAATCTCATCCACCACGCGGACGATTGGCATCTGTTGCGCGAGGCGCCCTGCCCGGTGCTGCTGCTGCCGCGCAAGCCGCAGCCGATCAGGGCGGTGATCGCGGCGGTCGACGCCCTGGCCGAAGGGCCGGAGCAGGAACTGCTGGCCGAACGGGTGCTGGACGCCGCCAGCGCCTTCGCGCATGCCGAGCAGGTCCCGCTGCGGGTGGTGACGGTGATGCCGGACCCGGCGCTGATCTACGCCAGTCCCGTCGCCGTGCCGCTGAGCGCCGATCTGATCACCGAGCTGCAGGCACGGGCGGGCGCGGCGCAACGGGAGCTGCTGGAGCGGATCGGCCTCCGGGTCGACGAGGCGCGGATCGAGACCGGCCGGGTCGAGGATGTGCTGGCGGCGGCGGCGGCCGATGGCCTGCTGGTGATCGGCAGCGTGGCGAACCGGGGCCTCAAGGGTCTGGTGCTCGGCAACACGGCCGAGCGCATCCTCCGCCACATGACCACCGAAATGCTGGTGGTCAACTGAGAGCAGGGTTTTCCCTGCACTGCCGCCGGCGGCCGTCAGGCGCCTCTCAGGCGGGCGAAGAACTCGGGCACCACCTCGGTGGCAGCCCCGTAGCGGCGCTCGGTGAACTGTGACGCGCCCTCCGAGGGCTCCAGATTGAGTTCCACCGCGGGAATGCCGTGCTGCCGGGCGATCTCGACGAAGCCGGCCGCGGGATAGACGTTGCCCGAGGTGCCGATGGACACGAACAGGTCACAGCTCGCCAGACGCTGATGGATCTCGTCCATGTGGAACGGCATCTCCCCGAACCAGACGATGTGCGGGCGGACGCGGCCGGCCGCCATGCACCAGGGACACTGGGTGCTCAGCGAGAGATCTTCGGTGCTGGTGTAGATCTGATGGCAGCGCTGGCAGCGCACCTTGCGCAGTTCACCGTGCATGTGCAGCAGCTTGCGGCTGCCGGCGCGCTCGTGGAGATCGTCGACATTCTGGGTGATCAGCAGGAAGTCGCCGGGATGGTCGCGCTCGAATTCCGCCAGCGCCAGGTGCGCCGCATTGGGTTCGATGCCGGCGCGGCTCAGATCGCGGCGGCGGGCATTGTAGAACGCCAGCACCTTGTGCGGATCGCGGACATAGGCCTCGAAGGTCGCCACCTCCTCGATATCGTGCCCCTCCCACAGGCCACCGGCACCGCGAAAGGTCTGGATTCCGGATTCCGCCGAAATGCCGGCGCCGGTCAGCACCACGATGGAGGAGTAGCGATTCATCTGTCGGCCGCGGGAGCTTGGTTCCGTGCCTATGCTACCTCAGCCGGCCGCCTTCCGGACGACCGTCGGCGCGGCTTTCCGGAGATTCTTCAATAACCATCTAATAGCTTGATTTAACGAAATAAAAATATCTTGACGAACGCTTTTGTTGGTCTTACCGTGCGCCCGTGATCGCCGCCGCGATCACCCGCGTCCGGCGCGGTATCTGCCGCCGGGAAGCAGTCAGTGAGGTCTTATCGCATGGGCGAAACTGATGTCGATCCAGGCACCCTCGAAAGTCAGGACGAGTTTCTGCATGTCGCGCACGACAAGCGCAAGGTCGTGATCGATATGGAAGCTCGGCGCCGCCTCGAAGACCGGCTCGAGCAGCGGCGGCTGGAGAAACTGATCCGCGATTACGATTTCGATCTCGATCGCGATCTGGACTAGCCGTCAAGCACCAGCGGTTCCCCTCGGGACGGTAAGCCGAGTCCCGGGATCGCGGCGCCGACGCCTCGAAGGCGCCGAGGCCAAGTTTGTAGCAGGACTGCCGCCTGCCCCGGGGGGATGTGCGGGCGCGCCCCGAGCGACCTGGGCATCGGCATCCCGGGCGGCGTTCTTTGGCGAATTTCCCGCGATGGGGCATAATGCGGCCGGTCTGTACGGGAGTTCGTTTTGTCCCCCGCTGCACCCCTCCTCGAATTTCGCAACCTGTGTTTTGAGCGCAACGATGCGCCCCTGTTCGAGGGGTTGGCGGGCGAGGTCCGGGCGGGCGACATCCTGCAGGTCACCGGCGCCAACGGGGCCGGCAAAACCACCCTGCTGCGGGTGCTCACCACCGCACTGACGCCCGCCGCCGGTGAACTCTACTGGCGCCAACAGCCGCTGCCGCGGGCCCGCACCCGTTATCTCGCCGAGCTCGCCTTCCTCGGGCATGCGCCCGGCTTCAAGTTGGGCTTGTCGCCGCGCGAAAACCTGCGCTGGCTGGCTGGGCTGTTTCCCCGCCGTGGCGGCGGGCCCGAGGCCGCGCTGGCGGCATTGGGGCTCGCGGACTGGGCCGACACCCCCTGCGCCCAGTTGTCGGCGGGCCTGCTGCGCCGCGCGGCGCTCGCCCGCCTGCCGCTGTCGGGTGCGGCCTTGTGGATACTCGACGAGCCGCTGACCGCCATCGACCGCGCCGGTGTCGAGCTGGTGGAAAAGCTGTTCGAGGAGCATCGGCGCACCGGGGGTGCGATCATCTTCAGCAGTCATCAACCGCTGGCACTGCCGGGAGTGAAACGGCTTGCACTCGCCGCCTGAACCCGTCGCGGTCCTGCCCGGCCTGGGCGCCGGTTTCGCGGCCCTGTTGCGCCGTGACCTGCTGCTCGCCTGGCGGCGCCGGGGAGAGGTTGCCCATCCGTTGATCTTCTTCGTGATGATCACCGCGCTGGTGCCGCTGGCGGTGGGTCCGGAGCCGGCCCTGCTGGCGCGGCTGGCGCCCGGCATGCTGTGGATCATGGCGCTGCTGGGCACCCTGCTCGCCGCCGATGCCCTGTTTCGCGAGGACTTTCTCGACGGCGCGCTCGAATACCTGGTGCTGTCGCCACAGCCGCTGTGGCTGCTGGTGCTGGCCCGGGTCGCCGCCCACTGGCTGGTGACCGGGGTACCCATCAGCCTGCTGTCGCCGCTGTTGGCTGCACTGCTGGCGCTGCCGGGCGCCGGGGTGCCGGTGCTGGTCGCCGGGCTC